>CAZZFV010000036.1:0-20390 GCA_964653855.1 uncultured Lachnospiraceae bacterium
GTATGAGAGGAGGACAAAATGGGGATGAAAACATTTAATTTGGCGGATTTATCGGAAATTGAGGTAGGTTTGCATACAGAATCAACAAATATCGATGCGGCTATATCGGAAACTTCGGATACGGTAAAGACGGAAAAGCCGGAAAACTCGGATAATACGGAAGACGAAGAAGCGGAAAAAACATATAAGACAGTCGCAACGACATCCGTGGTCACAGTGATTGCGTATATGCTCGGGATGGAGGAGGATACGCTCGAAAGCCGTTACGGAGAAAACAATAATGAAATACTTGAGTCGTGCAAAGTAAGCAAAGAGGCTTCGATCATAAGGTATTTGTGCCGACTTCGCACTTCTCTTATGATGCATTTTAAGAAGGTTGACGACGATATCAAATATAATTTCGGAAATATCGACCGGATGGAGTATTTTAAAAAGGATGAGATAAATAAGCTTATTAAATGGGAAGTGCCCGTGATTCTCACAAATACGCGTGCCGACAAGTATTCGGAGCATTTTAACAAGCTTATTGCGGATAATATTGAGGCTTGCCGCACATTTTTTCCCGACTGGCTGAATTATGAATACATCAAAGACGTTTTTGTTGTTCCGAAATATTGGAAATCGGGAGTTCTTAAGCAGGAATTCGAAAAGTACATGGCAAATATCAATCGCTATCCTTTTCATATGTATATGCATTGGCAGCCGGGGGACTACGGAAATATTTTAAGTTCCGACGGCAAGTTTATCAGCCTCATTTATGTGCAGCATAAGGATACATTTGTTGATAAAACAAAATTTCACGATGCTGCCGAGGACACCAAGCAAAATATTTATGAATATATCGATGCGGCAAAAAAAGTAAAGTTTTTTGTGGATTGCGAAAATTGCGACGTTTATAAGCTTGCGGGAGTTTTGAGAAACCTTGACAAGGATGAGCTTGCGAAAGTTGACGGCATGGTTTTGTATGACGACGTTCACACGACATGCGCGTGGGATATTTTGAGCAAGTTTACGCATATTCCCGTGGAACACGTGGAAGTGGAGCGCGTGATGGACACAAAATCGCTTGTGGATATCAGGATGGCTATGGGGATAAGTAAGGCTTATTATGAGGAACATGTGGATTCCTTTGTGCTTTGCTCGAGCGATTCGGACTTCTGGGCGGTGATATCGTCGTTACCCGAGGCAAGGTTTATTGTCCTTTATGAATATGAAAAATGCAGCCACACGATAAAGGATATGCTGAATATGCACAATATCTATCATTGCGCAATCGATGATTTTTATACGGGAAACGCCAATGACATAAAGAAAGTGGTTTTGCGAAAGGAACTTGAAAAACGTTTGCCTGAGATTGTGGGAACCAATGCGCAGGCACTTCTCGAACAGGTTTACTGGTCGGCGAAGGTTGAGGCAAACAAAAACGAAAAGAAAATGTTTTTTGATAAATACATAAAAACGCTGAGGCTGAAGATTAATGACGACGGAGTGTTCTTTGTCGACATGACGGAGTAAGGGAAATTGATGCAGCAGGTAAGGTGTCGATTGCCATTAGAGAAATAACTTGACCCACGCAAATTAAAGTGATATAACGATATCCGGGCAGAATGTGAATTGTTTCACAATCTTGCGCCGGAAGTCACATGCGCTTAAATCCGGAAGTCATAAGCTTACGAATATGGGAGATAGGTGACTTTCACATGCGGCAATGTTTGCAATGCGGACATATTGCCTTATTTTAAAGGAGGTTTTTTAGATGGACAGATTAAAGGGAAAGGTAGCAATTATCACAGGAGGAAACTCGGGCGTAGGCGAGGCTACGGCAAAGCTTTTTGCGGCTGAGGGCGCAACGGTTGTAATTACGGCAAGAAGAGAAGAAGCACTTAAGAAGGTTGCGGATGAGATTAAGGCAAACGGCGGTGAAGTTTATGCCGTTTCGACGGATATCTCTAAGAAGGGCGATCCCGAGCGTCTTGTCGATCTTGTTATTGAAAAATACGGAAAAATAGATATTTTGGTAAACAATGCAGGAATTCTTGAAGAGGGACTTAAGCCCATCGACAGATTTTTGGATGATGACCTTGACAGAATCGTTGAAACAAACGAAAAGGGAACGATGCGCTGCATGCGTGCCGCAGCACAGAAAATGCAAACGGGCGCATCGATCGTAAACGTTGCTTCAATCGCAGGCGTTAAGGGATGCGGCGGCGCAGCTTATGTTGCTTCAAAGGCGGCCATTGTCGGTATTACAAAGCATACGGCACTTCGTTTTCAGCAGGCAGGCATTCGTTGCAATGCAATTTGCCCCGGAAATATCATTACACCGATGACAATGGGCACAAATCCCGCAAGCCTCGATCCCGATATGATCGGAGCAATGGCAACACACAGCAATTTGAAGACACAGTCGTGCAAGGCGGAAGATGTCGCAAATGCGATTCTTTTCTTTGCAAGCGATGAGTCGAGAGCAATCACCGGTCAGGCAATCGTTGCCGATTTCGGTGCAATGCTGTAATTCCGTAAATTAAAAAAATTATATTGTAATTTAAAGCTAAAAAATTATGCCGTTCCGAAGCAGGAACGGCATTTTTTAATGTATAGAAAAAGTGAAAATTTTTTTTATTTGTCCGGGCGTACCGCAACGGGGACTACCGGGGGTCTGTTAACTCTCGGAAATCAATCAACTTATTCATATGGAGACGAAACCGAGCATAAGTATTCCGGTGTTGTTCAGAATGTAATTGTGGGGGATGACCTGTTCTGAAAAGTCATTAAAAAATGAAGGTTCCGTAAATTAAACACGGTACCTTCATTTTTTTAATGAATATTGTTTTAAGATATCGGATTAAATTTTTTTCGATGCTATTTTATATCAAGTTCCGGCGGGATATCGAGCTCCTTCGGAGCGGGAGCACCGTTCTTTTTGCGCTGACGAACGCATTCGGTGAGCAAATATTCTATCTGTCCGTTTACGGAACGGAAATCGTCCTCGGCCCAGGCTGCGATTGCGTCATAAAGTTTTTCCGATAACCGGAGCGGAACCTGTTTCTTTCCCGATTCACCCATAAATCAATACAAACTTCCCGAGTTTACAATGGGCTGGGTATCTTTGTTTCCGCAGAGGACGACAAGCAGATTTGATACCATGGCGGCTTTTCTTTCTTCGTCAAGCTCCACAACATGCTTTTCGGACAGCTTTTCAAGCGCCATTTCAACCATTCCGACGGCACCGTCGACAATCATTTTGCGTGCGTCGACAACGGCCGAAGCCTGCTGGCGTTGAAGCATTACGGCGGCAATTTCGGGAGCATATGCAAGGTAGGTGATTCTTGCTTCCAGGATTTCGAGGCCTGCGTTTTCCACCTTGTTTTGAATTTCTTTTCTGATTCTTTCGGCAACGATTTCGCTCGAACCGCGCAAACTTCCGTCATCCGCAAGTCCGTCGCCCGTTGTGTCGATGTTTTCGGCAACGTCGTAAGGATAAATTTTTACAATGTGGCGAAGAGCGCTGTCACATTGAAGCGAAAGGTATTCCTTGTAATTGTCGACGTTAAACACGGCCTTTGCGGTATCGGTAACTTTCCACATAACGGCGATTCCGATTTCAATGGGATTTCCGAGGCAGTCGTTCACCTTTTGACGTGCGTTGTTGAGAGTCATGATTTTTAGCGATATTTTTTTGCCTTCTGTGGATGCGGGAGCGGAAGTGCCGAGCGTGATTCCGCCGTTTCCCGTGATGCTCAAAGGCTTGTTGTTTTCCGTTACATCACCGCTCTGGCTGAGTTTTGTTGCGGCAGCGGGATTAATTGCCGAGCAAAAGGGATTTACAAAATAAAATCCGGCATCTTTAAGTGTGCCCACATATTGACCGAAGAGTGTGAGGACAAGTGCTTCCTGAGGCTTTAAAACTTTGAGACCGAAGAACAAAATCCAACCGGTGAATGTGTAAAGCACGGAAATGACCATGAGAACAATGTTGATTATGCCGTAGTTTCCGCCGTCAAGCTTGATTCCGTTTGCGATAAATCCCGCAATTGCGGCAATGTAAAGGAAAATAAAGAGAAACATCATGGGTAATCCGTTTTTGTTTTTTACAAGTGTTTTTTCTTGCATGTGTGACCTCCTTTAAGGGCAAATGTAGGTTTTGTTTGCGCCACCGTATCCGACAGCGAGTTTGAATTTATATAGTTACCCATCAGCTGATATGGTGATGATATCATAATGATATCACGATGTCAATAACAAGATGAAAAATATGCAAAAATATAAATAAGTAATGACATGCATGATTTATATTGTTAAAAATTGACAAAATAGCTAAAAATATATATAATAAAATTAGCTAAAATAAAAAAGGAGGACCGGTATGATTGCTGCAACCGTTACCGCAACAGAAATGCAAAATAATTTTGGAAGATATTTGAATCTTGTGATGTCGGGTCAGGAAATTATTGTGACAAAAAACGGTAAGGAAGTGGGAAGATTTGTTCCGAAAGACAGTGTTGTGTCTTATTTGACGGATTCGCTTACGGGAATTTTAAAGCAAGATACGGATATTGATAAAATAAAATCGGAAAGCCTGAGGGGAAAGTATGGTTTTGTTGATTGATACAAATATACTTTTGGATGTTTTATGCGACAGACAAGAATTTGTTGAAATGTCATCTGTTGTTTGGAAAATGTGCGAAACGGGAAAGGCAAAAGGATATGTTTCCGCACTCAGCTTTGCGAATATGATGTATGTCATGAGAAACGAATTAAGTCCCGATTCCATAGCCGAAGTATTTGTTAAATTGAAATTGATTTTTGAGTTTGCGGATTTAAGTTCTTCGATTATACAAAAGGCGGTGGATATGAAATGGAATGATTTTGAGGATGCTGTTCAATGCGCAACCGCCGAGAATATTCATGCTGATTATATTATTACGAGAAACATAAAGGATTTTGTCAAAAGTAAGGTTCTTGCATTGATGCCTGAGGAGGTTGTTGCACGAATTTAAGAGATTGTTTTTTTATTTTGTTTTGAAGTTTTTTGATACGGCAAATATAGGAAAGGAAAAAGTTGATAATTTCAGTAACTGTGTGGTAGAATAAACCGATAGACAGAAGAAAGGAGCGTAAAATGTGTAAGCTTGTACAATTGGCTTCGGGCAAATACGTGGCAGATATTAAGCTTGATTATATTCTTAATATAGTGAAGCTTGCGTCGGAGACGGAGAACATTGACAGGGTTGTTTTGTTCGGGTCGGCAACGGAAGAACGTTGTAAAAATGAGTCGGATATCGATATTGCCGTATTCGGAAAAATGAGCAAAGCAAAATATTTGCGCTCAAAGGAATATGATAAATTTCATACGGATGTTATTTTGTATGGCGGTAATTTTAAACAGGATTATGATATTTTGTATTTTTCTGAGCCTGCGAAAAATACGGGCGCCGTTATGGATGACATAGAAAATGGGGTTGAAATATATCGAAGGAGCACAAAATGCAATTAACCAAAGGCCTTATTAAGGCTGATTTGATTGCCGCAAGACAGGCAATCGAATACTATGAAAAGACTAAAAATCATAGTATTAAAAATGTTGCCGCATATCATATACAGCAGGCTTCCGAAAAAATGATTAAAATTCAGGTCTATAACAGTGAGGCGATTTATGATAACAGAAGCATGTATAGGCATGACATAAAAGCACTGACTCTTTATGCGGAAAGTTTGGGGATAAAATTTTGTATTCCCGATTATATCAGGAAAAACAGCGATATTATTTCAGATTGGGAAGCGGGGAGTAGGTATGACGTCGGATTTTCCGTCAGAATAGATACATTGAAAAAAACTATGCAAGTTTTGGCGGAGTGGTATGATGAAATTTGAGGACGGAATTGTGAGTATTACGGCTGCGATTGTTCGCAGCCTTTGTTTTATATAAAAAATATGGTGAAAAAAGATGAAGGAGCACAATGGCATTTTGCCTGTGCTTCCTATTTTTTTATCGAAAACTATCTCTTGCGATTGTGCTTCTTATGTGTGATAATAAATTTATCTGTGTAAAGGAAGCAAGAGATACAAAATGAAAGACCAAAACAAGTACAACAAAAATTGGAATGATTTTGGAGAAAATTTAAAAGATTCAATCGGGGATGCGATCTCGCACGGAGATTTCGGAAGCATCAATGATTTTATAAAGGGCACGGTACGTGACGCGATTGATGGCGTGGAAGACGCAATCGACGGAGTGGGTGATGCGGTAAACGGCTTCGGAGATGCGGTGAACGATGCGATAAACGGGGCTTTTGACACGGGAAGACATCATAACGGTCGGCATTACGGCGGCAAGCATCATAATGCCGGATATAATGACGGCGGACACTACAATTCCGGATCTTATAACGGCAGGTATTATAACGGAAGACACTATAACGGCAGAAGTTATAACGGGAGACCGAGAAGCGGGAATCCGGGAGCTCAAGCTGCATCCGACATAAATATAACGGGTAACGGCATTTATTATCCCAAAGTTCGGGAAGAGAATAAGTGCGTTAAAAAAATCGGTGTGACGGGTGCGATTCTTTGCAATATTTTTGGCGGAATAGGGCTCGGAACGACAACACTTATCGGGCTTTCCGCGCTTTCATCCGCGGCGGTGATGGGAACATTTGCGGCCGGAATGATGATTCTTCCCGCATTTTTTGCATGCCTTTTCGGAAGCTTGATACATAGGGGAAGCCATATTTTAAATCGCACAAACAGGGCTGTCCGCTATGCTGCACTTGCGGATGACGATGAGTATGTGACGCTCGACTCTTTGTCTCTGGCAACGGGAAAATCCAAAAAATATATCACAAAAGATATTCAAAAGATGCTTGAACTGGGAATTTACCCGGAAGGTCATTTGGACAAACAAAAAACGTGTTTGATTCTTACGGACAAAATGTATCAAACATATCTTGATTCGGAAGAATCAAGGCGGGCGTCAGAGGCGGAAAAGAACAAAAAAACCGATAAATCGTCAAAAGCCGGCACAGATACGGGAAAATCCGGGAAAAGTGATTCGGAGAACAGTGCAAATTCCGCAGGTTCCGACAATTTGACGGATTCCGAAAACAAAGAGTTTGACGAAATGATGGCGGAAGGAAACGAATGCATAAAGAAACTTCGCGATTTAAACGATTTGATTGAAGGCGAAGTGATTTCGGAAAAGCTTTACAGGCTTGAAAATTTATTGCGTGAAATTTTTGCGTATGTGAAGGTGCATCCCGAAAAAATGGGAAAAATTCATAAGCTTATGAATTATTATTTGCCTACGACTTTGAAGCTTGTGGAAGCTTATTCGGAATTTGACGATATAAAGGAGCCGGGAGCGGACGTTGAAAATGCGAAAAAGCAAATCGAAGGCACTCTTGACACGATAAACGAAGCCTTCACCGAGCTTCAAAACAGTTTGATGAGAGACAAGGTTTATGATGTGACAACGGATGCGGAAGTGTTAAAGACAATGCTTTCGAAAGAAGGACTCATAAACAGGGATTTTGAAAAAAATAATTCGGGAGGACAAAAAATATGAACGACAATTTGGATGAAATGCTGAAAGAAGCGCCTACACTTACGTTCGACCCTTTTTCGGGAAATTCGGACGGAAATACAAAAATTGAGGCAGTGAATGAAGATACGGCAAAGAACGCAGAGATTGTTTTGACACCCGAAGAGCAGAAAATGGTGGATGATTTTGCCGCACAAATCGACCTTCACAATACTCAGATGATCTTGCAATACGGAGCCGGAAGCCAAAAGAAGATTGCCGATTTTTCGGAAAACGCGCTCCAAAATATCCGCACAAAGGATTTGGGTGAAATGGGCGATATGCTGTCAAGCGTGACAGCAGAGCTTGCGGAATTCGGGGAGGCGGAAGAATCACGCGGGCTTTTCGGATTTTTTAAGAAAAGCAGAAATAAGCTTGCCACGTTAAAAGCAAAGTATGACAAGGCGGAAGTGAATGTCAATAAAATCTGCGATGTGCTTGAACAGCATCAGGTGACGCTTTTAAAAGACATTGCGATGTATGACAAGATGTATGAACTTAATTTAAATTATTTTAAAGAGCTTTCCATGTATATAATGGCAGGCAAAAAGAAGCTGGAAGAAGCAAAGAACGTTGAGCTTCCCGAACTTCTTTCACGCGCCGAAAAGTCGGGACTTCCCGAAGATACGCAAAAAGCGCGTGATTATGCCGAAATGTGCAATCGTTTTGAGAAAAAGATATACGATCTTGAGCTTTCACGCACGGTTTCGATTCAAATGGCACCGCAGCTTCGTATGATTCAGAACAACGACACAATCATGTCCGAAAAAATCCAATCGACGCTTGTGAATACCATTCCGCTTTGGAAGAACCAAATGGTGATGGCAATAGGGCTTAATCATTCGACTGAGGCCGCAAAGGCCCAAAAGGACGTAACAGATATGACAAACGCGCTTCTCAAAAAGAATGCCGAAACGCTTAAGATGGCAACGGTTGAGACGGCGAAAGCTTCCGAGCGCGGAATTGTGGATATCGAAACGCTTCAAAACACAAACAAGACTCTTATCGAAACCTTTGACGAGGTGATGAAGATCCAGAACGAGGGACGCGAAAAACGAAAGAATGCGGAAGCGGAGCTCGCAAAGATTGAGGCTGAGATGAGGAATAAGATTTTTGAAATAAGTAAGCAGTAATAAATTTTGATATGTAAGTTGGGAAAATAAAATGTACATGTTTTTGCTTGCGTTGATCTATATTGCGTTTATAAGCCTTGGGCTTCCGGATTCGCTTCTCGGTTCCGCCTGGCCGGTTATGCATACGGAAATGAATGTTCCCGTGTCTTATATGGGAATCGTCACAATGATAATTTCGGGAGGAACGATTGTTTCAAGCCTTTTTTCCGATAAACTCACCCACAAAATGGGCACGGGCAGAGTGACCGTGACAAGCGTTTTTTTGACGGTAATCGCTCTGTTCGGATTTTCGTTTTCGACAAAATTTTGGATGCTTATAATTTTTGCGGTGCCTTACGGACTCGGTGCCGGTGCGATTGACGCCGCACTCAATAATTATATTGCGCTTCACTATAAGGCAAAGCATATGAGCTGGCTTCATTCCTTTTGGGGAGTGGGGACGATTGCGAGCCCTTTTATAATGAGTTACGCTTTGACAAACTTCAAGTGGAATGCGGGTTATCGTATTGTGGGGGCTATACAGCTTTTGATTGCGATTCTTTTGCTTGTGACTCTTCCCGTTTGGAAGGAAAATAAGGCAAGTCTCGGCAACAATACGGGGAAAGCCTTAAGTTTACCGGAAGTTTTAAAGATAAAAGGAGTGCCTTTTCTTCTTTTGGGATTTTTTGCGTATTCAGCCGCAGAGGCCACCACAATGCAATGGGTAAGCACCTATTTTGTTGAGGTGAAACAAATAGCGGAAGAGACGGCCGCAAGCTTTGCCGCACTTTTTTACATAGGAATTACGGCGGGAAGGTTTGTGAGCGGATTTTTGGCAAAACTCGGTGATCGCAAGATGATTTTGATAGGTACAATAATTTTGTTTTGCGGGGTTATGGCGCTCTTTGTTCCCACGGATTCTTACATTGTGGCTTTTGTGGGATTCCTTGTAATAGGGCTCGGTTGTGCGCCGATTTATCCTTGCATTATTCATGCGACACCCGACAATTTCGGGGCAGAAAACTCCGGCGCGATAATCGGAATTCAAATGGCAAGCGCATATGTTGGTTCTACATTTATGCCTCCGCTTTTCGGTGTGCTCGGAAGCACGCTTTCGTTTAAGATAATGCCTGTGTTTTTACTTTTCTTTTTCACACTTATGATTGTGATGACTGACAAGACTTTCAGGATGGGGAAAAATAAAAAAGTCGCTTGAAAAAGTTGCAAGTTTATATGAAAAGTCCCTTGAAAAAGTTGCGAGTTTGCATAAAAAGTCGCTTGAAAAAGTTTTAAGATAAAAATCAGCTGTAAAATTAATTGCCGTTTAACGGTACTCTTTTTTGATTTTTTTAAAGAAAAGTACCCTTAAACGGCATTTTTAAAATATAAAGATGAAGTTTATTATATTGCATGCAATGTGATGATTTAGATTTGCCATGCTTGACAATTAATTTATATGGTTTCTTTGTGCAAAAATAAATCGATTGCATTTATATGATGAACACCTTCCTGCGTGTCCCTAAACCTGTCAAGGGATATTATGTATCTCGGGTATCCGTCATGTATTTCTCTGAATGGTCTGTATTCACGTTCTTTGATGCGCTTGGAGGATTCGATGCTTTCTCCCTGAAGAGTATAGGTTACCTGAATATATGCATATTCATTTTTGGGATTTCTTGTAATAAAATCACACTCAAACTTTCCTATTTTTCCGATACTCACCCGGTAATCGTTGCTGGCTAAGTATAAATAAACCAGATTTTCCAGAGAGGTGCCGAATGATAAGCGGTTATCGGTGTTGGTTGCAAAATATATGGACAAGTCCGCAAGATAATATTTTTGTTCCCTTGCCAATGATTTTTTGCTTTTAAGATCGAAACGATTGCATTCGTAAATTATTTTTGCTTTCTTTAATTCTTCAATATATCCTCTTACGGTTGCAGCCTTGGTTTTGTATCCTTCATGTTTTAAACAATCAAGGAGACTGTTTAGCGAAAAAGGAGCGGCATAGTTATTCAGCAAAAAAGACTGTACTCTTTCATAAACGGGAATGTTGGAAATCTTTTTTCTCTTTTTGATATCTTTTTCAAATATTTCCGATATTATGCCTCTTGTATAAGTCTGCCTTGCGGAATCGGAGTCAAATTCCAAACTCTTCGGAAAACCGCCCATAAGCATAAATTCTTCGAATTCGGAATACAAATCGGAATTTATTTCTTTGTTCATGAATTTTTTCATATCAATATATTCCGAAAAGTCCAGGGTGTATGTCTCAAAATTGAGGTACCTTCCGGTGAGCTTTGTAGATATTTCATCGCTTAACAAATACGAGTTTGAACCTGTGAGAAATATCGAAAAGCCTTCTTCCGCATAGGCGTGAATTATTTTTTCGAATCCTTTGACACTTTGAATTTCATCTATAAAAAGGTAAGGGTTTGTGGCGGATTGAGTCATTGATTCGATTTTTTTTTCGAGTTCATCGGGAGTCTTTATATTCATGAAGCCGCGTTTGTCGAGAGGAATATAAATTATTTGCGTTTCGGAAATTCCCTTTGACAGAAGTTCATTCATAATCGCTTTTAAAATAAAAGATTTGCCGCATCTCCTGATTCCCGTAATAATTTTGATGATATCGGAATTATAAAACGGACGAATTTTTGCCAAATATTTTTCTCTGGGATAAACGTTTTTGAACATAGCAATACCGCCTTTCGTATAAAATAATTTTATCATAAAATGCCGTTTAACGGTACTCTTTTTTGACTTTTTTAAAGAAAAGTACCCTTAAACGGCATTTTTAGCATTAAACCGGATTTTTATTGTATCGAAAATCGTGTGATTTTTGACGCTTGATATACTACGCATATCAATGTAAAGGGCTATCTTGACAGATACCCCTTTACAAATATATTGGTGTTAATGATGGGAGAATTAAAAAATGCTGGGGTTGATTATCGGAATAGTGATTTTAGCTTTAATTTTGGGCCTTATTGCGGAATTTTTGGAGTTCGCCGGGATTTGGTTTTGGATTGTATTGCTTGTGGCTTTGGTTTTATTTGTCCTTTTTAAGGTCGGTATTTTCAGAAAAAAGGCAAAATGCGCCGATTGCGGCAAAGATATTAAGGGAACCGAACAAACCGTGTTTTCAAAAGGTAAGACTCGTTTTGTACTGTGCAAGGATTGCGCGAAAAAAATCGATAAACAGATTTTTAAAGAAGCCAAGATAAAATGGAATTTTGAAAATTATCGCGATTATCTTGCATGGGAGGAAGAAACAAGAGAAGAACGTGAAAAATTTATGCCGACGATTGAATATGGTCACGGTGATTGCCTGATGATCGATCAAAAACACAAATTGTTCAGTATGGGAAAAGTCAAGGGCTTATCCGATGTTAATATACCGGGAATTGTGTTGAGATTTGCGGATATTGAGTTTTTTAATATAGATTTTAAACCTGAGACAATTAAAGAAGGAGTGATTCGGAGCGATTGTGTGGAAGGAACCGAGTTTGCGACAATTGCAATGAAAAGGCCGTTTGTGGTTTTGAAGAGTGATCTTAACAGCTTCGTGAAGTGTGCCATTAAAAACGGAAACAGTTATTCGTTGTCGCCTGAATTTCAATATGCGATAGATGCGTTTGAGGAATGTTTGTATTCGGCTTTGTATGGTGACGGAGAAACAATGTCGGATGAACAAAAGGAAAATGATGAGATAAAAAAGGCGCTTGCTTTGTTTATGTTTGACAATATAGAGGATGTAACCGAGGATAGTTTAAAGAAACAAAGAAATTTACTTATAAAAACGTTTCATCCGGATAACGAGGCAGACGGTACAAAATATGCCGCAAAGATAAATACGGCTTATGAATTGTTAAAAAGTAAAATATAAAATTAATGTGAAGGTATATGTTACGGAAGAGTTTTGAAAAATATGAAAAATAAGGAGATTGGTGTGTTATGAGTTGGTTTCTTGAAAACAGATTAAAAATTGCACAATATATTGCAGAATACGAGCATAGAGGCTAATGAAACGTTTGTTGATGTGATGCTTGGCGGCGGTGTTATGCTGGGATTGATTTCTTACATATTCGGCGGTCTTTTGACGGCAATTAAGATGGCTTGGAAAATCGGTAAATGGGGATGGTTTGTTGTTCCTTTTCCGTGGGACCTTGTTGCTTTTCCGTGTACATTTCTCCTCGGGCTTGTGATATTTGTAATGCTTCTGATTATTCCGATCAGAAAAGCGTATAAAGAAAAAATGGCATCCGAAGAAGCTTTAGGCTTAAAATGATATTTGTTTGAATGATATTAAAATTTTCCGTAACAATAAATTCTTGAATAAATTCCCCGAGCAGCAGAGAGGTTCGGGGAATTTTTATATTTATCCGCAAAAAATTTTATTTTATGCTTTAAGTTTTTTGTATTCGGTGCTATACTCCCTTGCTGTTGTGAAAAAAACGGTTTATTTTAGGAGATAAATAAAATGGATAAGTTAAAACCGAAGCTTTTTTCTGTTATGAAAACATACACCAAAGAGCAATTTGTAAAGGACGTTGTGGCCGGCATAATCGTTGCGATTATCGCATTGCCGCTTTCGATTGCACTTGCGCTTGCGTCGGGAGTGAGCCCGGAAAAGGGAATTTACACCGCAATCACGGCGGGCTTTGTGATTTCGTTTCTTGGCGGCAGCAGGGGTCAGATAGCGGGGCCGACGGCGGCATTTGCAACGATAGTTGCGGGAATAGTCGCAAAAAACGGCTTTGAGGGACTTGTGATCGCAACGCTTATGGCGGGCGTAATTCTTATGCTTATGGGATTTTTGAGACTGGGAAGCCTCATCAAATTTATCCCTTATACGATTACGACGGGCTTTACGGCGGGAATTGCGGTTACGATCGTTATCGGGCAATTAAAGGACTTTTTCGGACTTACGATTGTGACGGAAGAGCCTTTGATCGAAACAATGGATAAATTAAAGGCTGTGATAAAATTTGCGGATACGATAAATTTACAGGCTCTTATAGTCGGTCTGGTTTGCATGGCTGTTTTAATCGGCTGGCCTTATTTGCCCGGCTTTTGCAAAAAAATTCCCGCATCCTTAATTGCGGTATTTGTGGGAATATTTATGGTAAAAGGCTTAAAAATGCAAGTGAACACAATCGGCGACTTGTATGAGATTTCAAATAAGCTTCCCACGATTTCGATTCCTCATTTTACGCTCGAAACGGTTAAAAATGTTTTGCCCGATGCCTTTACGATTGCGATACTTGCGGCAATCGAATCGCTTCTTTCGTGCGTTGTTGCGGACAGCATGGTAAACAGCCGCCACCGCTCGAATATGGAACTTATCGCGCAAGGCGCGGGAAACATTGTGTCGGCATTGTTCGGAGGAATTCCTGCAACGGGAGCGATCGCAAGAACCGCCGCAAATGTCAAAAACGGCGGACGTACACCCATCGCCGGCATGGTGCATTCGGTTGTGCTTCTTCTTATTTTGGTTGTTTTGATGCCTTATGCGGCTCTTATTCCGATGCCCACGATCGCGGCAATTTTGTTTATGGTCGCTTACAATATGTGCGGCTGGAAAAAGTTTGTTTATCTTTGCAAAACTTCACCGAAGAGCGACATTATCGTGCTTGTCGTGACTTTTGTGCTTACCGTTGTGTTTGACCTTGTTGTTGCGATAGAGGTCGGCGTGCTTATGTCTGCCGTTCTCTTTATGAAGAGAATGAGCGACGAAACGGAAGTGGAAGGCTGGAAATACGTTGACGACGAAGACGATCCCGACAGCATCACGCTTCGCACGGTTCCCAAAAACACAATGGTTTATGAAATAAGCGGACCGCTTTTCTTTGGGGCTGCGGACAAAATTCTCGGAATTTCGCTTGACGAAAAGATGAAGTGCCTTGTTCTTCGCATGAGAAGCGTGAACGCGATAGACGCAACGGCGATGCACAATCTTGAAGAAATGCAATCGGAATGCGACAAAAAGGGAATACGCCTTATATTGTCGCACGTAAACGAGCAGCCGATGCACGTGATGCAGCATGCGGGATTTGTTGACAAGGTGGGAAAAGAAAACTTCTGCGCCCATATCGATGACGCTTTAAAGAGAGCGACGGAGATTACGCATTCCTGAATTCACGCGGTGTGATTCCGGTGACTGATTTAAATACGTTTTGAAAGTATCCTTGCGAGGAAAATCCCAAATAATCGGATATTTCGAGAATCGACCTGTTCGTACTTTTTAAGAGTCGTTTCGCTTTTTCGATTTTTTGAACACGGATATATTCGGACAGCGTCATACCGGTTTCTTTTTTGAATTTTACCGAAAGTCTGCTTTTGCTTATAAAAAGATCGTGTGCCATTTGGTCGATCGAAAAGGCGCTTGCTAAATTTTGTTGAACATAAGAGGTGACATTACGCATGAATTTGTCGTAATGCTCGCCTTTTTTTATTTCGTTTACGCGTGACGTGTAGTCGATAACCATGTGATATTGAAGATTCATGATTTGTTCCGGATTGTCGTAGCTTTCGGCATGCATGATAAAGCGGTCGCTTAAAAGAAGAGCGTCGGAGGGCGCAAGACCGCCTTCGATTGCCGCACGTGAAACAAGGGTCGCCGTCGCTATGAAAATATTTTTTAGTTGGCGAAGATACGTCGGAGCAATTTTTCCCGCGCGCCCCGCGGAGGAGTCGTTAAAAAGCGAGTTAAGACCTTCCAAATCGCCCGTACTCACATAAGAAAGTAATTTTTTTTCGTAATTTGTTGTTCTTTGATTTGTTTCTTCCGTATTGCCGGACGCGGCGCCCGAAGACGGCGACTTACGGGATTCGTTTTCAAAAGATGTAACGCCGGAAAATGCGGCACTCAAAGATGTACCTTTGTCAGGCTTGTTTTCCGATGCACGGCTTATTTCTTTATTTTGCTTCATGATATTCGATGCGGAATCATAGATTGCCACATCCGCCACATTCAATTTGTTGTCGCTTATATAGTAGTAAATAAGGCAAAGTTCGCGCAAAAAAAGCTCAAGCGGCATCGGTGTTACGGTAGCAATCAGTCTTTGGTATTCGTCCATATAATTCCCTTTTATTCCTATCGAAAACATAAATTCGCGAATCTCGTTTCTCGGCGGTGTGATTTGAAAGGTCGGACCGAGGATGAGAGTGTAATTGTCATGCTTTACGATTCCGTAAAAATGCTCAAAAGGGGAAATATAATAATTTACGCATCCGTTTATTTTTAAAAGCGTCTGAATGTAGGGCGTGCATGGGTCAACAGGGAAACCCGACGGGTCGTAAGAACAAAGTTCGGAGTTCTCTTTATAAACCCTGACGCAAATTTGAGAAAGTGAGGAAATGTTTTTTGCTATGTAGTCATAATCGATTGCGCGTGAATTTTTCATGTGACCTCTTTATCGGAAAATGTGTTAAAGAAATGTTTTTCGGTCGTGACCGGAAACACTTAAAAATCAATTAAATTTTACAATAAACAAAACAAAATTACAATAATTATAATAAATGAAATGATATGATGATACAAGAACGAAAAAATCAAAAAGGAGTAAATCTGTATGAAAGAAATCAGGGCGCAAGTTTTAAGCAAAAAAGCATTTGAAAGTAAGATTAAATCTCCTCATACGGAACGAAAAGAAAAATGGATAGGCTATCTCTTGGGACCTGCCGGAGCACTTCTCTTAAACGCCGTAATGGGCTCGTACTTAAATGTGTATTATACGGATGTACTGAAATTAACGGGCGTTTGGGGCGGAATATTTTTGATGGCGTTTCCGATTGTGTCAAAGATAATAGACGCAATCACCAATGTCATAATGGGGTATATTATCGATCACACACGCACAAAACAGGGAAAAGCGCGTCCGTATATTTTTCTTGCCGCGTTCCTTCTTCCGATTACCGGAATATTGCTTTTTGTTGTGCCCGAATCAAATGAGACATCGGAAGTCATTTGGGTGATGCTTTCATATAATCTCTTTTATTCGTTTGCGTTTACGATTTACAACATGAGCCACAATCTTATGGTGCCTCTTTCCACAAGAAATTCCGAGGAACGCGGTGTGCTTGCCGTTTTTAACAACGTTGCCACGATTATGATATCGGGAATTGTCGTTGCGCTCATATTCCCGATGCTTGTTTTGCCGAAGCTCGGTGTCAACAAGGAAAGCTGGATTACGATGGCGGCGATATTGTCGTGCGTTACGCTTCCGCTTACATTACTCGAATACTATTTTACAAAGGAAAGGGTAACGGAAGAGAGTGCGGGTGAAACAAAGGAGACCGAAGTAAAGTTTAAGGACCAGATGAAGGCCGTTTTTACGGACAAATATATGGTAAGTCTTTTGGCATATTTCTTTGTTTATACAATAGGTTCGACGCTCAAAAACATTGCGCTTGTGTATTATTGCAACTATGTGCTCGGAACCTACAATGACGGAATCACACAGACTATGGTGTCGGTTATCGGCGGAATTCCCATGGGAATAGGCATTTTTGCGGTTTGGCCGCTTGCAAAAAAATTCGGTAAAAGAAATTTAACGTCAATGGGATTTGTGCTTTATGCCGTCGGAAGTGCGGTGTGCATGATTGCTCCCACAAATATGACAATTGTGCTCATAGGACAATTTATAAAGAACATAGGCGGACTTCCGTGCTCGTATGTGTTTATGGCTCTTATGGCCGACACTTACGATCATCTTGAATGGAAAACGGGCTTCAGAGTCGACGGTGCCGCAATGAGTGTTTATTCGATAATTACCGTTACAATGACGGGCGTATGCACGGGAATTTTCAATCTTTGCCTGTCGCGTGCGGGATATGTTGCGCCCCGTCTTGTGGACGGCGTGACGGTTGCGGCAACCCAGCCCGATTCTGTCAAGAATATCCTTATATTTTTCTTTGTGGGACTTGAAGTGATTACGGGAATTCTTGTGATTGTGCTTTTGTCGCAGGTGAATGTTGAAAAGGGACTTAAGGAAAAACAGGACGAAATCGCGAGAAGACATGAAAATGTCGCAAAAAACGTATAATAAACGGAAACGATAAATAAACGGAAACGGCAAATAAGCGGAAATGGCAAATAAGCGGTAAATATGCAACGAATTCGCACAGAATAAATACGGAATAAGGCAATCCGGAAGGAAAAATACATGCTTAAGAATCAAAAAATCATCGATAAAATGACACTTGATGAAAAAATATCTTTTTGCACGGGCAAAGACTTTTGGCATACGAAAGGTATAAAAAGGCTCGGCGTGCCGGAAATCATGCTTTGCGACGGACCGCACGGACTGAGGAAACAGCCCGAAAAAGCGGATATGCTCGGAGTAAACGAGTCTGTTCCCGCAACGTGTTTTCCCACCGCCGTTACGACGGGGGCAACATGGAATGAGGAGCTTATGTGCGAAATCGGAAGGGCGATCGGAGAAGAAGCAAATAAGACGGGAGTGTCGGTTGTGCTCGGTCCCGGTGCAAATATAAAGAGAAATCCGCTTTGCGGAAGAAATTTTGAATACATAAGCGAGGATCCGTTACTTGCGGGAAAAATGGCGGCAGGATTTATAAGAGGTGCGGAAAGCACGGGCGTGGCAACGTCCCTTAAGCATTTTGCGGCAAATTCGAGGGAAAAAAATCGTTTTACGTCAGACAGTGTTATGGACGCACGCACCTTATATGAAATTTATTTGCGTGCCTTTGAAATTGCCGTGAAAGAGGGAAAACCGTCCACCGTTATGTGCTCCTACAACAAAATAAACGGCGTTCATTCAAGCGACAATAAGGAACTTCTGACAAATATTTTGCGTGACGAGTGGGGCTTTAACGGACTTACGGTGACCGATTGGGGTGCCATGAGCGACAGAGTCAAAGCGTTTTATGCGGGGTGCGACTTAAACATGCCGGGCGGCAGCGATTACATGGAAAAAGATGTAAAAAAGGCGGTAAATGACGGAAGACTCCCGGAAGAATATATCGACAGAAGCGTTGACAGGATATTGTCGTTGGTGCTTAAAAATAAAGATGAGGACATATGCGGTGATAAGGAAAACATAACGAACGCAAGTATACCTTGCGATATGAAAAATGCGCACCATGCGCTCGCAAAAAAAGCTGCGGAAGAAGGTATGGTTTTACTTAAAAACGAGGACAATATTTTGCCTCTTAAAGAATCTCAAAAAATTGCCCTGTTCGGAAATATGGCATCAAAGCCGAGATATCAGGGAGCGGGAAGCAGCCACATTAATCCGACGAAATTATTGATTCCTGCTCACGTGATACCGCATGAAACATATTTAACCGTGACCGACGAAAGGGGCGAAACAACCGATGATTTGATTAAAGAGGCTGTTACCGCGGCGGCGGCAGCGGATGTATGCGTTGTTTTTGCTGGACTTCCCGAAAATTATGAATCGGAAGGCTTTGACAGGCAGGATATGAAACTTCCGCTCGGGCATGTGAGTATGATTGATGCCGTAGCCAAAAAAAATCCGAACACCGTGGTTGTGCTTATGTGCGGAAGTCCGGTTGAGTGCGATTGGGAAAAAAACGTAAAGGGAATTGTTTATGCCGGACTTTTTGGGCAGGCGGGAGCGGAAGCGCTTTCGGATATTTTGTACGGAAAAGTGAATCCTTCCGGGAAACTTGCGGAAAGCTGGCCGCTTAAATACGAGGATTGCATATCGGCGGACGAATTTGACACGGAAAAGGATGCCTTGTATAAGGAAGGCATTTATGTGGGCTACAGATTTTATGACAGTGCAAAAAAAGATGTGCGTTTTCCGTTTGGATTCGGGCTTTCGTATACGCAGTTTTTATATAAAAATATGCGTGTTGAGCCTATCGGAAACACGGAATATAAGGTGACTTGCGATATCGAAAACACCGGAAACGTAACGGGAAAAGAAGTCGCAGAGCTTTATGTGAGCGCGGCGGATTCGGAAATCTTTAGACCCAAAAAGGAATTAAAAGGATTTGTGAAAACGGAAATTAAGCCCGGTGAAACAAAGAAGGTTACGTTCTTACTTGATAAAACATCATTTGAAATTTGGGCTAAAAAGAAGGAAACAGGGGCGCAGAATAAGGGTAAATTTGTTGTGCCGAAAGGAAAATACGAAATTCTGATAGGTGCCGGCAGCCGTGATATAAGACTGAAAACGGAAATCCGGGTTGAAGGTGAGGAGGTGCAAACGGATGCATCACAAAAAGGCAGCTGGTATGAAACTTTAAACGGGCGCCCGAGCGCAGCGGAATTTGAAGCACTTCTCGGTACTGAGTATACTCCGACGATTCGTCATAAAGGCGAATTTACGATGGAAGATACCGTGGAAGACATGAAAAATGAGTCTTTAATCATGAAACTTATGTATTTTTCGACAAAGCTTGTGATTAAAAAAGGCATAGGCGGCAAAATAACGCAGGAAAACGAAGCAACTTACCGTATGATGCTTTCGTCGTCGGCGGGAAGCCCGATTCGCTCGATGGCAATCAGCGGCGGAATTAAGAGCGGTATTATGGAAGGTTTGGTTGACATGGCAAACGGTCACTTTTTTAAGGGGCTCGGAAGAATTATGGGAGTTGTAAAATAATATGAAAGCAACAAATTTAAAAGTTGAATATCTTACAAATCCTGTGGGAATCGATGTGGTTCGTCCGAGATTCGGTTGGAATTTTGAAGCCCGGTC
>CAZZFV010000036.1:20490-23245 GCA_964653855.1 uncultured Lachnospiraceae bacterium
ACTTCAAACGGGTAAATTTCAAACGGCGTACAGGATTTACGCGCATGACGACAGCGGCAACACGCTTTGGGATTCGGGATGTGTGAAAAGCAACAAAATGCACCTTGTCGAATGGGGCGGCGAGGACTTGAAAAGCCGCACATCCGTAACATGGAATGTAACCGTGTGGGACGAAAAGGGGGAGGCGGAACAAAGTGCGGACGCTTATTTTGAAACAGGACTTTTAAATCCGGACGATTGGACCGCAAAATGGATTACGGGAAATTATAAGCCACACAAAAACAAACGTTACCCTGCGGACACATTTAAAAAAGAATTTTTTGTCGATGAAAAAAAGAAGATAAAAAAAGCAAGAGCCTATATGACCGCATGCGGAATTTATGTGGGGAAATTAAACGGCGAAAAAATGGGTAATTTCATGCTTGCGCCCGGAATTACCGATTACAGAAAACGTGTGCAATATCAAACCGTGGATATAGGCGCGCTTATAACCGCGGGGAAAAACGAACTCACCTTTACCCTTGCCGACGGCTGGTACAGAGGCTCGGTGGGTGCCTGGGGCATAAGAAATTTTTACGGAAAAGAAACAAAATTGCTTGCGCAAATCGAAATTACGTATGAAGACGGGACACGTGAAACAGTTCAGACGGATGAAACTTTCATGTGGAATTCCGACGGCCCCGTGAGGCAAGCGGACAACAAGGACGGGGAAATTTATGATGCAAAGCGTGAAGATTATGTGACGGACGCATCACAAAAAGCCCGTGTCACAAAACATTCCGTGATACCGACCGCGTCAAACAATTTTCCGCTTACGGAGCACGAGAAGCTTGTTAATCCCGCAAAAATCGTTACGCCGTCGGGAAAAACGGTTCTTGATTTTCGTCAAAACATTGCGGGTGTGGTCGAATTTTCTTTTTACGCAAAAAAAGGACACATGCTCACTCTTCGCATGGGCGAATTGATGCGTGACGGTGAATTCACTCAAAAAAACATTCAATGCGTGCGCGGAGAGCGGAGAACGCCTTTGCAGGAAATAAAATATATATGTAAGGACGGAGAAAACACCTACAAAACGGAATTTGCGATTTTCGGCTTCAGATATATCGAGGTGACGGCGGATTTTGAAATAAATCCCGCAGATTTTTGTGCGATTGCGGTTTATTCGGATTTTGAAACGACATTTGAATTTGATTCGTCAAATGAACTTTTAAATAAATTTGTGAAAAACACGCTTTGGGCGCTCAAAAACAATTCGGCGGATTTGCCCACAGATTGCCCCACAAGAGAACGTCACGGATGGACGGGCGATGCACAGATTTTTGTGAATACGGCAAGTTATATGGTGAATTTTATGCCGTTTGCAATGAAGTTCGAAAACGACCTCAGGGATGCGCAAAAGAAATCCGGGAAAATTCCGCAAATTGCACCGGTCGGCGGTACGGATTTTTATATGCGTGCAATGGACGGGTCCGTGGGCTGGTCGGATGCGTGCGTCTTGATTCCGTACAGGCTTTGGAAAAAGTACGGAGACCGGGACGTAATAAAAAAGTATTATGATTCAATGAAGCGTTACGCATGCTTTATGATAAAGCGGACGGGAAAACATGAGCCTTTTATTTCCGAGAGAACGGGATTAAAGGGAAAAGACAAAAAGTATCTTTACAATTTCGGCCAGCATTACGGAGAGTGGGCGGAGCCCGCCGATGTAAAGAGCATGACATGGCGTGATTTTGCCGTGTCCCGCCCCGAAGAAGCAACGGCATATCTTTATTATGTGATGAGCGTGATGATTGAGATTGCGGAAGAACTCGGGGAAAAAGAGGATATTCCGCTTTTTAAAGAGTATCGTGACGGAGCAAAGCGTGCGTACGAAAGTTTAAGGCATCTTCCCGATTTTTCGCTTGATACCGACAGACAATCACGCCTTGTGCGTCCGCTGTATTTCGGGCTTTTAAACGATAAGGATACGGAATATGTGAGAGAACGTCTTATAAAAGCGCTTGACAATTACAAGTGGCGTGTGGGAACGGGATTTTTGTCGACGCCGTTTATTTTGTATGTTCTTTCGGATATCGATAAGGAAGCGGCATACCGGCTTCTTGAAAACGAGGAAAAACCGGGATGGCTTTGCATGCCGAAGCACGGAGCAACATCGATCTGGGAAGACTGGGCGGGACCTGATTCCGACAACGGCAAAGGCGGCGGAATAGCTTCTTTGAATCACTATTCAAAGGGTGCGGTGCTTGAATGGGTATTTGAAAAGATGTGCGGAATAAAGGTTGACGGAGAAAATAACTTTTTGATCGAGCCCGTTCCGGGAGGACATTTTAAATACGCGGGAATGACATATAAAAGCGTGTACGGAGCGGTGAGCGTAAAATGGGAAAGAACAGGAAACGGAGAATACAAGTATAAAATCGTGATTCCGCCGAATACAACCGCAACAGTCAGAACAGAGGGAAAAAATGAAATGATACTCACGGCGGGGGAATATGAAATTTAAGTGAAAGTTGTAAAAAAGAGCTGCATTTTGGAGCGTTCACTTAGGGATTATTGAAAAAACAATAATTTTTGAGTGACGTTATCAAGCGGTGCAAACAAAAAGACCGCATAACTGACTACAGTGTCGGTTGTGCGGTCTTTTTACGCCCGTTTTTAATTACCCGAACAACCTTGTCCGCTTATTGCAGCAGACAAGTGGGGATGGGCTGTCCTTTCCTGCAAAGCTCTCCATTCGCGTGCAAGAAAAACG
>CAZZFV010000037.1:0-22487 GCA_964653855.1 uncultured Lachnospiraceae bacterium
CATCAAGACAAACGGCTATGTGCCCACTCTCGACTTTATCGGTGTTGACATAGATGCCGTCGCAAAGGTCAGAATCAAATCGGATGCCGACGGAATAAAGCTTGCCATGAAAAACTTCCTTAATATGAAGGAAGAAGACATCATAAAGGCGCTCACCGATTCGTTGCAAGGTAACATGCGTGAAATCATCGGAACCGTATCGCTCCGCGAACTCAACACCGACCGCAAAAAGTTCGGTGACGAAGTGCAAACAAAGGCTCAAACGGACATGAACGCGCTCGGAATCGAGATCATTTCGTGCAATATTCAGAAGATAGAAGACGAACAGGGCTTAATCAACGCTCTCGGTCAGGACAACATGTCGCAGATTCAGAAGGACGCATCCGTTGCGAAAGCCCTTGCCGAGCGTGACATCGCAATCGCCGAGGCAGACGCCAAAAAGCTTGCAAACGACGCACGCGTCGCATCCGACACGGAAATCGCGATCAAGCAAAACGAATACGAAATCAAGAGAGCCGAACTCAAGAAAATATCCGACATCAAGAAAGCAGAAGCCGATGCCGCTTACGAAATCCAGCAGCAGGAACAGCGTAAAACAATCGAAATCGCAACCGCGAACGCAAATATAGCAAAGCAGGAACGCGAAATCGAATTAAAGAAAAAAGACGTAGAAGTTACCGAGCAAACGCTCAACGCGGAAATCAAAAAGAAGGCGGAAGCTGAAAAGTTTGCCAGACTTCAGATCGCCGATGCGGATCTTTACGAACGCCAAAAGAAAGCGGAAGCCGAACTCTTTGAGCGCACCAAAAATGCGGAAGCGAGAAAAGCCGAGGCAGACGCCGCAATTTACGCAAAGAAGCAGGAAGCGGCAGGTATTCAGGCTGTGGGCGAAGCAGAAGCCAAGTCGATAGAGGCAAAAGGTATCGCAGAGGCCGAAGCTCTCGAAAAGAAAGCCGAAGCAATGGCAAAATACGGAAAAGCAGCCATGATGGAACTTGTCGTAAAGGCACTTCCCGAAATGGCGCATGCAATCGCAGAGCCTCTTGCCGCAATCGACAAGGTTACGATTATTGACGGCGGAAGCGGTGAAACAGGCGTGGGAACAATGGGAAATTATGTTCCTCAGGTGCTCGCAAAGACAATCGAATCCGTCAAAGAAGTGACAGGCTTTGATTTGACCGAAGTCATGAAGGCGGAAACATATGATGCGAAAGTAAGTCAGAATGTCAACGTTTCCGGAATCCCGGATTCAATTAAAGTTGATTTAACCGGAAAAGACACGAAATAATTTCGTGTCAAATAATTTCATGTAAAACAAAACGCCCCGGGTGTGTATGCACCACGGGGCATTTTTATGTCGTTATTCTTTTTATTGCACAGTCACACTCTTTGCAAAATTTCTATTCCACCGTCACGCTCTTTGCGAGATTTCTCGGCTTGTCCACATCAAGTCCTTTTGCGACGGAAACATAATATCCGATAAGCTGAAGCGGCACAACCGCAAGGCTTCCCACAAAATGCGAGTCAACCTTCGGCACATATACCGTAAAATTCACCTTGTCCTCGATCGCATAATTTCCGTATGTGGTGAGTCCCATAAGATAAGCGCCCCTGCTCTTGCATTCAAGCATATTGCTTATCGTTTTTTCGTAAAGCTCGTTTTGCGTAAGCACGCCTATCACAAGCGTTCCCTGCTCCACAAGGCTTATCGTCCCGTGCTTGAGTTCGCCTGCGGCATAAGCTTCCGAATGGATATAGCTGATTTCCTTAAGCTTGAGGCTTCCTTCCAATGAAATCGCATAATCAAGCCCTCTTCCCACAAAGAAAACGTCATGCGCGCCCGCATATTTTGCGGCAAACCATTGAATGCGTTCCTTATCTTCAAGCACTTTTTGAATCTTATCGGGAATCGAAGCAAGTTCCGAAATATAATAATCATATTTTTCTTTGTCGATTTTGCCGCGAACACGCGCAAATTCAACGGCCAAAGCGTACATTGCGGAAAGCTGTGCGCTGTAAGCCTTTGTCGTGGCTACCGAGATTTCGGGGCCCGCAAGAGTATAAAGCACCTTATCCGCCTCACGCGCAATGCTGCTTCCCACAACATTTACAACCGCAAGCGTCGTTATGCCCTTTTCCTTTGCAAGACGAAGCGCCGCAAGAGTATCGGCGGTTTCACCCGACTGGCTCACAAGAATCACAAGCGATTTGGGATTTAAAGGCATTTTTCTGTAACGGAATTCCGATGCCACTTCAACTCTTACGGGAATTTCCGCCATATCTTCAAAAATATATTGCGCTGCCACTCCCACATGCCATGCGGAGCCGCACGCAACAATATAAATCTGTTCAAAACCTTTTATTTCGTCGGCACTTAAACCCGCACCCGACAAATCGATTTTTCCGTCCTTTATCACGGAATTCAACGTATCCCTGACCGCACGCGGCTGCTCGTGAATTTCCTTTATCATGAAATGCTCATAGCCTTCTTTTTCGGCTGCTTCGGCATCCCACTTGATTTCGGTTGTCTCTCTTTTTACTTCATCGCCGTTTAAATCATAAAATGTGGCATTTCCGGGAGTAAGGCGCGCAAATTCGAGATTTCCTATGTAGTAAACGTTCCTCGTATATTTCAAAATGGCGGGAACATCCGATGCAACATAAGTTTCGCCGTCCGCAATTCCGATTATCATGGGGCTGTCCTTACGTGCAACCCAGATTTCGCCGGGATAATCGTGAAACATGAGTAAAAGCGCATATGTTCCCCTGACTCTCACCATTGTCTTTGCGATTGCGTCAATGGGCCCCAGTTTATACTTTTTGTAATAATAATCGACAAGCTTGATTACGACTTCCGTGTCGGTGTCGCTGTAAAAAGTATATCCGTGTTTTAAAAGCTTTTCCTTAAGCTCGGTATAATTTTCGATAATGCCGTTGTGAACGCCCACAACGCACGAATCCGTTGTGCCGCTGCCGTTGTCGGCGGTATTCCCCGATATATGGGGATGAGCGTTTCTCTCGCTCGGCTCGCCGTGTGTCGCCCACCTTGTATGTCCGATACCGCAAGTTCCCTTTAGGGCATTTCCGTTATCCGTTTTTTCCTTTAAGTTTAAAAGGCATCCTTTTGCCTTTACAACGGTGACAGGGCTGTCCCCGTCACGCACGGCAAGTCCCGCCGAATCGTATCCCCTGTACTCGAGCTTCGAAAGTCCTGTAAGCAATATCGGCGCCGCTTCCCTTTTTCCCGTAAAACCGACTATTCCGCACATAAAATAAAGTCTCCCTCTTGTTAAGCATTACTTAAAAACTCAGTATCTTTAGATTATAAAACAATTCACATATTTTGGCAAATTATATTAATTTTAAATTACATGATACAAGGGTCAAAAGGGTCAGAATTTTGATGCAAAGTTATTTGCATAAGAAATTTTGACATTTTGACCCACCAAAACATGAGTAAGTAGCCGTTTTTCGAAAGAAAAACGAGCGGATTACGAATGTTTGTAGGATTGCGAGAGTGCAACGCACGTAGCAATCCGTGTATCGTTGAGGTCAAAATACCTTTTGACCTCAACATCATTATATTCACACAAAAAAACGGGAGCCTCACAAACTCCCGTTTTTCTTAATCTATTTAAGTTCAAATTTATGTTTGTCGTTCACGTCTATATCTTTTCCCTGCTGCACTTCGATAAGCTTAAGCTCGGTTTCCGCAATAATCGTGTGACGGCTCCCCGCAGGCATCGTAATGACATCGCCCGCCTTAACTTGTCTTTCCGCTCCGTCAACAATCGTGCGGCCCGTGCCCCCGATCACAACCCACACCTCGTCTCTAAACTCATGGCTATGATAATTCATTTTATGACCGGGATTTAAAGTAACTTTAATCGTCATCGAAGTTTTGTCGACGTCAATCACCTTAAAGCTTCCCCACGATTTTTCGGCAAATCTTACCTTGTGATCCAGCATATTCACAAACGATTTGATATATGAACTCTGTTCCTTGTCGGAAACCAAAATTCCGTCGGGGGACGCGGAAACAACCACATCCTTAAGTCCCATGCAAATAACGGGAACGTCAAGCTCGTTTACCACATGCACGTTTTCGCACTCGGCGTTAAAAATCGCTTCACCCACTATGTGACTGTCCATCGCTTCGGTAAGCGTGTTCCAGGTGCCGAGGTCCTTCCATGTGCCCTTAAAGCGCATAACGCGAATGTCAGACTCGTGCTCGACAACAGCATAGTCAAAGCTTATTTTTGTAAGAGTATCGTATTTGCCGTACAAATCGTTGTAATCCGTAAAGTCGATAAGCTCATGCGCACGTTTTAACACGTACCCGAGCTTAAACGCAAACACGCCGCCGTTCCAAAGCGCGCCCTCCGCGATATATTTTTTTGCGGTTTCCGTGTCGGGCTTTTCCTTAAACATCGACACACGGCTCACTTTTTCCTTTGTTTCGGGGATTATGTATCCGTATTTTTCGCTCGGATACGTGGGATCGATTCCCATAAGCACAAGGTTTGCCGTTTCCTCACCGGCAAGGCGGCCAAGCTCCTTTAAAGCTTCAAAATAATCGTTTTCGACGTAAGGGTCAACCGGGCACACTACAACCGCTTCGTCTTCTTTTACACCCTTTACGTCTTTTAAATAGCTTGCCGCAAGCGCAATTGCGGGAAACGTGTCACGACGGCACGGCTCAACGCTTATTCCCACGTCTTCGCCAAGCTGATTGTGAATCGCCGACACTTGCGTTTTTGACGTTGCTATCGTGACAACGGCATTTTCGTCCGCTTCCTTAATCTGGCGATAAACTCTTTGAACCATCGATTCAAGTTCATCGTTTTCCTTGTGAAAAATCTTTATAAACTGCTTTGAACGAACATCGTTTGAAAGCGGCCACAGGCGCTGTCCCGAGCCGCCCGACAATAAAATAAGATTCATGTGTTTCCCCCTATCTCTCCGCACGCATGGGATTGTTTAAGAAATCCTCGTATGCGAGCACAAGTCCGTCACGTAATTCCGTTTTGTATTTCCAGCCGAGTTTTTCGGCTTTTGACACATCAAGAAGTTTTCTCGGTGTGCCGTTCGGTTTTGTCTTGTCCCACTTGATTTCGCCTTTGTATCCCACAACGTCCGCAACAAGCTCCGTGAGCTCCTTTATCGTGAGTTCTTTACCTGTCCCCGCGTTCACCGTTTCGTTTCCCGAATAATTGTTCATAAGGAAAACGCACAAATCCGCCAAATCGTCGACATACAAAAATTCTCTGAGCGGCGAACCGTCTCCCCAGCATGTGACGCTTTCAAGTCCCGACGTCTTTGCCTCATGAAAACGGCGGATAAGCGCAGGCACAACATGGCTGTGAGTCGGATGATAATTGTCATTCGGTCCGTAAAGATTTGTGGGCATCACGCTTATATAGTCCGTTCCGTACTGACGGTTCAAAAATTCGCAATACTTAAGTCCCGAAATCTTTGCGAGCGCATATGCCTCGTTTGTCTTTTCGAGCTCGCTTGTAAGTAAGCAATCTTCCTTCATCGGCTGAGGCGCAAGACGGGGATATATGCATGAGGACCCGAGAAATTCAAGCTTTTTGCATCCGTTTTGCCATGCCGAGTGAATCACGTTCATTTCGAGAATCATGTTTTCGTACATAAAATCCGCAAGCGCATCGCTGTTCGCAATTATTCCGCCCACCTTTGCCGCCGCAAGGAACACATATTCCGGCTTTTCCGCTTTAAAAAATTCTTCTGCTTTATCCTGGCGTGTAAGATCAAGCTCCGCATGCGTACGGGTCAAAATATTCATATATCCGAGGCTTTGCAATTTTCTCACTATTGCGGAACCCACCATTCCTCTGTGACCCGCAACATAAATTTTGGCATTTTTTTCCATTTTGTATAAACCTTCTTTTTTATTTAACGACACTTATTTTAAGTATTTCGCTATTTAACGACACCTTTTTCAAGGTATTCCTCGAGATTCATCTTGATATGCTCTCCCGCACGTTCAACGGCAACTTTCTCTATATCATGCCTTGTCATAAGTCTCACAAGCTCCTCAAAGCTTGTCTTTGTGGGATTCCAACCGAGTTCTTTCCTAGCCTTTGTGGGATCGCCCCAAAGATTTACGACATCCGTCGGGCGATAGAAATCGGGGCTCACTTCAACAATGACTTTACCGGTCGCCTTATCGATACCTTTTTCGTCTATTCCTTTTCCCTGCCACTCTATTTCGATTCCCGCATAATGAAAAGCAAGTGTCGCAAACTCTCTTACGGAATGCTGCACACCCGTTGCTATAACAAAATCATCCGGCTTATCGTGTTGCAAAATCAGCCACATGCATTCGACATAGTCTTTTGCATATCCCCAGTCGCGAAGCGAATCAAGATTTCCGAGATAAAGCTTGTCCTGCTTTCCCGCAGCAATACGCGCAGCCGCAAGTGTAATCTTCCTTGTAACAAACGTCTCTCCTCTCCGCTCCGATTCATGATTAAAAAGAATACCCGAGCAGCAAAACATATTGTAAGCTTCTCTGTATTCCCTCACAATCCAGTATCCGTACTGCTTTGCGACGGCATAGGGCGAATAAGGATGAAAAGGCGTTGTCTCGCTCTGCGGCACTTCCTCAACCTTACCGTAAAGCTCCGATGTGGACGCCTGATAAATACGGCATGTTTTTTCGAGCCCGCACACGCGAACGGCTTCAAGCACTCTTAAGACACCGGTCGCAACAACGTCCGCCGTATATTCGGGTACATCAAAAGACACCTGAACGTGGGACTGAGCCGCAAGATTATAGATTTCGTCGGGTCTTACCTCCGCAATCAATTTTACAAGACTGATCGAATCACCGAGGTCGCCGAATTTAAGATGGAAATTGGGCGTTCCCTCAAGATGTGCTATTCTTTCTCTGTAATCGACGGACGAACGCCTTATCATTCCGTAAACCGCGTATCCTTTTTCAAGTAAAAGTTCCGCAAGATATGAGCCGTCCTGCCCCGTAATTCCCGTAATCAACGCTTTTTTCATTTTTTTGTTTTACCTTTCATGTGTGGTGTGGGAGCAGCAAACCGGTCTCGCAAGTCATACTTGCAAGTTATCCATGCGAATCGTTCTCGCAAGCTATTCCCTTAAATTTCCCTCAGATATTCACCTTACCAAATGAATACAGTCATAATTTACCACACACGCGAATCTCAAAAAATCGCAAAAAAAGATTAAAATTAGCACAATATTGGTTTTATCTACCACTGCTTTCTGTACTCGCTCGGAGATATCCCCTCTATTTTCTTAAACGCCCTGCTGAAATAATTTGCGTCGTTCATCCCCACCTCATTTCCTATTTCGTCGATCGTTTTATCGGAAAATCTTAGGCAGCTCTTTGCCGCAGTGATACGCCGCTCCGCAACATACGTATTAATCGTTACTCCGTAAGCTTCTTTAAAAATCTTTGTGAGATAAAACTTGTTTATAAAAAATTTTTTAGCCAAATTATCAAGCGCAATTTTTTCCGTATAATGAGCATCAAGATAAGCCCTTATTTCGGCAAGTTCCGGGCGCTTTTTGCACGTTTTTGCACTTTCCGGATGCCATGATTCTTCCATAATGAGGGTGAGAAGCGAAGACAGCTTTTCGTTAATCCGCATGTCTCTTATATAATCGGATGATGACGCAAGCGCATAAATTTCCGTGAGAAGCTTTGTAAACTTTGTTACGTTTTCCGGATGAAACACGGGCGCTCCACCGCGCTCTTCATATTTTTCGTATATAGACGGAAGCGACACGGAATTAAAATGGCACCACTTAAGTTCCCAAAGAGCACTGTTATCCACATCCGTGCTTGTCCCGCACGCGCCGTTACCTGTGCCATGAGCACACTCTTCCACACCCGCACCGTAACTGTCACCATCAACACCCGTACTGTGGCTGTAAGGCTTGTTGCAATCGATGAAGACAACGTCGTTCGCCTTTAAATCATATGTCTTCCCCATAAACTCAAGCTTCCCCGTCCCTTTTAACACAACAAAGCACAAAAATGACTTAAGATTGCTTCTTGCGGATGTATGAGGCTTAAGTGCTTTTAATTCCCCCACTTCCTGCAGGTAAAGAAGCGCATTTTTTGCGAACGCTGACGGAGTATACAGAATACGTGACGCAGAAACACTTATTCCACTGTTTTCACCTATAAACGACTTACCTGTATTTTCCATTTGTTTCCCTTTCATTTCATGCACACAGCCTTACATATAAATATCCCAACCCGCAAGATTTGTCAATTTCAACCCATATGTTCTTTATATCAAAAAAGGGAGCTTAATTTAAGCTCCCGGGATTATAAAAATTTACATACCAAATCACATTAAACACGATTCCCACAATGAGGAACAAAAGTCCCACAACAAGTACACAGTGATCCTGTGATTTCTTCATGCTTTTTAATTTTCTTTCGCGGTAATCGGCATAAAACTCGTGTTTCTGTCTTCCCATCGGAATAAAAGCAAGGATTACGTTTCTCATAACAAAGCTTATTCCGATTAAGCCGCCTTCACCGCTCACAAAAAGCATGCCGGCAAACAGTGTCATCAAAATTCCCGAAACAAAGAAACCGTCCGCAAGTATTTGGATGTTTACGGCAACCGAATCTCCGAAAAAACCTTTTGCCGCAAACACCGATACGGAAATTAATATGGCAATCGCAAAGCAGACGCCGTATCTGATCAATTTTACTTTTGTTTCCTGTTTCATGCTTTACCGTCCGTAAATCACTTTAACGATTCCTTGTATTTCTTTTCTTCGGCATCGTTGCAATAAACAAAATGTCCGGGAAGAATCTCGCGGAATGTGGGCTTATCAACCGAATAATCGTGCTCCGCAATCGGATTATAGGTAATTCTCGTGCGCTGCTTTTCGTAGATCGGATCGGGAAGCGGAATTGCCGAAAGAAGCGATCTTGTGTAAGGATGCAGAGGATGATTAAAAAGCTCATCCGAATTCGCAAGTTCCACCATCTTACCGAAATACATAACACCGATTCTGTCCGAGAAATATTTTACGACGGACAAGTCGTGCGCAATAAACAAAATCGTGAGTCCCATGCTTTCGCGAAGATCGTTTAAGAGGTTTATTACCTGTGCCTGAATCGACACGTCGAGTGCCGAAACGGGCTCATCCGCGATTATCATTTCGGGCTGCATGATTACGGCTCTTGCGATACCGATACGCTGACGCTGTCCACCCGAGAATTCGTGAGGATAACGATCCGCATGCTCGCGCACAAGTCCTACGGTTTCAAGAATTTCATAAACCTTTTGGTTAATCAGTTCCTTATCCGTCATGCCGTTTATGATAAGTCCTTCGGCAATGATGTCGCGAACAGTCATACGGGGATCGAGTGACGCAATAGGATCCTGGAATATCATCTGAATTTCCGTAATCAGCTTGCTCTTCTTTGCCACACGGCACTTTTGCTTATACTCTTTTTCGAGAGCCTTAAGCTTTTCGTGATCGTCTGCGGCATTCTTAAACTTTTCTTCGTATTCCGCATGAAGCGCTTTAAGGCGTGACTCGGAATAATTTTTGTCGACTTCCTTGCAATCAACCTTTGCGCCCCTGATTTTTGCCCTGTTTTCGTCTACAACACGGCCCAAATCTTCATTTATCTTTTTGATTTCGGATTCAATCTCCGACTTTCTGCTGTCCGTAACATTCTTTTCCGCACGAAGCGCCTTGATCTTTTTTCTCGCATCGTTACGTGCCGCTGTGATCGCATCCTTATAAGAACGCGTTCCCGCACTGACCTTTTGACCCTTAAAGTATATGTTTCCGGAAGTTATGTCATAAAGCTTTATGATTGAGCGTCCGGTGGTTGTTTTACCGCATCCCGACTCACCTACGAGTCCGAATGCCTCACCTTTTTTTATCTCAAAGCTTACATCGTCAACCGCTTTCAAGTCCTTGTGACCCATCCGGAAATATTGGCAAAGATGATCCACTTTCAACAATACTTCGTTATTGTTTTCCATAATTGCCTCCTCTTTCCTTCATTCTGTTTATACGGTCGGTAATGGTCTTCGGTATTTCAACCTTCGGCGCATTGGGATGCAAAAGCCACGTTGCCGCATAGTGTGTGGGTGTAACCTCAAAAAGCGGAGGCTGCATCTCGTAATCGATTTCCATCGCATATTTGTTTCTTGCGGCAAAAGCGTCTCCGACCGGCGGATAAATCATGTTCGGCGGTGTGCCGGGGATGGCATCGAGTTTTTCGTTTGTGTCAAGGTCGGGCATGGACGAAAGAAGTGCCCATGTGTACGGATGACGGGGATCGTAGAAAATTTCTTCCGCCGTACCGTATTCGACAATCTTGCCCGCATACATAACGGCAATTCTGTCAGCCATATTCGCAACAACGCCCAAATCGTGCGTAATGAATATAATCGAAAGATTTCTCTCACGCTTCAAACGATTTATGAGTTCAAGAATCTGTGCCTGAATCGTAACGTCAAGCGCCGTTGTGGGCTCGTCGCAAATAAGTATGTCCGGATTTGCCGAAAGCGCGATCGCAATAACGATACGCTGACGCATGCCGCCCGAAAATTCAAAAGGATATTGTCTGTAACGAAGTCTTGCCTCGGGAATACCAACTTCTTCCATAAGCTTTATCGCTCTTTCCTTTGCGATACGCTTTGAAAGCTTGTAAACAACCTGAGAAGCCTTTTCCTTCAAATAATCGATTATCTCGATACAACGCTTGTCGATATCAACCTTTTCTTCTGCCTTTAAATCCGCCTCAAACTTCTCGGTCAGATGATTGATGACGGAAAGAATAATCTTTATCTGATCCGCGGGCTCAACAACAGACAACGGAACAACCTTCCACGTCACGTTCTTCCCTTTTGCGAGAAGCGCCTCTCTCTTTGCCGTCTGACGTGCAAAGCGTGCCTCTTCCTTGGGATTGTTCTTCACATAGAAGAAGTATTTCTTGACTTCACGTTCAAAAGCTTCACCGAATGTATATGCAATACTGTCCTTGATAACGGCAAGCGGATCGATTGCACTGCGCACGGATTTATTTAAGTTCTTTGAAACTTCTTCCGCTTCCTGCTCGGTAAAATTGCCCGCCTTAAAGAATGCGCTCGCCTTCTTTAATTCCTCTACGGCATGCTTCTTGTTTTCGCATGTTTTCTCAAACGAATACTTAACGGCGATTCTTTCATAATCGATAAATTGGTTCATGAAATCTTCGTTTAAGTAATTGTATGCCATTTCGTTGGCTTCGTTTGCGTCAGTGGTACTCAAATCCTTATCGGGATTTTTGAAAGTGTAATAACCTATTCTGAAGAAATCGTAGTGCGGACGCGCAAGCATTTCTTCCGCAGTTGCCTTAATATTTTTAAGAGTTTCAACCGTTTCTTCGGCAGCCTCTTTTTTGTATGCGCTTCCCGCAACAAACTTTTTAACCTTGTCCGCAGTCGTAAGCTTTTGTCTTTCGATTGACCTCACGGTATTTAACGACTGAATGTGATTTTTAAGCTTTTCCGAATATCCCGAAACAAAATACTTGTCGCGTATAAGCTTCAAATAGTTTTCGATTCTCTTAAGCGTTGTGGGCACATCGACCTTTTGCTTCTTTTCGGTAAGGAAAAGGAAATCCTCAATAACCGTGATCATTTCTTCCGCAGCCGTACGTGATTCGTTGTAGCTGTTTTCCATTTTGATCGCATGGATATTGAAATCGTCAAATGTCTTGATGTATTTTTCCACTTCCGCTATCTGAATGTTTCCGTCGTTATTTTCAGCAAGAGCTTCCTTGATTTTTTGAAGGACTGTCGCAAGCATCCTGTTAAAGTCCTCACGTCCTTCACGGCGTGCCGCCTTGTTTTTTAAAAGCATTGCTTCCGTAATCTGCTTACCGATACGCATGATGGGGTTAAGCGACGACAAGGGATCCTGGAAAATCATCGCGATCTTGTCACCGCGAAGCTTATGCATTTCTTCTTCGGGAATACGAAGCAGGTCCTTGCCGTCATAAAGAATTTCTCCGCCTTCATAAATCGAGTTTACGGCCGAAATTCCCATGATTGCCTTTGACGTAACCGATTTACCCGAGCCCGATTCTCCTACGATCGCAAGCGTTTCGCCCTTATACAAATCAAACGAAATATCACGCACCGCCTGAACCTTTCCGGCGTCGGTACGGAAACTTACTTTCAAATTGTTTACCGATAACTTAATTTCTTTATCCATACTTAATCCTCCGAGCCTCTGAGTGACGGATTGAGTGCATCACGCAAGCCGTTACCGAACAGGTTAAAGCTGAGCATTAACAGAACAAGGAACACACAAGGGAACATTGCAACATAACCCGCGCCCGCCATTATTGATTTCTGGCCGGCGGCAATGAGTGTGCCGACGCTTGTCGTGTTTCCCGCTTCAAGGTTGATGATTCCGAGGTAAGAAAGGTTTGTTTCGGAATAAATCATCGAAGGAATTACGAGTGCGGCACTTGTTACTATCGTGCCGAGTCCGTTCGGGAAAATGTGCTTAAACATGATCTTTGAATCGCTTGCGCCGAGTGTTCTTGCCGCAAGTACATATTCCTGATTCTTGAATCTGTAAAATTGCATACGTGTTCTGCCCGCCATTCCTATCCATCCGGTCGCAAAGAATGCGATAAAGAGAACAAGCACCTGGCTTGACGAGCCCATATGATATTTGAGGAGTGTGATAACGATCATCGTGGGAACGGACCCAAGGATATCCGAAAATCTTTCCATGAAGAGGTCAACTCTGCCCCCGAAATATCCCGAAATCGAGCCCCAGATTACACCTATAACAAAGTTTACCGCAGCTACAACAGTCGCAAACACAAACGAAAATCTTGCGCCGTATGCAAGGCACGCAAAGATATCCTTACCCGTATCCGTTGTTCCGAAAAGGAAAACGGGCTCGGTAATTCCGTCCTGCTTAACTTCCGTATGGCTGTAAATATAGTATTCATAGTATTCGGCTCTTACTTCGATACCGCCGTCAACTTTTCTGCCGTAAGCGTAATAATACGTTGTGCCGTCTTCCGTAATGCCGTCTTCGCCTTCGATTCTCAAGGAATTATATTCCGCTATCAAAGAAGAAGGTGACGAAGCATCATACTTCCAATAGTTTGTGATAACGTTGCCGTCCGCATCAAGCTTCGGACGAACCGTTGCGGCACTCTTGTCTTCAACCTTATAATAAATATTTGCGTCATATTTATTTTTTTCGAGCGAAGGACGATCGGAAACCTTAACTATCGGATAAAGTATCTGTCTGCCCGTTTCGTTTTGATAGGCCTGGATATCGTCAAATTCCGCCTGCGAAATAATCTTGTATTTACCGAAGCCCACTCCGCTGTATGTGTCGTAGCGGTAAGTGTAATTCTTTCCGTCTTCGCTTACGGTGTATTCGCCGCGCTTTATTACGTCACGTCCCGTTTCCTGAGCGAGTGCGTAATCCTTTATAAATCCGAGATAGTTGGTGCTTTTTGTCTTATATCCGTCCCAAAAATCCAGTCCGCTGTTATAAAAGAAATTTGACTTAGGTGTCACATAAGCATATACCATGTCGTAATATGCCGGCTTAAATGCCGTAAAGAACGGCGCAATAATCGCAAAAAGCACAAGAGCGGCTATTACGATACCGCCGACAACGGCACCCTTGTTCTTACTGAAGCGCTTAAACGCTCCTTCAAAATAACTTACGGGCTTTGTGTCGAATTTGCTGTCGTGCTTTAAGTCACGTCCCGTCGCAAATTTAAACTTGTCCGCGGAAATATTGGGGATATTGTTCATATTGTTTTCCATATTATTTTGCCCCCATTCTGATTCTCGGATCGATGAAGCCGTAGCTTATGTCTATGACAATTCCCGCAGCAAGGCTTACGAGAGTGTAGAATCCCGACAAAAGCATGAAGAAATCATAGTCCTGGAACGTAATCGAATTCAAATAAAGTCCGCCGACGCCGTTGATTCCGAACATCTTTTCGATAATAAGGGATCCCGAAAGCACCGATACAAATTCACTCAAAATCGAAGGGAAAATAACGACCATCGAGTTTCTCATCGCATGGCGGAATATCGCCTGACGCTTTGTGAGTCCCTTTGTGCGCGCGAGAAGCATGAATTCACCCGTGAGCACCTCCGAAAGCTCCGCACGTGTGTAGCGCGCATATCCGGCAATGGAACCAAGGCACAAAGCAAACACAGCCGGAAGCATCGAGCGGAACACTTCCCACGAGAAATAGTCGTCGCTCGTCGACATCGTAATCGGGAACCAGCCGAGCTTAAAGCAAAATACATATTGTATCATGAGCGCAAGTACAACGGACGGAACCGAAATAAGAAGGATGATTACAACATTTATCATCTGATCCTGCCATTTGTTTTTCTTGAGCGCAGCCCATATTCCGAGTCCGAGTCCGATGGGCACACCTATAAGCGTAGAATAAATATTTATGAGAATCGTCGGAGGAAGATGCGTCAAAAATACTTCACGCAGATTCATGTTGAGATATTCGCCGTATGTTGTCGCAATACCGAAATCGCCCTCGGTAATTACTCTTTTGATGTAATTTCCGTATTGAATCATAATCGGAACACGATCATAAGTGTAAACACCGTTTTCTCCCTTTTTGATATTGGTAATCCAGCCTCTTCCTTCGAGTGTCTTCATAACAATCTCGGGATCCTGACCGGGAAGAGCATTGGTCGGTATCGGCAAAAGCTTGATAAGCACAAAGCACATCGTAAAAATGATTATAAATGTGAAGAACATCAAGCCCAGACGTTTCATTACATACTTAAACATGTACATGGGTTCTTTCTCCTTATATTCCAGTCCGGTATATTTCCGCGCGTCGACATTTTGAGAACGTTTCCTCTGTTGCCGTCCGGAAATACACCGACTGTTACTTGTATCTTTATAAACAATTGGCGGTGAGCGCTTGGCTCACCGCCGATTGCCTGAATTATGCTGTTCCCTTTCGGGAAATATAATGCAGCCAAGTAAAAATTACTCTGACTTCTTGTACTCCTCTGTGAGGTCGTTGTTGTTGGCCTTTACATACTCTGCCCATTCGGCATCCGTGTAATTTACAACCATGTATCTCATTCCGCCGAAGCCCATGAATACGTTCTCAACATCCTCAAAGTAAGAGAATTTTGCACCGAGGAACGATCCGCCCGAAGATGCGATAAGCATTACGGAACGGCTCTCCTTAAGTGTGAGCTCTTCGAGAGCGGAAAGGATTGTGAGTCTTGCTTCGTTCGGAGCATAACCTGCATCCCAGTTGTAAGTCTTAGGCTGATTCTCGCTCTCCGCAAGTCCGTTGAGGCAGAAGAACCAGTTCTGAACGCTCATGGTGATTGTCTCGCCTGCGCCCTCATAATCGCCTGCGGGCATTGTGAGTGTCATATCGATTGCCGATGTATCCCAATACATATGGTAGTTGAGATCGTCGTCGGGGTTAACGAATGCGCCTACAATGTTGAACGGGTTGAATGCGTTGCCGGAGAAGCCGTAGCCGAAACCGATCTGCGTCTTACCTGTTCTGAATGCGTCGGACCACTGAGCACCTGCGGATGCATCGAATACGACATCGATCTTGTCTTCAAGAACAGTTCCCTTTGTGAGATCGTCAAGAACGTCCTGAAGGTAGCTTGCTCTGAATCTCTGCTTATCCGTATCTACGGAAGAACCGTAAACAAGTGTGATATTCTTTGTGGAATCATAGCCGTACTTCTCGGCATTTGTCGTAAGCTCTGTGATGGCTTCCTGCATCTTCTGCTTTGCGAGAGTCGGGTTGTAACCCGTAAGCGAATCATATGCTTCGTCGATGTCAAGGTTTGTAAGGTCACCGGATGACCACTTGCCGTTTGAATCCTCTGTAAAACCGTATGCGCGAAGAACGCCTGCCTTTGCCTGAGTTGTGTTGCGGTACTGTCCGCCGTCGGCAAGTGTGGGTGCGTTTTCGATATCATAGTAATATGCGCTGTTGATAAGACCGAAGCAAGGAATTGTCGTGCCGGGCCAAATCTTTTCAACGATGTCGCTTCTGTTGAGCGCAAGGTTGAATGCCTGTCTGAACTCAAGTATCGCAAGAATACCGTTGTTGTTGTCGCTTGCCTTAAGCACGCTCAAGTTGCTGTAAAGCTGCATGCCGTACGTACCGGTATCTGTCGATGTGTTGTAAACATACTTTGAATCTGCGTATTCAGCGGCATTTTCCGTTGAAATGGAAGCGTCGTCATATGTACCGTTCAAGAATCCCATCCATCTTGTGGAGAATTCTTCAACCTTACGGCAGTTGATTGCCGTGATGTTGTACTGATTCTTATACTGTTCCATGTTCCAACCGAACCAGTTCTCGTTCTTTTCAAGCTTGTAGTGAGAACCTGCTTCGAACTGTGTGAGCTTGTAAGGGCCCCAGCTTGCGGTTGTTGCAAGGGACGAGTTGTAATTTGTTGTCCAAAGTGTTGCACCGTCTGCGGGAGCAATCTTTGAAGCTTCATACTTTGATTCCTCAACAAGAGGAAGGCTTGACATATAATATGCGGCAAGGTATGAAAGCGATCCGTCATCCTTTAAGAATGCATATGCCTTGTCAAGGCAAACAACGATTGCGTTTTCGCTGTCGATCGAGTAAATGCCGACGGAATCCCATGATACGTTACGATCTTTGTTTTCAACATAAATCGAAAGCCATGATGCGTAATCGGCGCCTACTTCAACATAACCCGTGTATCCGCCCGGAGCACCTACCATGAAATATGTTTCCCAAAGGTCTTTGCTCGAGAAAGCGTCAACAGCCGTGCCCGATGTCCATGCGTCTGCGGTATCCCAAACGGTTGCGTCTGTGATTGCTACCCATTGAGGGCACTCATTGCCGTTTGCGTCAACGTATCCTTCTGCGTTATAGAAGGAATATACATCGATGTAAAGAGTTTCGCCGGCGGCAACCGCTTCTGCGTTTGTTGCATATCCCTTGTTTCCGACAAGCTCATATGTACCTTCCTGATTCTGGAAGAAATAAGCCTTGGAATTCTTAATCTTTAAGGTATCGTAATAGGTGTTTGCTCTGTAGTTCATGAAAGCGGGATCAAGCTGCTGCTTCATTGAATATACAAAGTCCTTAGCCTTGATTGCGGTACCGTCGTCCCACTTAAGGTCGTCACGAAGAGTGATCTTCCAGGCGTAGCCGCCTTCCTGCTTCTGTGCGTCCGTATATCCCCACTTTGCGTCAACGCTTGATGTAACATCCTCAAGCTTTGTTGCTGCGGAATAATTTGTGGTGTATGCTCCGGCAACGATTCCTTCTTTATTGATCGATCCGTCCGCATTATATTTTTCGTCATTCTCAAACTTGTAATCATAGTCAAAGAACGAAGACTGAATGTAGCTCAGGATCTGAGTATCATTGTTGTCGGCATAAGTAAGTTCGTTCCAGTTGCTGGGCATTGTTGCCGTTGTTGTGTTGTATTCGGCCTGCTTGAATGTAGCCTGAACAACGTCTGTGTTTCCGCCTTCGTTGCCGGATTCGCTTCCGCCGTTTTCGGTATTCTTCTTACCGCAGCCGGCAGCCGTCGCAGCAACAAGTGCCAAACAGAGTGTCATTGACAACACACGTTTAAACTTCTTGTTCATATTTTTCTCTCCTCTTATGGATTTTAAATATTTTCAAATCTTTTGTTTAAAATCAATTCCGAAGCCTTCACTTGATTATGCCCAAACCATTCTCAAATCACGCACGAAAGCAATACAAACAAAAAATTCGTGAATATTTAATTAAGAAATTATAGCACATTAGTCAAGGCTTATCAAGATTTTTTGTATGATACGCAGTCCAAAATATTCAAATTTTTAATGCTATGTTCTTTCAGTAGGGAAAATTCCGATGTTTTAAAGTGCAAAACGCCTCATAAGTTACCGATTTTATAAACTTTTTGTAAATTGTTAGCACTCTCTCTTGACGAGTGCTAACAATCGTGGTATAACGTGTGCAGAACAAAGGAAGAGAGAAAAAGTTTTAAAGTTTCTTTAATTCCGAAGTTCGGGATTTAACAAAACAAAATTTTACAAAAAGGTTTGTATTTAAAAGAAGGGAAGGATGACTTATGTTGACACCTATTTTATTCAATGATAATTTTAATTTTTTGGATCCTTTTTACAACGATTGGTTCGGTTTTGACGACGGAGCCTTAAAAGACACCGAAAAGAAGCTCTACGGACGCAGAGCAAATCAGATCATGAGTACCGATATAAAGGAGCATGACACGGGCTATGAGCTTACGGTTGATTTGCCCGGCTTCACAAAAGACGAGGTTGCGATCGATCTTGAAAACGGTTACCTTACGATTACCGCTCAAAAGTCGCTTGATTCCGATAACGAAAAGAGTAAGACCGAGCACAAGAACGAGAAGTTCATAAGACACGAGAGATATTCGGGATCGTGTAGCCGCAGCTTCTACGTCGGAGAAAGCGTAAAGGACGAAGACGTCAAAGCAAAGTTTGAGCACGGAATCCTTACGATCGATATCCCCAAGAAAGATCCTAAGGCAATCGAACAGAAAAAGAATATTATGATTGAAGGATAATGATTGAGCTTGAGTCTGAGCTTGAGACTAAAACCCCCGGGAAATTTTCCCGGGGGTTTTTTTGTTCAGGAAATATGATTTACTTTTTCAAAGAGCTCCGCATACTGCCTAATCACATTTTCCGTCTCATACGGCTTCACAGAAAACTCATTGAGCTTCCGATTCAAATCATCCGCACGCTCCAAAGCCTCCTCTATTTTCTCAGCCCATTCCGATGCATCACGCGGATTTTCTGCGTACACAGCCTTTCCTTCACTTATTTCATAGAGGCTTGTTTCTCTTGTCGTAACGGTAATCTTTCCCCGTCCCATGGCTTCCGCCACAGGCATGCCGAAGCCTTCAAAAAAACTCGGAAACAAGAAAAGGCGACAGTGTTCATACAACAAATCCCGCTCTTCATCCGACACAAAGCCCGTATCGATGACTCCGTCGGAAATTGCCAAATCTTTTAAAGTCTCACGGAAAACTTTTTTGTCACCGCCCACTCCGCTTATGACAAGTATATCCTTTTTGCCTTCTTTTTTTCGTATCGCAAGCGCCCTAAGTACCGTTTCCAGGTTTTTATGGGGCAGCATGGAGCTTACGCAATAAAAATAATTTCCGGGCTTAATACCGTATTTCGTCTCCAAAATTTTCTCATCCAAAGGCGATTTTTGTATCTTTACCGGAACGTAAATTCTGCATGCTTTTCCTTTTGCTTCGGGATAATGTTTTATTAAATCGTTCAAAACATAATCCGATACGGTGACAATCCGTGCGGAACTTTTACAGTCATATTTCCAACTTCTTTTTAGGAAAATTCTCCGTGCTCTCCCGAAATACTCGGGATAATGCATTGCCTGTATGTCATGAATTACATTGACATAAGGGATTTTCTTGTTGCTTAACGGCTTACTGTATACGGGAATAAACATCAAATCTATATTTTCTTTTTGAGCATGTCTGTCGAGATATAAGTTTTCCCACAAAATTCTGACAGGACGGCACTTTGATTTTACGGGCATTATCCTTAAGCGGATATTCGGATATGCCCCATATTTCCTAAATTCCTCCGCATTGTCGAGCGCCGCAAACAGCACGTAATTATTCTTTTTATCGTAGAGCCCGAATCCTTCGATCAGATTTTTGGCGTAAGATTCCGTTCCGCCGCAAATCCCCGTTCGAACCCATAACAAATCTATTCCTATTTTCATATTGTTTTTAAATTACCGAGCATTTATTTTTACCCGAGAATCATTTTAAGAGTTTCCGTAAAAATGCATTCGAAGAGATAAAATCTCCCATAGCCGTTCATTCTGTAGCAAAAAAGATACCTGTCCCTAATCCTTTTTATTGTTTCCTTAAAACCGCCCCCGTTACTTGCTCCGCCCATTTTGAAATTTGCGAGCACTTTGTCCGCGGTCACAATATTTACTCCCGCCCGGCGCATCCGTAAGTAGCAACCGTAATCGTCATAAACACACTTTTGACGAAAAGGATATTTTTTATAAACCGAAGCCTTCACAAACATTGTCGGATGATTCCAGTCTCTTGAAGTCTGAAAGCGACGTAATTTGGCTTTTTTTATAAAAGCGCTCCCGTCTTTTTTATGAATCCTGACATTTGCAAACATCAAATCGCAATCAGTTTTCTTAAAAATCCCCGCTGCCACCATAAGCGCACACGGCTCATAAAAGTCATCGCTGTTGATAATTCCGATAATGTCCCCGCTCGCAAGTCCGATTCCCTTATTCATGGCATCATATATTCCCGCGTCCGGTTCCGAAACAATTTTATAATCAATTCCCTTACTTTTCATCTCCGCGCGATAGCTTTCCGCCACTTCAACCGTTTTATCCGAAGACCGTCCGTCGATAATCAGGTATTCCGTCTTAAAAGGATTTTCGGTAAGCGTCTCCTGATTCAGCACCGATTCAATTGTCTTTGCAATGGTTTTCTCACTGTTATATGAAACGGTGATAATGCTGAATTTAAGGCTCATGCGCGTAACGCTCCCATAAATTTAAATACCGTAAATAATTTGGCTTCTATAGATAATTTGATTTCTATGAATGACTTAGCTCAATTAAGCTCTTACATATCAATTTTGTTGTCTCATCCCATGTCTGCGGCTTAAAATTCTCCGCTTTTTCTTTCATTATCCGATAAAAATCCGAGTCCTCATACAGTCTTAAAATAGTATTTTCCCAAGCCGTGCTGTCATTTACATCGCAATACAGGCATGCATCTTTCCCCACTTCCCTGAGCACCGGCACATCTCCCGCGATAACGGGAACACCATAAGACATTGCTTCTATAATCGGTAACCCGTACCCTTCATCAAATGAGGGGAACACTACCGCCTTTGCATGCTTATACAAATAGCGAATCGTGGAGCTGGTTTTTCCTTCCGCAAACAAAAAACTCGGATTTTCCTGTGCAATTCGGATTCTGTGCATGACCTTGTCCGAGTCCCACCCGACTCTTCCGGCAATTACAAGCGAAATACCTTTTTGAAGCAACTTATGTTCAAACGCATCCAATATCACGGAATGATTTTTTCGGGGCTCAATCGTTCCGACCATCAGCACGTATTCCCCGGCATATTTATTTACAAATTTTTTCACTTCCGAATCAACGCCGATTTCTTCGGTCTGCGCCGGATTTTGCAAATCACCCCCGAGTCCGATCACCTCGATCGCACCGAGCGGCAGATCAAATTCCTCACATCTTTCCGCTTCGTTTTTCACCCGTTCAATTAAATCACGAATTGATTTCTCCACTGCGTGAGTCGTTACAATAATCTTATCCGCATAATTAAGACAAGCCCCCAGATATCCCAAAAACGCCCAATTTCCTAAATTCCCGAAAAAATCAGGGTGTGTGATCGTAAGAACATCATGAATCACCGCGACAATCCCTATTCCCTGCTCTTTAAGTTTCCTGTACAAAAGAGACCTTTGGGGGGAAACATCCCAGCAACCGTCAATTTCAAAGAAAATGTCTCCTTTTTCCATATCGCAAATATTTAGTTTTTTGCCTTTTCCGCGATTTTTCCGATCTATAACGCATTTTGCATCAATCATCCGGTATAATTTACACTTACCGTCATACTTTAGTGTAACAAGTTCAAAATCCTTGCAATCTTTCAGCCGTCGCAGGACTTCCCTCACCACTCTTTGAATTCCCGAAACGAAATCCGTTTTCATATAACAGCTTACATCAACATATACTTTCATCTTTTGTTCCCGCTCATAAGTTTTTTTTGTAAATTTCCACTACTTTTTTTTGCATATTTTTAGGCAAAAGAGAACAAATTGATTTCAATATAACAACAAGCTTCATTTTATATAACTCTCCACCGGTCCACGGAATATTTACAGCAATCACATTGTTTTCCTTAAACTGCCTGCTTATCAAAATTGAAAGAACAAGTTTTCTTTGATATTTCTCGATACTCGTATAGGTATCGGCGATTTGCAGCATATCGTCTGTCGGAACCGTTCCCAAAAGGTTTTGAAACGCAAGAATGCAAAACCTATGCTTATCCCTTTCATTAAGCATTTCTCCGACATCACATACACGATTTTCTTCCGTTTGTGACATCACAAAAAACTCCTTCGACGGAACAGATTCCGGACCTATCCCGCACTGTTCTTTCAAAATGCCGCAATAACACGAATATAACGCAGAAATTGTATTCTTAACCTGTTGCTCCGAGCGCATTTTTTCTCCCTTCAGTTTTCCTTTACACTCATAAAATCCAAATACTTACCGGTCACTTCTTTCGGTTCACCGATCGCGCAAATCCGACCGTCACAAAGCCATATGGCTCTGTCGCATATTTTTTCGATTTGTTCCATGGAATGTGACACAATC
>CAZZFV010000038.1:0-21337 GCA_964653855.1 uncultured Lachnospiraceae bacterium
CCCCAAATCTCATAATTTCTCATTTTCCCTCTTGACAAATATGCAAAATAGAATAAAATACCGCAATATAAAAGGACAAAGACGTCGGAAACAGACGTTTTTGTCCTCTTTTTTTTATAAAAAGGAGATTATCGTTATGTGTTCAATCATGGGCTATTTTGGAAAAAGGATGTCTGCGGTAACACTCACGCCGTATCTGGCTAAAACCGTATCAAGAGGACCGGACATGGAAAGAATCGTTGAATTTGACGGCGGCGTGCTCGGATTTCAAAGGCTTGCGATTATGGGCTTAAATGAGAGCGGAATGCAGCCTTTTTCGTTAAATCACAATATGGTTGTATGCAACGGTGAAATATACGGATTCAGGGAGATTCGAGAAAAACTGAGCACGGAATATACGTTTAAGAGCGAGTCCGATTGCGAAGTGCTGCTTCCCATGTACGAAAAATACGGTACGGATATGTTTAAGATGCTTGATGCCGAATTTGCGTGCGTGATTTACGATCATAAGAAAAAATCCCTTATTGCGGCACGCGATCCGATAGGGATCAGGCCTTTGTTTTACGGATATCCCGGGGACAACGAAATAATATTTGCAAGCGAAGCAAAAAACCTTGTGGGGCTTTGCGACAAAATTTATCCTTTTCCGCCCGGACACTATTATGCGGACGGAAAATTCACGGAGTACCGTGACGTGACGCATGTGACAAAATACATAAACGACGATATCGAAGTTATTTGCAAAAACATTCACGATAAGCTTGTAAAAGGCATCGAAAAGCGCCTTGATGCGGATGCGCCGCTCGGATTTTTGCTCTCGGGCGGACTTGACAGCTCGCTTGTTTGTGCGGTATCCGCAAAAATCTTAAAAAAGCCGATTCGTACATTTGCGATAGGAATGAGTACTGACGCGATTGATTTAAAGTATGCAAAGGAAGTTGCGGATTATATCGGAGCCGATCATACGGAAGTGATTATAACAAAGGATGACGTGATTCGTGCTTTGCCGGAAGTCGTAAAAATACTCGGGACATTCGATATCACAACAATCCGTGCGTCGATCGGAATGTACCTTGTGTGCAAGGCGATTCACGAAAACACGGACATAAGGGTGCTTATGACCGGCGAAATTTCGGATGAACTTTTCGGATACAAATATACGGATTTTGCACCGAGTGCAAAAGAATTTCAGGCGGAAGCCACAAAGCGCATAAAAGAGATTTATATGTATGATGTGCTTCGCGCAGACAGGTGTATTTCGGTAAATTCGATCGAGGCGCGTGTGCCGTTCGGGGATTTGGACTTTGCTTCGTATGTAATGAGTATCGATCCCGAGCTTAAGATGAATAAATACGGAAAAGGTAAATATCTGCTAAGAAACGCGTTTCGCGGCGATTACCTTCCGGAAAGCATATTGATGCGTGAAAAGGCGGCTTTTTCGGATGCCGTGGGACATTCGATGGTGGATTATTTAAAAGCGTATGCCGAATCAAAATACACCGATTCGGAATTTACGGAAAAATGCAAAAAATACACCCATGCCGCACCCTTTACAAAGGAATCGCTACTGTACCGGGAGCTTTTTGAGACTTATTATCCCGGACAGGGCGAAATGATAAAGGATTTTTGGATGCCGAACAAGAGTTGGGAAGGATGCAATGTAAACGATCCTTCCGCAAGAGTGCTTTCAAACTACGGTGACAGCGGAAAATAACGAAAAAGCAAATACACGGACAAAATCAAATGAACGATAAAAAGGAGAAAGAAAATGGTTAAGTATGTTTTTGTTACGGGCGGGGTTGTATCGGGACTCGGAAAAGGAATTACAGCCGCTTCTCTCGGAAGGTTGTTAAAGGCAAGAGGTTACCATGTGACGATTCAGAAGTTTGATCCTTACATAAACATTGACCCCGGCACCATGAATCCGATTCAGCACGGCGAAGTGTTTGTGACGGACGACGGAACGGAAACGGATCTCGATCTCGGTCACTATGAGAGATTCATAAACGAAAATCTTGACAAAAATTCATGTGTCACAACAGGAAAAATTTACTGGACGGTATTAAACAAGGAGCGTCACGGAGATTACGGCGGGGGCACGGTTCAGGTGATCCCGCACATCACAAATGAGATAAAGAGCAGGTTTTATAAGGGAAAAACGGAGGATGAGAACACAATCTCCATAATCGAAATCGGCGGAACGGTCGGTGATATCGAGTCGCAGCCTTTTCTTGAAGCGATAAGGCAGTTTAGGGGAGAAGTGGGAACAGAAAACGCGATTATTGTTCATGTTACTCTTATTCCGTATCTCAAGGCATCAGGCGAAATGAAAACAAAGCCGACGCAGATGAGCGTAAAAACGCTTCAGAGCCTCGGGCTTTGGCCGGATATTCTCGTATGCCGCTCGGATTATCCGGTAGACGAAAATATGCGCGAAAAAATAGCGCTCTTTTGCAATGTCAAAAAAGAGCACGTTTTGCAAAATCTTGATGCGGATTCCTTGTATGCGGTTCCTTTGATGCTTGAGAAAGAACATCTTGCGGAAGCGGTGTGCGAGTGCTTACATATTCCGTCCGGAACGCCTGATCTTAAAAATTGGGAGACGCTTGTTGAGAATTTCAACAATCCCGCGCATACGGTTACGATTGCGATTGTGGGGAAATACGTTGCGCTTCACGATGCTTATTTGAGCGTTGCGGAAAGCCTGAAGCACGGCGGTATGGCAAACAATACGCGTGTAAACATAAAGTGGGTGGATTCCGAAAATCTGACGCGGGAAAATATACACGAATATCTGGGTGACGCAGACGGAATTCTGGTGCCGGGAGGATTCGGGAAACGTGGTACGGAAGGCATGATTTTGGCTGCGGAATACGCACGTACAAACAAAATCCCGTATCTCGGAATCTGTCTCGGAATGCAAATTGCGATCGTCGAATTTGCGAGAAACGTATGTGGTCTTACGGACGCGGCAAGCATAGAGTTTGAGCCCGATACCAGGAATCCCGTAATAAATATTCTTCCCGACAAAGAAAAAACGGAAAATATAGGCGGGACGCTGAGACTCGGCGCATATCCATGTGTTTTAAAACGTGATTCGCTTTTCTTTAAGCTTTACGGCACGGAAAACATATCGGAGCGCCACAGACACAGATATGAAGTAAACAACGATTACAGGGAAATCTTAAGCGCACACGGCATGGTATTTTCGGGGCTTTCGCCGGACTCGCGTATCGTTGAAACGATTGAACTTAAAAATCATCCTTTTTATGCGGCAACACAGGCGCATCCGGAATTCAAGTCGCGCCCGGATCAGGCACATCCCCTCTTTAAAGGACTTGTGGCAGCGGCACTTCGGAAAGAGGAGAGTAAGCAATGAATGAGAAAACGACGAATGAGAAAACATTATACGATCCTTCTTTCGAACATGACAATTGCGGAATCGGTGCAATATGCGATATTCATGGAACAAAAACCCATGAGACGGTTGACGATGCCCTAAAAATCGTCGAAAATCTTGAGCACAGGGCGGGAAAAGATGCGGACGGAAAAACGGGTGACGGCGTCGGAATTCTCACTCAGATTCCGCATAAATTTTTTGCGCGGGTATGTGGTGAATCCGGGATAAATATAGGCAACGAAAGAGAATACGGTGTCGGAATGTTCTTTTTTCCGAACGATGAGCAAAAAAGAAACCTTGCGATGAAAATGTTTGAGATCATCGTAAAAAAGGAAGGAACAGATTTCCTCGGATGGAGAAAGGTGCCGGTTTCCGATAGCTGTCTCGGTGAAAAAGCCTTGCGGACAATGCCTTCGATTTATCAGGGGTTCGTAAAAAGACCGAAGGAAACAAAAGACGATCTTTCGTTTGACCGAAAGCTCTATGTTATAAGACGTGTGTTCGAGCAATCATGCGACACTACCTATGTGCCTTCCTTGTCCGGCAGAACAATAGTTTATAAGGGCATGTTTCTCGTGGGACAGTTGCGTCTCTTTTTTGACGATCTTCGCGATCCCGATTACGAATCCGCAATCGCGCTTGTGCATTCGAGATTTTCGACAAACACAAATCCTTCATGGCTTCGGGCTCATCCCAACCGCTTTGTTGTGCACAACGGCGAGATAAATACGATTCGCGGCAATGTGGACAAAATGATCGCGCGTGAAGAAACGATGATTACGAGTACGTTTTCCGATGAGGATCTCACAAAGGTGCTTCCCGTCATAAACAGGGACGGCTCGGATTCCGCAATGCTTGACAATGCGCTCGAATTTATGATTATGGGCGGTATGGATCCGGCTCTTGCAGCCATGATTCTTATTCCCGAGCCCTGGGAGCACAACGACACGATATCGCAAAAGGAAAGGGATTTTTATCAATATTACGCCACAATGATGGAGCCTTGGGACGGACCCGCTTCGATAGTCTTTTCGGACGGTGACGTAATGGGTGCAATACTTGACAGGAACGGACTTAGACCCTCAAGATATTATGTGACGAAGGACGGAAGAGTGATTCTTTCGTCGGAAGTCGGAGTGCTGCGGGTACCGGAATCACAAATACTTAAGAAGGAACGCCTGCATCCCGGGAAAATGCTTCTTGTCGATTTAAAAAAGGGAAGAATAATCGAGGATACGGAGCTCAAGGAATATTATGCCGGACGTGAGCCTTACGGTGAATGGCTCGACGCAAATCTCGTAAAATTGAAGGACATAAAAATACCGAACGCGAAAATTCCGGAATATTCAAATGATGAGCTTTTGAGACTCTTAAAGGCATTCGGATATACGGCGGAAGACTGCGACGAACAGATTTTGCCGATGGCACTTAGTGCTTCCGAAACAATCGGGGCAATGGGAGTTGATACGCCTCTTGCGGTGCTTTCCAAAGAATATCAGCCTTTGTTTTATTATTTTAAGCAGCTTTTTGCGCAGGTTACAAATCCGCCGATCGATGCCGTGCGTGAAAAAATCGTTACGGCAACGACCGTTTATGTGGGAAAGAACGGGGATTTGCTGTCCGAAAAGCCGGAAAATTGCAATGTGCTCAAAATAAGAAATCCTATTCTTTCGGATCTTGATCTTCTTAAAATAACGCATCTTAAAAAAGCCGGACTTAAGGTGATGAAGATTTCGACATGCTACTATAAGAGCACACCGCTCTCACGCGCTCTCCAAAGGTTGTTTGTCGAGGTTGACAGGGCATACAAAAACGGTGCGAATATTTTGATACTTTCCGACAGGGGAGTGGACGAAAATCATGTTGCGATTCCGTCGCTTTTGTGTGTTTCGGCGGTGCACAATCATCTTGTCGACACCAAAAAATGCATGGCGATGTCGCTTATACTTGAATCCGGAGAACCGAGAACGGTTCATCATTTTGCGACACTTCTGGGCTACGGTGCGTGTGCCGTAAATCCTTATCTTGCTCATGCCGAAATCGCCGCACTCATCAAAGAAGGAAAACTTGACAAGGATTATTATGCGGCCGCATCCGATTACGATACGGCGATAATCACGGGGATAGTCAAAATTGCTTCCAAAATGGGTATTTCGACAATTCAGTCATATCAGGGAAGCAGAATTTTTGAAGCTGTGGGCATTTCGGAGAGCGTGATAAGCAAGTATTTTCCGGGTACGGTATCGAGAACGGAAGGAATTACGCTTTCGGATATAGCGTCAAATACGGATGCGCAGCATTCAAAGGCTTTTGATTTGCTTGATTCGTCGCAAAAAGTCACGATCGAAATGATGGGGCGTCACAAAATGCGTCTCGGAAAAGAAGTGCACAGGTTTAATCCCCGGGCTATTCATATGCTTCAGGCGGCGGTACGCGAAAACGATTATTCAAAGTTTAAGGAATATACGGAGCTTGTCGACCGCGAAGAAACGGGATACATAAGAAGTCTTATGGATTTTAAATATCCCGAAAAAGGCATCGATATTTCGGAAGTTGAAAGCGCGGAGGAAATCGTAAAACGATTTAAAACGGGCGCGATGTCGTACGGATCGATATCTGAAGAGGCACATACGGCGCTTGCGATCGCAATGAACCGCTTGCACGGAAAATCAAATTCGGGAGAAGGCGGAGAAAGCGACGAGAGAATCAAAAGCGCGGGAACGTATAGCGACACAAACTCAAAGATAAAGCAGGTTGCGTCGGGAAGATTCGGTGTTACGAGCAAATATCTTTTAAGCGCCGCTGAAATTCAGATAAAGATGGCACAGGGCGCAAAGCCCGGTGAGGGCGGACATTTGCCCGGAAAAAAAGTGTACCCGTGGATTGCCGCGACAAGACATTCGACGCCGGGAGTAAGCCTTATTTCGCCTCCGCCTCATCATGACATTTATTCGATAGAGGATTTGTCGGAGCTGATTTACGATCTTAAAAATGCAAACCGCGATGCGGATATTTCGGTGAAGCTTGTTTCGGAAACGGGAGTCGGCACGATTGCGGCGGGTGTTGCCAAAGCGGGTGCGGGCGTAATTTTGATTTCGGGATATGACGGCGGCACGGGTGCGGCTCCCATAAGTTCGATACATAACGCGGGACTTCCGTGGGAACTCGGACTTGCGGAAGCGCACCAAACGCTTATACAAAACGGACTCAGAGATACCGTGCGTCTTGAAACGGACGGAAAGCTTATGAGCGGCAGGGATGTGCTTGTTGCGGCACTTCTGGGTGCTGAGGAATTCGGCTTTGCGACCGCACCGCTTGTTGCACTCGGTTGTGTAATGGCACGTGTATGCAATCTTGATACGTGTCCGATCGGAATTGCCACACAAAATCCTGAGCTTCGAAAGCGCTTTAAGGGAAAGCCGGAATATGTCGAAAACTTCATGATGTTTGTTGCGAACGATTTAAGGGAATATATGGCGAAGCTCGGAGTAAGAACCGTAAACGAACTTGTCGGGCGCACGGACCTTATAAAAAAGAAGGATGATTTGACGGGAAATGCCGCAAAAATCTCGCTTGACAATATTATCGGAGGAATTCCCCATAATGTCACGTTCAACAAAGAAAAGGTGCATGACTTTAAGCTCTCGGAGCGTAAGGACGACATATTGATCAAAACCTCAAAAGGACTTGCGGAGGCAATCGAAAAGGGAAAACGGATTTGCATAAAGACGGATGTTTCAAATACCGACAGGGCGTTCGGAACGCTTATGGGTTCCTGTATCACAAAGGCGCATCCGGACGGACTTGAAGATGACACAATAACGATTGAGTGTACGGGAGCCGGCGGTCAAAGCTTTGGGGCGTTTATTCCTAAAGGACTTACACTTAAGCTCACGGGTGACTCAAACGATTATTTCGGAAAAGGACTGTCGGGCGGTAAGCTTATCGTAAAAGCACCGAAAGATGCGGCATATGATGCCGAGAACAACATAATAATAGGAAATGTCGCGTTATACGGAGCAACAAGCGGAGAAGCTTACATAGCCGGAATGGCGGGAGAAAGATTCTGTGTCAGAAATTCTGGCGCAAAATGTGTTGTCGAAGGTGTGGGTGAGCACGGACTCGAATATATGACGGGCGGCGTTTGCGTGGTGCTCGGAAGCACGGGCAAGAACTTTGCGGCGGGCATGAGCGGCGGAGTGGCATATGTGCTCGACGAAAACAACACGTTATACAGAAACCTGAACAAGGAAATGGTTCAAATGGAAAAGCCGGAACATAAATCCGACAAGGCAGAATTAAAAGATCTGCTTGAAAAACATGTTATGTATACGGGATCGGTGCGGGCTCGGGAAATACTGGATCATTTTGAAGAGTGGCTTCCGAAGTTCAAAAAGATAATCCCCACCGATTACAAGAGGATAGTTTTGATGACGGAAGATTTCATCGAGAAGGGAATGAGCTTGAAAGACGCACAGGTTGAGGCTTTTTACGAAAGCCTTAAGAAGGATGCCTAAGAAAAAGTCTTGTATAAAAGTTATGTATAAAAAGTCATGTATAAAAGTCTTGCATTTATGACGGCATTTTTGTATACTGTTTTTCGGTGGACAAAGGCGTCTTAAACAAATTGCGATTGCATTTTATTTAAGTCGCCTTTAACTTTATACGGCAATTGATGCTCAAGTTGCCCCGAAAAAAAGGAGAAGATCATGAATACGAGAAACGACATATTGCAACTTATTGAAGATGAAGATGTTGAATTTATACGTCTTCAGTTTACCGACATATGGGGAAATCTAAAGAATATAGCCGTTACGCCGGGCGAAATAATTAGGGCGATCGACAATAAATTTCCCATTGATTCTTCGGCGCTTTACGACGGGATGAAAAAGTCCGACAATGAATTGTTTCTTGTGCCCGATCTCGATTCGTTTGTCATTCTTCCGTGGAGACCGCAGCAGGGTAAGGTAGGCAAAATGACCTGTGATGTGGTGGATGCGGACGGAAATGCCGTTAAAATTTCGCCGCGTGCGATTTTAAAACGTGTCACGGGTGAGGCAACGGCTCTTGGTTATGATTTCAAGATAAATCCCGAGTGTGAATTTTTCCTTTTCAATACCGACGAAAACGGAATGCCTACCGTAAATTCTCCCGAAAAAGCGGGGTACCTGGATGTGGGACCAGTCGATTTCGGTGAAAATTGCAGGCGTGACATGGTTTTGAATCTGGAGGATATGGGATTCGAAATAGAATCCTCTTATCACGAAAAAGCTCCCGCACAGCATGAAATCGATTTCGGTGCGGAAGAGCCTTTAAAATGTGCGGACGACATAATGACGTTTCGTTTTGCCGTGCGCTCGATCGCAAAGCGTTTCGGGCTTTATGCGACATTTCTTCCGAAGCCTAAGACAAGCGCCGCAGGCTCGGGATTATGTTTAAACTTTACAATATATAAGGACGGAAAAAATATTTTTTCGGACGGAAATAACGGCAAATATTTCTTATCCGGAATTCTCATGCATGCAACGGGAATGTGCGCCGTTACAAATCCGATTGTGAATTCGTATAAAAGAATTATCGGAAATTTCACGGGAGGCGAAAGTCTTGCCGTGATTCGTGAAGCCTTCGGAGAAACAAAAATTAAGGTTAAATTCCCCGATTCCGCATCGAATCCTTATCTTGTGATCGCACTTTTGATAAAGGCGGGGCTTGACGGAATAAAGAACAAAACGCTTGTAAAAGATAAGCATGTTAATCTTCCCGTAAACCTTGACAATGCTTTGAGTGTGGCGGAAAACGATGCGGTTGTGCGTGATACGCTCGGGGAAGAGTTTTTAACAGATTATATAAATTCAAAGAAAATCGAATGGACGGAATACATGACAGAGGTGTCCGACTGGGAAATCGAAAAGTACCTTATTAAAATGTAGGAGGCCGTATGGGAAGCATTTTGATTGCTATGCCCAAATATGAAGACTCGGAACATATCGAAGAGCTTCTTGTGAGCCGCGGCCTGCCGGGTGACTTTGAGATTTGCCGTACGGCATCCGAAGTCTTGCAAATTTCAAACGCAAGAGATTACGGTGTCGTAATTTGCACAAAAGTCTTTAAGGATATGAGTGCGGCGGAACTTATCGAATACCTGCCCAGATACTTCGGAATGATAATCCTTACAAAAGATCCGGCGCTTGATTTGTATTCCGAAAAGACGGTGAAGCTTATGATGCCGTTTAAGCCTCAGGAACTTGTTTCGACGGTTGAGATGCTTAATGCGCTTTTTGTGCGCCAAATAAAAAAATCGGTTACTGTCCCGGGGCGAAGAAACATATTACAGGAAAAGGCGATAAGTGCCGCAAAGGCGGTGCTTATGGAGCGTAACGGAATGACAGAGCCCGAGGCTTACAGGTATATCCAAAAGTGCAGCATGGATACGGGACGCAGCATGGCGGAATCGGCACAGATGATTTTGATACTTAATGAGTAAGAGGCATTTATGAAAATAGAATTTACAAAAATGCATGGCTGCGGAAACGACTATGTTTATGTAAACGGCTTTGTGTATAAGTTTGATAAGGACAAAAAATCGGAGCTTGCGCGGGTTTTAAGCGACAGGCACTTCGGGATCGGGTCTGACGGGCTGATTTTTATAAATCCGGGGAAAAAAGCGGATTTTGAAATGGAAATGTACAACGCAGACGGAACACGTGCCGAAATGTGCGGAAACGGAATAAGATGCGTCGCAAAATATGTTTACGATAAACATATGACGGATAAAACGGAATTTACCGTAGAGAGCATGGGAAAAATCAAAAATATAAATGTGCATGTAAAAGACGATTCGGTTCATACGGTTACCGTGGACATGGGAGAGCCGGTTACGGAGTCACGGCTTGTTCCGGTGATTTCAGATAAGCCGCAATTCGTAAACGAGCCTGTTACGATACATGACAAAACTTTTTATATGACCGCGGTTTCGATGGGAAATCCGCATGCGGTTTCGTTTTATGATCCGGACGAAATTTTGATATACGGCCCCGAAATTGAGGTGAATTCACTTTTTCCGAATCGTGTGAACGCTGAATTTGTTGAAATTCTTGCGCCCGACAAAATTCGTATGCGTGTGTGGGAAAGAGGAACGGGTGAAACGTTGTGCTGCGGAACGGGATGTTCGGCGTCTGTTGTTGCGGCGGTGCTAAACAATAAAACAAAGAGACGCGTGAAAGTATTCGTTCTCGGCGGTGAACTTGAAATTTTTTGGGACGAAAAAACAAACCATGTGTTTATGACGGGCCCTGCGGCGACGGTATTTGAAGGAAGTATCGAAGTTTGAGTGTAAAGATGCAAGTTTTATTATAAGAGGCACAAAATGGCAAAAATAAACGAAAATTATTTAAAACTTAAAAGCAGCTATCTTTTTTCGGATATCGCGAAAAAAGTGAATGCGTATGTTGCGGCAAATCCCGATAAAAAGGTAATAAGGCTCGGAATAGGGGATGTGACGCTTCCGATTGCGCCCTCGATCATAAATGCGCTTCACGATGCAGTTTCGGAAATGGGCAACAAAGAGACGTTTCACGGCTATGCGCCGGATCTGGGATACGATTTTTTGAGAAATGCGATTGCGGAGCATGATTTTAAAAGTCGAGGATGCGATATCGATGCGGATGAAATATTTGTGTCGGACGGCGCAAAGTCCGATTGCGGAAATATAGAAGAGCTTTTTGCGAGAGACAATACCGTTGCCGTATGCGATCCCGTATATCCCGTGTATGTGGATTCAAATGTAATGGCGGGAAGAGCGGGAGAGTTTAACGCTTCATGCGGTATATGGAGCGATATAGTATATATGCCCTGTAATGCGGAAAACGGATTTGTGCCGGAAATCCCGGGCGCACACGTTGATCTTATTTATCTTTGTTTTCCGAATAATCCGACGGGAGCGGTGATTACAAAACCGGAGCTTCAAAAGTGGGTTGATTATGCATTCAACACGGGAGCAGTTATAATTTTTGATGCCGCATACGAAGCATATATTTCGGAAGACAATATTCCGCACAGTATTTATGAGTGCGAAGGCGCAAAAGAATGTGCGATAGAAATTCATTCTTTTTCGAAAAATGCGGGATTTACGGGGTTACGGCTCGGGTACACCGTTGTGCCGAAAAGTTTAAAAGTCGGTAATGCAAGTCTTCATACGATGTGGGCAAGGAGACATTCGACAAAATATAACGGAGCGCCTTATATTATTCAAAGAGCGGGTGCGGCGGTTTATTCCGCGGACGGTCAAAAGGAAATAAAAGCGCAAATCGCATATTATATGAAAAATGCCGCATATATCGTAAAAAGCTTAAACGAGTGCGGAATAAGTTCGAGCGGAGGCATAAATTCCCCGTATATCTGGCTTAAAACACCGGGAGGTTTAAGCTCATGGGAGTTTTTTGATAAGCTTTTAAATGAGGCACAGGTTGTGGGCACGCCGGGAGCGGGATTCGGACCTTCGGGCGAAGGATATTTCAGACTCACCGCGTTCAATACATACGAAAACACTCTGGAAGCGGTAAAGAGAATAAAGGAACTTAGGTTTTAAGGAAATAAAGAAGAAAAAACGGGGCAAAACGCCTCGTTTTTTTGTTGCAAAACGGGGCAAAATAAAAATACCGCTTATAATCATTTCCTTATTTTTGATTGTAAGTTTTGTCTCTGAGTGCTATATTTATCTGTGCGGGCATGAGTGCATAAGGAGTTTTAAGCTTATGTGTTTTTGGAATCCCGCAAACAAATTTTAAGGAGGAACTTTTATATGGCAAACAGAGTTGTACTTAACACGGTTTCTTATCACGGAAAGGGTGCGATCGGGGAAATCGCAGGCATTGCGGAGAGAGAAGGCTTTAAGAAAGTTTTTGTATGTTCGGATGCCGATCTTGTTAAGTTTGGGGTAACAAAGAAGGTTACGGATTTGCTTGATGCGGCAAAGATTTCTTATGTGCTTTATTCGGATATCAAGCCCAATCCCACAATCGAGAATGTTCAAAACGGCGTAAAGGCATTTAAGGATGCGAATGCCGATTCCATTATCACGATCGGCGGCGGTTCTTCGATGGATACCGCAAAGGCAATCGGAATTATCATCACAAATCCCGAATTTGCGGATGTTCGTTCGCTTGAAGGAGTTGCTCCCACAAAGAATCATGCTGTTAAGACGATTGCCGTTCCCACAACCGCGGGTACGGCAGCGGAAGTTACAATAAATTATGTTATTACGGATGTTGAAAAGGTAAGAAAGTTTGTATGCGTTGACGAACACGATATTCCCGCATATGCAATCATCGACCCCGACATGATGTCGTCGATGCCGAAAGGTCTCACCGCTTCAACTGGTATGGATGCGCTTACACACGCAATCGAAGGCTACACAACACGCGCTGCTTGGGAGCTTACGGATATGTTCCACTATGAAGCAATCAAGCTTATTTCCGAAAATCTTCGTGCCGCAGTCGCAAATGATCCCAAAGGCCGTGAAGGAATGGCACTCGGTCAATATATTGCCGGAATGGGATTTTCGAATGTAGGCCTCGGAATCGACCATGCGATGGCACACACGCTTTCGGCTCACTATGATACACCTCACGGTGTTGCATGCGCAATGTTCCTTCCCATTTCCATGGAATTCAACAAGGAATACACGGGCGAGAGACTTCGTGAAGTTGCGAGAGCAATGGGCGTTAAGGGCGTAGACGATATGTCACAGGACGAATACAGACAGGCTGCAATCGATGCCGTCAAGAAGCTTTCAAAGGATGTCGGAATTCCCGAAACTCTCGATAAGATTAAGGAAGAAGACCTTGACTGTCTTGCCACGGATGCATTAAACGATGCTTGTTATCCCGGCAATCCCCGCCCCGCAACAAAGGAGCAGGTAATAGAAATGTTCCGCATGCTGATGGTAAAGTAAATTTGAAGAAAAATTAAAACTCGGAATTCCGTTACCCTTATTGATTTAAGAGTAACGGAATTTTTTTTTGTAAAAACATTTGTTGACAAATTTCATTATTTGATATATATTCCTAATTGATAATAATTCTCGATAAGAAGCGATAATATGACCAGAAACACAATTCAGAAAAAACTTGTAAAAGACGCCGTTTTTGAGCTTAAAAGCCACGTTACGGCGGAAGAAGTGTATGAATATATAAAAATTAAATATCCGTCAATAGGAAAAGGCACGGTTTACAGGGATTTAAATATGCTTTCCGATATGGGTGAAATCAGACGTGTTGAGGTGCCTGACGGACCGGACCGCTTTGATTTTACATTAAGTCCCCATTATCACGTCGTATGTGTGAAGTGCGGGATTGTATCCGACGTAGATATGGATGTGATTACCGGCTTGGAAAACAAAATCAAAGACACACACGGAATGAAATTTTTAAGTTATGATATTCTGTTTAAAGGAATTTGCGAAAAATGCAAAACAGAAACTTAAAAATATGGGGTAAAAGGCGGTAGTTAATGAAAAAATTAATTTCGTAAAAAGTGTGAGACATAAGGTATGTAATTTGTGTTTTACATTAAATATAAGTAAAAGGAGACTAAAAACTATGGCAACAAACAAGTACCAAGGAACGGAAACGGAAAAGAACCTTCAGGCGGCATTTGCCGGTGAATCACAGGCTCGCAACAAATATACATATTTTGCGTCGGTTGCAAAAAAGGAAGGTTATGAGCAAATGGCGGCTTTGTTTTTAAAAACGGCCGACAACGAAAAAGAGCATGCAAAGCTCTGGTTTAAGGAACTTTCCGGAATCGGAGACACGAAAGAAAATTTGAAAGCGGCGGCAGAGGGCGAAAATTACGAATGGACGGATATGTATGAGAATTTTGCGATAACTGCGGAAAAAGAAGGATTTAAGGCACTTGCCGCAAAGTTTCGCGCGGTCGGGGCAATAGAAAAGCAGCATGAGGAAAGATACCGTGCGTTACTCAACAATATCGAAACGGCTGCGGTGTTTGAAAAGAGTGAAGTAAAGGTGTGGGAATGCCGCAATTGCGGACATATCGTTGTGGGAACAAGTGCACCCGCAGCTTGCCCCGTATGCGCACATCCGCAAAGCTTTTTTGAAATAAGCGAGAAGAATTATTGATCGTATTCATCATAATCGTTTTTAATCTTTAAGCGGTTTAAGGCACGCATAAAATGAGCCTTTGCGGCAATATAGTCCGTTTGGCTCTGCTTTTGCAACATTTCCTCGCGCGCTGTGTCAAGTGCACGCAGCGCGCGGTTTTTGTCTATTTCTTCGGGAGTTTCTATTGATTCCACAAGCAAAAGCACAGAATTTTTTTCGACCTTAACAATGCCTCCGGAAACGGCGGCCTTTTTTTGTGCTTCTCCGGGAAGCGTGTATTTGATTGCACCCGGAACGACAGCGCTTATCATATTCATGTGATTTGCCTGTATTCCGTACTGGCCGAGCGTGGTCGGCACAATTATCGATTCGCACGGTCCCTCGTAAAACACGCGGTCGGCTGCGAGTATATGTACATCAAAAACGTTCATAAAACATAGTCCCCAAATTTTTTTAATGATGAATTTATGCTTCAGCTTTTAATTTTTCGGCTTTTTTAATCACGTCGTCTATTGTTCCGACATTGTAAAAGGCGGCTTCCGGGAAGTCATCGTAATTCCCTGACAGAATTTCCTTAAAGCCTCTTATTGTTTCTTTTAACGGCACATAAACTCCCGGAATTCCCGTGAATTTTTCCGCAACAAACGTCGGCTGCGCAAGGAAACGCTGAATTTTACGCGCACGGTTTACGACAAGCTTATCGTTGTCGCTTATTTCGTCGATACCGAGAATTGCGATGATGTCTTGGAGCTTATTGTATTGCTCAAGTATTTCCTGCACCGCACGTGCCGTTTTGTAGTGCTCTTTTCCCACAATGTCGGGCTCCAAAATACGTGACGACGAAGCGAGAGGGTCGACTGCAGGGTAGATTCCCTGTTCGGCGATACGGCGGTTTAAAACTGTTGTCGCATCAAGGTGTGAGAATGTTGTTGCGGGAGCGGGGTCGGTTAAGTCGTCCGCAGGCACATAAACCGCCTGGATTGATGTGACGGAACCTTTTTTGGTTGATGTGATACGCTCTTGAAGCGCTCCCATTTCCGAGGCGAGAGTCGGCTGATAACCGACAGCGGAAGGCATTCTGCCGAGTAATGTCGAAACTTCGCTTCCCGCTTGCACAAAACGGAATATGTTGTCTATGAAAAGGAGAACGTCTTTATGCTCTTCGTCACGAAAGTATTCCGCCATCGTAAGCCCGGAAAGTGCAACTCTCATACGGACACCCGGAGACTCGTTCATTTGACCGAATACAAGAGCGGTTTTGTCCGCAACTCCGCTTTCGCGCATTTCGTTCCACAAATCGTTCCCTTCACGGCTTCTTTCTCCGACACCCGTGAAAATGGAATATCCGCCGTGCTCAGTGCCTATGTTTCTTATAAGTTCCTGGATAAGCACCGTTTTGCCGACGCCCGCACCTCCGAAGAGTCCGATTTTTCCGCCCTTCGGATAAGGTTCCAAAAGGTCGATTACCTTTATTCCCGTTTCAAGCACACTCGTTGCGGGACGCTGATCCTTAAAAGAAGGAGCGGGGCGGTGAATCTCAAGTCTTTTTTCGGTGTCGGGGATTTTTTCTCCGCCGTCGATCGGTTCGCCGAGCACGTTAAACATTCTTCCGAGTGTGCATTCGCCGACGGGAACCGTAATTCCCGTGCCGTGCGCCCTTACTTCCATGTTGCGGCAAAGATTCTCGCTTTCCGCAAGCATTATGCACCTTACGGTGTCGCTTCCCACATGCTGTTGAACTTCCATAACACGTTCCTTGCCGCGCACCGTGACACTTAAGGCTTCCTTTATTTTCGGAAGATGTCCCGATTCAAACACGACGTCGACAACGGGTCCCGATATTTCAGCTATTCTTCCTGTGTTCATTGTTCTGCTTCTCCTTAATACGCTTTCTCTTTTGAGCCTTTGCGCCGGATGTGACTTCGGTTATTTCCTGAGTTATTGCCGCCTGGCGCACAAGATTGTATTCGAGGTTTAAAGCGTTAAGTAATTTTTCCGCATTGTCGTTTGCGGCTTTCATTGCTGTCATTCTTGCGTTTTGTTCGCTGCAAAAGCTGTCAACTAAGGCACTATAAATAAATCCCGACAAATATCCCGGAATAACGGTTTTTAAAAGCGTCTCCGCATCCGGTTGAAACTCAAAATCCGTGTTCGCGGGTGTATCCGTGTCCGAAGATTCAAATTGCTTTTTTCTGATCGGAAGGAGTCTCGTTGAAATTGCTTCTTCTTGTATACCGTTTTTTAAATCGGTATAAATCATATATATTCTGTCTGCCGCACCCGTATCAAAAAGATTAAGCAAAAACGCCGCTATTTCCCTTGCACGCTGCATTGTCGGATTTTTGGCGGTATAAAGAAACGTCTTGTCCATATGAATGTGGTGCTGAAGACAAAATTGGCGTCCGTATTCGCCCACGACAAACAACTTTGACGATTTGTGGCGCGACATGAGAACTTCGGCTTCTTTTATGACATTTTGGTTATATGCGCCCGCAAGTCCCTTGTCCGCGGTGATTACGAGAATTGCCGAGCGCTCCTTGTCTTCCGCGTGTCTGTCCACACTTTCGAAATAAACGCTTTCGACGCTTTTTGCCGTTTTAAAAATACGCTTTATCTCTCCCTGCAATGCGTTGAAATAAGGCCTTGTTTTATCAAGCTCGCTTTTTGCCTTCCTCATTTTTGTGGATGAGATCAAATACATCGCATTGGTGATTTTTTGCGTGTTTTTTACGCTCTCGATTCTTTTTTTGATTTCTTTTGTGTTTGACATCGGATCACCTTATTCGTGCTCACGTGCTTTTTGCAAATTTAAAAATTCTTTCGACAAATCGATTATTTCCTGCTTCATTTCATCGGTGAGAACGCCTTGCGAATCAATTTTTTGGCAAAGTGCCGGCGATTTGTTTTCGATGTAGCAGGTGAGTGAACGCTTAAAACGCGTCATCTGTTCCTGCGACATATTGAGCATTATATGCGACAATGCGGCAACAAGTATTATTACCTGCTCGTGCTGACGAAGAGGGTGGTATTGCTCCTGTTTTAAAAGCTCCATAAGGCTTTTCCCGTACAGGAGCTGCTTTTTTGTGACTTCGTCAAGGTCGCTCGAAAATTGTGTAAACACTTCCATCTCACGATATTGCGCAAGATCGAGTCTGATTGCGCCGGTAGCCTTTTTGACCGCTTTTGTCTGGGCATCTCCGCCCACACGCGAAACCGATATACCGATATTGATTGCGGGACGCTGACCGGCAAAAAACAAGTCGCTCTCAAGGAAAATCTGTCCGTCCGTGATCGAAATGATATTTGTCGGAATGTATGCGGAAATATCGCCAGCCTTTGTTTCGACTATCGGAAGCGCCGTCATGCTGCCGCCGCCTCTTACATCCGAAAGATGGGCCGAACGCTCAAGGAGTCTCGAGTGCAAATAAAACACGTCGCCGGGATAAGCTTCACGCCCGGGAGCGCGCTCTAAGAGCAGCGAGAGAGTACGGTATGCGACGGCATGCTTTGACAAATCGTCATACACAATGAGTACGTCTTTGCCCTTATTCATAAAGTATTCGCCGATTGCCGTGCCGGAATAGGGCGCAATATATTGCATGGGAGCGGAATCCGCAGCCGATGCGCATACGATTATCGTATAGCTCATTGCACCGTTTTTCTTTAATGTTTCGGATATTTGTACAACGGAGCTCATTTTTTGCCCTATTGCAACATAAATACATATTACGTTTTTATTTTTCTGGTTTAATATTGTGTCGATCGCGATTGCCGTTTTTCCGGTTTCCCTGTCGCCGATTATAAGCTCTCTTTGTCCCCGTCCTATAGGAAACATCGAGTCGATTGCGAGAATTCCCGTTTCAAGCGGAGTGTTTACGCTTTGGCGGTCGATAATTCCGGGAGCGGGCGATTCTATCGGATTGTAAGTGTCGGCGGCAATGGGGCCTTTTCCGTCAATCGGAGAGCCGAGTGCGTCAACAACTCTGCCCACGAATGCGTTTCCGACGGGCACACCCGCGGTGCGTCCGGTACGTTTTACGGGGCTTCCCTCATAAATGTCCCTGTCGTCACCGAAAAGAACGCATCCGACATAGTCCCTTTTTAAGTCCTGAACCATTCCGCGTATTCCGGATTCAAACAGAAGAATTTCACCGTATGTTGCGTCTTCAAGTCCGCTTACCGTTGCGATACCGTCGCCTACCGTAAGCACGGCACCCGTTTCTTCCGCGATTGCGCGCGGAGTCCATGTGGACACGGCATCACGAAGCAAAGGAATCACTTCTGCGGCATTGTTTCCGCCGACCTTCAAAAGATCGTCGTGCAACTGCCTTATAAAGCCTTCCGAATTCCAATTGTAGATATCGGAATCAACTATAAGTCTGAAGCCGTTTTTTTGCGATTCGTCGTATATCCAGGTGAGAGGAATGTCTTCCTCGTATTTGTCCTTCAAAAACGCACGGAACTTTTCGTAATGAGCGGAATCGGGTTCTTTGACGCTGTAGAGCTCGGCAGTGATTTTTTTCTTTTTATTTTTCATCTCCATCTGCCGTACCTCCGTAAGCCGCATTCAAAAAGTCGTCATAAGAATTTTCAACCGAAGTCTGCGATATTTTCTTGATTGCGGAAGCAGCCATCTCGGCAATTTCTTCCTGGGCGGACTGAATTATCTGGTCGTGCTCGAGATTTGCCTGAAGTTTCGCGTTTGCAACGATTTTGTCCGCTTTTTCGTGAGCGTCCGCGATAATCGCATCCGATTGCGTGCCCATATCTTCCTGCGCACTTTGCTTCATTTTCGCTATTTCGTCTTCGGCATCGAGAATCTTTTTGTTGTAGTCATCGTACAATTTGTCCGCTTCCGATTTCTTTTGTTCGGCTTCCGCATTTAAGCCTTTAAAATATTCTTCGCGCTTTTTCATGAAATCACATACGGGCTTATACAAAAGCATATAAAGTCCGCCGCCGAGTATCACAAAGTTGAGAGCGTGAAGGAGTATTTGCTGTATGTCGATGTTAAGCGGTATATTCATACCTTTGCCCCCTTATAGACTTATAAAACGAATATGATAAGAATTGCGACAATGAGTGCATAAATGATTGCCGTTTCGACAAACACAAGTCCGAGCATAAGGCTTGTTCTGATTTGACCTGCGGCTTCGGGCTGGCGTGAAATGCCTTCAACCGACTTTGCGATTGCGATACCCATTGCGATTGCGCCGGCACCTGCGGCAATTGCGATTGCGATTGCGGCGGCTTGTGCTTTTGCGCCTGTTACGGAATCTTCGGATTCCGATTCGGTTTCGGCGGTCGCTACCGCATTTTCCGATGCATCGTCAGCGGCATAGGCCGTGGTTGTAATCCTAAGAGTTACGATTAATGCAAATGCGACAACGATAAATGTTTTGATAAGTTTTTTCATATATAACCTCCGTTTAAACAGCAGCTTTTTTTGCTTTTGCCATATTTTTGTTTGTTTTGATTTTCTTTTGTTTTTTGTGTGATTCCGAAACCTCACCGTAAAAGAGTGCGGTGAGCATTGTGAGAACGTAAGCCTGGATAAGTGCGTGTATAAGTGTGAAGAGAATTCCCACGATTACGGGAAGCACAAAGCTTAGGCTCAAATAGTAATACACAAGTTCCGTGACGAGGAGACCGCTGAGCAGCGCTCCGAACAGTCTGAAACTCATCGACACGGGAAGCGAAAAATCCTTTAAGGTGTTTAAGACACCCTTAAATCCGTTTCCCGTGATTCCACCCGACAATATCACGAGATACGACATGCATCCCATCGCGATTGCGGCATTTATGTCCGAGAGAGGGGCGGGGAGCGCGATCGAGTGACCGAGCGTTGTCACACCCTGAAGTCCCAAAAGCTCAAACAACGTGCTTATAAATATGTAAGAGCCCGCCGCAAATATGTATGCACCGAGAAATTTGTTTTTGTGCGGACTGTTTGACTCTGCCATATCTTTAAAAAGTCCGACGGCGGATTCGAGCGCAATTTGAAATTTCCCCGGGATGATTTTAAAACGCGGTATCACAAAAATTCTGATTATAAGCGCCGCGATAAGCAATATTGCGGTCAGCGTAAATGCGGAAACAACGGCCGGGTTTACGTCTTTTATTCCGAATAAGCTTATTTTGTTTGATTCGTGAAGGACGGCATCCTTCATTGTCTCTTTGATCGTTTCGCTTTTTTCTGTGCCGGAACCCGTTAAGAAAATACCGATTAACAACAGGACACACGTAAACAAAAGAACCGCAAGAGATATTATTTTTCTTTTTTTACTCATAAAAGGTCTTCTTCCTTTCATAAACATATCGGAACCGATTATATCACAATTGGGAAATATGTAAATAATCCCGAAAATAGGTAAGTTTTAAAAAAGTATAAAGTTTGCGGAGAACGGATTTTATTATTTCGTTAAACCCGTCTGTTCATACAATAAACCTGTTTGTTTGTAAAAAAAACTTCGCAAATTAAGAAAAATCGGTATTATTTCGCTAAACCTTTACGTTCATACAAAACCTGTTGAAATGTGCTTGACATTATGTTACAGTGAATTTGCGGGTGTATGGGGGAGTTGTGAAAAACTATACTTTCCGGGAGAGTGGTCATTCTCCTTAAAATAAGGCTCTCTTCGGTATGATTTATGATGCCGATCTTAAAAAGATTCTTTTTAATTCTGATTGCTTATTGCTTTAAATCCCGATACACCCTTGATTTTTAAATGTACAGAAAACCGGTTATCACATGACAGACGGATATATGTTTTACAGATACAAAAAAGGAGCATCGAAAGTAACAGCGATGCTC
>CAZZFV010000039.1:0-13878 GCA_964653855.1 uncultured Lachnospiraceae bacterium
AAATATGCCGTCTGCCGCCCCATCCGTCGGCATTGTCGGCACAAGACGCTGCACTCCGTACGGCAAAAAAATAACCGCGGAAATCGCGGAAAAATATGCCCTTTCCCGCCACACCGTAGTCAGCGGAATGGCAAAAGGGATCGATTCCTATGCCCACACAGTCACAATAAAAGCGAAAGGATTTACGATTGCGGTTCTCGGGAACGGGCCCGACATCTGTTTTCCCGCGGAGCACGCACGCCTCATGGAAGAAATTGTGCGGACGGGGCTTATCGTATCCGAATATCCGCCCGGCACAAAAGCGAGCGTCTACACATTTCCGATGAGAAACAGGATAATTGCGGCGTTATCGGATTTCCTTATCGTCACCGAGTCGGGAATAAAGGGCGGCGCTATGATTACGGCGGAAAAAGCGGCGAAATACAATGTTCCGGTTTTTGCGGTCCCCGGAAACATCACATCTCCGGAAAGCAGCGGATGCAATTTTCTTATATCGTCCGGCCGCGCAAAAATGTTCACGTGCGATATGTTAAAAAATGAAACTCACGCAAATCCGGGCAAAAATCAACTTTCCCTTTCAGATATCGACCCGGAATTTGATAAAACAAACCCGAATCATAAAGTAAAAAAATTCGCCGGCTGCTCCGGTTCCGAAGATTCCGCAACCAATCGTATTTCCGAAAACCGTTTTCGGGACAAAATCTTAAATATACTCAAATTACACAACAACACCATCTCATTTTCCGAGCTCACAGAGTTACTCGCTTTACCCCTACCGGAGCTTTACGACGTGCTCCTGCCGCTCGAACTTGACGATACGATTCAAATACAGGGAGAAAAAATATGGCTGCCATAGTAAAATGCTTTTCGATATCGGGGATAGACGGATATCCAGTCGACATAGAAGCAAGTGTCCTAAACACAGGCTCTTTTTCCGTTTCGATAATCGGAATGGGAGACACCGCAATAAAAGAGTCCGTTGAACGCATACAGGCGGCGCTCACCGACTGCGGGTTTTCCGTTCCGGAAAACAAGGTTGTGCTGAGCCTTGCTCCGAGCGACAAAAAGAAACACGGCTCACACTATGACCTCGCGCTTGCCGTCGCTCTTCTCACGCAAACGAATCAAATAAAACCGATCAACATCCTAAAATACGGCTTTCTCGGTGAATTGTCGCTCGGCGGTAATCTCCGTCCGGTAAGCGGAATTTTACCCATGATTCTTGCCGCCCGTGCGAGTGGCACTCATGACATCATCGTACCTCTTTCAAATGCTCCCGAAGCACGCCTTGTAAAGGATGTCAACATTTACCCCTTTAAAACGCTCACGGAAGTCACACGCTTTTTGGAAGGAAGAGAGGTGCCGGATTACAAAAGCGAAAATGTCACGTCCCCGCCACCCGAAGCTCACGTTCCCGATTTTTCCGACGTAAAAGGTCAAAACGCACTCATCGAGTCGATCGTGCTTGCCGCTGCCGGCGGACACAATCTTCTTATGATAGGAAATCCGGGATGCGGAAAAACAATGATCGCCAAAAGAATTCCGGGAATTTTGCCCGAAATGACCGAAGAAGAAGCACTTGAAACAACCAAAATCCACAGTATATCGGGGTTATTGTCGGGAAACGTCGGGCTTCTCACCGAACGACCTTTTCGGGCGCCTCACCACAACGCTTCGATAAATGCGTTAATCGGCGGAGGCCCGAACGCCATGCCCGGCGAAATTTCGCTTGCGCACAACGGTGTACTGTTTTTTGACGAACTTTTGGAGTTTTCGAGAGTCTCACTCGATGCGCTCCGTCAGCCTCTCGAAGACAAAAAAGTTGTCATTTCGCGCGTAAATTTCACAAACACCTATCCCGCAAATTTTATGTTTGTGGCAGCGGCAAATCCGTGTCCGTGCGGCTATTACCCGGGTCCGAAATGCCGCTGCACGGATTTTGAAATCGTAAAATACAGAAATAAAATATCCGGTCCCATCTTGGACCGGATAGACATTCAAAAACAGGTTGCACCCGTAGATTTGTTCGATATCGAAAAATGTGCTTCTGCGCCCTCATCGCGCGAACTTCGCGCGCGAGTGTCAAGTGCCCGTAAAATCCAGGAACTACGATTTAAAGATATTCCTTCCGTCTCTTCAAACGCCCAGATGACCGCAAATCTCATAGACACTTATTGCGAACTCGAACAGGAGTCTTCATCTCTTTTAAGAAAAGCCTGCGACAGGTTTTCTTATTCGGCGCGCGTTGTCCACAAGCTTCTTCGCATGGCCAGGACATCCGCTGACCTTGCAGGCGCATCTAAAATCAGAAAAGAAGACATTTCGTTCGTGCTCCATTCCCGCGACCTTGACAAAAACAACGGAATGCTGACGGTGCTGTAACTTATCACCCCACATCATGTACCTTGTGGCTTCCTTGAGAATAAAGAAGCTTCAAGAGTATAGGCGTAAGTATCGACGACGTTACAATAAGAAGAATAACCGCGGTAAAATATTCCGAAGACACAAGTCCCACCGAAAGTCCCTTTTGCGACACAATAAGCGCAACCTCACCTCTTGTCATCATGCCGACACCGATTTTAACCGAATCGCCGAAGTTGAATCCAAGAAGTCTCGACACGCCGCCGCAGCCTATTACCTTTGCCACAAGTGCGACAAGCACAAACAATACACTGAATAAGAGTATATTCATATTAAATGTGCTTACGTCCGTGCGAAGTCCGATACTTGCAAAGAACACCGGTCCGAAAAGCATATAGGAATTTATGTCCATCTTTTCGGCTATGTAATCATGGTCGTTTATCGAGCAAAGGATTATTCCGGCAACATAAGCACCCGTGATATCCGCAATTCCGAAAAACTTTTCTGCGGCATACGCAAGGAAAAAGCAAAGTGCAAGCGACCATATCGGAAGTCTTCTTGTGTGAGGCCAACGCTTGTCCATCCACTTAAATATATGATAAACGATAAAACCGACAACAATCGAAAATACAAAAAAGAGCAGCGTCGAAAGCACAACCTGTCCCGCATTCGATTCTCCGCTTTGAAGTCCTATTACGAATGTGAGAACGATGATTCCGATGACATCGTCGATTATTGCCGCCGAAAGCACGGTCACGCCTACTGTTGTCTTAAGTTTTCCGAGTTCACGTAATGTTTGCACCGTTATCGAAACAGATGTTGCGGTCATGATTACACCGATAAACACAGCCTCATAAAACTTTGTCGAACCGAAAGGCGCCGCACCATACATTCCCATATAGAGAAGCGTTCCTCCGACAAGCGGCACGGCAACACCGCAAGTGGCAATAATGAGGGCCTTTACGCCTGTTTTCATGAGTTCTTTTAAATTTGTTCCGAGCCCCGCAGAAAACATAAGAAGCACAACTCCGATTTCCGCAAGCTCCGTAATAAAATCATTTAAAGACACAAGTCCGAGCACGCTCGGTCCGATTACGATTCCCGCAATTATTTCGCCCACAACCTCGGGTGCCTTTATTTGCTTTGCAAGAAGTCCGAATACTTTGCTGAAAAGTATTATTATCGCAAGACTCAAAAAAATATCATACGTTTCCATTTTTTGCCTCCGAATTCCAATCAAAAAACCCCTCTTTATATTAGAAGGGGTCATCATGCAAGTGCATTATATTACTATTTTTTCAAAAATCAAGACAAAACACATAAATCTTTGTAAGTACACATTGATTTCTGCGGCCGCCGGCACACAAAAATTCAAAATTCCGTTACGCATTGTATCCGTTCGGATTCATGCTTTGCCATCTCCAGGTGTCGGCGCACATTTCGTCGATGCCCTTTTCGGCTTTCCAACCGAGTTCCTTAAATGCCTTGTCGGGATTTGAATAGTTTTCGGCAATGTCTCCCGGACGACGTCCGACGATTTTATACGGCAAATCTTTTCCGCAAGCCTTCGAAAATGCGGCTACGACTTCCTTTACGCTGTAGCCCTTTCCCGTTCCGAGATTATATATCGATACTTCCGGTGTATCCGTAAACTTTTTTAATGCCTTAACGTGTCCTTTTGCAAGGTCAACCACATGAATATAATCACGCACGCCCGTTCCGTCGGGTGTGTCATAATCGTCACCGCAAATATTGATATGATCAAGCTTTCCCACAGCCACCTGCGCAACGTACGGCACAAGGTTATTCGGAATGCCCTTAGGATCCTCTCCGATCAATCCGCTTTCATGAGCTCCGATCGGATTGAAATATCTGAGAAGCACGATTCTCCACTCGTTGTCGGCAGTGTGCACATCCGTCAAAATCTGTTCAAGCATGCTCTTTGTCCATCCGTAAGGATTTGTGCAAATACCTTTCGGAGTCTCTTCTGTTACCGGAACGTGTTCGGGGCAGCCGTAAACGGTCGAAGACGAGCTGAAAATAATATTCTTTACGCTATGTGCTCTCATTACATCAAGAAGATTGAGCGTTCCCGTGATATTGTTATGATAATATTCAAGAGGCTTCGCAACAGATTCACCCACGGCCTTGAGTCCCGCAAAATGAATTACGGCATCGATTTTTTCGGTATTGAATATTTTATTTATTGCGTCTTTGTTTAAGAGGTCTTCTTTGTAAAACTTAAAATCTTTACCGGTAATCTTTTTTACTCTGTCAAGCGCAATTTCGCTCGAATTTGAAAGATTGTCGACAACAACCACGTCGTGACCTTCGTTTAAAAGTTCAACGCATGTGTGGCTTCCTATATATCCCGCACCGCCTGTAACAAGTATACGCATTTTTTCTGCCTCCTGCTTTGAATTAAATATCTTTTCCCGGGTTAAACATTATTTCTCGTTTTAAGTATTGTTTCCCGAATTAAAATCGATTCCTGACTTCATTTAAACATTGTTTTACTTATTTTTCACAAACTTTAGCACATCGGAATGTTTATGTCAATATTTTTGTTTTAAAACAATAATTCTGTTTTGATTGACTATATAACCTTTTTTTGTTAAACTCACATTTGCAACCGATTGCGCATATGCTATGGTGATTATATGAGCATGAGCGTAAATTTGTCAATACAAACATAATGACACAAGGGTCAAAAATTTTTGCGTTCGATGCAAAGTTATTTGCAAGAGTAAATTTGACCCTAACGTCATATAAGAATATCGGAGGCAGGAGGACACTATGACAGAATTTATCAAGGGCGCCGACATATCCACTCTTTTGGAGGTTGAATCATGCGGCGGCAAATATTATGACGAAGAAAACAATCAAAAAGACTTAATCTCAATTCTCAAAGATCACGGCTTTAATTATATCCGCCTGAGGCTTTGGAACAATCCCTACGACGACAACGGAAATTCCTTCGGAGCCGGCACATGCGACCTTGAAACCGTCATCAAAATCGCAAAGAGAGTAAAAGCACAGGGCTTAAAAATTCTTCTCGACTACCATTATTCGGACTTTTGGACCGATCCCGGAAAACAGACAAAGCCGCGTGCCTGGGCAAATCACTCCGTGTCTGAACTCATAAAGGATATTTACGATTTTACATATGAAACACTCTTAAAGATGGACGAAGAGCAAGTTTTCCCCGACATGATTCAGGTAGGAAACGAGCTTTCCGCAGGTCTTCTTTGGCCTGAAGGAAGATGGCCGGAATTCGGTAATATTGCGGCATTTGTCGGCAGCGGGATAAAAGCCGTACATGCCGCAGAAACCGCAGTAAACAAGAAATCAAAAATAATGATTCACCTTGATAACGGCGGAAAAAACGAGCTTTACCGCACCTGGTTCGATAATTATATGAAGCTCGGTCCCGATTTTGACATTATCGGACTTTCCTATTATCCTTTCTGGCACGGAAGTCTCTGTGACCTTAAAAACAATATGGCAGACATTGCGATTCGCTACAATAAAGAGCTTGTTGTTGCCGAAGTTTCCATGGGATTTACGATGGAAGATTATGCCGCATATGAGCATCTTTCTCCGGAAAACAGAAAAGGCTATGCCACAAAACCCGAACTTGCAGCACGCCTTCCTTACGAAATGTCAAAGGAAGGTCAGGTAAAATTTACAGAGGACTTTTTAAACACGCTTAAATCTGTTCCCGAACACAAAGGAATCGGATTTTTCTGGTGGGAAGCGGGCTGGCTTCCCGTTCCCGGATCCGGATGGGCAACGGATGCGGCAATCAAATATATGAACGAAAAAGGCCCCGGCGGAAACGAATGGGCAAATCAGGCGCTCTTTGATTATGACGGGCACGCACTTCCTGCGCTCAACTTAATCAAGGATTTTAAAATATGATACTTATGCCAAAGGATTTTATAGATTATGTCAAAGCTTACAATTGCCGACGTTGCGGAAGCACTCGGCGTTTCAAAAACAACGGTTTCACGTGCCATTTCGGGAAAAGGCAGAATCGGGGACGATACCAAAAAACGTGTCCTTGAATACATAGAAATAAACGACTACCGTCCGAACGTAATCGCAAAAGGACTTGCAGAGTCCAAAACTTTCAACATCGCGATGATTATTCCCGCCGATTGCAACGTTTCGGAGCTGCCCTTTTTCCAAAATTGCATGTACGGTGTTTGCACCGCCGCCGCAGAAAAGGACTATGACGTGCTTGCGGTTTACACGGTATCAAACAGCATCAAAAATCTTGAGCGTGTCCTTGACAACAACAAAATCGACGGCGTAATTTTGAGCCGTACAACAATAACCGACCCTTTTGTGAGAGAATTAAAAAAGCGCGACATTCCCTTTGTCGCAATCGGCATGACCGAAGACGACACGGTCATAAGAGTTGACCACGATCACAGAAACGCATGCATGCAGCTTACTTCCTTTATACTTCAAAACGGACTTAAGAAAATTGCGCTTATCGGCGGTGACAACACGCACATGGTAACAAGAATCCGTTACCGCGGATTTATTGATGCTTTTCATGCCGAAAAAATCCCCGTCGATCCCGAGCTTGTTTTTTTGAACGTCGAGAGCATGGACACGATTGACGAGATCACGGAAGAGCTTCTTAAAAAGAACGCCGAGTGCATTGTTTGCATGGACGACATGATTTGTTCGCGCGTTTTCCAAAAGCTCACAAAGGAAGGCGTTACCGTGCCCGACCAAATCAAGGTTGCCTCGTTTTACAACTCGAGCCTTCTTGAAAGCCACGTTCCCGCCGTCACGACTCTTGAATTTGACGTTAAGGAGCTTGGCGAAACCGCCGCAAAAGTGCTTCTTAACATGATAAACGGCGAAGAAACGGATAAAGTCACGCTCCTTCCTTATAAGGTAGCGATTAAAGAGACTGTGTAATTATCATTGTTTATATTCCTAAAATCACAAGCCGATTATGTCAATCGGCTTTTTTATTGCCTGAAACAGGCACTTGACTTTTTGTTGCCTTAAACGGTCACTTGACTTTTTGTTGCCTTAACCGGTCCCCTCGATTTTTTGGTTTCCTTAATCAGCGCATTTTTAATCACTTTTTATTACTCATTTTTTTGCAAACATTGTTTTTACCTCTCTTCACTTTTTTTTATGTGTATGCTAAAATAACTCGCGTACAGAAGTTATTTGTATAACCTGTATTTTTGCACACATGTAAATTCCCTACAAAACTCATATACATCATGTTCCTCGGGGATATTTAAGAAAAAAAGCAACTTCCGATATATTTATTAAGAAGTAGTTAAAAACAATTTCCGATAACCGATTATCGAACCGCTTTGCGATTCTTTTGAATCCATGCGAATATTCTCCGGAACACGTTTAATCATAGGAATACAATAAAATGAAAAAAAGTGAAAGAAGAATTCTTTATTATATAACCGCGATCGGCATCTTTTTTCTTGTGATGCTGCTTGGCGGAATTACCGAATATGTGGAAGGAACGGTTGTTTACAGAAAAGTCACGGGGCAGCAGGTGACGCCTACTCCCACTTGCACTTTGCCGCCGACAGCAACGCCCACGTTTACGCCGACGCCGACTTTTACACCCACGCCTACCAACACGCCGACGCCGACTTTTACGCCGACTCCGACTAACACACCGACGCCGACTTTTACGCCGACTCCGACTTTCACACCCACTCCTTCACCGACACCGGTATTTTACGATCCCGGTATCGTAATCGCAAATTTGTATACGTCGTCTCATATCAATATTCATTCCACACTTGATGTGACCGACGAAACAAATATCATAGGAAAGATGTATGACAGAAGTTATGCGTTTATCCTTGAGGACCTCGGTGACATCTTTAAGATATCGACAGGCTCGATAGAAGAAGGATATATATCAAAAGACAACACGTTTTCGGGACTTAACGCCGTAAACTTACTTATGAGCGAGACAACCGAAGACGGTGAACCTCTTATATACGGCAAAATCACCACAACGGTGCGTTCGAGAACCGAGCCCGCAGACGATTCTCCCTACGACAGAAACAAAAACGTCAAAAAAGGCACAATCGTAACGTTCGATTTTACAAAGAGCTCGGGCTCCGGCACCACCGGCTGGCTTTACGCCACAACCGAAGAAGGGCAAAGCTTCTATGTGCTCGGAAAACACGTCCAATTTTTCTATTCGCTTGAAACGGGATATTCAAACGACGACATAGAAAAAATGAAGATGGACATAAAGGTAAAATCCGCCTACGCAAACAGGCAGATCACAAATCTCGAAACAACCGACCGCGGTTATGCGACCGTCATGAACGACGAAGAGTTTTATCTCTTTGCGACAATTATTGCGACGGAAGCCGGCGACCAGGATTACGAAGGAATGCTTGCCGTTGCGAACGTAATCATAAACCGCATGGAAACGGGCTGGTGGGGGACAACGCTTTCGGATGTCGTGTTTGCGAAAAACCAATTTGAAGGTGCAAGCGAATACCTTATAAACAAGGTTCAATCTTCAGGCGTTTTGGACAGCAATCCTCTTTACTACAAAGCCGCACGTGATGCGTGCAACGGCGTAAACAATATCGGGGATTTCTTATTCTTCCGCACGGAAGTAAGCGCTTTAAAGCCCACACAGACCACTCCCGAATATGACTGTCCGCTTTTGCATTTTGATTCGTTCTATATACTCGGTGACCACGTTTTTTATAAGAGAACAGATTGGTAGAGCGACCCGGGTTCCGATTTTAATTTAAATGTTGACTTTGTTATTCTTATATGATAAAGTCATCAGTCGTCACAGATTAACGCACCAAAAATTTTAAAGAAAGAGAGGTTAAAAAAATGTCAATAAAACGCGATGAAATCACAAACGTGAATAAACTTAAATTTGCCTCGGTATATCTTTCATTTTAAAATTGTGTAATTTTATTTTGATGATTCTTAAACCGCGGCAAGTTCTGGCCGCGGTTTCTTTTTTCCAAAAAAACCACAGCCGGAAATACGCCAAAAAATTTAATTTAAATCCGGGGGATTTATGAAAAAATTATCCGCATATGTACTCAAATATTGGTACAGATACCTGTTTGCGTTATCATGCCTTGTTGTGGGCGTAATCGCAGACAACCTAAATCCGCAGCTCGTAAAACGGATTGTGGACGACGTCATCGGAAACGGTGAAACCGAGCTTTTACCGAAACTTCTTTTCGGAATAATGCTTATCGGTGTTACACGCACATTTACGCAATATTTCAAGGAATACACCTTTGACGTTACGGGCGTAAAGGTGGGAAACGAAATCAGATACGACCTTTTCCGCCACATCCAAAAGCTTTCGCTCAACTATTTTGACAAAACAAACACGGGTGAAATTCTTGCGAGACTCAAAAACGACATCGACGCTCTCGCTTTCGGCGGCGTCGGATTCGTAATCATGCTGGGCGTTGAAATAGTGCTCCACACAACGATAGTTATCGTTTGCATGCTGCGTCTTTCTCCGAAGCTTTCGATATTTCCGCTTATGGTTCTTCCCGTCGGAATGGGGCTTGCAATAATTCTTGAAAGAAAGCTCGACACCGTATACGATAAGCTCTCCGAAGAAAACGCCGAAATGAACACGGTTGCGCAGGAAAACATCGCGGGCGTGCGCACGGTTAAGGCATTTTCCCGCGAAAAGTATGAGCTTAACAAGTTCCTAAACCACAACAAAAAATACTACGACTTAAACATGGACCTTTCACGCGTCCTTGCGAAGTATGAGCCGCTTTTCCAATTCATCACCAAGCTTCTTCCTATTGTAACGATTTTGATCGGCGGAAAAATGGTAATCGACGGCGAAATAACGCTCGGAACACTTGCCGCATTTATCGCATATTGCGACTACCTTGTCTGGCCCATGGACACAATAGGCTGGGTAAGCAACGAAGTGGCATCCGCCTTTGCTTCCTACAAAAAGATCAAAAAAGTCGGCACCGAAGTACCGCTTATCACGACACCTCAAAATCCCGTTGTTTTGGGAACGGTCAAGGGAAAAATCGATTTTAAAAACGTAACGTTTAAGCTTAACGATAAAACAATACTTAAAGACGTTTCGTTTTCGCTGCCGGCAGGGAAAACACTCGGAATAATGGGCGCAACGGGCGCAGGAAAAACATCGATACTTACGCTTCTCTTCAGGTTTTATGATACGACAAGCGGAACGATTTCATTAGACGATACAGACATAAAGAATTTATCGCTTACCGAGCTTCGTTCAAGCATTGCCCAGGTGTCGCAGGACGTTTTCCTGTTTTCCGACACAATAAAAGAAAACGTAAAGTTCGGACACCACAGACCCGTTACCGACGAATATGTTCAAAAATGCCTCCAAATGGCATGTGCGTCCGACTTTGTAAATAACCTTTCGGAAGGCTCGGACACCGTAATCGGCGAACGGGGCGTAGGTCTTTCGGGCGGTCAAAAGCAGCGAATCAGCATTGCGCGCGCTCTTGCAAAAAACGCTCCCGTGCTTGTGCTTGACGATTCCACATCCGCACTTGACACGGAAACCGAGCTTGAAATCCAAAAAATATTAAACGACGTACACACAACAAAAATCATAATAGGCCACCGCATTTCCGCGGTCCGAAACGCCGACGAAATTATTTTCCTTAAAGACGGGATGATCGCGGAACGCGGAACTCACGCGGAATTGCTCGCAAAACACGGGCTCTATTACGAAACCTATTGTGCTCAATACGGGGAGGTGAAGTAATGGCCGTTAACGCAACAAAAAAAGACGAAAACACCGTCCTTAAAAGTAAAACACAAACGATTTTGCGTCTCATCAAATACCTTTTTGCCTACAAAAAAACAATTGCGGCGGTGCTTGTAATTATTGCCGTTTCAACCGCAATAACGCTTATCAACCCGCTCATCACAGAGCGCGCAATCAATGTTGACATTGCGAATCACGATTACAAAAGCTTATACACACTCGTGATTTTTGCGCTTGTCATGAACTTTATCCTATTTATTGCCGTAAAGCTCCGTATGTATCTTATCGCAAAGATTTCAAACGGTGTGCTTGTGACAATCCGCACCGAGCTTTATACACATTTGCAAACGCTTGGGCTTAAGTTTTATGACAGCCTCCCTGCCGGAAAAATATTGTCGCGTGTAATCGAAGACGTAAACTCACTCAAAGGAATCCTTCAGGATTTGATTGTTACGCTCTTTCCCCAATTTGTTACGCTTGTTGCAGTGGTCGTGATAATGTTTGTAAAAAATCCGATTCTTGCGGCAGCCACACTTGCTTCAACACCGTTACTTACCGCGGGACTTTTGTTTATCAAAATAAAATGTTCGACGCTTTGGCATATCCACAGCAAAAAATCATCAAACCTTTCGGGCGTTATCCACGAGGATGTTTCGGGAATGCGTATTATCCAGGGCTTTGCCGCCGAAGAAGAGACATCGGATGCTTTTAAAACAGCCGTTACCGAACACCAAGATTCATTCCGCAACGCGGTGCGGCTCGGTGACATGTTTAACTCCGTAATCGAATTTACGACAATGATTTCAACCGTGCTCCTTTATTATACGGCAGTAAAGCTTATCGGAAACAACTCGATTCCGGTCGGCACGCTCATTGCCTTTTCGACCTACGCAAATATGGTTTGGAGCCCCATTTCAAGCCTCGGAAACCTTTACACGAATCTCGTGAAAAACGTCGCAAAGGCAAATCGTATTTTTGAAGTCCTTGACACCGCCCCCGAAGTTTATGACAGGGAAGGTGCCACAGAACTTCCGGAGATCAAGGGAAGCGTCGAGTTTAAAAATGTTTCGTTTTCTTATGACGACGATAAGATTGTTTTGGATAACGTATCATTCTCGGTTCGACCCGGCGAAACAATTGCGCTTGTAGGTCCCACGGGAGCCGGCAAATCCACGATCGCAAATCTCATAAGCCGTTTTTACGATATTCAAAAAGGCGAAATACTGATTGACGGAATAGATTTAACAAGCGTTACAATAGAATCCCTCAGAAAGCAGATGGGCGTAATGACGCAGGATAACTTCCTGTTTACGGGCACGATTGCCGACAATATCCGTTACGGAAAGCTTGACGCCACCGAAGAAGAAATCGAAAATGCCGCAAAAGCGGTAAACGCCCACGACTTCATCATGAATCTCGAAAACGGCTACAACACGATGTTAAAAGAGCGCGGTGCGGGGCTCTCCGTCGGACAGCGCCAGCTTCTTGCGTTTGCAAGAACGATGATTTCAATGCCCAAAATATTGATCCTTGACGAAGCCACATCTTCTATCGACACTCAAAGCGAAATCCTTGTACAAAAAGGAATCGCAAGGCTCCTAAAGGGGCGCACATCGTTTGTAATTGCGCACCGGCTTTCGACAATAAAAAATGCCGACCGCATCTTTGTGGTAAATCACGGGAAAATCGTCGAAATGGGTTCGCACGATGAACTCATGAAAAAACACGGCGAATATTACAATCTTTATTCCGCACAGGCGGTGTAAAAGCGGGCAATAGCGGAAACAACATGGTTCTCTTAAAACCAAAAAGTGCGGGAAATTAATCCCGCACTTTTTTAATTTTTTTCAAACTCAGGGATGAAGCTCTCTTTCGCCGTATCTCCCTCCTGGATATACGCATTTGTTACCCCAAGCTCCGTCACATATTTAAGGAGCCTTTCATATTCCCGATAAGTCACTTTTCTGTCAAGTTCCTTAAAGTTCTCCGGGATCTTATATGGCGTAAATTGGTTCATAACGGAAATATAAACCTTATCCCCGTACTTTTCGTAAATATACTTAATGCACTCTTTTGATTCCTTCACATGCCCGGGAAGAAGTAAATTTCTTATAATCACGCCTTTTTTCATGATTCCGCGTGAATCAAAACAAGGCTCTCCCACCTGCCGCACCATTTCGTCGATTGCATCTTTTGCGACATCCGGATAATCCGCCGCACCCGAATATTTTTTTGAAATTTCCGGCGTAATATATTTAAAATCCGCAAGGTAAATATCAATCAAGCCTTCCATTTGCTTTAAAACGGCAACCGAATCATACGACGACGTGTTTGCGATAACGGGAATTTTTAACTCATCCCGCACCAAAATAAGCGCTTCCTTGATTTGCAAATAATAATGTGACGGTGTCACAAGATTTATGTTGTTTGCCCCGATACTTTGTAATTTCAAAAAAGTGTCGGCGAGCTCCTTAACACTTACCGCGTGTCCCGCCGCTCCACGTGAAATTTCCTTGTTTTGGCAAAAAACGCATTTCAAATTACACCCCGAAAAAAACACCGTTCCGGAGCCTTCTTTTCCCGACAAACACGGCTCTTCATAAAAATGAAGAGCCGCCCTTGCAATCATTATTTTGTTGGATACCCCGCAAAAACCTACACGTCTTGTTCCGGGTTCGACTTTGCTTCCTGTTCCTGCATCATTTCCGCATTCTGCACTGTTTCCGCTTTCTGCA
>CAZZFV010000039.1:13978-17837 GCA_964653855.1 uncultured Lachnospiraceae bacterium
TTCTGCACTGTTTCCGCTTTCTGCATCGATTCTGCATCTTGCGTCATTTCCGCTTCTTTCGTCGTCTCCTGCGAACCTGTCCGCGCCGCACTTTCTGGGGCATAAGTAACATTTTGTTTCAAGCATATTATAAGTAATGCGATTCCCGCAATCAATATAAAGATCGATATAAACTGTGATGTCGAAAGCGCTCCCACCGCGCCTCTTTCAAGGTCGCCCCTGAAAAACTCGATTACAAATCTTCCGATACTGTAAAAGATAAGGTAGCATGCGGTCACAACGCCCTTTTTCTTTGTAAGCCTTGCAATCACTTGCGTGAGCAAAACAAAATTCAACAAGTTTAACATCGCCGACATTATCTGCGTCGGATAAAGCCATACATTGTTGGGTGCATAATCGGAAGAGGTAAACACAATGTGAAAAGCGCTCGTTGTTTCCGCACCGTAGCAGCATCCCGCGAGCAAGCATCCGATTCGCCCGAAGGCCTGCGCGATTGCGATTTCAGGAATAATTAAATCAAACCACTCGGCTGGATCAAGCTTCTTTTTTTTGCAATATATGAGACAGCTTATTATTCCGCCTATTATTCCGCCGTATACCACAAATCCGTCCTTGATTTGCAGGAGAATACTCGGATTTGCGATCACCGCCTTTATTTCAACTATGTAAAACAACAATTTTGCACCGACTGCGCCCCCTATTACGGAAAGCATTGACATGTCAAAGACATTGTCGGAATTAAGCCCGCGCTTTTTTGCACGAAACTCCGCCGTCAGATATGCACACACAATTCCGAGGAAAATCATCATTCCGTAGCTGTAAACGGTGTAGCTGCCGATGTGAAAAAGTACTCTTCTCATGAATTAAACTCCGCTATCGATAAATTCCCGTATTACTTGTTAAGAGTCTTGTTTATTTGTTAAGAGTCTTCTTAACCTTTTCAACAACATTTTCCGTTGTAAAGCCAAACTTCGGGAAGAGCACAGAATAAGGTGCCGATGCGCCGAATCCGTGCATTGCTATAACTTCGCCGTCAAGTCCAACGTATTTTCCCCATCCGAAATCGGACAAAGCTTCAACGGCAACTCTTGCACGAACGTTCTTCGGAAGCACATGCTCCTTATATTCTTCCGTCTGCTCCTCAAACACATCCATTGAAGGCATCGAAACGACTCTTACATCGATGTTTTCTTTTATAAGTTCAGCCTTCGCATTAACCGCAAGCTGAACCTCCGATCCCGTTGCAATGATGATTGCGTCGGGTGTGGCTTTATTGGAATCCTCCAAAATATACGCGCCCTTTAAAGCTTCCTTTGAAGAACCTTTGAGCTGCGGCAAATTCTGACGTGTGAGCACGAGTGCCGTCGGTGTTTCCTTTGATGTAACGGCCGCATACCATGCTGCTATTGTTTCCGTAGCGTCTGCCGGACGGAATACGTGGAAATTGGGAAGCGAACGAAGCATTGCAAGCTGTTCAACGGGCTCATGCGTCGGTCCGTCTTCGCCGACACCGATCGAGTCATGTGTAAACACGTATGTTGTGGGTATTCTCATTATGGAAGAAAGTCTTGCCATCGGCTTTGTGTAATCCGAGAACACGAAAAACGTCGACACAAATCCGCGAAGTCCGTGAAGCGTGATTCCGTTTCCGATTGCGGTCATTGCGATTTCTCTTACACCGAAGTGCATGTTTCTGCCCGTTCTGTCGGATGCCGAAAAATCACCCATATCCTTCATGTATGTCTTTGTGGAAGGAGAAAGGTCTGCGGCACCGCCGATAAGTCCGGGTACGCGTGTTTTAAGCTTATTTATAACCTGACCGGAAAGATTTCTTGTTGCTTCCGGCTTGTCTTCATACGACCAGAATTCTGCGTCATCGATTAAAGGCGCGGCGATATCAAGGTCAAATACCTTGTCCCATTCCTCCTTCATTTCGGGGAATGTTACGCAATAATCGTTAAACATCTGCTGCCACTTGGTTTCTGCGGGCGCAAGGCTCTCGGAAATTTCCGCATAATTCTTATAAACCTCGTCGGGTACAAAGAAAGGCTCAAGGCTCGGCCAATTGAGATTTTCCTTTAATGCCTTAACATTGTCGTCACCGAGCGGCTCGCCGTGAGCGGACGCCTTGCCCTGCTTTGCGGGACAGCCGTAGCCGATCTGAGTGTGAGCAATGATGCATGCGGGACGTGTGTGGTCCGCCTTTGCCTCGTCGATTGCGCGGCCGATTGCATCGGGATCGTTTCCGTCAGGAACATCAATTACCTGGAAGCCGTATGCTTCCATTCTCTTTGCCGTATCGTCGGTGAATGCGATATCGGTGTTGCCTTCTATCGAAATCTTGTTTGAATCATAGATAATGATGAGCTTTGAAAGCTTAAGGTTTCCGGCAAGCGAAAATGCTTCGTGCGAAATTCCTTCCATCATACATCCGTCTCCGCCGAGAGCGTATGTGTAGTGATTTACGATTTCAAAGCCGGGCTTGTTGAACTTTGCGGCAAGGTGTTCTTCGGCGATTGCCATGCCGACCGCCATTCCCATTCCTGCACCGAGAGGTCCCGTTGTTGCCTCAACGCCTCTTGTGTGACGATATTCCGGATGTCCGGGAGTAAGGGAGTCAAGCTGACGGAATTGCATCAAATCTTCCTTCTTGAGTCCGTATCCGAAAAGATGAAGGAGCGAATAAAGAAGCGTTGAGCCGTGTCCGCCCGACAAAATAAATCTGTCACGATCCGGCCAATCGGGATCGGCGGGATTGTGCTTAAGCTTCTTTGCCCAAAGCTCGTATGCTATGTCCGCACATCCGAGCGGAAGTCCGGGGTGACCCGACTTTGCCTTTTGAACCGCATCCGCACAAAGCACGCGAATTGCGTTTGCGGACATTTTGTCTATATTATTTGCCATGGTTTTGTCTCCTTTATTTATCTCCGAAAACAGCTCTGTAGTCGTTCTGGAACTTAACAATTCCTTCGTTTGTGAGAGGATGCTTTGTCATTTGCTCGATTACCTTGTAAGGTACGGTTGCGATGTCTGCTCCGGCAAGTGCGCAATCGGTAACGTGAATCGGATTGCGGATCGATGCGGCGATAATTTCCGTCTTGATGTCATAAATATCAAAGATTTCGGAAATCGTTCTTACCAAATCGATACCGGGCATCGAAATGTCATCAAGTCTTCCGAGGAAAGGAGAAACATATGTTGCACCGGCGCGTGCCGCAAGAAGAGCCTGATTTGCCGTAAAAATAAGAGTAACGTTTGTCTTGATGCCTTCTGCGGAAAGAACCTTGACAGCCTTTAAGCCTTCGATTGTCATCGGGATCTTTACAACCATGTTGGGATGAATCTTCGCAATTTCTCTGCCTTCGTTAATCATGCCTTCCGCATCAACGGTTGTGGCCTTAACCTCACCGCTTATCGGTCCGTCAACAATGCTTGTTATCTCTTTGATAACCTCTTTAAAATCTCTTCCTTCCTTTGCGATCAAAGAAGGGTTTGTCGTAACGCCGCAAATAACCCCCATGTCATTTGCTTTTCTGATTTCATCAACGTTTGCGGTATCCACAAAAAACTTCATTTTCCTGTCCTCCTAAAGACGATTTTATGCTAATTTTATATCCCACATTTTCTTTTACGTCAATGCTTTTCAAATAAATTTCATTATTTTCTTTTGTGTTTAAGCTTTGGCTTAAATAAATGTCGTTTTACAGGGATTTTTGGGCATTTATTTCGCTTTTTTAATTTCCCGACGCCGCAAAGAGTTTCGCAATGTCTTCGGGCGTGAGATTGGCATTGGGATTTGAAAGATCGACGCCCGTTGCCTTCATCAAATCTTCTTCGCTTGTGATTTTTTCGTGCTCGG
>CAZZFV010000039.1:17937-19575 GCA_964653855.1 uncultured Lachnospiraceae bacterium
TAGGCTCAGGCTCTGCTATAGACTCGGTTTCTGCTGTAGTTTCCGATTCACTCGCATCTACCGCTTCCGTTCCTTCACTTTCTCCGAACAAAGCGTTTATATCGATATCCGGAAGTTCTCCCATGTTCGCTTCCGCATTTTCCGTAACGGTTTCTTCTACATTTCCCCCTTCATCCGCACTTGCCGGATTTTCATCTGTGCTTTCTATGATTTCATCCGTGCTTTCAATGATTTCATCCGCACTTACCGGATTTTCGTCGATGCTTTCTATGATTTCTTCCGTGCCCTCTGCGATCTCTTCAACAGGATCAAGCACAATGCTTTCGGTATCGTTAATTTTTATTTCATTACCGAGCGCTCCTTCGAACACCTCTTCTTCAAAATCGGGCTGTATGGGCTCTGCCGCGTCCGGATCCGCAGGTTCTGCTTGCCATGCCGTATCCTCTTCTGCCGGTTCTTCCGAAATTTGTTCCGATTCGTCCGATTCCGTATCCGAAACATCCGCAGTGTCTATAACCTCTTCCGAATTCGCCCCAAAAAGTTCATCGATATTAATCCCCGGATCAACCTGTGCGGCTTCCTGCTCCGCACTTCCTTGCAATTCTTCCGGCTCTACCGTTTCAAACGGCGGGAAGTCATCGATTTCCGAAGTCTCTCCTTCACTTTCTTCCGAATCCGTTCCCGCGCTCGTTCCGAACAATCTTTCTATATTGATATCGGAATCCATATCTATCTTTTCATCCGGCGGCATAACTTCCATATAAGGCTCAAAAGGAATGTCGGGCAGCTCTTCCGGAACATTTTGAGCTTGCGCTGCATTGACCGCCGTCGGGATCTTGTTTGCTATTTCTTCAAGCGTCGCCTTCTCGGAAAGAGCCATCTGACGGGCGTTTTCCTTGTTGAACTTAATCATTGTCTTAAGTCCGGCGTTTTGATCCGTAATCACCTTGTCGATTTTGTCCTGCATTTTTTTGAGATGCTCGTCCTGTGCGTCGGAGCTTCTTTTCATTGCCGCAAACATCGCTCTTCCGGTACGGTCAAGGCTTGCTATTTGGTCTTCCACTTTTTTCTTAAATTCATTGTCCGCCTTTTGCTGCTCTTCCTTCGAAAGCTTTTCCGCTTCCTCTTCGTTTTTTAAGAGCTCGTCAAAGAAATCGTCCTTATCCCCATACATCGAATCAAGAAAGAAAAACGCCGCCGCCATAAGTAATGCGCATGTCACGCCCACAAGCCAGTAAATCTTGTGAAACTCGAGAAGCACAAATACGGCAACAAAGCAAGCCGCCGCAAACAGCATTCCGGCTATGACCTTTTTCCCCGCGTCCCGTGCGCCTTTTTTCTTATCCGATGATTTTTTCCCGTAAATCCTGTCCTTATAATTTATCTTGCCCATACGTTCTCCTTTACGAATCCAAAAATCCGCCAAGTACCATAAAACCGATACAAAAATCATTGTAGCATAAATTAATTAAATTGTCCTTGTCAAATCAAAAAAATATGGCTATAATTCCGATTGTCGGCATTTTCTTTTACCGATTTTCATGGTCTTTATGTTCTCTTAGTTAAATGGATATAACGGGTCCCTCCTAAGGATCAGTTGTGGGTTCGATTCCCGCAGGGAACGTATGTTTTCTTTTT
>CAZZFV010000040.1:0-19146 GCA_964653855.1 uncultured Lachnospiraceae bacterium
TTGATCGACTCGGTTTGCCTGCCGCCGTTGCAACGGGGAGCACAATCGAAATATCGATTCCCGCTTCTTCCATTGAATTAAGAAGCCCCGCGCCCGTTCCGTTTGTGTGATAAGGGATCATAGAGCTTTCCGAAAGCTTCTTTAACGCTCTTTCCGCAATTTTTTCGGGGAAAGTATGCGTATGAAAATCTATAGGCATTGTTTATAACCTCTTACTTTTTAACCTCTTGCTTTGATTAACCCTTGTTTTATTTAACCTCTGTTTTCCTTTGCGACAAGGTTGTCTGCGCCGTAACGCTTACGAAGGACGGGCTTTTCGATTTTGCCCGTTGCGTTTCTCGGGATTTCTTCAAAGAAAATTTCCTTGGGACGCTTGTAACGCGGCAAATCCATGCAAAACTCGTCGATTTCTTCCTTTGTTGCGGTAAAACCTTCTTTTATTTCAATTATTGCCGCAGTCTTCTCACCGAGACGTCTGTCGGGAAGTCCGATTACGGCAACGTCCTTTACCTTGTTGTTTTTACGGATAAAATCTTCTATCTGAACGGGATAAATATTTTCGCCGCCCGATACGATTACATCTTTCTTTCTGTCGACAAGGAATATGAATCCGTCGGGATCGAGCATTGCCATGTCGCCCGTATAAAGCCAGCCGTCTTTTAAGCACTCCGCAGTTGCTTCCGGGTTATTGTAATAGCACGTCATGACACCGGGTCCCTTAACTATAAGTTCTCCGACATCGCCTTGCTTCACATCAACACCGTTTTCGTCAACGATTCTTGCTTCCCATCTGTATCCCGGCACACCGATTGCGCCGACCTTATGGATATTTTCTATTCCGAGATGCACGCATCCGGGGCCCGTAGATTCCGAAAGTCCGTAGTTTGTGTCATATTGATGACTCGGGAAATATTCCTTCCATCTCTTGATAAGCGACGGCGGAACGGGCTGTGCGCCTATATGCATAAGACGCCATTGATCGAGGTGATAATCCTTCGGATTTAAGTCACCTCTGTCAAAGGAATCAAGGATATCCTGCGCCCACGGCACAAGAAGCCACACGATTGTGCATCTCTCCGCCGAAATTGCGGAAAGAATAATATCGGGACGCGTCCCCTTTAAGAGCACCGCCTTGCTGCCCGCAACGAGACTGCCCATCCAGTGGAACTTTGCACCCGTATGATAAAGCGGAGGTATGCAAAGAAACGTGTCGTCACGACCCGTCTTATGATGCACCTGTTCCATCTCCGCCGCCTGCGTAAGCGATCTGTGTTTGTGAAGAATGGCTTTGGGGAAGCCTGTAGTGCCCGACGAAAAATAAATTGCGCCGAAATCGTCTTCCGTGATCGGAATCTCGGGATCAACCGAAGAACAGTCCTGAACAAGCTCTCTGTAAGATTCCGCAAAATTCGGGCAATTGTCGCCGACATAAATTAACAGTCTTCCCGTGCTTAATTTTTCGGCATGCTGTTCGATCCTGCCTATAAATTCGGGTCCGAATACGATTGCGTCAACTTCCGCAAGATTTGCGCAATACAAAATTTCGTCCGCATCGTATCTGAAATTAAAGGGAACCGCGATTGCACCCGTCTTTAAGATTCCGAAATAAATCGGAAGCCACTCGAGGCAGTTGTACATAATGATCGCAACCTTGTCGCCCTTCTTTATTCCGCGTCCGATCAACATGTTTGCGAAGCGGTTTGACTTTTCGTTAAACACGCCCCATGTGATCTCGCGTCTGTAAGGCTCAAAACGTGTGGGCTCGATGAGCTCCGATTCTTTCCATGTGACGCGTCTTGTGTCCTTTTGATCCGGATTAAGTTCAACAAGCGCAACTTCATTGCCGTATAATTCGGCATTTCTTCTCAAAAAATCTGTAACAGGCATTTTACTTTACTCCAAAATTATATTTTTCTTTTGCTCCCCGTAATCGATTACAGAAAGCTCATTTGCCTTCTATAATACAACAAAACGGGGGCTTTTTAAAGCCCCCAAATTTTAAATCTTTAAATCATTAAACCTTTAAAGCTTTAATTCGCTAAATTTTCGAATCATTCGAGCCTTAAAACCGCTTGAATCCTCGAATCGTTCAAATCTGCGAATTGCTTAATTCTTTAAATATCTTCTTCCTTTATGAATTCAAAGCCTTTGCCCTTTAAAAGTTTTTCAGCAGCATCGACATCGTCCACACGGAACACGACATAGGCGTTATTCTGCGTGCCTGCCGTAAACGCATACGAATACTCGACATTTATTTCGGCGTCTTCAAGCACCTTAAGCACATTATAAAGAGCACCGCGCTTATCGTCCATTTTAACCGCAATGACGTCGGTTGTTTTTACTATATAATCCTTTGAAAGGATATTTTTTGCCTTTTCGGTGTCGTTTACGATGATACGCAAAATACCGAAATCCGTCGTATCCGCAATGCTCATTGCACGAAGATTTATGTCATTCTCCGAAAGCACACGGATAACCTCCGAGAGGCATCCTTTTTGATTTTCGATAAAAACCGCAAGTTGTGTGATTGCCATAGTCTTACCCCTCCCTTAATCAATGAAGTTTACGATTGTCTATAACACGCACCGCTTTGCCTTCCGAACGCTCGATGGACTTGGGAGGCACAAGATGAACCTTGGGTCCGATTCCCACCATTGTGCGGATTGCGGCTTCAAGCGACTTTTCTCTTGCCTGGATGTCTGAAACCTTATCCGAGAACTGCTCCGGAAGAAGCTCAACGTTTACGTCAAACGTATCCGTGTTGTTTACGCGGTCGAGAATAATCTTGTAGTTCGGCGCATAGCCTTCGTTTATGAGAACCGTCTCAACCTGGCTCGGGAATACGTTTACACCGCGGATGATCATCATGTCGTCGCTTCTGCCCATAGGCTTGCTCATTTTTACGTGAGTTCTGCCGCATGAACACTTGACTCTTGTGAGACGGCAAAGATCTCTTGTTCTGTAGCGGAGAAGCGGGAATGCTTCCTTGTCGAGCGATGTGAACACGAGTTCGCCCACTTCGCCGTCCGGGAGCACTTCACCCGTTTCGGGATTTATGATTTCGGCATAGAAATGATCTTCGTTTATATGAAGTCCCGTCTGCTCGGAACACTCATAAGCAACGCCGGGTCCGCTGATTTCGGTGAGTCCGTAAATATCGTATGCCTTTATTCCAAGGCTCTGCTCAATACTCTTGCGCATTTCTTCCGTCCAGGGCTCGGCACCGAAAATACCCGCCTTTAACTTATTGTCTTCCGGCTTATATCCGCGTTCCTTTAAGGCTTCACCGATATATGCGGCATACGAAGGTGTGCAGCAAAGAATCGTCGCGTTCAAATCCATCATGAATTGAATCTGTCTCTCGGTGTTTCCCGAAGACATGGGAAGCGTAAGGCATCCGAGCTTATGCGAACCGCCGTCGAGCCCGGCACCGCCCGTGAAAAGTCCGTAGCCGTAGCAAACCTGCACAACATCTTCTTTTGTGCCGCCTGCCGCAACGATTGCGCGTGCGCAGCACTCATACCACAAATCGATATCATGCTGAGTATAGAAAGCCACAACTCTCTTTCCCGTTGTACCGGATGTCGAATGAATTCTTACGCAGTCCTTAAGATCGGTTCCGAGAAGCCCGTAAGGATAAGCCTCTCTTAAGTCGCTCTTTGAAAGAAAAGGAAGAAGCTTAATGTCGTCAATCGACTTGATGTCTTCGGGCTTTACTCCCTTTTTGTCCATAAGGTCGCGATAATATTTTACGTTTTCGTATACGTGCTTTACCTGGCGCACGATTTTTTCGTTTTGTATACTTACAATCTCATCCCGGCTTGCGGTTTCGATTTTCTCTTGATAATATCTTTCCATATAAGCATTTCCTTTCGGTAATATTTCAGATGTTTATCCCAATACATACACCCGCATATTTACCACGACTCCGTTTTTTCTCCGATTCCTACTTTCCGTAATTGAATCCGAGCTCAAACGCCTTTAAATTGGCTTCGATGAATTGAGGCTTAACAACCTTTTTGATCGAATTTATCCATTCGTCGTAAGGAATGTCAAAATATTTTGCGAGGCGTCCCATAAGAACAATATTTGTGGACTTGGGGCTTCCTACGCTCTCCGCAATTTTGTATGCATCGATTTCGTCGACAAACACTCCCTTTTCGCGAAGTTCGTCAAGTGCGCCGTAAGGATACTCGGCATTTCCGATGATAACAGGCATCGGATCGATGCATTGCGAATTTACGATTATCTTTCCGTCCTTCTTAAGACATGCGGCATATCTTGCCGCTTCTATCTTTTCAAAAGAAACAATAAAGTCCGCTTCCCCCTCCGTAATAATGGGCGAATAAACCTTGTCACCGTATCTTACATATGTAACAACGGAACCGCCGCGCTGGCTCATTCCGTGAACTTCGCTGACCTTTACGTCAAACCCCGAATCAATCAATATCGTTCCGAGGAGTTTGCTTGCAAGAAGGCTTCCCTGTCCGCCTACGCCGACAATCATAACATTTTTTGTTTCCATTATCTGTCTACCTCCATTGCGTGAACTTTACACATTTGCGTGCAAACATCGCAGCCGACGCAAAGAGATGTGTCTATGTGTGCCTTGCCGTTCTTTACGCTGATTGCGGGACATCCTATCTTTAAGCACTGCTTGCATCCGACACACTTATCCGTATTGATGCGGACGGGCGTCTTATGCTTAACATACTTTAATAGTGCGCACGGGCGTCTCGATATAATAACGGAAGGCTCCGGAATTGCGATTTCTTCAAGAATCGCATCTTCGCATTCCTTGATATTGTAGGGATCGACAACCCTTACACGGTTGATTCCGATTGCGTGAACGAGTGCGGTAAGATCAACCTTTGCCGCCGGATCGCCCTTCAAATTGTATCCCGTTGTGGGATTTTGCTGGTGTCCCGTCATTCCGGTAATCGAGTTGTCGAGGATAATAACCGTTGAATTTGTTGCGTTGTATGAAATATTCACAAGTCCGGTCATTCCGGAATGCATAAACGTGGAATCGCCTATAACGCAAACGGTACGCTTTTCGGTTTCCGCACCGCCAGCCTTATTAAAGCCGTGAAGTCCCGATACCGATGCTCCCATGCAAAGTGTAGAGTCAAGCGCAAAGAGCGGAGCAGCACTTCCGAGAGTATAGCATCCGATATCTCCGAGCGTTGTGATTTTGTTTTTTGAAAGTGCATAAAAAAGTCCTCTGTGAGGGCATCCCGGGCACATAACGGGAGGACGCATGGGGATTACCGTATCCGTCGTAATTTTTTCGGGTGTCGTAAGCCCAAAAGCCTTTTTGATCGTAAGCTGCGAATACTCGCCGATCGGAGTAAACATTTCCTTTCCGATGCAATCGATACCGAGGCTCTTTACGTGTGTCTCGATGATTCCGTCGAGTTCTTCTATTACATATAATTTCTTAACCGATGCCGCAAACTTTTTGATGAGTTCTGTGGGCAAGGGATTAATCATTCCGAGTTTAAGTACGGATACGCTGTCTCCGAACACTTCCTTAACATATTGATAGCATGTGCCGGCGCAGATAATACCTGTATCTCCCGAGCCCTCGATGCGGTTAACGGGCTCGCTTTCCGCAAATTCGATGAGCTTACGCGTTCTCTCTTCCACAAAAGGATGTTTCTTTATGGCATTTGCGGGTGCCATGATATACTTTTGCGGATTGCGTGTGTATTCGGGAAGCTCTTTTTCGATTCTGTCGCCGAATTCCACAAGGCTCTGGGAATGCGCTATTCTTGTGCACATTCTGAACAATACGGGCGTATCAAACTTTTCCGAAATTTCAAAGGCACGCTTTACAAATTCCTTCGCTTCAAAGGAGTCTGCGGGCTCAAGCATGGGAACCTTTGATGCGATTGCGTAATGCCTCGAATCCTGCTCATTCTGTGACGAATGCATTGCCGGATCGTCGGCCACAAATACAACAAGTCCGCCACCCACGCCCGTATATGAAAGCGTAAACAGCGGATCTGCGGCAACATTAAGTCCTACATGCTTCATTGCGCACGCACTTCTTGCTCCGCGAAGGGATGCTCCGAATGCCACTTCAAGAGCAACCTTTTCGTTCGGTGCCCATTCGGCATAGATTTCGTCATACTTTGCGGCATATTCCGTGATTTCGGTGGAAGGAGTTCCGGGATAGCTTGAAACTACCTTTACTCCGGCCTCATAAAGACCGCGTGCTATGGCTTCATTTCCTAACATTAACTTCTTCAATGAATCATCCCTCTCTGTTTTTAAAATATTTCTTGGCATTGTAATACCATTTGCAACAAAATTCAAGAATAATTTTGCATATTTATGCGATATGTGTGTATACAAGGATACCTATTTTTCAAAAGTTTGCCGTTAAAGCAAATTTCGCTTTTTCTCAAAACCTGCCGTTAAGACGTTTTTCCGCCTCTTCACGCGTAATTTCGTTATTGTTGCACTCGGACATAATCTGAACGTCTTTTGTTCTTAATTTGTAGAAGAGCAAAAGAATCACGAGCGCAACCGTAAATCCGAGAGCGGGAAGAAGGCAAAAAAGCTTCCATACACCGCCCGTCACACTCTCCGGCTGAACGGCGTTTTCGCCTTCCACAAACCCAACCGAAGAAAGACTTATTAACACAATCGAGCCGATAAGCGCATTTTTTAATTTTGCCACAAAGCATTGGAGACTGAACGTGATTCCCGCTGCCCTCGTGCCCGATTTATACGTTCCGTATTCAACCGTATCCGCAACAAGCATATAAATTATTACCTGCCAAAAGCCGAGTCCGGTGCACTTAAGCATGATAAAAATAAGAGCAGCAATCAAATTGTCGTATCCCACAAAGTATGTCACGATATCCATTACGATTGCGAAAGAAAGCCCCGCAATGAGGACATAAAACTTATCGAATTTCCTCGAAAGCACGGGCACAACGGCGCATACGACAATCACCGACACCGCTACTCCGCCCGCAACGAGCGTTGCCATGTCTTCTCTTCCGAGACAGATTCGTCCAAGGTAAATCGCCATTTTTTGTTCGACTGACGAAAGTCCCAGTATCAGCATCGCAACAAGCGCAACAATCAAATATTTGTTGTGCTTTAAGTATTTTAACATATCCGAAATTTCGGGATTTTCCTGCACATTGTCCGCTTTCACGCGCTCTTTTACCGTAAAAAGCACAGGAATCATAAGAACAACCGAAACACACACAAATACGACCGCCGCCGCAAACCATCCGAGTCTCGGGCGCACAAGCGGGATCAGAACCGTCGCAAGCACGCCGCCCACCATTGTCCACAGTTTTCCGCCCGCAATCACGTAGCTTCTCTCGCTCACATTGGGAGTCATAACCGTCGTGATCGCAAAAACGGGCGTATCCTGAATCGTATATGCCATGTCAAAAAGAATGTAAGCAATAAGAAACAATACAATCTTTGCCGTATTGTTTAGGCTTTCCGGTATCGCAAATATCGCAACCGTCGTTATTCCGAGCGCCGAAACGCCGATTTTTATCCAAGGTACAAACTTTTGTCCGTTTTTGAACGTATGTCTGTCGACAATATAGCCGAATATCACGTCGTTTACGGCGTCCCAAAGCTTCGGAATAAGCAAAATCGCAGCCGCCGTTGCCGCCGCAATTCCGATATCCGTAAGAAACGTTTCGATAAATCCCACATATCCCCAAAGGATATTCTGCCCCAAAAAGAACATGCAATAAGTCACATATTCCTTCTTTGATACAACATAACCCTGTTTTTGCTTCCCCATAATAAACCTCCGTCTTAAGCACATTTAATTATGTTTTCTTCTATTCGATCGTAAAATCCGAAATATCAAGAGCTCCCTCTCCAAAAAACTCGAGTATTATAGGATATTCCGATTTGTGATTTATACTAAATTCCGCCGAAAATCCGGTGAATTCGTCGCACGGACTTACGCTGATTTTTGCATCATACGCGTTTTCCGTGCCCGAAAGCATTTTTTCGTCGGTTTTAAGAAGTATTACGCCGCTCCCGTTCCCCCGAACGGTAACCGTGATTTTATGCATTTCCTTTATGTCAAAATATTTAAAATACGCTCTTGCTCCGCTCTTAAAATTCGTAATGTATTGAAAAGGCGGATTACCGGGATTTCCGTAATCAAAATCTTCTCCGGATTGCGTAAAATACGGATAATCGGGATTCCACATGCCATTCTTTGACCAGCACGATTTTCCGTTCATATTTATATAACATGCCATGTATGCGGGATAAGTGCCGGGTTCCGAAAAAGCTTTTCCGCGTAATCCCTCTGACGTAACATGTGCTTGCATAATACGCCCCGACGGCAAAATCTCGATCACTTCCGCGCACGCCTGTCTCGAAAACTCGCACGCATTTGTCTGTCTGTGATAAAAAATGTAATATTTCCCGTTTATCGACTCAATGCTTCCGTGATTGTTTCCTATCGGCGTTTTTGCGTCCGCGTAAGTCTCCCCGTCAAATATGTCTCCGTTACTTATTATTACGCCTCCGTAGTAAAACGGTCCCAAAGGATTTTTTGAAGTCGCATAACAAAGCTCGTGGCTTTTAATTGACGAATAAACAAGATAATATATTCCGTTTATTTTCCGCACGGAACTTGCTTCAAAAAACTCATGTCCCTTAAAATCCCGTGTGTCGTATCCGATTACGGGAATAAGCGGCCTCGGCTCACTCTTAATCGTTATCATGTCGTCCGAAAGTTCCGTAACGAGCGATGATTTTTTATCTTTTACAAAATTTACGTATTCTTTTTCCCTGTCGCCGTTTCCCGAATAAAAATAAATCCGTCCGTCGTCGTCCGCAAAAACTCCGGGGTCAAACATACGATAGTCTCCGGGGCGCTCACCTATTATCCCGCCGTGTGCGTCACGCAAAAATCCCAAAAACTTATATTCTCCGGCAGGTGTGTCCGCTACCGCAACTCCCACCGATTTGAATGAATAATCTGGACAATAATAAAGGTAATACCGCCCGTCTTTACCTCGTGCAACATCGGGCGCCCAGTATTCGTGATTCCCGTCGCAGGTTCTCGGATCTTCCGATTTTTTGTATATCACGCCTTCATATTTCCATTCGGTAAGATCATAAATGCTTGCCGAATAGCACACATAGTCATTCATGCAATAACGCGTGCCGTTAAATTTGTCATGACTTCCGTATATGTAAACTCTGTCGCCGAACACGTGCGGTTCGCCGTCGGGCACATATTCGTATTCCGGAAGATAGGGATTTATGCCCTTTATCACACCTTTTCCCATACTATTTTTTCTCTTTCGTTGCATTTTCTCGGTGTAACAAAAAAGTCACGTATTACGACATTTTTTGTATGCCTTATAAAAATTCCGCACGCGGGAACGTCTCCGAGTCTGTTGTATTCGGGATATTCACGAGCCGTGGGATAAAGCTTTGCGCCCGTAACCGTATCGATTGTGGGCTCGTTGTCAATTGTATTTTCACATGCCATGACGGGATTTAGGTGTTCCGTCGATTCGCGGTATTTTACAACGATATTTTTTAATACGATATCCTTGCAATAGGAAAACTTAGAAGCGGCTTTCACCATATGCTTACCGTCCGAAACCGCGTCCGATGCACCCGTTATTATGGATGCCGCTTCAACCATGTCCGCCTCGACATTTTTTATTGTCACGTTCTTAACCTTTCCCGACCACCCGGGATTTGCCGCCCCAAAACGCATTCTGTTGTTTGCGCTTATAAAAATGGGGCATTGAACATTAAGCATTTTGATATCCGAAATATCGATGTTTGAAACCGTCGCTCCGTCCGCCGATTCTATCGACACGCCGGAGCAGGCACCGGGGTAAATGTCCGGAAGCTCAAGCACCGAGTCCATAACGGTAACGTCCGAAATATCCGCGCTCGTCTCAGTTCCGATTTTGAAGCAATTCGCAACGGATTGCATTACGCACCTGTGCACCGTAATATTGTGCATTTTGTGACCCGACGTGTTTTTGAGTACGATTGCGTCGTCCGCCGCCGCAACAAACGAGTCCTTCACAATACAGTTGCTTGTGCCGTTGATGTCGATTCCGTCCGCATTTGCCACATGGCGGTTGTCGTTTATTATGAGTTTTTCTATGTGTACTTTGTCCGAATTTAAGAGATTGAGCGTCCACTCTGCCGAATCCGAAAGCACAAAATTGTTTATTATGACGTTCTTGCAATTTCTTATTTCGACAAGCTTTTGACGCTTATAGTCCATCTTGAGTCCGCGAATCCGCTGCCTTGAAAGAAGCTTTAAGCGCTGTGAATTTTCAAATTTAGGGATTGTGTCTGACATAAGAATGGGCGGCATAAAATTTGCTTCGATCTTTGGATAAACGCTTCTTAACTTTTCGTTCGGAAGTCCCACAAAGCATTCTCCCTCTCCGTTAAGTCCGCCGCCTCCCGTGAACATTATGTTTTCCTTGCCGTCGGCAATAACGAGCGCCCCGTCATACTTATCGGGGTTACGGCTTCCGTAAATCACGGAGCCTTCCGTCACAAAGAGCGTGACGTCGCTTTCCATATATATTGTGCCGGAGCGAAAGTTACCTTTTACAAGAACCGTGCCCTTTGTTTCATGTGCCGCTTTGATTGCATTATTTATGGCATCCGTACTCAAAAAATCGGTGTCGGAAACGGCACCGAAATCCCTTATGTCATATATATTTTCGTTCGGACATGTTTCGTGTTTGTCATGAAAAATGTCATTGTCGAACACATCCGCAATATTGTTGTAATAATCCCCGGGCAAAGCCCCAATCACATCGTTGTACAATTGTATATCCCGCTCCATTATACGGTCCTCCTGTCTTTTCCCGTCCTTTCGTAATAATCCTTTTTGTCGCGGTACATATCGCGCTCCGCATCTATTATAAGTTTCAAAATATCTTTACCCATGCCGTACGCAGATCCCACCGCGGCTATTCCGTCATTATGCAAAATGTCATGCTTTAAGTCGTTTACGATAAGCTTAAAATCCATATCGCTTACATAAGGCTTTATGACAACGAATTCGTCTCCGCTTATTCTGAACACGCCTTGAGTTCCGAAACGCTTTTTTAAAAGCTGCGCATATTTGCAAAGATATTCGTCGCCCGACATATGACCATAGTTGTCGTTCGTAAACTTAAGCCCGTTCATATCCGTAAAAATAATGCCCACAAAAGGCTCGTTTTCCGCTTTTTTTAATTCCTCTTCGTAGGCACGCCTGTTTTTAAGCCCCGTAAGCGTGTCTTCCATGGTTGCGTTTATGAGTCCCTGCTCGGCCATTTGAATACGCGCGATTTCCTTTGATTGCAAAGCCACATATGCCATTACGCACGCGATTGCGGCTCCCACATAAGTCACGTTTATTCCGAAATAAGCTTCCGCAAGTGATGCAATCATTGCCACCAAAAGATAAAGAAGACTTGCCATAAGATCGTGGCGTCCCCAGCTTTTCCCGCTTCTTATTATCCACACGACAACAAATATCATTGTGATCGATGCGGCTTTTCCGACGACAAAATACAGGTCACCCCGTTCGTATATGCCATTGTTAAACGAAAAAACTCTTCCCGTACATGTGCATATAAGAGTTACGATAACACCTATCGCGTTAAATCCCGCCGCAACATAGCAATATTTGTAATCCGCATAGTCACTGTGTGTGCTGTTGTAAAAAGCGACAATATAAAAGCACACAAACACCATTATTACTTCGCCCATGCAAAGATCGATTGCCGTGAGCGCAATTTCGACATTTTCAAAGATTTTGTCGCCTTCATGCACAAGCGTGATTATTTCGATCGCAAGCGCAAACAGCGTCGTCGACATAAGCCCTATATAATACCTTGTCGTACGCGATCTGTATTGCATTTCAAACACGGTCATCATGAGAAGCACAACAAGTACAATAAGCCCCATCGCGTTTAAGCTTATGCTCACCGCTTTTAACATTTCGCGTCCCTTGTCCGCCATAAAAAGATAAAATTCATAGTTGATTCTTACGGCAAACACGGCAAGAAGAACAATTATCATAAACCATATATGCTTATATATTATATTTTTCTTTTTTTCGGTTAATTTCATTAATTACTGTATTCCCCTATTTTTTTTATTGTTTCGCGAATCGTTTCCTCAATTCCGAGCCCCGTTTCATCAATCGTGATATCCGCATATTTTTCGTATAACGGCTTTCGCTCATTATAGATATCGTATAAAGATTCCCCTTCTTTAAAAACGACTCCCCTGTTTTTGATATCGGAGAGCCGATCGGCAATTTTTTCATACGGAAGATATAAATATACAAAAATGCCGTTTTCCTTTAAATTTTTCATCGCGTCCGCTCCGAACACGGCACTGCCGCCCGTCGCAATCACGCTGTTTTTCAAAGTTATCCCTGAAAGTATCTCGTTTTCTACATTTAAAAAGCCTTCCGGCCCTTTTTCTTTAATGATTTCGGAAAGAAGCTTTTTTGTTTTATCCTGAATCACTATATCCGTATCCGTAAAAGTGAACCCGAGCATTTTTGCGAGAATAACGCCAACCGTGCTTTTCCCCGCTCCCGGCATTCCTATCAAAACGATATTTTTATTTATTTCAAATTTCATGTCTTATTCGGACTCCGTTTCATCCGTTTCAAAGGAAATTCTTTTTGAAATTTCGAGATTGCATTCCGTGATTTCTTTTTTACCGTCGATGTAATCCTTATAAATTTCCCATATGTCTATCCCGGATTCCTCGGGATAATCGGCTGTATCAAAACTTTTTATGAGCTCAATCCGCTCTTCTTTTGTCGTATTTTTTATGCTGTAATCATTCACCGTAAACTTCTCCCGGATACAATGTCTGTGAATAAAGGCGTCTCGTCTGCTTAAGCGCTTTTCCCGAGGGCGCCGATTTTAAATCATATTCCGTTCCCGAAAAAATGTATGCCGTATCGCGGTCATAAACTATGGCGTCTTCGATTCCTCTCCCGAATAAGTCGGCATGAAGCACATAGCCGTCATGCGGGAATGTTATAACCTGTTCGCCCTCCGTATTGTAAAGCCCGGGCATCACTCCGCCGCCGCGTCTGTATGCAAGGATGTAATCGTTTCCTTCACCGTTCCAGTTTGAATAGGAATCGACAATCGTGAGCCACCCTTTTGTTTTTCTGTCTTCCTTCCATATTGTGTGACCCAGGTTATCAATCAAAAACATTCCGTCATGGCCGTCCCACTCGCCCTTATATCCGTCTCCGCGCCTGATTCTGTCAAGTCCCGCGATTTGTAAGCCTTTTTCACCTTTTATAAAATGTCCGAGCGCAACATGCTGGGATTCGATCGTGTCAAGATAACGCCAAATTTCGTTTCCCTTTACGTCATAAAGACATGTGACGCTTCCGCCGACAACGATTTCGGTTTCTTTGTTTCCTCTCACGTCACCGACCCACAAGCAGTCCGCGTGATCCGACAAATCCTTACACGACCACATCACCTGTCCGTCATGCGAAAGCATATCATAGCCCGCCATCACTTCGTCGTATCCGTCGTGATTGTAATCGTAAACAAGCGGAAAATGCCCGAGATTTCCCTTATGTGTCCAGAGAAGGTTAAAATAAGAGTCAAGCGCCCACATGTTAAAATATCTGTCTTTTAAAATAATGTCCTCGGCGTGCTTGAGTCCCCGCAAATTTGCGATCAGAATACAGTCGTGGGCATCGGGGTGCGGAAGCGAAAATTCTCGTTTTACTTCACCCGTCATTCCGTTAAGCACAAGGAACTTATCTTTCATTACACAAAGCACTTCCAAGTGTCCGTCGTTATCTATGTCATAAAGCTGAATCGGAAAATCCGAGCCGAAGCCGCCGATTTTTTCGGGCGTTTCACCGCGTTCCCACATGATTTCGCCGGTTAAACGGTATGCGACTATATGCTCGATTTTGTGCGGTGTGTAACGATCGTCAATGTCACCGTCGCCCTCCGCAAAAACAACTTCCATGCGCCCGTCGGAGTCTAAATCTCCGAGATAGCCTTTGCCGCCGCAAGCCGCACTTATATCAATTTTTCCGATTAATTTTGCTTCCATTGTACCCGCCCCTTGTGAAAAAAGTTTGTAGAATTTTACAACAGTTTGTGTAAGATTTCAGCACAATCCGCGTATCGTAAATTTTTATTGATTTTATTCTTCTCTTACAGACATAATCGTGCCGTCGATTCCGATTGTGACAACACTTAACGGAATCTCTTTTCCGCTGTTTTCGATTGCCGATTTAACAGCTCTTTCAAGTCCGCCGCAGCAAGGCACAATCATTCTCGTAAACGTGATCGTTTTAATACGGTTATTCATAAAAATATCCGTGAGCTTTTCGCTGTAATCGACGGCATCAAGCTTCGGGCAGCCGATCAAAACGACTCTTCCCTTTACGAATTCTTCGTGAAAGCGCGCATACGCATATCCCGTACAATCCGCAGCGATAAGAAGATCTGCATCGTCAAAATAGTCCTGCTTTAAAGGCGCAAGCTTTATTTCTATCGGCCAGTTGATAAGAGGCTCAGGGGTCTCGTTTTCCGATGCCTCAAGAGTTTCCTTTATATCACGTGCCACTGCCTTATTTAAGCGCGCCGCAGCAACAGCCTTTTCGTCGTATGCCGGCACATCCCTTGTTTCAAACGTTATTGCGTTCATGGGGCATCCGGGCAAACAGTCTCCGAATCCGTCGCAAAAATTTTCGCGCACAAGCTTTGCCTTTCCGTCAACAATGTCTATTGCTCCTTCGTGGCAAGCCTCCGCACAAATTCCGCATCCGTTGCATTTTTCAGTATCAATGTGAATTACCTGTCTTAACATTCTTTAATCTCCTTTAACAATTTTTCGTATGACGCACGACTCACATCATATCCTATGTATGATATACCACGATAAAACACTTCGGGCAATTCGATTTCGTGATTTTTATCATCCTTTTCTTTTTTGTTTAAAAAATTTTGTGCAATAATTTTTAATTCGTCATATATTTCTTTTTTCAAATTTCCCGTGTCGGGGTCGTCAAAATTTAACGTTTTCCTATCCGCATCCGACGTGTTTCCGCAAGGATTCACGCATGTCGCACACCCCGGCGAAATTTTAAATTTTTCCGCATGAACGCGTTTTACTGACATATCGTAATCACGTGACACAATCGCACCTGCGGATACATTGTCCGTATTTTCCGTTTTTTCGTTATTGTTTAATGCGCCTGAAAGCCCGATAAGAGCACATAATACATCCGTTTCGTCCATAACCTGTTTCCTTTCGTTAAGCTCTCATTATGTTACCACATCATCGATTTATAGGCAATTAAAAAAGAGAGCTTACAATTTTTAAGTAAGCTCTCTTCATTCGCTTTTATTTTTCGTATACCGTCAAAAATTCGTTCTTAAATTCCCTCGGGCTCATTCCCGTATATCTTTTGAATGTTCTCGAAAAGTTTTGCGGATCCGAAAACCCGAAGCTTGCTGAAATGTCGCTGACCGAAAGCGCAGAATTTAAAATTGTCTCCTTTGCCCTGTTCATGATCGTAAAATTCAAAAACTCATGAATCGTACGCCCCGTCATCTTCTTGTACAGATTTTCGATATATTTTTCGGAATAACCGATTTCCGCGGCAATATCGTTAACCTTTGTCGTAATAAGACAATTTTCCCTTATATACGCCTCGATTTTATTGCAAACGGCGTTTTTCCCGCTCTTTTCGCAATTTTCCTTAACCTGTGCGTTAAGTTCAAGTAACAGCGTTGTCACAAGATAAGACGCATAATGCCTGTCCGCATACTTTTCATGAACAAAATATATTTGATTCAGTATTCCGAGTATCCTCGCATAATCCGAATATTTCCCCGTTTCGGGGATCAATATGTAATCGCCGTCAAGAAGGTTAAATTCTTCATTATAAACAAAATGAATCCAGTGAAAAGAACACTTTGACGCCTTGTAGCCGTATTGCGATTCGCACGGGCGCATTAACAGATACTCGCCCGCCTTTACCGCGTATTTTGTGTCGTTGCACGCAATATAAAGCACGCCCGAATCCACAAATATAAGTTCATATTCGTTTAATCTCCTTGATTGATGGCGCCAATTGTCGTTTTGGGCGGCAAATTTTCCGAGCCACACAAAGCTTACCGAATGCACAAGGCTTATTTTTATCATCAAAAATCCCCTTTTATCTTCCTTCCGCCACACTCCACTCGTTTATACCTACCGCATAGGTGTGTCCGTTGAGCGTGGTATTATAAATCGTCATGCGGATGCTTTTTGCAAGAACTTCGCTAAAGGAATACATATTGTTTGTTCCCGCCTTGAAGCTCGTATATTCCTTTGTTGGAATCACTTCTTTCCACTCGCTTCCGTCATAATATTCTATCATGATTCCCGACGGCACGCGAGTGTCCGCCGAGTCTTCAAACCAGTTTACAAGACAGCCGGAAACCTTCTTTTCCGTTTCAAATTCACACTCGACCCAAGGATTCTCCTTTACCTCGTTTTCGCACCATGAACACCAAAACGTAGACGTATTCTCGTCGTTGATGCTCGAAAGCTTTTGCCAAACGGACGTGTAGGACGCAGACATTCTGACGCCGTTTGTGTATTTATATTCAAGCTTATTGCTCTCGTTAAAGAACGTCCGCATCATTCCGGTTCCTCTGTTATTCCATGCGTAATAAGGAATAAGTGTGAGATTTACCGTTTCTTCGCCCTTTCCCGTAACAACGGTTCCCTGTGTAGTGAGCCTCACTCCGCCTTTTATGCCGTAAGGATCGTCGCCTCCCGTAAGATTTGTTACGTATTCTTCCGTGATTTCCGATTCAACCGGCAGCGTAAAAAGGCTTAAGTCAAAATCGTTGTCCATACTTTCAGCCGCATACACAAGCGGACCTCTTTTGATTGCCGTATAGCCCTTTGTCGACGACACTTTGTCCGATTGATATATTCTTTTTGCTTCCATGTTAAAATTAACGGTTACGGTGTCGGAATCTTTCCATTTTCGGTCTATACATATATATCCGGCGTCATTTACCGCGTATCCGTCGTTTTCCGTAATTTCCTTATCGTTTAAAGAAACGGAATAAATACCCTCACACCACGCGGGGATTCTTATTTTAAATACGAAGTTTGCCTTTTTGTCCGTATTTACCGTATATTTTACGTTTCCAGAAAAAGGCATTTCGGATTCACATGTAAGCGTGATTTCTGCGCCATTGATTTCCGCATTCACCGTACTTCCGATAAACATGTTTGCGATTATGCCTTCCGAATCGGTTGCATATATATAATTTCCGAGACTCATGATAAGGCGCATAAGGTTCGGCGGACAGCAGGCACAGCCAAACCACTCGGAACGTGCGGCGTTTCCGTCACTGTAAAGCGGATTTTGATAAAAGAATCTGTCTCCGTCAAAATTTACGCCGGAAAGTACTCCGTTATAAAGCGCCGTTTCAAGTGTATCGATATATTTTGAATCTCCGTAAAGCAAATTCATTTTTGAATTCCAAATAACGCTTCCGATGCTTCCGCAAGTTTCCGCATAAGCCGACTTTTGCGACAGCGAATACGAATTTCCGAAGCTTTCGTTGTTGTTTATCGTACCCATTCCGCCGGTTATGAATGTTTTTGTGTTTGTGATGTCGTCCCACAAAGACTGTAAAGCGGTATCATAAGATACGCCGTTTTCATCCGTTCCCGCGCCCATCAGAGTCAAATCCGTCATCGCGATATATTGATACATCGCTCTCACAACATGTCCGACGCCCGTGTATTGTGATGAAACCGGCAAGTGATCCTGTCTGTATGTGTCCCCGGGGTTAAACGAAAAATATCCCGTTCTGTTTTCTTTGTCCCCTCTTAAATTCAAAAATCTTCTCGCAAGCGAGACATATTTTTCCGTTCTCGTTCCGTATTCACCCGTAAATTCACCGGTAATGCCCGAATTTTCCGCTTTTTCGCATGCGGACGCAAGTTTAAGAAGCGCAAGTTCTATTTCCTGATGTCCGGGAACTGCCGTATATTTTCCGTTTTCCCCGAAAAGTGAGCAAACAAGATCCGCATTTTTGATTGCGGTGTCAAGAAGCGCCGTACTTCCGGTCGCATCAAAATGCGCAACCGCCGCCTCATAAAAGTGTCCCATCACATAAAACTCATGTGCCGCAAAATCGGTCCACTTATTTGTTTCGCTTGTACTCGCGCTCATGCTTTGAGTCCCGCGCTTTAACGTAAAATAAGTGTCAAGATAGCCGTCACTTTCTTGTGCCCCGATGATATAAGGAATCCATTTATCGAGTGTGGAATTTATAAATTCCTTGGCTCCCGCAATTTCTTCGTCATCCGAATCCGCCGTCACCGTTAACGCATAGCTCATCGCTTCTATCATCTTATAGGCATCGCTGTCAAGGAAATAAACGTCACCCTCGAATGCTGCCGCCGCTTCCCCGTTGTTTTGCTTTGCGGCTTCAATAAAATTATTTAAGCCTCCGTTTTTGTCTTCAACCTTTTTTATGCCCACCTCAATCATCTTGCACATAACAAGCTTTTGTCTCGGTGACCAAAAATCGTCATTAATCGAAACGTCCGTAAATTTAAGCATACTCCGCTCATTCTCCTCATTTTCGCCGTCTTTTTTTCTCGCACATCCCGTTAACATGACGGACATGCCGAGAAAAGCCCATAACACCAATCTCAAAATTCTTTTTTTCACATGCATCCTCTCCCTTTTTTATTGATTTTAAGACGCCACACACCGGGCTTCTTAAGTCTCACACAAGTTTAACATGCAAAAAAAAGCTTATGAATATCAATACCTTTTATTTTGTATCAAAAAGTAATATTTATTTCAAGTGCACTTTGGTTTCAAATAAAATAATTCACCAACAAAAAAAAAGAGCTTCCTGCTTAAGAAGCTCTTTCTTTACGGTTTTATATAATTTCATATTTTTTTATTGCCTGATCAAACATAATGCAACTTATCGGAAGTTGCTTTTTAACTTTCGATAAAAGAGCTACGAAGTAGCTCGATAATCGATTATAGGAAGCGTTTTTTGCTTCCTATAATGCAACTTATCGGAAGTTGCTTTTTAACTTTCGATAAAAGAGCTACGAAGT
>CAZZFV010000041.1:0-17800 GCA_964653855.1 uncultured Lachnospiraceae bacterium
AAAAAAGAAGCCTATGCAGCCTAAGCCGCATAAGCTTCCGTTTTTTACTTTTTTAAATTGCCTTACTTATCTTATCTTTTTTGTAAAGAGAAGTGCAAGTCCCGACAAAATGCTTGTAATGCCGAGTATTGCGAAGATAACGTCGTTGTCGCCCGTCTTCGGTGTTGTTGCATCAGATAAGTAGTGAACCGGTCTCCATCCCGCAAGAACGGTATTGAATGCTCTTACCGTACCGCCGTCGATGTAGCTGTTAACGGAAAGAATATCCGTGTTTGTTGCACCCGTTGTTGTAAATGCCGCGCCGTTCGATGTATTTCCGAATTCATTAAATACAGCCGTAACCTTGTCGCCCGCAGACATTTCGCCCCAGCCTTCGGAATCTACAAGACCGTTTGTCTCGCAGTTGATGAAGGATGCATTTGAATTTGCGCCCCATGTTCTGCCATACTTACCGATTGCCGGATCCGATCCGTGTGCGCCGTCGGTTGTGATCGTACAATTTCTGAATACATAAGGACTTGTCTTCGGTGCTACGATATAACCGATCTTCGAGTTGTTTGAAGCATCGTTTGCAAATGTCTTCCACTGTAACTCACAATTATCAAAGATTGCCGAGAACTCACCGCAGATATAGTCTGTGTTTCCGCCGATTACCGAGTCCTTTACATATACATGATAATTGTAGTTTGTCGAACCGTTTCTTCCGAATGTATCCTGGGAAGAAAGAATCTTACAATTGTAAAGCTCAAGGTTGTCTGCGTCTACATAGAAAGCGTTTGATCTTTCCTTGTACTTATAAGCCGTAACGTCGGCACCGTCCGCAAGACGATCAACAGCAAGAAGTGTTCCCGCAATATCGGACTTTTCAGCTTCGGTAAGTGTGTAGTTGTAAGTGTTGAGGAATGTAACGTCTTCTGCGATAAAGTTGTCGCCGCGTGCGATAAATACGCCGCCCCAGAGGCTTCCGTTGCCTTCTGCCGATGAATACTTATCCATTGCGAGACGCTTATTGTAAAGTCCCGTTCCCGGATCTACGGAATAATAAAGTGTGCCTACGCCGTAGTACCATGAAATCGTGTGGTTGTTGCCCTTAAGTGTTACATAATCGGCAGCCATAACGGTCTGCTCAAAGATATCCGTCTTAAGGTTAATCGTTACACGGCCTGCTTCGCCTGCCGGACGATTAAGCATTCCGAGGATAGCATCGGATGCCTCGTTAAGAGTATCGTAATCGCCGGGTACGTTGAGTTCGCTCTTAAACTCGACAATGGGGATAACCTCGATGCTTGTGATATACGATGTTGCGCTGAATGCAAGCGTTACATCCTTTTCCGTAACCATTTCGAACGTATCGATCTTGGATGTTGTCTTTGAATCAACAACACAATACGAGCCGTTCATCGTGAATTCGGCAAGATAGTAAGCACTTACGATAACCTTTGCTTTTCCGGATACCGGAATCTTGATTGTTGCGTCGGCCTTTGCAACCGTGTGCGACTTACCTGTCTCAACGGCAACATTACCTGTTGTTTCCATGTTGGGAATATCGGTATATGAATATGTATGCTTCTTTGTTGCATCCACAACTTCAACATAAACGTCGTCCGTGTTGTCCTGTCCCGTAACTACGGAAGCTCTGTCATAAGTAACTCCGCCGTTTGTCGTAACAACGCTTGCCGAATACTCACCGGGCTTTAACTCGAGTGAGTAGCCGTCTCCCGTGATTGTTGCGTTATAGGTAAGTCCGTTTGCGTTGTTTGTGAATGTAAGAGACGTTACGTTTGAAACATCCGTACCCGTAATCTTACCCGAAAGTACAACGTCGGGCACATTGTTAAGTGTGATTGCAACGTCGCCCGCACCCGCAAGGAATGTCTCGCTGCCGTTTGCAAGAGGCTTAACACCGCCGTCGTTTGATTCGATTTTGTATGTATGACCCTTTAAGAGTCTGATTGTTGTGTCCGTAAGCTTAACCGTGATCGGATCGCCGCCGAGGGAAGCATCCGTAAGAGTAAGCTTTAAGGAATCGCCTACCGTTGCGTCAACGTTTGTAACGGTAACGTTTACGTTTGCAACCATATCCGGAACAAATGCGAATGCGGCATAGAACATGTTGTTTGTCTTACCCGTTGTGGACATAACATAGCTGTGACCCGGATAAACTTCAAACGAATAGCTTGTGAGTCCGACATCGGAATCGGTGAATCCGTTCTTTGTGCCGTCTGCGTTAAAGTCATGAACTCTGATAAAGGATGTGGAATTGTAGTATACCGTAACCATACCCTTTGCTGCGGGTGTGAATACCGCAAGACATCCGTCTCCCTCGCCCGGAAGTGTGGGGATGTTGTTGGAATCGGCATGACGCTTACCCGATGTGTAGGAATCATGCTCAACGCCGTTTATCATAACCTTTTTGTTGTCTTTAACGGTAAATTGTGTGATAACGCCGTCAACCGTCTGACCCGCGAGAAGGAGCGTGCTGTCGCCGATCTTTACTTCACCGGTCTTTACGTATCCGCCCGCCGTCTTGTATTCGTCGAGGATATAGATAAAATCTACCGCATTGCCGCTTACAACAAGATTTTCTACGGAAATCGAGTGGAGATATGCTTCACCTGTTGCTTCACATGTGATTGTGAGTGTTGTTGCGTCGCCTGTGTAAGAAATCTTTTCGGTATTGCCGTCGGTGGTTGTCTTACCGGCTACGCTTCCTACCTTGTTGCCGTCGGCATCCGTAACAACAAATGCCGTACCCGAACCGTATTGGCAAAGAGAAAGCGTGATTGTTGCGCTTCCCGCAACCTTAACCGTCACCTTATCTCCGTTTTTGACTGCCGCACCATGCTGACCGTCATGGTAATATGCGGTGTTTGCTTCGGAAATAACCTTAAAATATCCGTCATCCGATACGTAGCCGTTTAATTTGCTTTGATCGGAAAGATTGTAAAATTCGAGCGAATACTTTTCGCCTGCTTCCGGCACTGCCTCACCCTCAACAAAATCGATGAGTTCAAGGTTTGTTCCCACACCTACGATGTAGTAGAACTTTCCCGCCGAAATCTTAAGATTGTATTTGTGGTTGCCTTCTTCGAGCGCAAGTATCGACTGAGCCTCGGGCATCGTAACCGGTGCGGATGCATCGGAAAGTACATTGAGATCCGTGTCGCTTTCAATCACGTATGCCTTCTTGCCCGAACCCATGTTCATAAGAAGTGCGACGTTCGCATCCTTTGTTGCCGTAATTACGCTGTGTACTCTGGCCGTGCTTGATCCGACCTTTGCGTTGTTTACGCTTGATGACTTGAGCGTATAGGTGTAATCCGTTCCGTCAAGCGAAATCGGAGTGTCCTTTGCGGTGACCGCAAGCTTTTGCACTGCGGTAAGTGTTGCGTTGCCTGCCGTGGCAACAACTTCGCCCGCGTTTACTTCTGCGTCGGAGATCTTTGCGTTTACGAGATTTGTGCCGAAAGGCAACATCGAAATCGTCATAAACATTGCAAGAGCCATTGCCGAAGCACGTTTAAATAAGGATTTTCTTTTTACTCCCATTTTGTTTCTTCTCCCTCTTTTTTTCTTAAAGCGCATTTTTTGTTGTTTTTTAACAATCTCGCACTTCAGTATTACAATTATATACGTTAATATTTATAAAAAAATTGTGATTTTTGTTATAATATTTGGTAAAAATTGCTATGTTTCTTTAAGGTTTCCCTTTTTCCGATTTTCGCATCCCTTTTTAAGGCAAAAAAATACCCGGTACAAATTCCGTACCGGGTAAAAAATCGTTTTAATTTGCCTGCACATATCCCATAAGTTTTCCGTTACGCACGTCGATCACAATCGTATCTCCCTGCTTTACGTTGCCCTCGAGGATAATACGCGCGCAAATCGTTTCTACTGATCCTTGCAAATACCTCTTTAGCGGTCTTGCACCGTATGCCGGATCAAAACTCTCGCTTATCGCAAAATCACGTGCCTCATCCGTAAGCTTAATCGTAATTTCCTTGTCTTTGAGACGTTCGTTCAAATCCTTTATGAGAAGATCCATAATCGCGCATACGTTTTCACGCGTAAGCGGATTAAACGTAATTATCTCATCGAGACGGTTAAGGAACTCCGGTCTGAAATGAGCCTTAAGTTCATTCATGACAAGATCTTCCGTTTCGTCTGTGATGCGGCCGTCACGCTCAATTCCGTCAAGAATATATTGCGAACCGATGTTTGACGTCATGATTATAATCGTGTTCTTAAAGTCAACCGTCCGCCCTTGCGAATCCGTAACACGTCCGTCGTCAAGGATCTGAAGCATTACGTTGAACACATCGGGGTGAGCCTTTTCGACTTCATCAAAGAGCACAACCGAATACGGCTTACGACGCACTGCTTCGGTAAGCTGTCCGCCCTCTTCGTAGCCCACATATCCGGGCGGCGCACCGATAAGACGGGAGACGGAATACTTTTCCATATATTCGCTCATATCGATACGTACCATGTTTTGCTCATTGTCAAAAAGATTTGCCGCAAGACTCTTTGCAAGCTCGGTTTTGCCGACACCCGTAGGTCCGAGGAACAAAAACGATCCTATCGGCTTTGTGGGATCCTTGATTCCGGCCTTTGAACGAAGTATTGCCTCAGTAACACGTTCAACCGCCGTATCCTGACCGATTACGCGCTTATGAAGCTCGGTATCGAGTGAAAGCGCCTTTGTCTTTTCACCTTCGGTGAGCTTATGAACCGGAATTCCCGTCCATCTGGATACGATTTCCGCAATTTCATCCTCATCCACGGCTTCGTGAACATAGACATTTTCCTTGTCTTTATTCTTTGCCTCTTCCGCCTCGATTTGCTTTTTGAGTTCGGGGAGACGCCCGTATTTGAGTTCTGCCGCACGGTTAAGATCATAACTTCTTTCCGCCGCATTTATTTCGTTGGTAACGTTTTCAAGCTCTTCCTTCAATTTCATTACCTTTTCGACGGATGCTTTTTCGGCTTCCCATTTTGCCTTCGTGTTGAGATATTCCTCTTTTAACTCCGAAAGCTCTTTTTGCAAAGCTTCAAGCCTTTCGCGGCTCAAATTGTCGCTTTCCTTCTTTAATGCCGCCTCTTCGATTTCAAGCTGCATTATACGACGACGCACCTCATCGAGTTCCGTCGGCATGCTGTCAAGCTCCGTCTTAATCGATGCACACGCCTCATCCACAAGGTCGATTGCCTTATCCGGCAAGAACCTGTCGGTTATATATCTGTTTGAAAGCACCGCTGCCGACACAAGTGCACCGTCGGTAATCTTTACGCCGTGGAACATTTCGTATCTTTCCTTTATACCACGGAGTATCGAAATCGTGTCTTCAACCGTCGGCTCGTTTACCATAACAGGCTGAAAACGTCTTTCGAGAGCCGCATCCTTTTCGATATACTGTCTGTACTCGTTTAACGTTGTCGCGCCGATACAATGAAGCTCACCGCGCGCAAGCATGGGCTTTAACATATTGCCCGCATCCATCGAGCCTTCCGTTTTACCCGCACCCACTATCGTGTGAAGCTCATCTATAAAGAGGATGATTTTGCCGTCGCTTTCCTTTACTTCCGAAAGCACAGCCTTTAAACGTTCCTCAAATTCGCCCCTGTACTTTGCACCCGCAACAAGAGCGCCCATATCGAGCGAAAAAATCGTCTTATTTTTGAGTGTTTCCGGCACATCGCCCGCAACGATACGCTCCGCAAGTCCTTCAACGACCGCCGTTTTACCTACACCGGGTTCACCTATAAGCACGGGGTTATTCTTCGTCTTCCTTGAAAGTATACGGACAACGTTTCTTATTTCCGTATCACGTCCGATTACGGGATCAAGCTTATGCTGTCTTGCACGTTCCACAAGGTCGAGTCCGTACTTTTCGAGCGAATCGTATGTGCCTTCGGGGTTGTCGGTTGTGACTTTCACGTTTCCTCTCACATCCTGCAGGGCTTTTAAAAATCTGTTTCTGTCGATGTTGAAGCTGTCAAAAAGCTCCTGCAATTCCTTTGTCGGATGCTTCAAAATGCTTAAGAACAAGTGTTCGACTGAAACATATTCGTCTCCCATCGCCTTTGACTCGTCTTCCGCATAAATTAACACCTTGTTTAATTTATCGCCGACGAACACGTTGCCGCCGCTGACTCTCGGACGCTTCTTTATCACGCCCTCAACCTGTGCGGTAAACACGTCCGGATCTATCTCCATTTTTTCTATCAGCTTTTTAATCAGGCTGTCATCCAATTTTAAAAGACTGTAGAGGAGATGTTCCGGCATAAGTTCCTGGTTGCCGTAGTCGTACGCCACTTTTTCGCAATTGTTTACGGCTTCCATTGATTTTTGTGTAAATTTACTTATATTCATAACACTACCTCCTCGTATAAGTTTTATCATTACGAAAATACTTATACACCAAATTGTTAGCACTGTCAAGAGGTGAGTGCTAATTTTTTTCTTTTTTCACCGGACTATCTCATCTATTTCTTTTAACTCCTCCGCCGAAAAGCGGGTATTATAAAGCGCTCTCACGTTATTTTCTATTTGATACGCGTGTGACGCACCGATCACAACACTTGTGACTTTTTCACGCATCACCCACGAAAGAGACATTTCGGAAAGCGTTTGCCCCCGTCTTTCGGCGATACATTTAAGGCGTCTCACCTTTTCGCGCACGGATTCGTTTGTTACGTCAAATGCGCTTATATGTCTTCCGTCCGTTATCACGCGTGAATCCGCGGGGATTTCGTTTAAATATTTTCCCGTAAGTATTCCCTGCGCAAGCGGTGAATATGTTATAAATCCGAGATCGTTTTTATATAAATAATCCTTTAAGCCGCTTCGTTCCGCTTTTCTGTTAAGGAGCGAATAATTACTTTGATTTCCCGCAAAAGGCGTCTTAAGACGCTTAAATATTTTTGCTGCCGCTTCCGTCTGTTCTTTATTGTAGTTTGAAATACCTATATAAAGCGCTTTCCCGGATTTTACAAGCTCATCGAGAGCCGCACATGTTTCCGTAAGCGGTGTATCGGGATCGGGCCTGTGATGATAAAAAATATCGACGTAATCAAGTCCCATTCGCTTTAAACTCGCATCACAGCTCGCAATCAGGTGTTTTCTCGTGCCTCCGCTTCCGTAGGGGCCGTTCCACATGTCAAATCCCGCTTTTGTGGACACGATAATCTCATCCCGATTTAATTTTAGGTCACGAAGCAGAGCCCCAAAATTTTCTTCCGCACGCCCGTACGGCGGTCCGTAATTATTGGCGAGATCAAACGAATTTATTCCCGACTCAAGCGCCGTCACGACAATTTTTTTCATTTCGTCCGTATTTCCGTTATCACCGAACGAATTCCATAATCCCAAGGAAAAGGCGGGGAGTATAAGTCCTGCCCCGCCCGCACGCATGTATGTCATGTTGTTTTGCTTAAAATCCGCATTCTTATATGTCATATTGTCTTGCTTATCATTCTTACATACCATATTGTTTTGCTTAAATTTAACATCCGTCATTTATGTATAAATCTTCCTTAAATCCTCTTTGCACTTCGCAAACTTTTCGCCGAGCACGGGATCGAGCTTTGTGCCGACGTCCTTCATAATGTCGTCAAATGCCGCATCAAACGGAACTTCCGTCTCGTTTATTTTTTCATCAAGCCTGTCGACAAAAGCAATGATTCTCGCTTCAAGCGGAATTTCCTTTCCTTTTAGACCTGCCGGATACCCTGTGCCGTCCCAGTTTTCATGGTGATATGCCGCAATATTTACCGCTATGTTCACAAGTTTTCGGTCGTTCGCCTTTGCGAGAACTCTCCGCACAATACGCGCGCCTTCGGACGCATGAGTCTTCATCTTGGCCGCTTGCTCGGGAGTCCTGTTTTTCCCGGCACTCATCACCGCATCGTCTATCGAAATCTTTCCGATATCGTGAAGCGGTGCGGCATTCATAACACGATTTAAGTACTCCCACGTGAATTCAAACGGCATCTCCGCGGTCAATCGTTCCGCAAAAATCTTTAAGCCTTCCGCAATTCTCTTTACATGCCCCGCAGAAAAAGGATCTCTGCTTGACACAAGCTCCGAAAGCCCGACAATCAGCTTGTTTAACGTGTCCTCTATTTCCTCTTCCTTTTTCTTAACGTTTTCTTCAAGTTCACGGCTGTAAAGGGCATCCATCGCCTTTAATTTTTCTTCGACGGTCACATCGTTTAATTCGACATACGTGCCTTCTTTTTTACCGCGACTCGAAAACACGATATTGCTCATCCAAAGCTCGTATTTTTTGTCACCGATATCGATGAGCCCCTTGTTTTCGCGAAAAGAATTTTCACCCGTATCTTCGTTTACCTTTTTTACGATTTCATTGTAAAACAACGAGTCGGAAGCACCCGGTCTTTCACCGACGCTTAAGTCCGCGATTTCGGGGAACAATTCCCTCGCGGTTTTGTTTGCGTTTATGAATCTGTTTTTCTTGTCAAAAACAATTACAATTTCACTTAAATCATTGTTTGAGGAATCAAATATACACGACGGCAAATCATGCATGTCAACGTCTCTCATTCCCCACGCAAACGCGGCCGTCGCAAGCAAATAAACCACGGAATTTAAATCAAACTCGATATTTAAGTGCCTGTCGAGCCAATATCCCGCTCCCACAAGTATCGAAAACAGCGCCATAATTCCGATAACCCTTACGGAAATCTGATTCTTTTTGGATACCGCATAAGCGCAAAGTATCAAAAACGCCGCCACATAAACGATTATCATGAGCACGTAAAGCGCATGCAAAGGTCCGTAAGTTTTTTCGAGCACGGCCGAACTTCCCATTGTTTTGAGCGTCACCGTATCGTAATAAAGAGTCGTCTTCCCGGCGGTTGTCGCGAGCATTTCGATAACAAGCGAATAAATCAGCATCGTGAGCGTCACGGGAATCGGAGGATTAAGTTTGCACGACTTCATCGCAATGATAAAGAGGAACGGAGGCAAAAAAGCCGCTCCGAAATACATAAGCGCGTTTCCGATAAGAGCCATGTCGAGTGTTTTTGAGATCGAAACCAAAAATTGTCCGTAGCTTCTTGTGAGAAGAACCACAATCATAAAAACATACAGGCCGTTTTGGTATTCTTTTCTGAGTATTACATGAAGAAACGCAACTATGTTTACCAAAACCATAAGTCCGTAGAAAGCCGAAATACTCATACCCGTCCTCCCGCTTCAAGTGCATAGCCGTTGTAAAGGTCCTCGATCTCGGGGCGCAGCGTCAAAAATATCTGTCCGAGAGTCGGATCAAATTGGGTTCCTATCGAATCGTTTATTATATCAAATGCCGTGTCAAAGCTGTACGCGTCTTTGTAGCAGCGTTTGCTCACAAGTGCGTCAAAAACATCCGCAAGTGCCATGATGCGTGCCTCAAGCGGAATTTCCGTACCCGCAAGTCCCATCGGATATCCGTGTCCGCCGTAACGCTCATGGTGATATTCCGCAACATTTGCGGCGAGGTTCGCAAATTCCTCGTCTCCGAGACCGCCGAGCACCTTACGCACGATAACCGCACCGTAACGCGCATGCTGCTTCATTACGTCAAACTCTTCGGGCGTATACTTGCCCTGTTTTCTTAAAACCACATCCGGAACCGCAATTTTACCGAGGTCATGCATGGAAGACGCAATATTTAAGCGTCTCACAAAGTCCCTGTCGTTGATATAACCCATATCCCAAAGCTTTTTTGTAAAAATCTTCACTATGTCGCTCGCGCGCCTTACATGCTCGCCCGTCGACATGTCACGGCTCTCAATCATGCACGCGATGCCGGTTATTACAGAGTGACGGAGTTCTTCAACCTTTTCCGTCTTTGCCTGAATGTCGCGCTCCAGTCGCTCACGGTAATTTAGGAGCATTTCCGCATAACGCTCTTCGTCGGAAATATCCGTAACCTTAAGCAAATATCCGTTTATAATTTTTCCCGAATACGTTTTTACAAGCTTCTTTTCTACCTTTAAAGTTTTTCCTTTAACCTTGATTTTGTTTACCGTAAGGCGCCCGTCTTCCAAAAAAGGCAAATAAACGTTTTCGTAAAAAAGCGTGAGTTTCTTGTCGGAAACAGACGAATCTATTCCGAATTCCCTGGTCTCCGGGAAAAACTCATGCATTCTTTCGTTTACGACGGTAATTCTTTGATGCTTGTCAAACACGATATATCCGTTTTCCTGTTCGAGCATGGCGACGTCAATAAGCGACCTGTCCATATCAAGAAGATTTACGCGTCTGAACTGGAACGTAAACACGGTCACAGCCATAGTCATCGCAAACGGCACAAAACTCACGGGAGAATCAAAAATGCGCTCGGCAAAATAAACAACAAGCACGCTCGCCCAGGAGGCAACATAAATAACCGCCGTCTTGTTTCTGAACGCGCGCCTGTTTTTTATCGATTTCACAAGAAGCCTTATTGAAAAAGCCATATAAGCAAGAAGATAAATATAATAGAAAATATGCAAAAAACCGTATTCCTTTTTTAATACGGCGACGTTACCCACAGTTTCAAAAGTTACGTTTTTATAATACCAGTCGTTGTAGCCCGGGGTCCATGCCATCAAAAGAACAACGCCCCCGAGTGCCGCAAGAATCAAATAATCACGCCTTTTAAGCTTTAGGCGGCAAAGTTCCGCGCCCATGCGGTTTGTGACAACGGGGAGAAGACATCCGGCAATATATGTAAGCTTGTTTCCGAGAATCGCGGTATATAAGTCATCCGTACTTGCGACGATTATGAATCCGATTACGGCAACTATCGTAACATATGTCATAAGCATATGATATACGCTTCTGTTTCTTTTTCCCGCACAAATATTAAACTGTTCCAAAAGAAGCAGCAAAAGACAGACATATAAAAGTATTTTGTAAATCCCGTACAGCATATCTTGTCTCCCATTTAACCGAAAATTCTTAAAATTCCCTTATCAAGACTCTTCACAAATCCCAATCGTTACCGAGATTGATATTACCGAATACAATAAAATTTCTTTTAAATCCGTTCCCCTTTTACGATGTTACTTATTTACGATATTGCCCAAACTTCCGATTATTTTTTGATAACCTTGGATGCAAGCCCCACAAGCACTTGCATACACTTTTCCATAGCGCCGACCGACGCATACTCGTGCCTCGAGTGGTAATTTCCGCCGCCCGTGCAAAGGTTGGGGCACGGAAGTCCCATAAACGAGAGTCTTGCGCCGTCCGTACCGCCCCTGATCGCGCATACCTTCGGTGTGATCCCCAAATCTTCCATTACTTCCTTTACGTTATCTATTAAGAAGATATTCGGCTCGATCATCTCACGCATGTTGCTGTAAGAATCCTTGATTTCAACATTTACCGTTCCCGCACCGTAAAGTGAATTTATGTATTCTGCCGCACGAGCAGCCTCATCCTTCTTTTTTTGAAGGAGATTTTTGTCGTGATCTCTCAAAATATATTGCATAACGGTATGCTCGCAATTTCCCGTGATACTTGTCAGATGGTGGAAGCCTTCGTACCCTTCCGTGTGCTCCGGAACCTCGTTTGCGGGAAGAAGCGAATCATACTTCATCGCAATCGTCATCGAATTTTTCATTGTATTTTTTGCGGAGCCCGGATGTGTGCTGAGCCCGTTTACCGTAACCGTAAGAGAAGCGGCGTTAAAATTTTCGTATTCGATTTCACCGAGCGCACCGCCGTCAACCGTGTAGGCATAATCTGCTCCGAATCCCTGAACGTCAAAGAAATCCGTTCCCCGCCCCACTTCTTCGTCGGGAGTAAATGCGATGCAAATTTTTCCGTGAGGAATTTCGGGGTGGGATATCATATATTCTGCCATTCCCATTATTTCGGCGACCCCCGCCTTGTCATCGGCACCGAGAAGCGTTGTGCCGTCGGTAACGATTAAATCGTCGCCCTTTCTGTTAATAAGATCCGGATATTCTGCGGGTGTCATCCGAATTCCGAGTGCCTCGTTTAATGTAACCGTCCCGCCGTCATAATTTTTTATCACTCTCGGCTTTACGTTTTCGCCCGAAACCGCATCACTCGTGTCCATATGCGCTATAAATCCGATTGCGGCAGCATCGGTATTCCCCGGGATTTCCGCATAAACATAACAATTGTCGCTTAAGCGGACGTTTTTAGCACCTATTTCCTTAAGCTCGTCAAAAAGAATTTTTGCGAGATCAAATTGCTTTTTTGTACTCGGAACCTGCTCGCAATCTTCCGCCGACTGCGTATCGATTTTTACATATCTTAAAAAACGTTCAAGTACACTTTGCATAATTTTTTTCTCCTCTTACTTTAACCTTTTCTTAAATTTATTCTTTCGTCTTTTTTGCGAGGCATATACAATTCATGCAATTTCCGAATCGTTTTTCGTTTTTTGCATCGTAAGCTGTGCCATTACAAGATTATAATATATTCCCTTTTGCTCCATCAGCTCGTTGTGCGTTCCGACTTCTTTTATATGATGTCCGTCGATTACAACAAGGCGGTCGGCATTTTTGAGAGTCGAAAGTCTGTGAGCTATCGCAAACGTGGTCTTGCCGTGCGTGAGGCGGTTTAACGCCGTCTGGATAAGATACTCGCTCTCCGTGTCAAGGCTTGCCGTCGCTTCGTCAAGTATCAAAATACGCGGATCGTTGAGAATCGCACGCGCAATCGCGATACGCTGGCGTTCGCCACCCGAAAGATTGTATCCCTTTTCGCCCACATACGTGTTGTAGCCGTCGGGCGTTTTACAGATAAAATCATGCGCATTCGCCATTTTTGCGGCTTTTATAACTTCCGTAACGGTTGCGTTCGGGCGCGCATAACGAATGTTATTCAAAATCGTTCCCGAAAAAAGGAAAGTCTCCTGAAGCACCACACCTATCTGCGAATGGTATTTCTTTAATTGTATATCTTTTATGTTGATGCCGTCAACAAGTATCTCACCGGAATCCACATCATATAGGTGCATTACAAGATTTATGAGCGTCGATTTTCCCGTTCCGCTTGCACCCACAAGACCTATCATCTCGCCCGCCTTGATTTTCAAATTGATATTTTCAAGCACGGGTTCATAGGTTTTGTATCCGAATGTGACGTCGCGAAACTCGATATCGCCCTTTATGTCGTGATCAAGCGCAAGCTCAGAATCCACAATCTTCGGCTCCTCATGCATAACATCGCTTATTCTCTCGACGCTTGTCACAAAGTTTGTGTAAAGTCTCGGAAGATTCGTAAGCCAGTCGACATTACTGTAAAGGAAGCCCGTATACGTGATAAATTGCGTAAGTTCACCTATTGTCTTTGTGCCCCAAAGCACCTGTTTGCCGCCGTAATAAGTTACAAAATAAACGCCCACTCCCATGAAAAATTGCAAAAGCGGAAAGAACACCGCCCAGAAGCTTTCGTTTTTACATTGTATTTCCGCAAATTCTTCGGCAGTTTTGTTGAAGTGCTCCGACTCTTCCTTTTCCTTTCCGTACGATTTTACGACCGCCATGCCGGACAAAACGTCACGAAGGTTACTGTTTACCTTATCGTCTTTCGTGTATTGCATATGAAAGCGTCTGTGGACATTGTGATGAAAAGCCGCGGAAATCGCCCACGAAATCGGCATAAATATAAAGGAAATAAGCGTAAGCTTTACGTCCATCGTAAACATATACACAATGACGCACGCCAAAATTATGATAACGGTAAAGAGGTTGCAAAAAGCTTCCCCCATAAAATCGCTGATTCGCTGTGTGTCACGCGTGATCCTGTTCATAAGATCGCCCGGTTTTCTGTCGTCCACAAACGAAAGCGACAATTTTTGAATTTTTTCGTGAAGCTTTCCTCTTATGTCCATGCTGATAACGGAGCCGAGCTTCGAACACGAATAGCTTTTAAGCAAATTCACTATAATTATGAGAACATTCGCAAAAAGCATGGCAAGAAGAAACATAAGAGCGCTTTTCATCGTTCCGTTCTCGTTTGTGAGAACGCCGTCGATAAGCCGTTTTTGAATTTCCGGCGTAATAAGCGTCGCACCCGAAACAAGAAGCATAAGCACAAATATATATATAAATTTAAATTTATAGGGAGCCGTCATTTTTAAGATGTCAAAAACCAGCCCCTGCTTTTTCTTTGCGCAATGCGGGCACTCACGTGTCCCGGGGAGCACTCTGCCGCATTTTACACACACCTTTTCGTATTCGTGACTTTCGACGGTTTCCGTTTTTCCTTCAATCAAATACCTGCATCCTTTTGCGATATATGCATATCTTGACTGATGACGTGCGCTGTAACGGCAAATTAAAACAGAATCTTGTTCCGATCCGCCTTTCGGAATTCCGTACAAAATTCCGCACGAAATCCTTACCTCGTTTTTTATTGTATCAAAATCCGAAAGCAAATATTCTTTTTGCGCTTTATTGTCGCAACAAAGATAAATTTGCTTTTTCGTAACCACCAAGTGAGCATCTTTTATAATTTTACCGTCTTCCCCGATATCATAGGGAACGGCATAAACCACATCTTCACTTTTTATGCCGAGTGCCGTATAAACATTTTTCGGCAAATCATATTTAAGCAGCATACTTTCTCCCTACAAAAACAAATCAAGCTTCTTTCTTTCATGCGGTGTAAGCTTTGTGATATCGGGTATCTCAAAGCGGTTTTCGTCAAGATCCGTAATCAAAATTCTCGTTTCCGTAAGATGCACAACATTGTTTCCGCCCATACGTATCGCAAATTTGCATTCGCCTCTGTCGGTTATTACATCAAAATATCCGTATCCGTATTCGTCCTTCACGCTTATGATTTTGGTGATAACGGGCGTAAAATAGCGGATTTCCAATTGTTCGTTCAGCATTTCGCGGGTTTCCGCGCTCACCTCGCTCATATCCTCGATAAATCCGATTTCCTTTGAATGTTCGCCCGTTGTCCTTATCGATATAAAACGATCGGGGTCGGTAAACGGAAACATTCTCACAACATTTACGCGTCCGTATGTTTCATCACCCGTTTTTAACGAAACAAAGCCGCCCTTCGTGCGTGTAAACACAGCGTTTTTATCGGTAAGAACGTTGATTTTAAGCATTTCTTCCGTTTCTTTTTCCATTTCGGCAAGATCAAATTCTTTGTCTTCCATATAATCCTCACTCTCTGAGCGCGAGCGCCTTTGTTTGCAATTCCATAAGCTTATAATATGTTCCGTGAAGCGCCGTGAGCTCCGCATGCGTTCCCTTTTCGGTAATTTCCCCGTTGTCGATTACGCATAAGAAATCGGCATCCCTAAGCGTCGAAAGCCTGTGCGCAATTGAAATTGTCGTGCGTCCCTTAACAAGATAATTTATCGCCTTTTGAATGGCAAGCTCGGTCTCCGTGTCAACCGATGCCGTTGCCTCGTCAAGAATCAAAATCTTGGGATTTGCGAGAATCGCGCGCGCAATCGAAATTCGCTGCCTTTCGCCGCCCGAAAGTTCTCTTCCCGAGCTTCCGATTACCGTGTTGTAGCCGTCCGGCATCTTAAGAATAAATTCGTGTGCGCTCGCAAGCATCGCCGCTCTCACGATTTCCGCATGCGTTGCGTATTTGTTTGCGTATGCGATGTTTTCCTCGACGGTGCCCATAAAAATATATGTTTCCTGTGACACCATCGCAACATTTCTTCTCAAATCGTTAAACGAAATGTGCTTTATGTCGATTCCGTCAAAATAAATACTTCCCATATCGGGATCGTAAAGACGTGAAATAAGATTTACAAGCGTTGTTTTTCCCGCTCCCGAACGCCCCACAATTCCGAGCATCGAGCCTGCCGGAATTTTAAGCGAAATGTTTTTTAAGACGGGTCTGTTGATTTCATAACCGAACGTGACGTTTTTAAGTTCGATTTCGCCTTTCGGATTTTTAAGGGGAACGGGCATTTTGTCTTCCGTTATTTCCGGAACGGCGTCGATTATCTCAAACATACGCTCCGCCGCATTCATCGAGTCCGACCACCATCTGATCACTCTCGACATAAAATTCACGGGGCCGTTTAGATTGTCCGCATATCCGACAAATGTTATAAGCATGCCGAGCGCCATATCGTGCTTTACAAGAATTTGGTATGCACCCAGAATCCAAATCACTATCGTTGCGACATTTTGGGTGACGCTGAACGTGAAATAAATAAGATTGTCGAGGCCAACGATCGACATTTCGGAGTCTTTTAATCTCACATTCACCGACTTAAAGCGATCTTTTTCGCGGTCTTCCTGACCGAACGCCTTTACGACACGCGCGCCCGTCAGGTTATCGTTTACAAGGCTGTTTAAGCTTCTCTCCGCTCTGTGCCTGTGTCCGAAAGCCGTCCACATCCTTGGGCGAAGCACAAAAGAAACAAAAAACGCAATCGGGAAAAACGCCATCGACCACAATGTCATCTTCCAATTTATCGAAAACATCATGATGAGCGTTGCGATCAAAGTAAACGAATTTATAAAGACATAAGGCAGTCCGTCGATAAAAAAGCCTGTCACTCTGTCGGCGTCACGCAGCACTCTTGTCATAAGCGAGCCCGTTTGCCTGCTTCTGAAAAAGCTTATCGAAAGCCGTCCCATTGCGCCGAATATATCTTTTTTGATATCGCGCACAACGCTTGACACGATTCGAGCCGTAAACACGCCCTGGAGAATCGTGAGTGCCCTTCCCGTGAGACGTGCCATAAACATTGTGAGAATCACAAGGAGCAGTGCAAGAAGGAAGTTACCGTTCTTTATTCCGATTTTGTTTAAGAAATCCGGGTTCTTTGTGAGAATATAGTCATAAAGCACGGTTCCGTTTAAATAAGGCCAGACAAGGTTTAACGCCGCAACCAAAAGGTACATTACGATCATAAAAATCATAAGCACCTTGTATGGCATAAAATACTTAAATGTACGCACAAAAATCGACTTTTTGTCCATGCATCTCGGGCAAACTTTTCTTTCCCTGTTGGGATACATCATTCCGCATTTGGGACAATAAAGATCCTCGTCCGATTCGGGTCCGCCGGGACCGCCGGGACCACCCGGACCTCCTCCGGGGCCACCCGGACCACCCGGACCGCCACCCGGACCTCCCGGGCCTCCGAATCCGGCGGGGCCGCCACCCGGACCGCCGAAGCCCGGACCCATGCCGCCGAATCCGCCGAAATCACCGGATGCGCCCTTATGTTCGCCCGCTCCGTTTTGGGGTGTAAGAAGTCGCTCCGCTTCATGTATGATTTGCTGCATTTCCCTGCGGTAAAGATTAGAAAAAATCGCCGTTTTTTCTTCCGTATCGTCTTTTAAACGGAAAATCAGCATTCCGCATGCGACCTGATTTTCTATAAAAACCTCTTTTATCTCCGAGAGTTCATACCTTGTGCATTTCCAGTCGCGTTCTTCGTCTTCCGCCTTATCCTTTTTGTTTAAAAAGCCTTTAAACGAATGCACGGCATTTTTTTCGGGCGAAGACACAAAAACGTACACGGCGTCGCTTGTAACAGCAACATATCCGCGTACGTAATCTCCGGTAAAATTCATATCCGTTTGGGAAAGCGCAAGTAATTCTTCCGTTTCTTTCCCAAGCTCTTTTATGATTTTTTTAAGCGCCTCGGGCGCTTTTACTTCTTTTTTCGGATGTTCATTCGTTCCTTGCCGCCCCATCTCTTTCGGCATCTTTAACCGAATGTCGTCTTTTTTGTCATCGGACATCCCCATATAACCTCCTCAAAATTCTCCGATGCTAATTTTAACAATATATAAAAGTAAAATAAATAATCTTTTTATAAAAAAA
>CAZZFV010000042.1:0-17050 GCA_964653855.1 uncultured Lachnospiraceae bacterium
CGTCTACAACAATGGATTTCAGTTCTACAGTTTCACTTTCTTGATAAGTCATGCCTTCATCTCCTCTAAGATGATTTATCTTATCATGATTATAATAAATCTCGTCAAAGCAGTCAAGAAGGTTGATGAGATTTGAAGAGATACTGACGAGACAGCTTTAGCATTCTCACAATTTCAAGGCTCTATTCCCTGTGGTTTAAAAAAAATCAGCACTATCTTATCAAATATCTGGTCATATCGTCACAATCATGATTTACAAGAAAAAAACCCGAAACATCATCAAAGATAGGTCAAGTTTTATATGCTAATTCTTATAGTCATAAGGGCAAAACATATACTATTGACGGAATAAATGTAAAACACACTGCAAATGATAGAGAAAAGGAAATTGCACAGAGCAACAATTATGTAAATGCGACTTATTAATATATTTGATTTTGAATGTGTTTTGTTTTATTTTGCAGAGGAAATTCGATGCTGACGGAGTTAATATCGTTAATGTAAAACGGTGTAATTTTAATGAAAAATCGGTGTTTTCCGGATAAGCTACATTGCGTATATAGACATATGATGATACAATATGTATATATAAATAACGGAGGTAACAATTATGTTTGCGCAGAAAGAAGTAATCAGACCGTCCGCTGATTTACGAAATCATTATAATGAAATATCAAAACAATGCCGTGAAGAAAACGAGGCTGTTATCATTACGGTAAACGGAAGGGGAGATACGGTTTCCCTTGCTTATGAAGAATATAACAGAATGAAAGCGAGAATTGAACTTCTGGAAATTCTTGCGGAAGCCGATGAGGATGTCAAGCACGGAAGAATTGTGCCCATGAAAGAAACTTTTGACGACTTAAGAAAATTTCTTAAGGAGGAAAAGGCTTGAAGTATGAAGTTGTACGAACGAATACGGCAGATTCTTTAATTCGTAAAATTATCCTTTACGTTGCAGAAAATTTCGGAAACGATGTGGCACTACAAAAGTTGGATTATATTGAAGAATCAATTATGAATTTGGGGGACAATCCGTATATCGGCATTATGCCTAAATATAATGTGCTTCGGAGACAAGGATATTTGGTTCTTATCTTGGAGAAAGATCTTGTATTTTATAAAGTTGACGATGATAAGAAACAGGTCATTGTATATGCGGTTGTGGATCAAAGGCAGGATTATTTGAGTATTATAAGAGGCATGTAGACGGAAACATGTCCGACGGCATTTTTCCGGAGGTGTTAAATGCACGGTATTTTTCCGAGATTTTTAGAGTATCGGTATCGCATACTTGAATTTTATTGCGAAAATAAAAAATATATTGAGTAGGTACCCGCCGGAAAAAGAAGATTTTTTTGTGGGCCGGGGGTTAACTTCGGATAAAAAATGTTATATAATTTTCACATCGACTTAAAGTCAAAAAGTAAAGAAAAGAGGACAAAAATGAAAGACAAAAATTGCGCATATTGCATGGAAGGTGAACTTGTGGAAGCGTTTGGAATAAAGATTTGCGAGCTTCCGAGCTCAAAGGTTTATTTGTTCAAAGAACAGAGTCATTTGGGAAGAATTATCGTTGCACACAAAAAGCATGTCGGCGAAATAACAGAGCTTACACCGGAGGAAAGAGCCGCTTATATGGAGGACATTGCGAAGGCTTCAAATGCGATGCACGAAATTTTTCACCCCGCAAAGGTTAATTACGGAGCTTACGGCGATACCGGTCATCACCTTCATTTCCACCTTGTTCCGAAGTATGAAGGGGAATACGAATGGGGCGGCGTTTTCGAAATGAATCCGAAGCAAAAATTTTTAACAGAAGATGAATATGCGGATATGGTTGAAAAGTACAGAAAGGCACTTTCGTAAAGGGAATTTATACTTGAACTCAAGTGCGTTTTAACAAAGCGTCGGCTAAATTCAAGCCGGCGTTTTTTTGTCTTACAAAATGAAAACGGTTGCGGCAGCCGCTGCTCACGGTTATAATAGATAATCGATTATAGGAAGCGTTTTTTGCTTCCTAATACGGGAGGAAAATAATCATGCTTAGGCTGAGACCCTATCGGGAATCGGATGCGAAAACGATAATTTCGTGGATCAAAGACGAAAGAGAATTTTATAGGTGGAGTGCGGGAAGATTGGGGGATTATCCGGTGACAGCGGAAAAGTTTAATGAGCTTTCGGAGCTCATGGCTTTTGTTGCAATTGACGACAGTGTCCCCGTGGGTTTTTTTACAATGAGAGTGTTGGACGGAGACTTAAACGCACTTCGTTTCGGATTTGTGATTGTTGATGCAAAAAAACGGGGGCATTCTTACGGAAAAGGGATGCTGACGCTCGGACTTAAATACGCTGAGGAAATATTCGGCGCAAAGACAGTGTCGATAGGCGTTTTTGAAAACAACACGCCCGCATTAAATTGTTATTTTTCTTTGGGATTTGAGCGCGATTTAAGTGCAGAACCGTTAAAATATACTTTTTTGAGTGAAGAATGGGATTGCGTAACTCTGCAAAAAAGCTTATAGTTTCGGTATGGAAGTACGTAAGATGCATGTGCAAACGGAGGGAAAATGCTTAAAATATTGATTGCGGACGACGAAAAAGAATCTGTTGAAACCACAAGACGGGTGCTTGAACTTTTGGGCGACGTTGAGATAGTGGGTGAGGTCAATTCCGGGCTTGATGCAATGGAATTTGTGAAAAACAATCCCGTCGACCTTGTGCTCCTCGATATCGAAATGCCGGGTGATAACGGATTCGACACGGCAAATTATCTTCATAAAAATTATCCCGAAATCAAATATGTTTTTCTTACCGGTCATACCGACTTTGCGCTTACGGGATATGACTATGCACCGCTTTCGTTTCTTGTGAAGCCCGTTTCCGTTTCAAAGCTTGAAAGTGTTTTAAATCTTCTAAGGGAACAGACGGGCACAGACTCAAAATACTCGTATATGCACAAAAAAATCGGAATTCATTCGGCTTCCCGCCTGGAGATTGTCGATGTTTCGGATGTTATATATATGGAAAACGTCGGACGGAAGGTCAAAGTTTTTTGCAAAAACGGGCGTGTGATAGATTCGACGGAAAATCTAAAAAAGCTTTACGATGTTTTTTCGGATTACGGATTTTACCGCTGTCACCAATCGTTTGCGGTGCAGGTAGGCGAAATAGAATCGATAGGGCAGGACATATTTAAACGTGCATATGTGATAAAGCTTAAAGGACTCGATACCGAAATTCCTTTGAGCCGCGACAATTACGGCGAACTTAAAAATATCTTAAAAAAACGCGGAATAAGTATTGTATGAGGGAAAAGATCAAAAATCATTTTTTTGAATACGTTGTGTGTGCGGTCGCAGGAATATCTTTCGGCTTAACCTGTGCGCTTTTTATAAGGGTGTTTGAGATTAACTTACCTAAAGCACTTTCTGCGGTATTTTCGTGCGCAATTTCCATACTCTTTGCCGTCCTTTTTTATAAGGCGGTATTCGGCAAAAATTATATTCTTACAAAGGAACAAATAAAGAAAAGCGCATATAAAAAAATATACTTTTTTCCGGGACTTGTGCTTACGATTTTGTGGCAGGTGTTTTTTTTGGCAGCATTCGAAAGATTGACGGAATTTAAATATATCTTTCTTGTGTTTACGGTTTTGATTCAATTAAATGCATGTTTTTTTGTTTACGGAATGTCTTTGGGAATGAAAGACAGGATAGAAAACATTATTGACAAACAGTACAATCTGGAACTCCTAAATTTTATGCAGGTGATAAGGTCGCAGCGTCACGATTTTAATTTCCACATACAGACGATCTGTTCGATGATAGAAAGCGGGCGATATGCGGAGTGTATGGCGTATTCGGAAAAAATGCGCGAAATCGTGAAGAACACGAATGACATTCTTCCGTTATATAATCCCGCCGTAAGCGCTCTCATAAATTCGTTCTCTGAAATGGCTTTGCAAAAGGGAATCGAAATCGAAACGGAAATACATGACAATTTGCAATTTATCGGAAGCGATGTGTACGAAACAAATACGATAATCGGAAATCTGTTGCAAAATGCGGTTGATGAGATTGATTGTCATCCCGAAATCAAAAACCGCACGATTAAACTTCTTATCATAAAACGCGGCGAAAACAACATTATAAAGGTGTCAAACGAGTGCCATGTTTTGCCTGACGAAATGAAAGATATGTTTACGCCCGGATTTACCACAAAAAAATCGCATGAGGGGGTGGGACTCGCAAATGCGCTTAAGATCGCGGAAAAGTGCGGAGGAACGGTTTATCCGGAGTTTGAAGAACTGACGATACATTTTATCGCCAAAATTCCCATGAAAACGAAAAATACATAAATAATGCCGAAATGTGCACCGAATAGGCCGAAATGCGCGATGGGCATTATTTTTTTTGCATTTTTTAGTATAATTATTCAAATGTTTATATTTCAAAGGAGAATTGTATCATGGTGAAAGTGCTTAAAACGTATGATTATACAAAGTGTGAATTGCCCGAAAAGCTTTTTCAAATCAAAATTCCGCAAAAAAAAATCGATGAGAAATTAAAGACGGCAGCGGAACATTTTCTTACGATCGAGGAAGTGAATGACAAAATAAAAAAGGGTGATATTGTCGCAATAAGGATTGTGAGCGACGATGTGCTGCTTGCGAGCGAGTGCGAGAGACTGTCAGTCGGAAAAGGATATTTTTCGGAAGCAATCGAAAGTGCGCTTATAGGTAAGAAAAAGGACGATGAGTTTACCGTGGACAATAACGGGGAAAAATCGGAGATCAAGGTGCTTTGGGTGAGACGCCGCATTGTGCCTGTGCTTACCGACAAAATGGTGAAAGCATTAGATATCGAAGATGTCACAACCGTCGACGAATATAAGGATTATGTGACCGACGGGCTTGTCGAAGAGGACAAGGAAAAGAAAAACAACGCAATCTGGCTCATGGTAAGCAAAAAGATGCTTGCGGAGAGCGAGTTTGTGGTTGACGAAAAGGAAATCGATACTCAATATAAACACGATATCGCATATCTTCAAAGCGAGCTTGAGGGTGATTTTGAAGAATTCATGCAAGTTAAATATCACGGAAAGACTCTTGAAGAAAGCAAGAAGAATTTCCGCAAGGAAATCGAAAAGACGCTGAAACTTTGTGCGCTTGCGGAGCCTCTTGTAAAGGAAGACGGCGTGGAGTGGACACGGGAAGAATACGACGCCGTGATCGATGACATGGTAAACGGGGAATATTCAAAGGAAGAGCTTACGGAAAGCATGTCTTATGAAGATTACGTAAAGCAGCAAACGGAAAATTATTTGGAAGGCAAGGTGCTTTCGGCATTTGATTCGCGTTTTACGGTAACGATCGTATAGGGGGCGACGAAACCCTTAAATAACTACAGGGCAACTCCATAAAATGAGAGGAAATCAAATGGACTGTGAAGAAAAAAAAGTGAGGCAGACTTGGAAGCCGTTTCTTGAGCTCGTAAAAAAGACGAAACTGCCTTATGTGAGAGTACTTTTTTGCGTTGCGGCGGCGTTAATTGTCGCCGAACTCAATCTCCTGTTTCCGTCATACACGGAAGAAATCATGGCGGGAGATTTTAGTACAAAGACAATTATACTTACGATTCTCGTGCTTATCGGAGGAGCGTTTGCGGACACGCTTTACCAAACGCTTTGCATGATTGTGAAGGGACTTATATCAAAGCGTTTCAGAAGCACGGTGTGGGCGCATGTGGTACGACTTCCGCTTGACGATTACACAGAAGACGGCACGGGCGAAATCATAAGCCGTGTGACCGAGGATACGACAAAGCTCAGCGAATTTTTGACCGACGATGTGGCGGGACTTGTGTCAAATATTTATACGCTTGCGGGGACGGCAGTAATTTTGTTCTCTTACGATTACCGGCTTGTGCTTGCGGAAGCGGTGATTATTCCCATAATCATTGTGATCGGAATAATAAAGGGACGCGTTGATTTTAAGTGGAACAATATTTTGCAATTAAAAATTGCCGAGCTTACCGCGGGGATATCGGAAATTCTCACAAATATTCCGTTAATCAAAACGTTTGTTAAGGAAAAGAGGGCAACCGAAAAAAGCGAAGAACTGACCGGCGAATTATATAAGACAAACATGAAAATGACGTGGATTTCGAACGGATTTTCGGCGGTGTCAACCGTTCTTACGGTTACTGAATCGTTAATTGTCATCTTTTTCGGAATTTATTTGATAAGAAAAAATATTATTACGGTAAGCGTTTGGGTGGCTTTTTATCTTTATTCGACAAATCTCTCGGGAAGCGTTGACACGATGATGGGGATTTGGAACGATTTAAAGCGTGCACAGGGCGCAATGCACCGGATTTCGGAACTTATGACCGAAAAAACGGAAGAGTACGATCAGGGTGAAGAATTTAAGGGAAACGGCGGAGACATAGAGTTTTCGGATGTATGTTTCGGATACGAAGACACGCCCGTACTTAAGAATTTGAGCTTTACGGCGTTAAACGGAAAAATTACCGCAATTGTCGGAATGAGCGGAGCGGGAAAGAGCACGGTGATGAATTTGCTTGAAAGGTTTTATGTGCCCGCGTCCGGTAAGATTACTTACGGCGGAAAGAACATAAACGATTTTACGATTCGTTCGTGGCGTAACGCGATAGGATATGTTTCGCAAAATCCTCCGATTTTGTGCGGTACGGTGAGGGAAAATCTCACATACGGATTAAAAATGCCGCTTTCGGATGCGGAACTTATGAGTAAGCTTAAAGAAATCCGTATGGATTCGCTGCTTAATGAACTCAGTGACGGACTTGATACGTGTGTTACGGACGGCGGAGAAAACTTATCCGGCGGTCAAAGACAGCGTATTGCGATCGCAAGAATGTTTTTGAATCCTCCCGAAATAATTTTGCTTGACGAGGTGACGTCGAGTCTTGATGCCTGTGCTGAAGAAAACACCGAACGTGCTGTTCATGAGCTTTTAAAGGGGCGCACGGTCATTATGGTAACGCATAAAATTCAAAATACCGAGACCGCCGATAAAATCGTTTTGCTTGACGAGGGACAAAATGCGGAAGAGGGAACATATCGTGACCTCATCGCACGCGGCGGCGAATTCCTTGATATGTGCAAATTAAACAAGGAAGAGGGAGGTATGGCATGATGAAGAAAGAAAAAAGAGACGACATGAAGAGCTTTTTCCGACTTTTGAAGCTTGCGCATCTTCCCTGGGGAAAATGTGTGCTGTTTATAATCGCGTCTATGGCCGTATCGACGCTTTCCGTGTATTTGCCGGAAGTTGCGGGCGAAATTATGGACGGAAACATTTTTGACAAATCGCTCATTCGCACATATACGTGGGTGACGGTCGTGTCCGGTGTCGCAAGCATCTTGATTGCGATATTTCAGGGGTGGATCATGAACCTCACCGACAGAAATTTGCAGCAGGCGGTGAGCAAAAAGCTTATTCATATTCCGATGAAAAATTATCTGAGTATGAATCCGTCCGAGCTTATTTCGAGAGTGACCGTTGACACGTCCATGGTAAGCTATTTGGTTTTTTATTTGATCAGCATGTTTACCATGATTTATACGCTTATTCTCATGCTTTTTGAGATTTTCACGATGTCGTCAAAGATGACCGTTTCACTTTTACTTGTTATTCCGTGGTCGATTGTTGTATGCGTGATATCGGGGCGTCTCGTAAGCCGTGCAAACGACGAGCGGCAATCCGTGTATGCGCGTTTTACAAGTTACATTGCGGACAGACTTTTTAACATCCGCCTGATAAAGAGTGCGGGAACGGAAGAAAAGGAAATCGAATTAAACAATCAAAAGGCGGACGCGCTTTATGCAGCCGACAAAAAGCTCGGGTTCGTGCAAATGATTGTGCAGCCGCTTACTTATTCGGCATCGGCGTTTTGCAAGGCGCTTATGCTTGTGTACGGCGGTGTGCTTGTGGCAAAAGGTGAAATAGACGCGGGCGACCTTGTGACGCTTGTCATGTATCTTGAAGTTGTTCCCGTGTATATAATACAACCGATTATGTGCTATGAAACAATCAGAGAAGTTCAGGGAATGAGTAAGGAAGCGGGTGAGATTATCGGGCTTCCCGACGAACAGATGCAGTCAAAAATCTCTTTTGCGCTTCCGGATTCGGATATCGTATTTAAAAATGTGTCGTTCGGTTATAAGGAGAAAAAGATCCTCGATAATGTAAGTTTTACGATTCCGAAAGGCAAAGTTACGGCAATAGTGGGCGCAAGCGGTGCCGGAAAAACAACGATACTCAATCTCCTTGAAAGATTTTATGAGCCGACGGAAGGTGAGATATATTTCGGAAATACGGACATAAGGGATATTCACTTGAACGAGTGGCGTGAAACGTTCGGATACATAAGGCAGGAAAGTCCGCTGCTTTCGGGAACGGTCAGAGAAAACATATGTTTCGGAATGAATCGTGTTGTATCCGAAGATGAACTTATTTTGGCGGCAAAGCAGGCAAACGCTTACGATTTTATAAAAGAGTTTCCGGACGGTTTTGAAACGGATATCGGTGAGGAAGGCGGAAAGATTTCCGGCGGACAGCGTCAAAGAATCGCGATTGCGAGAACGCTTATCAAAAATCCGGATTATTTGCTGCTTGACGAAGCAACAAGCAATCTTGATATAAAAAACACCGTTGAGGTGCAGCAGGCTATACGGTCGGTTATCAAAGGACGTACAGCGATTATAGTTTCGCACGGCATGAAGGAAATAAGAAACGCCGACAAAATTATCGTTATAAAGAACGGACAAGTTGCGGCGGAAGGCACACATGACGAATTGTACGGAAAAGATGCCACATATACCGAATTCTGCACGTTGCAGGAACAGATATAGGAAATTTACGGAAACGGAAAGGAAGAAAAAATTATGGACAGACATTTTGTGTTTAAGACGGCAAAGGAAGTTTGCGCAGACGAAATCAGCTTTGATTATGTTGACGGATACATATTCAATGTACAAATCGTGGGCGGATGCGACGGAAATTCGCATGCGGTTATGAGTCTTGCGGAAGGAATGAAGGCGGAGGACGTGATTAAGCGGACGGCGGGCATTACGTGTCACGGCGGAAATTCGTGTCCGCAGGAACTTTCAAAGGCGGTAAGGCAGTGCGTTGAAGAGGCAAAACGCCAAATCGAAAACGAAAAATAATTATACAAATCCGGGAGACATGAGTTATAATGTTTCCCGGATTATTTTTGATGGAAGAATTTAAGAGGAAATCATGGATAAGAAAATATATGACGCATATGTTGAAATTTTAAAGGAAGAGCTTGTGCCCGCAATGGGATGCACGGAGCCGATTGCCGTGGCTTACGCTGCCGCAAAGGCAAGGGAAGTGCTCGGGACATGTCCCCAATATATAAAGGTGCTTGCAAGCCCCAATATCATTAAAAACGTAAAGAGTGTTATAGTGCCGAATACCGGAGCGCTTAGGGGTATCGATGCCGCGGCGGTTGCGGGTGCTGTTGCGGGAAATGCGGATCTTGAGCTTCAGGTGCTTTCTCGTGTGACGGAAGAAGAAGTAAAGGAAATAGCGGACGCATTAAAAAAGATTCCGTGCGAAGTAAAGGCGTCCGACAACGGCCACGTGTTTTATATTTTGGCGGAGATGAGTGCGGGCACTCACACGGCAAGCGTTGAAATTACGGGGCATCATACTTGTATTACGGAAATAAAAAAGGACGGAATTGTTACTTTTTCTTCCGAATACAAAGAAGAGGGAAAGAAGCCTTTGACCGACAGAACACTTTTAAATGTGCGTGATATTGTCGAATTTGCGGATATCGTAAATACAGATGATGTGGCGGATGTCCTCTCGCGGCAAATCGAATATAACACAGCAATTGCAAAGGAAGGACTTAACGGCAAATGGGGCGCAAACATCGGAAGCATTCTTTTAAAGTCTTACGGAATGAGCGTTCATAACCGCGCAAAGGCTTATGCGGCAGCAGGGTCGGACGCGAGAATGAGCGGCTCCGAAATGCCGGTTGTGATAAATTCCGGCAGCGGAAACCAGGGGCTTACGGCATCACTTCCCGTTATTGTTTATGCGGAAGAGTTAAATGTAAGCCGTGATATGCTTTATCGTGCGCTTACGGTGTCAAATCTTGTTACGATTCACTTAAAAACGGGTATCGGCGCATTGTCCGCATATTGCGGGGCAACAAGCGCGGGATGCGGCGCGGGAGCGGGAATCGCATATCTTTACGGAGGCAAATATCATGAAATATCGCATACGATAGTAAATGCGCTTGCGATTGATTCGGGAATGATTTGCGACGGAGCAAAGCCGAGCTGTGCCGCAAAAATAGCCTCGGCTGTTGAGGCGGGACTTCTCGGATTGCAAATGCAGCAGCACGACAAGGAATTTTTCGGCGGTGACGGAATAATTGTTAAGGGCGTCGAAAACACGATCAAAAACGTGAATTCGCTTGCACATGACGGAATGCGTGAGACGGATAAGGTCATCATAGGGATGATGACGTGAAACGGATAAGGCGATTATAGGGATTAGGGAGCATTATGAAAAACAACATCAAATCAAACAAAAAAATATATAATCTTGTGTTGTCCGCAATGTTCCTCGGGATCGGAATAGTTTTGCCCTTTTTTACGGGGCAGATACCGAGCGTAGGTAAAATGCTTCTTCCGATGCATATTCCGGTTCTTCTTTGCGGGCTTGTTTGCGGCCCCGAGTACGGACTCATTGTGGGATTTGTTTTGCCTCTCGTTCGTTCTTTGTGGTTTGGTATGCCTGTGCTTTATCCGACGGCCGTCGGAATTTCATTTGAAATGGCAACATACGGCTTTGTTGCGGGATTTTTGTATTTTAAGAGCAAATATAAATGCATATGGGCGCTCTATAAGGCGTTGATTCCCGCGATGATAACGGGGCGTGTTGTGTGGGGCACGGTGAGCGCAATTTTGATCGGAATTTCCGGGAGTTCATTTACCTTTAAGGCATTTCTTGCGGGAGCTTTCTTAAATTGCATTCCGGGAATCGTATTGCAACTTATTCTTGTGCCTGCGGTAATGATTATGTTGAAACGGACAAAGCTTGTAAAGTAGGAAATATATGTCTGAAAATGAGTACAACAATCTTTTAAATCGCATAAAAGTGCTTCTTCAAAAAAAGGAGCGTGTAATTGTCGCAATCGACGGACGATGCGGAGCGGGAAAAAGCACTCTGGCGGAGAAGCTTGCCGCGAAGCTTTCCGGAACCGTATTTCACATGGACGATTTTTATTTGCGCCCGGAGCAAAGAACGGAAGAACGCTTTAAGACACCCGGAGGCAACGTTGACTACGAAAGGTTTGAGACGGAAGTCTTAAAACGGCTTTCGGATTACGAAACAATCACATATTGTCCTTTTTCGTGCTCCGTAATGAAGGAAGGCGCGCCCGTAACAGTTAAATTATCGCGCCTTATAATTGTGGAGGGAAGCTATTCCTGCCACCCAAAGCTTTGGGATTACTATGACTTACGCGTGTTTGTCACAACCGATTACGAAACACAACTAAAACGTATCGAAAAGCGCAATGGCAGCGATATGCTTAAGAATTTCATAAATCGGTGGATTCCTTTTGAAGAGGAGTATTTTAAGGCATACAATATCGAAAAAAGGTGTGATGTTCGGGTTAAAACAACGGAACAGGAAAATGCGCATGACATTACATGTGCCTAAATCACAGACAAAATGTCATGTAAGCCGGGATGCAAAGAATTCCGTTTTCCTTTTTTGTCAGATTTTTCGGATGAATTACTATTGTTTCGCCGATTCGTTCTTTATATTTCTCCGTAAACTTATTTAAGGATTTGGTTTGATATCGTTTGCCGGATTTCACTTCTATGGGAAATATCTTTCCGGCAATTTTGTTGTTGTCGGAAATTATGAAGTCTATTTCCATATCGTTTCTGTGAAGCTCTTCCGAATAATGTGTATAAAAATATAATTTATGCCCGTTTGCAACCAAGCCTTGAGCAACGGCATTTTCATAAAACATTCCGTTGTTGATTTCCAAATTACCCAAAATAATTTCATTATAAAGGCTGTCCGCAAATTCGTTTTCATCAAAAACATACGCGTTTTTATTTTGCTTCTTTTTTACACTATGCGCAAGTTTTAAATTTATTTTGTATCGTTTAAGAAAAAGAGGGTACGAAAAAACATTTTTTAATTTACGAATTATATTAATTAAATGTATAATATCATAACAGTAGTTTTAAAAGAAAAGGAACAACAACATGAAATTTGTAATTCAGCGTGTGCAACACGCATCGGTAGCGGTGGACGGCGAAACAATCGGCAAAATCGGAAAAGGCTTTATGGTTCTTATAGGAATTTCGGAAAGCGACACGACTGTTATTGCCGATAAAATGGTAAAAAAGCTCATAGGACTCAGAATCTTTGAAGACGAAAACGGAAAAACAAATCTTGCGTTAAAAGATGTTAACGGTGAACTCTTACTTATTTCGCAATTTACGCTTTATGCGGATTGTAAAAACGGAAATCGGCCTTCTTTTACGAAAGCGGGAAATCCCGGACTTGCGAACGATTTGTATGAATATATAATCGAATTATGTAAAAAAGAAATCCGGACGGTTCAAAAAGGTTCCTTCGGCGCCGACATGAAGGTTGAACTTTTAAACGACGGGCCGTTTACGATTGTGCTTGATTCGGATGAAATTATTAAGTAGGCGGGGAAGCCAAAGCTAAATTTTAAGCAGTGAGGGAGCAGGACTAAATTTTTTGCTTTTTTTATGCATTTACATTTGATTTATGATATAATACTGCATATACTTTCCAAAATGTTGATGAAACAACATTTTAACTTTCTGAAATGTTGATGAACGGACATTTTTGCTTTCTAAAATGTTGATGAACGGACGTTTTAAGATTCTGAAATGTCAATGCAAACAGATTTCCGGTTTTTAAAAGGTTGGAGAGACAAACCCGCAGATTTGGTGTAAGAGGTGTAAAATGCTGAAAAGAAAAGCAATGGCGTCTTTGAAAGAATGGATTTCGAAAAAAAACAAAAAATGTTTGATTGTAAACGGAGCAAGGCAAACGGGAAAAACGTATGTGATTCGTCAATTTGCAAAAGAGAACTTTGATGAACTTGTGGAAATAAATTTTAAAGAAACTCCGTCGGCAAGGGAAATTTTTGAGGGAGATCTTACGGTTGATTATATGATTTCGGGCTTGAGGTTTCGTTTTCCGGACAAGAAAATTTTGCCGAAGAAAACATTGATTTTTTTGGATGAAATTCAGGAATCAGGTGAAGCAATCACTTCACTCAAATTTTGGGCAGAGGACAATAAGTATGACGTTGTTGCGTCGGGTTCGCTTCTCGGAATAGATTATAACCGTGCTTCGTCTTATCCTGTCGGATATGTTGATTATCTTAAAATGTACGGGCTGGATTTCGAAGAATTTCTTTGGGGAATCGGAATCTCGGAAGAATTAACAGAAACGGTGAGGAGTTTTTTTGTTTCGCAAAAAAAGGTTCCGAATGCGATTCATTTGCAAATGATGAATTATTTCAGAAACTATATTGCGATAGGCGGAATGCCGGAAGTTGTGCAGGAATACATAAACACAAAGGATTTTCGAATAGCGGATAAGTATCAGCGAAATATTCTTCTCGGATATCAATATGATATAGCGCATTATGCGACGGCGGAAGAAAAAATTAAAGCGGAGAAATGTTATCTTTCACTCGCACGGCAGTTTCTTGACAAAGAAAATCATAAATTTCAATACAAAGAAGTTGAGCCCGGCGGGCGTGCGCAAAAATTTTATTCAAGTATTGATTGGTTAATCAAAGCCGATATTGTGCATTTGAGCCGACTTGTGTCAAAAGTTGAATTCGATCTTGACGATTATTCAAGAGACGATTTTTTTAGGGCTTATACAACCGATTTGTCACTTTTGATCGCAATGAAGGATTTTTCGTTGAAGCAATATATTACGGAAAATACTCTTACGGGAAATTCGAAGGGTGGAATATATGAATGTGCGATTGCCGATGCACTTTATAAAAAAGGATATCGTCTTTATTTTTATAAAAACGAAAAAACAAAGTGTGAAATCGACATAATCATACAAAAGGACGGAATGCCGGTTCCGATAGAGGTAAAAGCGGGAAATACACGTGCCGCGTCTTTAAAAAATTTTTTGGAAGAGAATAAAAACATTCCGGTCGGTTATAAATTTGCCAATGAGAACATCGGAGCTTCCGGTGACAAAATCGTGACCATGCCGTTATATATGGTCATGTTTCTGTGACGAAGGCATATGAATTTATTGTAACCGAGCATGTAAAATAATTTTGGAAGACGGATTCAGTGTTACGGGATATTCGTTTGGGGACATCGCAACAAAATGTATGCTTAATGTGACTCTTGCTGCGCAATCGAAAACAACGTCACTCTTTTTACGTCGCTCGATACGGTAAGGATGCTTCTTGACGTACCGGAAGAGCAAACGATAAAGGTGTCCGCAATTTTTTAAAAAAATTAAAAAAACCACTTGACAACTAAAAAAAACAAGTCTATACTTCGCCGCATAAAAAGCAAAGGTGCTTCGGAATTTATCCGAGGCACCTTTTTCGTTATAAAAAAATAAGGAGGAAAGCATTATGGAAAAGGTACCGGAAATGTATGGGAAAATGGTTTTTTCGGACAAGGTGATGAGAGACAAACTTCCGAAGGACGTTTACAAGGCACTCAAGAAAACAATAGAAAACGGGAGCCATTTGGAGCTTGACATCGCAAATGCGGTTGCGATAGCGATGAAAGAGTGGGCGGTTGAAAACGGAGCCACACATTTTACGCATTGGTTCCAGCCGATGACGGGAACGACGGCTGAAAAGCATGACAGCTTTATAAGTCCCTTGGGTGACGGAACGGTAATTATGGAATTTTCCGGAAAAGAACTTGTAAAGGGCGAACCCGACGCATCAAGCTTTCCTTCGGGAGGGCTCCGAGCCACCTTTGAGGCAAGAGGATATACGGCATGGGATCCTTCGTCACCGGCATTTATAAAAGAGGGAACGCTTTGTATTCCGACGGCTTTCTGTTCATACAGCGGAGAGGCACTCGACAAAAAGACACCGCTTCTTCGTTCCATGGAAGCTCTTAACCGTGAGGCGGTAAAGGTGCTTCATCTTCTCGGAAAGACGGATGTCACAAGCGTTTCGACCACGGTCGGACCGGAACAGGAATATTTCCTTATCGATAAAAAAGATTACGCAAAAAGAAAAGATTTGATTTTTACGGGACGCACGTTACTCGGTGCTATGCCGCCGAAAGGTCAGGAGATGGACGATCATTATTTCGGATCATTACGTCCCCGAGTTTCCGCATATATGCATGAGCTTGACGAAGAGCTTTGGAAACTCGGTATTCCCGCAAAAACAAAGCATAACGAAGTCGCTCCCGCTCAGCATGAGCTTGCACCCGTATATGACACCACAAACGTTGCGGTCGATCACAACCAGCTTACGATGGAAGTGATGAAAAAGGTGGCAAACAAACACGGATTTGTGTGTCTCCTTCATGAAAAGCCGTTTGACGGAATAAACGGATCGGGTAAGCATAACAACTGGTCGATGAGCACTGACGCAGGCGTAAACCTTTTGGAACCCGGTAAAACCCCTCAGGAAAACACGCAATTTCTTGTGTTCCTTGCGGCAGTCATAAAAGCGGTTGACGAATATGCGGACCTGCTTCGACTTTCCGTCGCAAGCGCGGGAAACGATCACAGGCTCGGAGCAAACGAGGCTCCGCCCGCAATCATATCGATTTTCCTTGGGGATGAACTCACACAGGTGCTTGATTCAATCGAGAACGGTACGTTTTTTGAATCAAAGAAAGAGATGATGTCGATAGGAGCTTCGGTATTGCCTCACTTTGTAAAGGACAACACGGACCGAAACCGTACTTCGCCTTTCGCGTTTACGGGAAACAAGTTTGAATTCAGGTCGTTAGGCTCTTCCGCATCCGTTGCGGGCCCAAACACCGTACTTAATACGGCGGTTGCGGAAGCGCTGAGGTTCTTTGCGGAAAAGCTTTCCGGAGTTCCGAAGGAGAAGCTTGACGAAGAGGTAAAAAAGCTTGTCTGTGAAACAATTAAGGCTCACAAGCGTATTATTTTTAACGGAAACGGATATACGGATGAATGGATTCACGAAGCCGAAAGGCGGGGACTTTACAATTACCGCTCAACGCCCGAAGTGCTTCCGTGTCTTAAGGAAAAGAAGAATATCGAGCTGTTTACAAAGCATCATGTTTATTCCGAAACGGAGCTTGATTCGAGGTATGAGATTTTACTTGAAAATTATACCAAGACGCTTCATATCGAGGCTTTGACGCTTGCGGATATGCTTGAAAAAGACTTTATGCCGGCGCTTTTAAAATATACCGACATACTTACTTCTTCGGTTATGAATAAGAAAACGCTCGGAGTTCCCGCAAAAGCACCGGAAAAACAGCTTAAAAAATTGTCGGGACTTTACGAAACGATTTATGAGCTTACGGATGTGTTAAAGGCGGATATCGCGGAAGCCGAAAAAATAAAGGATGAACACGAAAAAGCAATGTATTATCATGACACCGTGATTTCGGACACGGAAAAGGTAAGAAAGGCGGCGGATGAAGCAGAGCCGCTGATACCGGAAGAACTTATGCCGTATCCGACATATGAACAGATTTTGTTTTATGTGTAAACAAACAAAAGGGTGCGTCTCTTTGTAAAAAGGGCGCACTCATTTTTTTTACATGAATGTTTGAAGGATTTTTGATATGTTTTTTAATATTGACTTTAGGGGAATCGGAAACCCGTCTGTCGGAACCTTAAATAGGCTTGCGTCCGCTATGGGAATGGAATTAAAGCTTCAAATTATATAAGGCTTTGTATCGTTTCTGAACTTTTTTTTGTGTAAAAAGTGCTCACGAAAAGTTGGGAATTCTGCTCACGTAAAGT
>CAZZFV010000043.1:0-16989 GCA_964653855.1 uncultured Lachnospiraceae bacterium
TTAAAAAAAGCTTGTGTCTGAAAATGATTTCAAACACAAGCTTTTTTGTTTCTTGTTTACAGTGCCTTCTTTGCACCGTAGCTCAAATTAAAGTTTACGTCTTTTAATGCGCCCACAGGGCAAACCGCAGCGCATTTTCCGCAGCGTGTGCAAACGGAATAATCGATCTTTGCGAGATTTCCGTTTACCGTGATTGCGCTTACGGGGCATTCTTTTTCGCACTTCTTGCATCCGATACATCCGTTTTCGCAAGTTTTTCTTGTGACCGCACCGGGATCTGCGGAACTGCATTCTACCGCGGTTACGGCGGTTACGGGGATCAGCGAAATTATGTGCTTCGGACACGTCTTAACGCAAATGCCGCATCCGATACATTTTGTCATGTCAATTTTTGCGATTCCGCTCGTCACGCAAATTGCGCCTTCGGGGCATTTGAGTGCGCAGTCACCGAAGCCCAGGCATCCGTATACGCAAGCCTTGGGGCCGCCATAGATAAGTGACGCCGAGCTGCAATTCTGAATTCCCGTGTAAAGCGCACGGTCGCGTGTTTCGTCGCAATTTCCGTTGCAATGAACGTATGCAACCTTTTCTTCGACACCGGCGTAGGCAAGCCCCAAAGCTTTTGAAATTGCGAGCGCCGCCGAGTCACCGCCCGGCACACAAAGGTTGGTTGCGGTGGTTTCACCTTTTGCAAGGGCATTTGCGTAGCCGTCACATCCCGTATATCCGCATGCGCCGCAATTGGCTCCGGGGAGACATTCGCGCGCAAGAGTAAATTTTTCGTCGGTCGGCACATCCATAAAGTGCGATGCGGCGGCAAGCACAACACCGCATATAAGTCCGATTACCGCAACAATTACAACAGCTGTTACTATTTCGTTCATATTGTGCCCCCTCTACATGAAAAGATTGTCGATTATTCCCGCAAATCCCATAAATGCGAGAGAAACAATAGATGCGGCAATCAAAGTCTGCGGCAGCCCGTTAAACGCCTTCGGCGTCTGTGGGCTTTCGAGTCTCGAACGAACGCCCGAGAATATAACCATTGCGAGCAAAAATCCCAGTCCGCATCCGAGCGAGCTTACCATGGATTCTACAAAATTGTATCCGTCCGTGATATTGTTGATTGTGATACCGAGAACGGCACAGTTTGTTGTAATAAGCGGAAGATACACACCGAGCGCCTTGTGGAGCGAAGGAATGTATTTTTTCAGCACAATTTCGATAAATTGAACAAGAGCCGCAATTACAAGAATGAATACGATCGTTTGCAAATACTCAAGTCCGTTCGGCACAAGGATGAAGTAGTAAATGGGGTAGGTTACGGCTGTTGCCATGAGCTGTACAAATATAACCGCAATTCCCATTCCCGTTGCCTGATCGAGCTTTTTTGAAACTCCGAGGAAAGGGCAAATTCCGAGGAAACGGCTGAGCACGTAGTTGTTTACAAGGACTGATGTAAGAAGTATGATGACAAGTTCCTTAAACATTACTTTTCTCCTTTCTCGGAATTATTGTGTGTGACTCCCGCAAGGTCCTGTGCGGATGCGGTTAAGTCGCCGCTTTCGCACTTTGCGCCCTTACAGAATGCCGCCGACGGACAGCCGGCACAATTGAGCGTGGGAGCTTCTTTGCCTTTTTTGTTCATTATAAGCGTTACGATTGCGATAAGGAGACCGAATACAAGGAATCCGCCGGGGCTCTTTACAAGGAAGCCGATTGTGTGATCCTTTATAAAAGGTATCTCAATTCCGAAAAATGAGCCTGCGCCGAACACTTCACGTATTGTCGACATAAGGAGCAAGGCAATTGTAAATCCGAGCCCCATTCCGAGTCCGTCAAGGAGCGAATCGACGGGTGAATTTTTGCTTGCGAACATCTCTGCGCGGCCGAGAATTATGCAGTTAACGGTGATTAACGCAAGGTAAACGCCGAGAAGCTCATAAAGCTCGGGCAGATAAGCATGCATAAGCATCTGAACAACGGTTACGAAGCCTGCGATTATAACGATATAGCAGGGAATTCTGACCTTGTCGGGAATTATTTTGCGAAGCAGGGATATCGCAAAGTTGGAACACATAAGCACCGCGGTTGCGGCAAGTCCCATGCTGACGGCACCGAGCACCGATGTTGTCGTGGCAAGTGTGGGACATGTTCCGAGCACAAGTACGAATACGGGGTTTTCCTTGAAAAAGCCTTTTGTAACTATACTTAATTTATTGTTGTTTTCCATTCCCGCCCCTCCTAATTGTTATTTAACTTTTCCGCCGTTTCGATTGCGGCGATTGCAGCCTTTTTGTAGCCTGCCGTAGTCTTTGTGGCACCGGACACGGTTGAAACCAAATTGATGCCTGCGGCGTCCTTATTGTTGAGATTTTCGCCGTATGTCTTTTCGTATCCGAGAGTTTCGGAAGACGACATGCATTCGGAACCGGTGATTTGCCCGTCTTTAACTCCGAAAAGTATTTGAAGACCCGAAGAATATCCCGTTCCCGACACCTTTATGACATATCCGCCGTTTGAAGCCTTATATGCCGCAAGGATTGTTGTATCTGACGAATATGCGGTGATTTCGTCACTGAGTTCGATTTCCGTGAACGTCCCGCCGTCCGGAAGCACGGCGCTTAACGATTCTTTTGTTTTTTGCTCCTCCGTTGCCGTGATTATCGGAAGCGTAAAGGAATTTACGACAGCCATTATGAGGGCTGTGATCAAGCATATGAGTGTGAGTACATATACGTTTGGAAGTGCTTTTTTCATTTTATGTCACCTCCGAAAGGTTTTTTGCGTGTCCACTTATCGATATAGGGCGTAAGGATATTCATGAAGAGTATCGCAAAGCTTACGCCTTCGGGATAGTTTCCGTAAAAACGGATGAGGACGGTGATTATTCCCGCACCGAATCCGAAAATCAGTTTTCCGAGGGGCATGTAAGGTGTTGTCGCATAATCCGTTGCCATAAAGAACGCGCCGATTATGAGTCCGCCCGCAAATGTGTAGGAGAGAGCGGTCATTACGTCACCCGTTAAAATAAGCGAAAACAGGAAAACGGTGAGAATGTAGCTCACGGGTGTATGCCATGTGATTACCTTGCGGACTAAGAGATAAATTCCGCCGACAAGAAGTGCGATCGTGCAAGATTCACCGATTGCGCCGCCGCGATATCCCGTAATCAGACTCATTATGTCAACCGAACCGCCGTTTTCGAGAATTTCAAGCGGTGTCGCGCTCGAAACCGTGTCAGTAACGGGGAAAGCTTGAGTAACCATGCTCGAAAATGCCACAAGCATAAATATTCTTGCCGTGATTGCGGGATTTGCGAAGTTTTGTCCGATTCCGCCGAAAACTCCCTTTACGATCACAATCGCGAATATTGCGCCGATCGCGACCTGCCAAAGAGGAATGTTTGCGGGGAGCGATAATGCAAGCAAAAGTCCCGTCACAACGGCGCTCATGTCGGATGCCGTTTGAGGCTTCTTTGCGATTTTGTTAAAAACGATTTCCGAAATAATTGCGAATCCGATGCCTGTTGCGATCACACTGAGCGCGCTTATTCCGTAAATTATGATTCCCATAACGGCTGTCGGAAGGAGAGCGGTTATGACGTCAATCATTATGCTTTGAGTCGTCGATTTGTCATGAAAATGAGGCGAAACCGATATGTTCAGTCTGTTCATTTTGTTTTCTCCCCCTTTGCCGCCTGTTGTTTTTGATTGTGTTCTCTTATCATCGCTTTTGCGAGCTTGTTGATTTCCACAAGCGGACGCTTTGCGGGGCAGATAAACGAGCAGCTGCCGCATTCGCAGCACAAATCCGTATTGAGCGCGATGAGTGCGTCAACGTCCTGCTTTTCGTAAGCGCGTGCGATCGCAAAGGTTGTGAGGTTCATGGGACAATGCGTTGCGCATCTGCCGCAATGAATGCACTGTGTTGCGCGGGGAGATGCGGCTTCGGCTTTTCCCATAAACGTAACGGCGTTTGTGTTTTTAAGAACGGGAACCGAAGCGTTCGGCACCGAAATTCCCATCATCGGACCGCCGAAGAGGATTTTGTATACATCGTTTTCGTCAATATTACAAAAACTCATGATGTCGGAAACGCGTGTGCCTATCGGAACTATGATGTTTTTGGGCGTCTTTACGGCGGTTCCGTCAATCGTGACGCATTTTTCCGTGAGAGGCACGCCCGTGCGCACGTATTTTGCGATTTGAGCAAGCGTTGTCACGTTTATTACAACGCAGCCCGCATCGATCGGAAGCTTGCCCTTTTTGACCGTAAGCCCCGTCGTGTTCCTTATTATAACCTTTTCGGCGCCTTGCGGGTAAAGCTCGGGAAGAGGCATTATCGTGACAAAAGCGTCGTTCTTAAATGTCTCACGCATCTTTTCGATTGCTTCCGGCTTATTTTTTTCTATACCTATTATAATGCTTTTTGCGGAGAGATATTTTTCGAGAAGTACGACTCCCGCAAAAATGTCTTCCGAATCGTCAAGCATCGTGCGTGTGTCGCTCGTGATATAAGGTTCGCATTCAGCCGCGTTTATGATTACGTGCTTAATGCGCGATGTGTCTTTGACATCGAGCTTCACCGCTGTCGGAAAGCCTGCGCCTCCGAGTCCGACAATGCCGGATTCCCTTACTGCCGCAATAAAGCTTTCGTAATCCGTAACGGTGGGCGGTGTGAGACTTTCGTCTTTCTCGTTTAAGCCGTCCGACTTGATGATTATCGCATCGGAATATGCGCCGTTACTGAGTAACACGCGGTCGATTTTTTCGACGTCACCCGATACGCTTGCCACAATTCGCGCTGAAACGGGCCCCTGTGATTCGGCAATCAGCGTGCCGACTTTTACGTGATCCTTCGGTTTCACGACAGGCGCCGCCGGCCGCCCTATGTGCATCGAAACGGGTATGACAACCGTTTCCGGTGCCGGCATTCTTACAGCGCATTGCCCTGCCGTGTTTTTATTGTGCGGAACATGTACTCCGCCTTTTCCGGATAAAAACATAGACTCCTCCTGTTATAGGGGCGTAAAACACCCAATTAAGCTTACTTTAGCCCTAAAGTGCGATAAAGTCAATAAATGATACTCTTTTAACAAACGATTGGGAAAAATGCGGGTAAAAGATTGTGAAAAATTGAGGGGGCGGAAAAATAGGAAGCGATTTTAAGCAATTTTGTCTCACTTGCGGTTTTATCTGTTTTGGGATATAATTACTCGGTTAAAACAATCTTTTTTTGAGGTGACGCATTATGAATTATGATGTAATTATTGTCGGTGCCGGCCCTGCCGGTATTTTTACGGCATACGAAATGATAAAGCAGGGAAGCAAAAAAAAGATTCTTATGATAGAAAAAGGACATCCGATCGAAAAACGCAGTTGTCCAAAGGCGAAAATCGGACATTGCGTAAATTGTAAGCCTTGCAACATTACAACGGGATTTTCGGGAGCGGGCGCATTTTCCGACGGAAAATTGTCTCTTTCATATGAAGTGGGCGGTGATTTTCCCACACTTATAGGCCCCGACCGCTGCCAGGATTTAATCGATTATACGGATTCGATTTATCTTGATTTCGGTGCGGATACACACGTTGAAGGAGTATCAAATCCCGACAAGGTTAAAGAAATCCGCCGCCGTGCGATCAAGGCGGGACTGAAGCTCGTGGATTGTCCGATACGCCATCTCGGCACCGAAAAAGCGCAGCAGCTTTATACGGATATAGAGCATTTTTTGCAGGATCACGGCGTTACGATGATTTTTGACCAGTCATGCGAGGATCTCATAATCGATGACGGTGTCGTAAAGGGTGTTATTCTTGACGAAAAGGGCAAGGAAGTAAGATATCTTTCCGACAATGTCGTAATTGCGACGGGCAGACGCGGCGCGGAATGGCTCGAAAAGCTTTGCGCAAAATACGATATCGCACACAAGCCCGGTACCGTTGATATCGGTGTACGTGTGGAAGTGCGCAACGAAATCATGGAAGAGGTAAACGAAGTCCTTTACGAGTCAAAGCTTGTGGGATATCCGCTTCCTTTTAAGAATAAGGTTCGTACGTTTTGCCAAAATCCGGGCGGATTTGTAAGTCAGGAAAATTATGACAACAACCTGGCTGTCGTAAACGGCCACTCTTATAAGGAACTTAAGTCAAAAAATACCAACCTTTCGATACTTTGCTCACACAATTTCTCCGTTCCTTTCAACAAGCCGATCGAGTATGCCCAAAAAGTGGGCGAGCTTACAAATATGCTTGCGAACGGACAGATTTTGGTTCAGCGTTTCGGAGATATTTTGGACGGCAAGCGCACATGGGAAAAGGAACTTTCGTTTTCGAATGTCCGTCCCACGCTTCCCGATGCGGTTGCGGGCGATATTACGGCGGCAATGCCTTATCGCGCGATGACAAACATTATTAACTTTATCCAGGCGATGGACAACGTCGTTCCGGGCTTTGCGGCTACGGAAACGCTTCTCTACAGCCCCGAGCTCAAGTTCTATTCCAATAAGGTTAAGATGGAATCCGACCTCACAACCAATGTCGGAGGGTTATATTGCCTCGGAGATTCGAGCGGCTGGACACGCGGCCTCATGATGGCGTCGGCAATGGGCGTGCTCATGGGAAGAAAGCTTGCGTAAAATTGTACAAAATGTATATTTTCGGCACCCGGTTTTGTGCAGGGTGCCGAATTTGTTTTTGTAACTTTGAAAGTCGTTGACAGGCGGGGGTTTAAGGGCGTATATTCTTGTCAGGGAAAGCAAAAAGAAATAGCAAAAAGGGGGTTAAATGCAAAGCTTTATAGGTATATATGACACGTCTTACGACTATGCCGTGAGTCTCACGGAATATGTGAACAGGCGGCGGGATTTTGGATTCAATGCGGTCGCATTCAAAAACACTTCTGAAATCAGACAATTCTTAACATCAAACAAATTATCTTATCTCATTATCAACAATCAAATTCACTTAAATAAATATAATACGGAAAAGGTTTTCTTTTTGTGCGAAGAAAAGAGCGATTTAAGCGAAGCACAAGGCAAAAATCTCATTTTTAAGTATCAAAAGGCGGAGGATATCATAAAATCGATTCTACCCGTGCGTGAAAACAATAAAAAAAGCTGCATTGACGTTGTGTTTTCTTTTGGAGCGATTGATTTGGGCGTCGAATATGTGAGAAGCGGGCATGCAAAACAGACGCGGAAGCAGTCGGCTGATACGTTGCAGAACCGGGGAATGATGCCGGCAATGTCAAAAACACTTCTGATATTATGGGATCCGTTTTGCGATGTTGATGATGAAATCTTTCATATTAATCTCTCGGATGCGCTTTTTATGTTTGGGGGAAACGGGGAAACGCTCAAAAAAACTTTAAGTTCCGCAGGTGACAATCAGATCACCGTTATGTCAGGAATAAATTATTATTCCGATATATGGGAATTTTCGCCTTGTGAAACGGAAGAATTTGTGAAAATCTGTATGAATTACGGGAATTTTGACCGTGTGATAATTGTATGCGCGTTTTTGTCGCCGGGAACGGAAAAATTTATGGAGCTTGCGGATACGGTTACGCTTGTGGGCGGAAGTATGAAAACACACGAAAACTTCAAAAATCAAATGAAGTATGCGGGAAAACACGAGATTTTGATGAAACTTAAGACGGCGGAAACTTAGAAGCAGGATTTAAAGGGGAAAATACATGAATATCGAACTTAAAAACAAAATCAGGGACAAAACGCTGCAAAGCCTAAACTACTCCGAATCGGTTACGGACGCGGAACTTTACGACAAAATTTTTGAAATCATAAACGATTTTGCGAAAACTTCCTTTATGCCGCTTTCCGTAAAAGAGGAAATGAAGAATGCGGTGTTTTACTCGATACGCGGGCTTGATGTGCTTGAATCCTTGTTAAGTGACGAGAACATAACAGAAATTATGGTGAACGGACCCGACAATATTTTTGTCGAAAAAAATGGAAAACTCTTTAAAACGGACTTGTGCTTCGAATCCGAGGAAAAATTGCTCGACATAATTTCTCATATCGCATCAAACGTGAATCGCACGGTAAACGAGTCGGTTCCGATTGCGGATGCGAGGCTCACGGACGGCTCAAGAAGCAATATTGTCCTTCCGCCGGTTGCAATAAACGGGCCCGCGCTTACGATACGTAAGTTTTCAAAAAAACCGCTTTCGATGGAAAATTTGTGCAGGATGAATGCGCTGAGCACGGAAGCAGCGGAATTTATCGAAAAAATTGTTTGCGCTAAGTACAACATTTTTGTATGCGGAGGCACCGGCAGCGGAAAAACAACTTTTCTTAATGCCATGGCGGGATTTGTGCCTGAATCCGAAAGAATAATCACAATCGAAGACTCGGCGGAATTGAAGCTTCAAAATATTAAAAACCTTGTGAGCCTTGAGGCAAGGAACGGTGCGTCCCGGGAATGTGCGGAAATTACAATACGGGATTTAATCCGCACCGCTCTCAGAATGCGCCCCGACAGGATAATTGTGGGGGAAGTGAGAGGCGCAGAAGTTATTGATATGCTCTCCGCAATGTCCACCGGCCACGACGGCAGCTTTTCGACGGGACACGGAAATTCAATTCCCGATATGCTTGACCGCCTCGAAACAATGATGCTTATGGGAATGGACATTCCCTTGTCTGCCGTAAAAAAGCAAATAAGTTCCGCAATCGATATTATGATACACTTAGGGCGTCTTCGCGACGGTACAAGAAAGGTGCTTGAAATAACGGAAGTTTTGGGAGTGCGTGACGGTGAAATAGAGCTTAATCCCCTGTTCCGGTTTAAGGAAAACGAAAAGACTTGTGATTTGGGAAGTACGGAAGATTTTGTTACGGGAGAACTCGTTAAAACGGGAAATTCACTTTTGTGCAGGGGAAAACTTGTGCGCGCGGGGATTACCATTAACGGAGCGTGATTCGGGGGAAAAATACGGATATGGTGATTAGTGTTTGACTCGTAAGTGTGCAACAAGCAATGGCGAAAAATATGGACATGGCGGTCAGTGATAAAAAATATGGATGTAAGAATGTAAGTATATGAATAAAAAACGTAATTTTGACATAAGTATCCTTATCGGCATAATTTCCGGAATTATTTTTATAATTGCGACATCCGGCCTCTTCTACGATTTTCACAAAATTTCTTTGTTTCTTGTTTTGTTTTTGCCGTTGTTTGTCATAAATTCCAAAAAAAATTCGAAAGAGAAGAAATGCGCTCTTTTGCAGGCTCAATTTAAGGATGCGCTTCAATATATCAAAAACGGTGTCGATTCCGGTGAATCCTTAAAAAATGCTATAAAAAATGCCGCAAACGGTTTAAAAGCGCTTTACGGTGACAATTCGGAAATCACGCACGCGTTTAAAAAGATGCATGTAAAAATCGAAACGGGTCATGAAATCGCAAACGAGTTTTGTGAACTTGGGGAAACGTTACATATACGTGAAGCCGTTGAATTTGCGGAACTTTACACGATTTTAAAAAGAAACGGCGGAAATCTCTCCGAGGTTCTTGCGGCAGAAATCGAGAGCATTCGCGACAGGATAAATTTAAAAAGAGAGCTTAACGTGACAATTGCGGAAAAAAAGGGGGAATTTAATATTATGTTATGTATTCCGTATTTTATTTTGATTTATTTGAAGGTGTTTGCGGCAGACCTCACCGAACCTCTTTATCATAACGTAAAAGGGATTTTCTTTATGACCGCAATGCTTATGGCTTATATACTTCTTTATCTTACGGGACGCACGATAATCAAGAGAACGATGAATATTTAGGGGAATAAGTCATATGAAATTTTCGGATATTTTGATTTCAGAAAACAGAATAACGAATGTGAAAACATTATATCCCGGTAAAACGGCTTCGGAAATCAAAAGCATTATTTATGCAGAACTAAAGAAAAGGCTTAAGACGGCGGGAGTGATTGCATGCTTTTGTTTTTTTCTTGTAATTTTGGTTTCCGTTAAAAAAGCAGCCGATACGGATTTTGTTGTCACAAGGGGTGATACGGGCAGCAGCGTGTCTGTCCCCGTTATCATAAAAAACGGTGACGATACCGTAAAGGCGGAGCTTCAAGTTTCTCCGCGCAAATTTACCGATGAAGAAATCGGTACAATGATGCTTGAAATTGAAAACTGTCTTGATTCCGTTATTTTAAACGGAAACGAGGACTTTGAGCATATTACGGGAAATTTAAGTTTTCCTGCGGATTTAAGCGGATTTCCCGTTACGATTACCTGGAGTACGGCTGATTTAAGGATTGTTACAAGCATTGGAACCGTAAAAAACAAAGACATTAAAGAACCTTCAAACACCGTGATTTCCGCAAAAATTGATTTCGGATCCGAATACAGGCTTTATGAAAGGGAAATAATCGTTTATCCGTATTGTTACACGGAAGAAGAAAGAAGCGTCCTTGATTGCATCGATTCTTTAAAAAAATTGGAAGAAGAAACGGCATACGATACGGAATTTATGATTCCGTCTATAGTCAACGGACTCACCGTCTCAAAAGAAAAAACGGATACGAAGGTGTTTGTGTTATTCGGAATTTTGATCGCCGTGATGATTGTTGCGTCTGCTTATACGGGATATTATGACCGCATAAAAAAGAAAAAAGATAAATTGATGCGTGAAGCGGAAGCAGATTACCGCGAATTTATTTTAAAAATACGGCTTCTCACGCTTTGCGGAATGCCTATAAGGAAAATCTTCGTTAAACTCGGCGCAGAGGCAGAAAAAAACGCAGGAATTAAAAAGGCAGAAGGAATGAAAGAAAAAATCGGTATGCAAAGAAACCTTGGTATGCAAACCGCATTGGGAACACAAAATTTACTGTGCGATAACTTGATTATTGCGGGTTCGGAATTAAAAAGCGGGATGACCGAAAACTCTGTCTACTTTAATTTTGCGGACAGAATGAATATTAAGTGCTACACAAGGCTCATGGGAATTCTTGACGATGCCGTAAAGCGCGGACGGCAAAATTTGGACCTCGTGATATGCGAAGAAGAGCGGGACGCTGTTGCGGCGGAAACGGAAAAAATCAAAATTCGCGGTGAACAGACGGGAAACAGGCTGCTTTTGCCGATTGTCGGGCTTATGCTGGTGGTGTTTTTGATTTTGATTGTGCCCGCGTTATCGAAGTTTTAACGTAAATCGGGAATATCTGATGTCATTTTAAATGATACCGGATCTGAATTGACCTGAATGTAAAATATCGGGATTGAAAGGAGAAATTTATGAAAAAGGATTTTAGGGCATCGGGAGTGGGAGTAATCGAGATAATTTTGATACTTGTCGTGCTTATAGCGCTTGTCGTCATATTTAAGTCAGAGCTTACGGACCTCGTGACGAAAGCTTTTTCGGGGATAAATGCGGATGCCGAAAAACTTATCAATTAAAAAAGAAACTCGTGCGTCTTACGGCAGCATAACCGTTTTTTTGACCCTCATAATTTTGCTTATTTTGTCATTTGTGATGACTTCCGTTGAAGCCGCAAGAATCAAGTTGAATTCTTATTATTTTTCCGTACTTTCGGATATTTCCGCCGCGTCTTACCTTGGAACTTATTATTATCCGCTTTTTAACGATTACGGGCTTTTGGCTGTCGATACACGTGCTGAGGGAAGTGACAATAAAAAAACGGGTATCGCAAAAAAAGTCCGCACATATCTCGATTATTCATACAAAAACACGTCGGGCGGAATGATAAGGGGAGAAAACATAAGCGTAACTGTGTCCGATTATACATCTCTCAGCGATGATTTTTACAATCAAATAAAGGATGAAGTTTTGTATTCCGGTGCGGAGAGCGTTTTAAAAGGAGTATTTGATATTGACACGTTAAAGCAAACGGAAATTTTGCCCGGAGTTTATGAAAAACAGGCAGCGGCAGCGGAAAGCGCCGCCGAAATTTCAAAGGAAATTTTGGAACTTATGACAATCGTTGACGGAATTTCCACGACGGACACAGGGCTCATGACGGACGCGGACGGAAATCTGGCTTCAGAAAACAATTTCCTAAAGCACCTCGGTGTAGGGGAAGACGATTATATTAAGGGAACCTACGGAAGCACACGTGTGTACAATGCGGTTTCCGGAAAAATTTTGAATGTCGATGATATGGCAAAGCGTGTTGTGAGTGCGGCTGACGAACTTGTTGAACTTAAGGTAAAATGCGCGGAAACGGAAGAAAAAATTTCTGACACAGAGCAAAAAAATTCGGACGCAGAGCACGTGATTTCGGATACGGAACTCGAATCCCTTTATGCGGAATGCGAAGAAAAGGAAGAAGAGCTTAAAGACGGCGTAAATTTGTTTACTGAATCAATCAAATATGCTCGTGAAAAAACCTCGGAAGCAATCGGAAAATTGTCTGTTCTTATATTAAAGGAAAAGAGTGCGAAGGCACTTTCGGATGAATATGAAAATGCTGTGAAGAGCGCAATCGGTTCTAAAAGCGGTTTTGGTTCCGTGAGTTCAAGTGAAATTTTTGAAGCTCTTTTAAATGACGCAACCGACCTAAAAAAATATGTCGATTTAAAAGAAAACGGCTATGACTTAAACGCGATGACAAAAGAACTCACAAAGAATTTGATTATATTAAATTCCGTTTATATTCCCGATTCGGATAACCTGTCGCCTGCCGAAATTTCATATTATATAAGCGTAGCCGAAAGAAAATTGCAAAATATCAAATATGACAATTTCAAGTTTAACTATAAAGGCATCACGACGGGAAAAAAGACAGGTGTAAGCTTCGATCTCACTTTCAATAAAATAGGTAAAGAAATTTTGGAATTTATGGGAGTTACGGATATTTCGGAGAATTCTCTTACAGGGCTTGATTTATACGACACCGACACTTTTTCGCTTTTGAAAACCGATATTGCGGAAGCCTTTAAAAATATGCGTTCGTATTTTGACGATACGGATTTTGAAGGAATTTTGGGCGATGCCGTGAACGGGGTCACAAAAAAAGCCGTTTTAAATATTTATTTGCATGAGTATTTCGGCTCATATTTGAATGCTGAGAATGACACAAGGCTTAAGTATGAACGGGAATACGTTCTTTGCGGAAATACGTCGGATACGCTTAACCTTTCCGAATACGCATTGCGGCTTTGTTTGTTCAGGTCAATATTTACTTATGCGGCGCTTATTGCAAATTCCGAAAAGCGTGATGCAATAACGGGGATTGCGGCTATGATTGCGGGATTTACGGGTGTTCCCGCGCTCACCTATGTAATAAAGTATACGATTATGACCATATGGGCGATTATGGAAGCGATTATTGAAACTGCGGCAATTCTTTCAAAAAAGAAAATACCTTTCTTTAATGCAAGCGGGAATATGTCTTTAAACGAAATTTTTCTCTTTAACAAAAGTCTTGTAAAGCAAAAGGCGGACGCAATAAAAAGCACAGGTGTGCTTGGTGAAACCGAATATCTTGCGCTTTTTCTTATGATGCAAAATGATGAAACAATTTATTTTCGCATGCTTAATCTTATTCAGGAAAACATTAGACTTAAATATAACGATGCGTTCAGAATCAAAAGCTCGATAACGGGATTTGAATTTGATTCGCAAGCTACGGTAAAAAAAATATTTGATACGGGAGTAATCGGAGATAACGCGTATAAAGTAAGTGCGGCAGGCTCAGCGGGGTATTAAGGAAACTAAAAAAATTGATTGCGGGAATTGTGCATTTTTATCAGAACTTCTCCCAAAGACATTTCGGATGCACAATTAAAAATAAACATTGGGGTCAAAAGGACTTCGCTTTTGACCCCGAATAATTGATAAAATGAAAAATTTTGACAAAAAATCAAATATAAAAAGAAGTGCAGATGAAGGCGGTGCCGAAAGTGTTATAGGCATTGCCGCAGGCAGCGTCACCGTGGAAGTATCGCTTATATTCCCCTTTTTCCTTGTTTGCGTTTGGGTGTTTTTTAAGCTTTTCATCATGCTTTTTTTTGAAATCAACATAATAAACGGGATGCAAAATGCCGTAAACGAAATCTCAAATATCGGCTACATTTACAGAACCGAAAAGGGAAAGGACTTAGACAATTTAACCTGTTGCATGCTTCCGTTTGTTTACGGAAACCTTGCGGATGCATATGACTGTTCGGACGGAAACGTTTATGTGAAAATCGAAAAAACGGATGACGGCGAATTTAAGATTACCGTTACCGGTAATTTTGATATTGATGCACCCTTTTTTGACCTGATTTCGATTCCTATAAAAAATACGTTTTTGATAAGCGGAAATGTGGGTACGTGGGACGAAAATGTGTTTACGAAAAGAACGGATGAGTCTGATAAAGATTCAGGCGGTAACAAGGATAAAAACCAAAACGGAAACGACGGGGAAAACGGAAGCAACGATGAAAAAGATTCCGGAAACAATTCGGACTTATCCGATGAAAATTCGGGCAACTGCGAAAATTATTATGTGACAGAAACCGCAACCGTTTATCACAAAAGCCTTGCGTGCAGATATTTGAACGCAAAGTATGAAGCAATTTCCGAATCCAAAATTACGGAAAAAAGAAATAAGGAAGGGAAAAAGTATTATGCGTGTACACTGTGTGACACGGCAAATCACACCGGAATCGTGTATATAACGGAGTCCGGCGAAAAATATCATTATTCGGCGTTGTGTACGGCACTTAAAAGAAATTATAAATGCGTCACAAAAGACGAAATTAAGGGGAAGAAGGCGTGTTCCGTATGCGGGAAATGACAAGAGAAAATGCCATATCGGAAATAAGAAACGGCAATTTGCAAACGGCAATCGGTAACAGAAAAATGAGCATGACATAAGCGGGGATTTATATGGATAATTTAAAAATATTAAAAATAATCTGGACTTTGGTGAATATCGCCGCACTTGTATTTTTTTCGGCGGAGGACATAAGAAAAAAGACGGTTTCCGTAAAAGCGGCGGTTGTGCTTGCACTTATGAATATCGTATTTTCGGTGATTTTTAAGATTACGGTGCCGGATATTTTGCTTTCGATTGTTCCGGGAGGCATATTTATTTTGATATCTATTGTCACGCACGGGAAAATCGGGCTCGGCGACGGAATCGTTTTGATTGCGGCGGGAATCGGACGAGGGATTAACGAAATGCTTTTTACGGCGCTTATCGCACTGATGATAAGCGCGATTTTCGGGATTATACTTATTTTAATGAAAAAGGCATCGGGTAAAACCGCTTTGCCGTTTGTACCTTTTATTCTTGCGGGATTTTTGATCTGTGCAGGGACGGGAGTGATTGAAGTTTGAAAAGTAATTCGTGTGCAGGATTTAAATTTTACATAAAGCAAAATTTAAACGCGTCATATACGGTTGAAACAACCTTAATAATGATTATTGTGATACTCACACTTGTTTATATTGTTACAATGGCGCTTATGTTTTATCAAATGGCAGCGGAATATGCCGCGACCGCAGAAAACGCATTTAATTCCGCAAACGGAACAGCTGACGGCATGCGACTCATCAGGATTATCATGCGGGTTGGGAGTGAGTGAAATGCTTAAAATCATTGGCGCCGGCAATATAAAAAACGACGAAACGGAGAACCAAATGGAAGACGTTAAAAATTTAAAGTATATACGTGACCGACTCACCACTTATTTTGAAATAAGTGCGGGAGAGTGTCCGGAATATGTAAAAAAAATGCTTGAGCATAACAAGCCCCAAAATTTTCTTGAAATGAAAATGTGCGTGCGTGCAAATGAAAATGTTTGGAGAATTTTTGTAACGGGTGAAAAATCGCTCGATGTGGTTTTTAGGGCGTTACCGATAAATTATGCCGGGCTTTCGGTGATTTTGCATGGGCTTACGGACGCTTTTTCGGAAGCGGACGAATTACTCCTGCCGCTTGACGGAATTCTGCTCGATCCCAAATATATTTTTGTTGACATAAAGGATTACAAAACGCGCTTTATATATATTCCGGGATTAACTCTCGACACAAAATCCCAAACGGAAAATTTTTTTGAATATCTTTTGAACCGGGTGGACTATGATGATATGCGCGCCGTAAATCTGCTTTATGACTGTTATACGCTTTCGATGAAGGAAGGCAGAGGAATCGAGGCGATTGAAGCAAGGCTAAGAGAGGAGGCGGAGGCAGAAAGTTCGGAAGATTCGGGAGATTTTAGAGAAACGGAAAATGCGGAAGGCTTGACCGAAACGGAAAAACAAAAAGAAAGTGTATTTCGCCCGGAAAGAGGAAAAGATATTAACCGGAATGATAAAGAAAAAGATTTGATGCGTTTTCCGGGACCGGCCGCAGACAGGGATTTGTTTGGGAGAGATGAACATTTCCCAACCGATTATGCGGATGAATATTACTCAAACGGTTATGAAGTAAAGCCGGATTTCGAAACAAAAATAAAAGAATGGTTTATGGGATTTTTCGGATTGGGAAAAAAGAAAACAGAGAAGCGGGAAATCCAAAAAGAAGAAATCAAAAAACCGACGGCGGACGAGAGTCTTTATGATATGTCGGGCTTTGTGCAAGATTCCGAAGAAACCGTTTTGCTTTACGGCGGAGTGTCGGGAAAAATTCCTTATCTTAAGGATAAAAAAGGCACAGTCACAAGCCTTACAAAAAGTCCGTTTTTGATCGGAAGCCTCATGTATCACACGGATTTTACCGTTAAAGACGCATCGGTTAGCCGCCTTCACGCGGAAATTTCATATGACGAAAAGGGAACGGTGATAACGGACTTAAATTCCACAAACGGAACATATTTAAACGGGGAATTGCTTGTCCCGAAAGAAAAGTATTCTTTGAATGAAGGTGATACGCTTGTCATAGGACAGGTGTCTTATGTTTTTGGCGCCGGAACATAAAAAATTATTTGCCCCGGAAAAAGGAGATGTATATAATAGGACTTATCGGAAGTTGATTTTTACTTTCGATAAAAGAACCACGAAGT
>CAZZFV010000044.1:0-4984 GCA_964653855.1 uncultured Lachnospiraceae bacterium
TTACGGCATGAGCAAAGCCCGCCGTAAAAAGAAGTGCCGCCGATTCGCCGAGAATTCGACCGATCGACAAAATGCATCCCGTAATCACGCCGTCGACGCATCCCGGAAGCACAACCGTCCTCACCACTCTCCATTTGCCGGCGCCCAGTCCGAAAGCGCCCTCTCTGTATGACTGCGGAACGGTTTTTAGGCTTTCCTCCGTTGTACGCATTACGGTCGGAAGATTCATTATCGCAAGCGTCAGGGCGCCCGCCAAAAGGCACGTTCCGAAATTGTTTGAGAATAACAGCATTCCCACAAGTCCGTAAATTATGGAAGGAATACCGGACAATGTTTCTGCGGCATACTCGATTATCTTTACGATTTTTTTGTTTTCGGCATATTCCGTAAGGTAAATTGCGGCTCCCACTCCGAGCGGAATCACAATAAGAATCGTCGCGATCACGATATAAACCGTATTCAGAATATCCGGTAAAATTCCTATTGTGTCGGAGAGGTAACTGGGGCTTTCGGTGATGAGTTGCCACGTGATGTTCGGCACGCCCTTCACAAACACGAATACAATAAGAAAAAGCACAAGTCCGACGGTAAGCGCCGTCGAAATTCCCATAAGGACCTTTATCGTTATTTCAAATATTTTTCTTTTTTTTGACAAAAAGGACTTTTCCATATTCACTCCTTTTCGCGCTTTAAGAAGAAATTAAGCACCGCATTTATAAGCATTATGAAGAAGAAAAGCACAAGGGCTATCGAAAAAAGCGCCTGCTGCTGCAATCCGCTTGAATATGCCATCTCACTTGCGACCGCCGTTGTTAAAAATCTTACGCTTTGGAATAGGGAATTCGGCATATTCGCCGCATTTCCCGCAACCATCATGACAGCCATTGCTTCTCCAATCGCACGTCCGACGCCGAGCACAACAGCCGCCGCTATACCCGATTTTGCCGCACGCACGGACACCTTCATATATGTTTCCGTTTTTGTGGCGCCGAGCGCAAGCGAAGCGTCCTCATATTCCTTAGGCACGGCGTCAAGCGCCGTAACCGACATTTTTATTATCGAGGGCAAAATCATGATCGCAAGCACTATGATCGCCGCAAGTAAACTTGCACCGTCCGGAACATTAAATATCTTCCTTATCCCCGGCACAAGCACAAGCATTCCCACAAGTCCGTATACTACAGACGGGATGCCCGCAAGGAGACTCACGGCATTTTCGACAATGCTCTTGATTTTTTTCGGTGCAAACTTTGAAAGATAAACGGCCGTCATAAATCCGACAGGCACACCGATTAAGATTGCGCCACAGGTGCCGTAGATGCTCGTAAGGATAAAGGGTAAAATTCCGTACTGAGGCTCTGCGGCTGTTGACGCCCACGTTGTCCCAAACAAAAACTTAAAAAGTCCGATTTTATGAATCGCGGGGATTCCGGAAATTACCAGGTAAACCGTGATTACAAGCACGCATCCTACGGTAATAAGTCCGAGTATTAAAAATATTCCGTGTATTATTTTTTCGACAAGCTCATTTTTCTTCATATTTTATTAACCGACATGTCCGTTTTCCCGGACACCTCCATGTATAAAAAAACGGCTACCGGATATTTCCGATATACCAAAGCCGCCCGGCAGCATTGCCGCCGAACGGTTTGTTTTACGCTGTTCCTAATTTGCCGGTACCGCACCCGCAGCCGTGATGTAATCCGCAGCTGCTGCAGAAGTTGCATAATCAAAGAATTTTTGGGCTTCCGCAGAAAGAGTCGTGTTTGAATTTGTCACAAGCACGAAGGGACGCTGTATTACATATGTTCCGTTCTTGATTGTGGTTTCGGATGCCTCGACTCCGTTTACCGTAAGTGCCTTAACGGTGTCCTTTATCGAAGCCACAGATGCATATCCGATTGCGTCGGGGTTCTGTGAAACCGTTGTGATTACATCACCCGTTGAGGTAAGTTCCTGACGGTAATTGCACTTGTCTGCCGTTCCGGTAATCGATTCAAAGCCGTCACGAGTGCCGCTGCCTGCTTCTCTTCCGATAAGGACGATTTCAGCATCGTTTCCGCCGACTTCCGACCAGTTTGTGATTTCACCCGTATAGATCTTTGCGATTGTTTCGAGCGTCAAATCGTTTACGGGATTTGAAGGATTTACGATAATTCCGATTCCGTCGTAGGCAAGAACGGTTCCCTTAAGCCCCGCTTCCGTTTCCGAATCCTTTAAGGCTCTCGACGAAAGTCCGATATCGCATCTGCCTTCCTGCACCGCCTTGATTCCGCTGCCGGATCCCGTCGGGTTATATGTGAACGTTATTCCGGTATCGTTTTGAAATGCCTCACCGAGCACACCGATCACCTTTTCCATCGAAGTGGAGCCGTCCGTCGATACGGACTTTGTTGTGCTTCCGCATCCCGCAAGGAGCATAACCTGCATAACCATTACAATACCGATTGCCAAAATTTTCTTACATCTTTTCATCTTACTTTTCCTCTGCTTTCTTTTTGTCTTCTTTTTTCTTACAATTGCAGTTTAAAAAAAGAATGTAAAGTCCGAAACACGAAGTATGTAAAATGTAAGTAAAATAAGCGTTTTTACATTAACAAAAAAAGAACGTAGCCTTCTTCCGGTTACGTTCTTTTTTCGTATTCAGCGTTTTTTCAAATTTAACGCTCTTTATTCATTCACAATTTTTATTTGGCACATTTTCATTGCGTCCAAGGCATTTTGATGAGACTTTGGTGTCACACCCGCGGTACATTTTGCATCAACGATAATTTCAACTTCCGGCAAAAATGCCTTTGTAAGCAGCGCATTTGAAATAACACATATGTCCGTGCAAAGTCCCACAAAGGTGATTGAGGATATCGGATCCGCAGAATTTTCCTTTAAAAGGAGTTTGGGCAAATCTTGCGATCCGAATGTCACCTTGTCGATCGGCTCCGTTTTACGTAAAGAATCAAGCTCGGTTCTTATTTGCCAACCGTCGGTTCCTTTTATGCAATGAGGCACGGGAAGATTTTTTCCTTCCTGCGTTTCCATATAATTTTCAAAATGCGTGTCACGTGTAAAAAAGACTTTTCCGTTGAAACTCTTAATCTTCTCTTCCACATAGGGGACAATTTTTACCGCTTCCGGAGTGCCGAGCGCTCCGTCGATAAAATCGTTTTGCATGTCGATAACCATCAAAATATCCTGCATGTTGTGCTCCTTTTATGTGTGAGTGACCTAAATTTAGCAGATTCCCTGAGCATGCATAGCGTCGGCAACCTTTAAGAAGCCCGCAATGTTTGCGCCCGCAACGTAATTACCTTCCATGCCGTACTTCTTTGATGCGTTGTCAAGGTTATGGAAAATGTTGACCATGATGTCATGAAGCTTTGAATCAACCTCTTCAAATGTCCAGGAAAGTCTCTCGGAGTTCTGGCTCATTTCGAGTGCGGATGTTGCTACACCGCCTGCGTTTGCTGCCTTGCCGGGTACAAAATAAACCTTGTTCTTCTGGAAATATTCCGTTGCTTCAAGAGTTGTGGGCATGTTTGCGCCTTCACATACGGCAATGCATCCGTTTGCAACAAGCGTCTTTGCGTCGTCAAGATTGAGCTCGTTCTGTGTTGCGCAGGGAAGAGCGATGTCAACCTTGATAATCCACTGGTTGTTCTTTTCGGTTGCCTTGTCATGATATTCTGCGCTCTTGCGTGCTGCGGCATATTCGGTAAGACGTGCTCTCTTTACTTCCTTTACGGTTTTAAGAAGAGCAACATCGATTCCTTCGGGATCGTAAATCCAGCCTGTCGAATCCGAGCATGTAACGGGCTTTGCACCGAGTGCGATTGCCTTTTCGATCGCATAGATTGCAACGTTACCGGAACCCGATACGGCAACGGTCTTTCCTTTGAGCGAAATGCCGTTGCACTTAAGCATTTCCTCGGTCATATAAAGAAGTCCGTAACCTGTGGCCTCGGTTCTCGCAAGCGATCCGCCGTAGCTTAAGCCCTTGCCCGTAAGCACACCTTCGTAAAGTCCGGTAAGGCGCTTATACTGTCCGTACATATAGCCGATTTCTCTTGCGCCCGTGCCGATATCGCCTGCGGGAACGTCTGTGTCCGCACCGATATACTTGTGAAGCTCTGTCATAAAGCTCTGGCAGAAAGCCATAACCTCACGGTCCGACTTGCCCTTCGGATCGAAATCCGAACCGCCCTTGCCGCCGCCGATCGGAAGGCCCGTAAGAGAGTTTTTGAAAACCTGTTCAAATCCGAGGAACTTAATTATACCGAGGTTAACCGACGGATGAAGACGAAGTCCTCCCTTGTACGGTCCGATTGCCGAATTGAACTGTACTCTGTATGCATTGTTTACCTGAACCTGTCCCTTGTCGTCAACCCAGGGAACTCTGAACAAAATCTGTCTCTCGGGAGTGGTAAGTCTCTCAAGGAGAGCATCGCGCTTATACTCTTCCTCGTTTGCCTCAATCACAACACGAAGTGATTCGAGCACTTCCTTAACCGCCTGGTGAAATTCGGGCTGAGCGGGATTCTGTTTTACGACTCTGTCGTATACCTCGTCTACATATGACATAATAAATTCCTCCTAAAAAAAATTAGGCTCCTTAAAGAGGGCATAAAAATGCCACCTTTAAGACGCCTTTGTCTTGTTCGCGAGTATACAACAATACAAAAATAAATGCAAGAACTTTTTTTATTTTTTATTCATATGAATTGCATTTTAATTCATTATCGTAACTGCACCGTTTTAACGACCGCTTTTTTTTCCGCAAAAAGCAATTCCGTACGCGCGAATATCCGCTATTTTGTCCGCATTCCCTCCCACCTTAAATTCCATAACAATTCCGGGATTTGTTTTTTTTACGGGAGTAAGCATAGCATCCGGAGTTTATGCCGGATGCGCTCTGCTTACCAAACGACATCAACCAAAAAAGTACATCTTTTATTCAAAAGTTTATGGATTTTAATTTTATTAGGTATAT
>CAZZFV010000044.1:5084-13379 GCA_964653855.1 uncultured Lachnospiraceae bacterium
AAAAAAGTACATCTTTTATTCAAAAGTTTATGGATTTTAATTTTATTAGGTATATAATGGTTTGACATTGCAAAATTTAACCAATCAACTTTTCACATCCAACAGGGGGTATCAAATGAACAAAGAGTACTCGGAATCGGTTTCCGAGGTTTTAAAAGACCTCGGTTCCACGGAAAACGGACTTACGGAAGCGGAAGCAAGTGCACGCCTCACAAAATACGGGCCCAATAAGCTTGCCGAAGCCAAAAAGCCCACACTTTTGCAGCGTTTTCTCACGCAGCTCAAAGACCCGATGCTTATTATCCTGATCATTGCGGCCGGTGTCAGCGCACTTACCGGAATGTTGTCCGGCGAAAACGAATGGGCAGACGTAATCATCATCCTTGCCGTTGTTATCCTTAACGCCGTTCTCGGTGTGGTACAGGAAAGCAAGGCGGAAGAAGCGATAGCGGCGTTACAGACAATGACCGCCGCCACATGCAAAGTTATGCGTGACAACAAGATGTCCGTTATACATGCGGACTCGCTTGTTCCCGGCGACGTCGTAATCCTTGAAGCCGGCGATGCAATTCCCGCAGACGGAAGAATAATCGAAAACGCATCTTTAAAAATAGAAGAAGCCGCTCTTACCGGCGAATCCGTTCCGGTAAACAAGTGCATCGAAGCACTCGGTCTCGACGGCGCACAAAAAGACATTCCGCTCGGTGACAGAAAGAACATGTGCTACATGGGTTCAACCGTTGTTTTCGGACGCGGCAGAGCAGTTATCACGGGCACGGGAATGAACACCGAAATGGGAAAAATCGCTGGCGCACTTGCGGATACCGCGGAAGAACAGACTCCTCTCCAAAAGAAGCTCGACGAACTCGGACGCATGCTCAGCAAGATGGTGCTCTTCATATGCGTATTCATCTTTGTGTTCAACCTTTTGATGGAACGTAACTTCGAACTCGCCGTTATCCTTAAAACCTTCATGGTTGCCGTTTCGCTTGCCGTTGCCGCAATTCCCGAAGGACTTGCGACGGTTGTGACTGTCGTGCTTTCGATCGGTGTCACAAAGATGTCGGAAGAAAACGCGGTTATCCGCCGTCTTACGGCCGTTGAAACACTCGGATGCACCGAGATAATATGCTCCGATAAAACAGGCACGCTCACCCAGAACAAGATGACCGTTGTCGATCACATAGGTGACGAAAAACTCCTTGCAACAGCCATGGCACTGTGCTCGGACGCAAATTTAAACACCGAAAACGTCGCGGAAGGCGAGCCCACGGAATGTGCCCTTGTAAATTACGCTTACTCCGTAGGTCTTAAAAAGCAGGATCTCGAAGCCGCAACGCCGAGAATCGACGAAGCGCCTTTTGACTCGGGCCGCAAGATGATGTCAACAATCCACAAATGCGACAGTTCATTTGTACAATACACAAAGGGCGGTCCCGACGTAATTCTTTCAAGATGCACGAAGTACATCGAAAACGGAAAAGAATTCCCGATGACTCCCGAAAAACGTGCCGAAATCGAAACCGCAAACAAATCGATGGCGGACCGCGCACTCAGAGTACTTGCCGCATCAAAGCGCGACTGGGATACCAAGCCCGCCGACAACTCATCCGAATATCTTGAAAAAGATTTAACATTTATCGGACTTACAGGCATGATCGACCCCGTTCGTCCCGAAGTAAAGGCCGCAATAAACGAATGCCGCAGTGCGGGAATCCGTCCGATAATGATTACGGGCGATCACAAAGATACGGCAGTCGCAATCGCAAAGGAACTCGGAATCATTAAAGACGCATCGGAGGCAATCACGGGTGCGGAACTTAATGACATATCGGACGCCGACCTTCCCGCTGCCGTTCAAAAATACGGCGTTTATGCAAGAGTTCAGCCCGAACACAAAACACGTATCGTAACGGCATGGAAATCGCTCGGAAAAATCACCGCAATGACCGGCGACGGAGTAAACGACGCTCCTTCGATAAAATCCGCCGACATCGGTGTCGGAATGGGAATTACCGGAACCGACGTTACCAAAAACGTTGCCGACATGGTACTTGCCGACGACAACTTTGCAACAATCGTTTCTGCCGTTCACGAAGGACGCAGAATTTATGACAATATAAGAAAAGCAATCCAGTTCCTTCTTGCCTCAAACATGAGCGAGGTGCTCGGTGTATTCAGCGCAACGCTTATGGGCTTTACGCTTCTTAACCCCGTACACCTGCTTTTCATCAACCTTGTAACCGACTGCTTCCCCGCTCTCGCACTCGGACTTGAAGAGGCGGAACCCGACACCATGAGCCGTCCTCCGCGTGATTCAAAAGAAGGCATCTTTGCCGGCGGAATGCTCGGAGACATTATTTACCAGGGCATACTCGTAACCGTACTCACACTTGCTTCCTATATCATCGGAAACTCGTTTGAGGTAGGACACTTCGCAATGCCTAACGGAGTATCGAATCACGGAATGACAATGGCATTCCTCACAATGTCCATGTGCGAAATTTTCCACGCGTTTAACCTTCGTTCACAAAGAAAGTCCGTATTTACCTTAAAGAAACAAAACAAGGTATTGTGGCTTGCAATGATAGGATCGCTTGTGCTCACCACATGCGTACTCGAAATTCCTTTCCTTGCAAAGGCTTTCGGATTTACTTCGATCGGATTTAAGGAATACATCACCGCACTCGCACTCGCGATTATCGTAATCCCGATTGTCGAGATAGTAAAACTTGTTCAAAGAAAAATCAAGAAATAATAATGCAATTTAAGAAGCACCAATCTTATTATATTTTAAAAAAAGCCATTATGAAATAAATGACAAATAAAGCATTCTTATTTTCACTTTCGACGTACAAAAGGAGTATTTACCCATGATAAGTATAAAAAGAATATTTTTTATCATTTTATCAAATGCCGCAATATGGTTTATATCTTCAACTCCTGTCCTTGCTGCCGATAATACAACTCCGAAAGACGATTATTTTTACACAACAAACAACAACATTATGAACTACGTCAACAACGAACAAACATCTCTTGATATAGGCCATGAAGAATTCACTGCCATTTACAGTGGTGAAAATATTTCTAATTTTGATAATTCTTTTTTCCACGTCATTCAACCGGCCAGCAGTAATTCAAGTAGTTCCGGTAAATATTACTACAATACCGGGACATCGTGCCCAACAGAAGCAACTTATACCAAATATAATCTTCTTGATGTAGTCCAAAAAGGTGATATCATTTTTGAAGCGACCGGAGGATTCGGAATTTCCGGTCATATTGCCATCGTTGAAGACATTTGCACAGACAGTAACGGAAATAGATATATTCGTTTAATCGAAGCCATAGATGTTGGTGTAGTAAGAAGCATTTTAGATGATACTCGATATGACGAAAAAAAGGTAACTATCATGCATGTAACTGATGCAAGCTCCGACAACATTGCAAATGCAGTTGCTTTCTGTTGCAACGAGCTTGGTGCGAGCTATCGTTTAGATTTTCAAAAAGACACTGAGGCAGGGCAAACCGATTGGTATTGTTCAGAACTCGTATGGGCCGCATACAAAAGCCAAGGTATTGATATTGAAGTTTCAGGAAACGGTGAACCCGGCATAACCCCGAGAGATATCAAAAACAGCAGTAAAACAAGCAAGCGCGCTGTCTCAAAACAATAATACCAAAAAACAGGTGTGAAGCATAAGGCTTTACACCTGTTTTTTATCTAATGTCTGAACACAATTGCCAAAATAAACATTAACACCATAACAACGAGATATGTCAAATAAAAAGCATACACAACGTAACCCGGTAGATCAAACGATGCCTGAGGATTGGACAATGCATAAGCAACAAACACTATTGCAATCACAAGCATTATAATACCAACACAAAGAAAAAACGTCCGCCTTTTCATACTTATCTTACCTCACTATTTTATAAAGTACTCTCTATACAATAAATAAAGCCTTAACAGACGCATATCAAACAGTACATTCATACATCCTATAATACTTTTCCAATGGTTATCATTATAACATATATTTTTTACATACGTCAAATAACCTGAAACGCTCGTCAAAAACAATACATCTCAACACTCACACTTTCAGACATCGTAATCCCGATTGTCGAGATAGTAAAACTTGTTCAAAGAAAAATCAAAAAGTAATCAATTTCACCAAAAAACCGGGTGTGAGGCCTAAAGCTTCACACCCGGTTTTTATCTAATGTCTGAACACAATTGCCAAAATAAACATTAAAACAAACTCATCTGTCCGTTCATCACCTTATAAAATCCGTGTTCTATCGTCTCGTTACCCGCATGGGTCATTATTTCAAAATTCGAAAGGCTTTGCGATTTGATCACAAGCTTTATCACACACTCAAAGCAATTTATGACATCACTCTTGTTGATATCCGAGAGACAAATAAGCTGCACGTTAAAGTGACGCGCTATGTCAAACATAGGTTTTAAAAGATGCGCCGATGTGATTTTTCCGAACGGATTATCAAGTATCAATACACTCTTTGCCCTTTTACTTACCACTCCGGCTTCCGACCTTGTATAATTCATAAGAGTGAGCACAACCGCAAAAAATACGACAAATTTTTCAGCACCCGAGTTTTCCGTAAGGGCATCCTCCCAGCGCTTATAAACCGAATTTTCCGACGTCATATCAATTTTATACACCTTAACGGAAATCGAATCTTTCTTTATAAACTTGTGCAAAAGCCGTTCGCTCGACACAATCTTATTCGCACGCTTCAAAATTTCCCTGTCTTCGACGCCCTTTATAAACATGTCCCTTATTTCGTTTGCGCCGCTTGTAAGTTCCGCTTCTATTGCGGCTCTCCCCGCTTCTTCGGACAATGCGTTTTCTTCCGGCAAATCAAACTTAAGCATCTGAACCCGGGCTTTATTCGCAAACACCTGCGCTTTGGAACTCATTGCAATCGCGCGCAAATCATGATACATTCTTCGTCCCTGGTTCATGCATTGGTTTACGATATCGTTAAAATCGTTTTCGATTTCCCTTAAATCCGTTTCTATCCTGCTGTTTATTTTGTTGACGGAATCCGTCATCGCGAGGATACTTTCGGAAACACTCTTTAAGCGTTCTTTTTTCACTCCCGAATAATCAAAAAGCCGTAAAATATCCGAAAGCTTTGTCGTAATTTCAAAGAGCACACGTCCGTCAAATTTTGCCTTTGTGTCACAAAGCATCGACATTAATTTTTCTTTTGCGGCAAAATAATTGTCTTTTGAACCGTCAAAATCACGCTTTAAGCCGTTCCATTCCGTAACAACGTCTTTTGAAAGCTCGGTCACGGGTAACGTGCCCGTATTTTCCGGCACTTCCGTTTCAAGGGAAAGCGTAACCCTGTCATCGGTTTTCGAAAGTACAGATTTTTCCGACTCTAAGCCCTCTTTTTCTTCCGTAACTTCATTTATTTCCCGCTTTGCTTCCGAAATTCTTTCCTTAAATTCGCTTCCTATTTCATTTTTTCTAAGAGGTGCATTACCAAACTCCGTGAGATTTTCCGAAGCTCCCCGTTTCTTTTCGGTACACGAAATAAACCTGACGTTGCACGAATCAAATTCATCCCTTAAGAGCCTTAAATTTTCTTCCGTAACGCTTAAAAAGATATTTTGAAAGCATATCGAGCAGTTCTTCGTTTTCCTTATACGCTTTCGGATTTTTGCTTAAATATCCGTTTTTTGTGAGAAGCGGATGGAGAGACAGAATTTTTTTCATGTCTTCCGTACTCACCGCGTCCGTCACGCAAATCTTATATTTTTTATACATGGGATATTTTAGATTCGCGATTTTTCCGGATGACAAAACGGGCTTAATAAGTGCTTTACGAGTAAGCTCCGTCACACACGCATAAAGCTCTTTCGTATCCGCATAATCGATACGAAAGAGCGATGCAAGCTCGGTAAGCAAAATATTCTTTTTTGAAAATTCCGAGAGTTTTTCTTTTTGGGTTTGCATATGAAGGATTAAAGAGTTTGTACTTGAATTTTAAGGAAAACCTACGGCGATCGTTTTTGTTTCCCGCCAATTTATTCGGTTTTATTTATATTTGTTTCCGAACCGGCATCAACTTGTTTTTCCTTATCCCTATTATTCTTATTCTCTTTACTGCCCTTATTGTCCGTATTACCGTCTTTATTGTTAACCTTGTTGTTATCCTTATTGTTGCCCTTATTAAAGTTTCTGTTACGGTTAAAGAAACTCTTGGGCTTTTGCGCTGCCATATTCTGGCTCTTTAACAGATCCCTGATTTCCGTAAGCAGCACTTCTTCGTTCGACGGCTTCGGCGGTTCGGGAGCGGGTGCGGGTTCCTGTTCTCCTTCCGTCACATCCTTTATTTTCTTAAACAAAGATCCGTTTCTTATCGCATTTATCGCCTTAACAAAGATAAACACGCAAAGAGCGGTAAGAAGAAACGTAATTATGCTTTGAATAAAGTTTCCGTAAGTAAGCTCTGCGCCCTGTATGATGACCGTTCCGTCTTCAAGCGTCGTGTCCGGAATCTTAATCGAAAGACTCGCAAAATTTATTCCCCCGATTATTATTCCGATAAGCGGCGTAAAAATATCCTTTACAAGAGAATTAACGATTGCCGTGAACGCACTACCGATAATAACACCGACTGCCATGTCCACAACGTTTCCTCTCGAAATAAATTCCTTAAATTCCTTTATGACGGATTTTTTGTTTTGTTTCTTTGACATAAATTTCTCCTTAAATTTTTTGGATTTAACTTAAATCCCTTATACTTTGCTAAATGTGGTTAAAAAAACGAGATTTAGCAAATTATAAAAGCTCTTTCTTAAAAAAACAAGCGTTTTTAAGCTTATAATTTGCTTAAACCGGCAAAAAAATCGAGATTAAGCAAATTATAAATATCTTTATGGCGATCCATATATTTTAAAACAGAATACCTTCGTCATAAAAATCAATTATCAACTTAATTTTAAAGTAACGCCGAATTTATTTTCTTTCATATATAAGTAAAAGTGTCCCGTTTTCCACCGACACACTTGCCCTTTTTCCGATAAATGAATTGCTCACTCCGAGCGCGCGCGTGTTTGTCAAATCGCCCTCGTATTCATATTTGAGTCCTTTTATCATAACACCGTGTGACACATCGGACAAAGAAATCACGGAAATGCTCCCTTTCATGATTGCGGGATAATTTTTTTTCGAATTATAAATAACCTCCGCCTTTACGCCGTTTCCCATCAAAAGCATCGTAACGCCTTTTTTTGCGTAATCCGCCATCAATTGCACATTTGCAAAGGTATGCGAAATCCTTGCGCCGCCGAGCCCGCCGTAAACGATAATTTTGTTGCATCCCTTTTCGCACGCAATTTGTACCGCAAGCGCCATGTCGGTATCATCCTTTTCGACAGGCACGATTTTGTGCGGAATCTTTTTTAAAAGTTCGTTTATTTCTTCACCTGTCAATCCGCTTTCCGTTTCAAACGAATCCAAATCCCCCACAAAATAATCGGGAAGCATATCGTTTTTAAGCAAAAACTCAAGTCCCCCGTCCGCAGCCATCACATAGATGTCGTTAAGTCCCGCTCTCGTACCGCACGCGGATTTACACGACTTACAGTTTCCCGTGCAAGTTATGCTTTTTTCTTCATCTTTTGATCCGTAGCCCGCCTTTAAAAGCAGCTTTATGAGCCCTTCCTTTTCACGCCCCATGGGAGACGCACCGATTATAATCGCCTCGCGGTCTTTGTTTGCAAGTGTATTCATATAAAAATCCTTTGCTTTCGCTATATTTTTTCCGCTTCGTATCCCGCGCGTGTAAGCGCTGTGAGTATCTCGCTGTCATCAACATCCGTTTCGTAAGATACGGTAAGGATGCCCTTTTTTAAGTTCACCCGTCCGGCAACGCCCTTTATGTCATTTACCACTTCTTCAACACGACCTTTGCAATGCCTGCAATGCATGCCGGTGACCTTAAAGGTGCGCTTATATGCCACATGCGAAAGTTTTTTCTTTTTAATTTTTAAGTCACCGCTCCCGCAGCAGCCGCTTTTCCCCGCAAAATGGCGAACGGCATAAAATATGCCCGCTACCGCAGCGGCAACAAGAATTATTATAATAATCACGTTTTCCATAGTTTTTCATAAATCCCTTACAAAAACTTTTTGCCCGATTTCCAAGCATCTCCGACCTTTTCACCGATGACATGATAGGCGTTGTTAAAAGGATCGAATGTAATCGGCGCGATTTTCTTAATATCCGCCTTACCGTCCGTGAG
>CAZZFV010000044.1:13479-16808 GCA_964653855.1 uncultured Lachnospiraceae bacterium
ATGCCATATTTGTCCACATAATTCTTTTTATCTTATCAATCACATATAAATCCGCCGGAAGCCAGTCTACGCTGTAAAGGGAATCCTTATCAAGCCATTTGGCAGCCATATGCTCTTTTAAAATAAGATCACCCGAAATAATTTTACACTCAAACACGTCCATTGTAAGGTGGAACTCGGGATAATCATATTCCACGGTATCGATTAAATCAAGTACCTCAATTTCCGTATCAAGTTCTTCCTTTATTTCTCTTTTTAATGCGTCCGCAGCCATTTCTCCGGGTTCAAGTTTTCCTCCCGGAAATTCCCATTTACCTTTAAAATCGCCATATCCCCGTTCCGTCGCAAAAATGCGATTTGCAGAACAAATTACTGCCGCCGCAACATGAATTGTTTTCATAGAATCCTCCTTTAGGTGAGGCCAAAATCGTATTGCAAATAGTCAGGCAAACTGTTTTCCATATGAATATCAAAAAGATATGTTCCGTTACCCGCATCGGTTTTACGAGGATTTGTTAATTTTCCTTTTCCGACATATGTAAACGGAAGCACAAGCCCGTTTTCCGTATTAACCTTTCTGATAAAAACATAAGCAAACGCACTGTTTATAAGCTTTTGCAAATGAGAATCGGGAAGATTCGTCATCGACTCCCATTGAAAAATATCCGCTTGCAAAAATTTATCCTTATAATTTAACTTATCCGCCTCATCTAAATCTTTTTTTAGGGATGCAAATATAACGACAAAATCGTCATAATAATACGTTCCTACCTGATTATTTGCAGGATTTTTAAGTAACTTCAACTGAACCTGATCCATACGGTAATTTTGCCAAAGTTTAAATCCCGTCTCGTCGCCGTTATCTGCCAAATATCGTATAAGCCCGTATTCTGTTAAATCCTCGTTATATTCCAAAAACTGATCGTCAATTTTTACATCAAGCGTAAGCGCACTCTCGTCTCTTTTTACTATTTTCAAAAAGTCAAGCGCATGATTAAGCTCTTCTATTTTAAAATCCTTTATATTATCCTTCAGATATTTTACCATTTCATCGTATGTTTTGCTTCCGCCAAGCAAAAATTTTACAATGTAATATTCATGTGGTCTTACAAGAGGCAAAAATCCCGACAAATAATTTATAAACTCGACCTGGCTTTCTGTAAAAATCGGAAGGTTTTCTTCACCTATGCCTTTAAGAAAATTGTAATAGCTGCAATTTTTCCTGCCCTCGGTTTTTACACTCATAAAGCGTATCAAATCCGGCGCACAGTCATTATTGATATAATCAACATGCTTCGGATAAAATTCAGCCCCGATATATTTTTTAAAATTGAAATAATCCTGCTTTAAATACTTTATTGCGTTAAAGTTTTCTTTATCAATATATTCAAGAATTTCCTCTTTGCTCAAATCGTCGATGTGAATTTCAACGCCGTATTCCGTGAGACCGAGCGCCTTAAAATCATCTTCTACAAGCGACGCCATCAGCCTCTTTTCCATAACAAAATTTTCCGATAGCGAACCAAGTGCAAACGCAATCTGTACACTTCTTTTATAACTGTTTCCGATAAAATCAAGCACCGTGACGTATGTCTTATTTGTATACTTACGAAGTCCGCGCCCAAGCTGCTGAATAAATATCGTGGTTGATTCAGTCGGTCTCAAAAACAGCACCATGTTAACACCCGGAATATCAACACCCTCATTCAAAATGTCAACAGAAAACAAAATTTCAAGTGATTCCGAATCGCTTTGCAAATCGTTATACGCCCGCACACGTTCTCCGATATCATTTTTTCCCGTAAGGTATGCCGTTTTATACCTTTCGCCGAGTGCCTCCGCCATCATCCTCGCATGCGTAACGTTACGGCAAAAAGCAAGAGCCTTTAATTTTCCCTGCGGACGGTGCTTTTCAATTTGAGCTGCCACAAAGTCACAATGATCCACATTTGCAAGCTGCGCAATCATTTTACGTTCTTCCGTTCCCGAGAGCCCATAATCCACAAGTTCATCTCTAATGCCATAATACTTAAAAGGAACAACCAAATCATTTGCAATGGCATCCCTGAGGCGTAATTCATACGGAACATTGTGGTCAAACAATTCAAATACATCCTGATTATCAAGGCGTTCCGGCGTTGCCGTAAGCCCAAGCAAAAACTCCGGCTCAAAATATCCTATAATTTTTTTGTATGTTTCAGCTGCCGCATGGTGACATTCATCAATCACGATATAATCAAATTCATTTTTTGAAAAAAGCTGAAGCGTATTGCACATGGTAATATTGGTTGCAAAAACAAAATCCGCTTCCGATTCCTTGCTTGTGCCGCTATATATTCCATATGTTACATTTTTCCCAAACACTTCCTGAAATGTCTCGAGAGATTTTTTCAAAATAGAACCTTCATGAACAATATAAAGCAATCTCTTCGGATTAAAATTAAGTGCATCAAATGCCGCAAGATACGTTTTTCCGCTTCCTGCAGAGGCAATCGCAAGCGCCTTATTTACTCCGGTTGCACGATAACGGTTTAATTCCTTTAACGCTTTTTTCTGCATGTAATTCGGTTTAATTTTTGCGGCTGACAAATCATAATCCATATCCCAGCGTTCAATTGCAAAATTAAGCCTTGTAGCATATTTATTTATGAGTTCAATATTTAATAATTCCGTCTTTTCCCACTTGTCATCAAATTCTTTTTTTACATCATCATATATGCCGTTTTCAAACAAATCGGAAACAGCCAAATCCCATTCAATATTTTTAAGAAGCGCATATCTTGTAATATTTGATGAACCAATAACAATTTCCCTGTGATCATCAAATTCAAAAAGATACCCCTTCGAATGATACCCAAGCGTCGAATAACCCGAATCATGAAAGCTTTCATATTCAAGGTGACAGGAAAAATTCGGGCACTTTTCCATCAATGTATAAAAGCTCTTAAGCGATTCTATGTCCGTAAAGTTCTGATATGTCGAAGTTATGATTCTGCCTGCCGCTCCCCGCTCCACTGCAGCTTCTATATCCTTAAAAAGTAAAACCAGGCCGGCTTTCTTTATAAAACTAACCGAAAAATCAAACGACTTGCAATGCCGCAAATTATCTTTTATTTTATCAAGGAACGAAACTTCCGTATAATTTGTCAAAAATTGGTTTGACATCTAATCGCTCTCCCATGGTTTTTTAGTATCTTTGATTGTACCCTAATCACCCTAAAATGTCCACTTGGATTAAATTTCCCTTCCCTCCTCACATTTACAATTTTCCTCTTGCCAACTCCGAATTTTCATGCTACAACGCGTTCCGTTGGTTGGCGTATGCTAAC
>CAZZFV010000045.1:0-15807 GCA_964653855.1 uncultured Lachnospiraceae bacterium
GGGGCGGGTTTTCCCCATTTTCCTGAGGATTTCGGTGATTTCCGCATCCGTAGGTTTCTTTGTATGTATTTCAATCGGGACAAACGATTTTTTTACCGATATGATGTCGGGCATATCGACTTTAAAGTCGCGTGTTCCCGCATAATTTGCGATTGCCGTATAGTCAAGCACGGGAGAATTCGAAACATTTTTTTCCATAACCGGACCGCCGGCGCAGCTTCCAACGCACGCGGACATTTCGATAAAGCACTTGTGGACGTGTCCCTCGCTTATTTCCTTTAATGCGTTTATGCAATTTTCGGTTCCGTCAAGAGCCATATATGTGTAGCCCGGAACACGTTCCGCCATTGTTTTGAGTATTCCGCCGGGTGTCGGGAAAAATCTTTCGATGGTGTCGGGATCTGAGTCCATGTCGGGTTCAAGAGTTATGTGTGCGTCCGCAAGCCACTTTGTGAGCTGTTCAAAAGTGAGAACGGCGTCAACAATATCACGATAATGCTGTGCTTCCTCTTTTTTTGAAACGCACGGCCCTATAAACACCGTTTTTGCGTTTGGGTGCTGTTTTCTTATTTCCGCGCAATGAGCCTGCATGGGCGACATAACGTCCGCAAGCATGGGAAGAAGATCGGGAAAATATTTTTCGATCAAAAGGTTAATCGAATTGCAGCAGGATGAGATAATTACGTCGTGCGAATTGTCGGCAAGCATTTTTTCGTATGCCGTTTTTACGATCGTTGCGCCTATTGCGGTTTCGTCGACATCTGTAAAGCCGAGCGATTTAAGCGCTTTTCTCATTCCTTTTATTCCGATTCCCTTATAATTTGCAATAAAAGAAGGGGCAAGGCTTACATAGACCGGATCTCCGGACTGTATCAGGACCTTGACCTTTTCCGTTTCGTCGACGATTTGTTTTGCGTTTTGCGGGCATACGACAACGCATTCACCGCACAAAATGCACTCGTCCTCTATAATATGCGCCTGATTGCCCGAGAAACGTATCGATTTCACCGGGCAATGGCGTATGCATTTGTAGCAATTTTTACAATTTGATTTTTTTAGCGTGAGACAGCTTTCCATTTAAGACTCTCCTTTGCGCTTTTTCGCATTTATGCTCATCTTAAGCACAAATAACTTATTTTAACACAAAAGTCAATAAACTTAAACAGAAGTTTCGTTTGATTTTTTTAAAGCCGGAATTATCGTGTCTTTCCAAAAGTCCGAAAACGTATCGGGAGTAATGCCCGTATAGATTTCGTCGTTTACGGTAATCGTGACTCCGATACGGTTGCATCGCCCCGTGCAAAAGCTTCCGGACAAAATTATGTCGTTTTCAAGGTGTTCCGCGGAAATCATTTCGTTAAATTTTTCAACGATTTCCGGCGAACCCTTTAAATGACACGAGCTTCCGATACATACTTCAACAAATATCATACCTTCGCCTTGATTTCCTTTTCAAAAAAATCCTTTACGTTGTCGGGCTTTACCGAATGAAAAGCACCGTCAACAGTCACACACACACCGTCTTCGCAGTGCCCCATGCAAAAGGTGCCCCCAAGCTCGACCTTGTCGCCGAGCTTGTTTTCGTTTATGAGATATTGGAGCTCCTCCGTTACCTGGCGTGACCCCTTAATGTGACATGATGAACCGATACATATTACAACCTTCATTATATAACTTCTCCTTGGTGGTTTTGCTTTTTTGATATAACGGTCAAAATACCTTTTGACCTCAATGTTGTTTTACTCGTAATCCACAACATTTACCCAGCTGTGGAGGAATTCGCGCTCCTTTTCGTTGCCCTTTACCGACTGCGAGGCGGCAACAATCGGCATCCATTTTTGAACATATTGCTTTGCCGTGTCGCTGAGCTTGCAAAACGTGTTCAGATATTTTTCGGCGCCCGTCATGTCTCCCTCAAGCCAGAAGAGGAGATATGTGCGTGCGGCATCTGCGGAAGCGTTTCCGAGTGTCGCATGCGACCAGTCGAGGATGTAGGGGTCGCCTGATTCCGTAATTATGATGTTTGACGGGTTAAAGTCACCGTGGCAAAGCTTGTGGTGACGGGGCATTGCGTCAAGGCGTGTGTGAAGTTCATAACGCGTTGTTGCGTCAAAATCCGTTGCCGAAATCTTGCGGTTCATTTTGTCGCGGAGATAGTTGAGTCCGGGGCATGTCTTTGACTGAACCATAAGCTGGAGCTCCACAAGCTTCTCTATGTAAGCGTCCTTATTTTCGGGATCGTTCTGCATCATTTCCGCAAGAGTTTTTCCCTCAATATAATCGGTTACGATTGCCCACTTGCCGTCGATTACCGTTACTTCGCGGATTTTGGGGATATTTAAGCCGGTCGTCTCGACACGCGCCTGATTGAGAGCCTCGTTTAAGATATCCGCCTTGGAATAGGTCTCGTCAAACACCTTCATGCAGAGGTCGCCGTCGCGATAAATTGTCTTATTGTTTCTCACTGCGATTATTCTGTCAAGCTTCATGATTTTTCCCTCCGATTATTTTGTGCCGTTTTTGCGTGTTTTCAAGAAATCCGGCTTCTTTGCCTTTATGTCTTTTTCCGTAGGCATTTCGGGTTCCTTAAAGTTCTTTTCGCCGTAATATGCGTTTAAGTACATCTGACGGATTTCGGAAATGAGAGGATATCTCGGGTTTGCGCCTGTGCACTGGTCGTCAAATGCCTGCTCGCTCATTTCGTCGAGGCGTGCAAGGAAGTTTGCCTCGTCAACGTTGTAATCACGGATTGTTGCCTTGATTCCCACACGTGTCTTAAGGTCGTTTACCGCCTTTATGAGATTTTCGAGCTTCTCTTCGGGTGTCTTTCCGCCGAGGTTAAGGGCGTCTGCGACCTCCGCATAACGCTCAAGTGTGTGAGGATGGTCATATTGCGAGAATGTGCCCATCTTAACGGGAGCGGAAGCGGCATTGAAACGAAGCACCTGCTCGATCATGAGTGCGTTTGCAACACCGTGAGGAAGGTGATGGAATGCGCCGAGCTTGTGTGCCATCGAGTGACATACGCCGAGGAACGCGTTTGCGAATGCCATACCTGCCATTGTTGCGGCATTTGCCATCTTTTCGCGTGCTTCGATATCGGTCTGTCCGTTGTCGTATGCACGGGGAAGATACTTGAATATTGTCTGCAATGCCTGCTTTGCGAGTCCGTCGGTGTAATCGGTTGCCATGACGGATGCGTATGCTTCAAGTGCGTGTGTTACCGCATCGATACCGGAAGCTGCCGTAAGTCCGCGCGGAGCGGTCATATGGAAATCCGTATCTATTATAGCCATATTGGGCATAAGTTCATAGTCCGCAAGAGGATATTTGATACCGCTCTTTTCGTCCGTAATAACCGCAAAAGGAGTAACTTCGGAGCCTGTGCCCGCAGAAGTCGGGATTGCGATAAAATAAGCCTTTTCGCCCATCTTGGGGAATGTGTACACACGCTTTCTTATATCGATAAAGCGCATTGCCATATCCATGAAGTCAACTTCCGGATGCTCATACATTACCCACATAATCTTGCCTGCGTCCATTGCGGAACCTCCGCCGAGCGCTATGATGCAGTCGGGCTTGAATGCATTCATCTGTTCAGTACCGCGGATTGCGCATTCGAGCGTCGGATCGGGAGCAACGTCAAAGAAACATGCGTGTGCGATGCCCATTTCGTCAAGCTTATCGGTAATCGGCTTTGTGTAACCGCTTTCATATAAGAAGCTGTCCGTAACGATAAATGCGCGCTTCTTTCCCATTACGTCTTTTAATTCGCTGAGTGCGACAGGGAGACATCCCTTCTTTATATATACCTTTTCGGGTGCACGGAACCACAGCATGTTTTCTCTCCTTTCGGCAACCGTCTTGATGTTTATAAGGTGCTTTACGCCAACGTTTTCGGAAACGCTGTTTCCGCCCCACGAGCCGCAGCCGAGGGTGAGAGAGGGAGTAAGCTTAAAGTTGTAAAGGTCGCCGATGCCGCCGTGCGAAGAAGGCGTATTTACAAGAATACGGCATGTCTTCATTCTTTCGGAGAATTCGGCAAGCTTTGCGGTTTCGGTTGTTGCGTTAAGATAAATCGACGATGTGTGACCGTAGCCGCCGTCCGCAATCAGGTGTTCCGCCTTCGAGAAAGCGTCTTCTATGTCTTTTGCGTGATACATCGCAAGTACGGGAGAGAGCTTCTCGTGTGCAAACTCTTCGGAAAGTTCAACGCTTTCCACTTCGCCTATAAGGATCTTTGTGCCTTCGGGAACGGTTACTCCCGCAAGTTCGGCGATGCGAGCGGCTCTTTGACCTACGATTTTTGCGTTAAGCGCGCCGTTTATGATGATTGTCTTTCTTACCTTTTCCGTTTCGTCGGGAGAAAGGAAATAGCATCCGCGTGCGGCAAATTCGCGCTTTGCGGCATCATATACGGAATCGAGAACGATTACCGACTGCTCTGATGCGCAAATCATACCGTTGTCAAATGTCTTTGAATGAATTATCGAGTTTACCGCAAGGACGATGTCTGCCGTATCGTCAATGATTGCGGGCGTGTTTCCGGCACCTACGCCGAGAGCGGGCTTGCCCGACGAATAAGCAGCCTTAACCATTCCGGGACCGCCTGTCGCAAGGATGATGTCGGCTTCCTGCATAAGAAGATTTGTCATATCGAGAGACGGAATGTCGATCCAGTCGATTATGCCTTCGGGAGCGCCTGCCTTAACTGCCGCGTCAAGCACGATTTTTGCTGCGGCAATCGTCGATTTCTTTGCGCGGGGGTGCGGGGAAATGATGATTGCGTTGCGTGTCTTAAGAGCAATGAGCGTCTTAAAAATTGCCGTTGAAGTGGGGTTTGTTGTGGGAATTACCGCGGCAATAACGCCTATCGGCTCCGCAATCTTTTTGATTCCGTATGCTTTGTCCTCTTCAATGACACCGCAAGTCTTTGTGTTTTTGTATGCGTTATAAATATATTCGGCCGCGTAGTTGTTTTTTATAACCTTGTCTTCAACCACACCCATGCCCGTTTCTTCCACTGCCATCTTTGCGAGCGGAATGCGTGCGTGGTTTGCTGCGATTGCGGCAGCCTTAAAAATTTTGTCCACCTGTTCCTGCGTGTAAAGGGCAAATTTCTTTTGAGCCTCCTTTACGCGGGCAATCGTCTTTTCAAGTGCTTCAACGTTGTCAACCGTTTGTCTTAAATTGTTTTCCATTTTGTCCTCCTTGTGAAACAATGAGTATTCGATTTCGGTTTTTTGCAATGTCCGTTTAAATATCGTTAACTTTAACGGATATGCTGATTTACCTTCTGGTGCAGGTGCGCAAGCTGTGTCGCGAGATTTTCGTACTGTACATATACGTTGTCGGGGACGGTGAGCTTACATCCGGAAAAACACCATATCGCCTTTATTCCGCTTTTTATGAGCATGTCGCATGCTTCCTGGGCGGAGGAGGCAGGTGTTGTGATGATTCCGATTTCAACCTGATGCAGATTGCAATAGGAAGGGAGAGAGTTGAGATCGCTTATGTTGTGGGAAAACTTTTCCGGATCCGTGTCAAAGGCGTGATTTATCGTGATGCCGTAGTCACCGAATCCGTTGTAACCGAAAAGCGCCGTTCCGAGCCTTCCGGCTCCCACAATGACCGCTTCGCAGCCGGAATTCTTGCCGAGTGACGCGCATAATGCCATATAAAGATCGTTTACGGCATATCCGACTCTCGGACGTCCTTTTCCGCAAATCGCGGCCAGGTCTTTTCTTACCTGAACCTCACCGAAATTTAAATCGTGTGCGACTCTTGTTGCGGAAATGTATTCCGTTTCGTAAGGCAATTTTTCCACGTATTCATAATACTCAAGAAGCCTGCCGATTGTGGCTTTTGAAATCATAAGCCGCTCTCCTTTTCCTTTATGCGCCCCACTTTAGCATAGAACTTTAGCGTATGCAATAAAATTTTGATAATCGATAACAAATATATCGATATAATATATATCGATAAAAAATTAACAAAGTTAAGAAAAGCCCGGAAATTAATTGTACAAAAAAGGAAGTGCCGCAAAATCACAGCACTTCCCGGATAATCAATATTAAGTTGTAAAACGTTGTCAATAGTCCACCCATTCGATTTCTTGCTCAACCTGCCAAAATGTCTTTCCGTCAAAGAACGGCTGCTCCATAAAAGTATCAAAGCTTTTTTGGTGGCTGAGACCTTCTACATGCCAAAGCATTTTCCCTTCAGGCTCCCATTGCTGTAACTCGAATCGATATTGTCCGTTATCAAGAAGATATCCTTGTGAAAAATATTTCTTCCCGCTATAGGTATAGATTAACTCTTCGCCACTCCAAAGCTTATCAACAAACTCATCTATGTTTCCGTTAATCATTTCAATCTACTCCTTTGAAAAATTTTTTATATTGCTTATAAATTCGGAGATTAACGCTTTGATGATTGTCCTATCAGTCTTCAAAGTGTTTTTCTTTTTTTGACACAATCAATTTTCATCACATCTTTTCATGTTCTATTTTTATCGTTACCAATTATAGAGCTTCTGTTGACGAGTATATTTGTCTTTAAAATCATAATGGCTCCGAATAGAACGTATTCTGTAAAAAAATCAGCATAACAAATCAAAATAATATCATTGAACAAGAAATGATCTCCTTTCCGTGTATGAGGCAGAATGTTTATTTGTGAAGAATATCATATTGATATTTGGCGGCAACTGCGGAAACTCCGCATTGCTCGGCTATTTCATGTGAATTCATATTTTTTACGAGTGATGCATCGATTAATAACTCTCCGGCAAAGCATTTTGCCTGCCATTCGGGTGATTCATAAGGTAAAATATTTTCTTCATGAAAATTGCGCTTGAATTTGAGTCCGCAAAAACATAACAGAAAAAAGTGTCCGATTTCATGAGCAATTGTCATTCGGTCACGTCCGTTCCCGGCTGACGCACCGTCATACACACTTTGTTTGATTCTGATATGTTGATTGATAATGTCGGTATCCGCATGTATATTTTCGGGGAAAACATTGTTTTCGACAATTTCATAGGAAAAATTCGGAAATATCATATAAAGCACGTCCGGCAATTCGACTATGGGAAAGTATATTTCGTTCTCAAGATTCAGATGTTTTCGCAATATTTTTGCATAATTTCTTATATCCTTTCTGGATTTTGGTTCAACAATATAATCTGCCATTAATCGGAATCCTTTTTGTTTTTCAATATGTTTAAAATCATTTGTCCGGTTTCCTCGTCCATTTCATTGAACCGGCGGGCAAAAGAAACGGCGAGTTCACGATTGACGGAAGAAGCACTTTTTATATTGAGAGCAATGGTATTTTGCGATTCCAATATGGCATCTTTCATCGTATTAACCTCTTCCGGAGTTAAATTATATTCTTGCCGGATTTTATTAATCCAAAATTCGGGCATGTTTTTTTTTCCGTTTTCCACAGCCGATAAGAACGCAGACGATACATCGAGAATTTCCGCCATGTCTTTTAATCTTTGATTGTTTTTGAGTCTTAATCCGGTCAGGAATTCACCTATCTTTGTTCTCATATTAAACGCCCCCGTAACAGTACTTGATTTTTATAAGATAATTAACCTCTTGTGGTTAATCGAATATTAACATACTAAATGTTGAATGTCAACCTAAAAAGGTTAATTTTTTTGAAAATCAAATAAAAAAGTCCGGCATCGTGTTTTGATGCCGGATTTTACTTGAATTTGATAAAACTTATTTTGCGAATTTGGGAATTCATAAGATGTTAAAAATTCGCCTTACCTGCGTCCGCCGGGGCCGCCGGGACCACCCATTCCTCTAGGGCCGCCACCCGGACCGCCGGGACCACCCATTCCTCTGGGGCCGCCGCCGGGACCGCCGGGACCTCCCATGGGCCCTCTCGGACCTCTCGGGCCCGGACCCCAAAATCCGCCCCAATGCCAATGAGGGCGATGCCAGCCGCCCCAGAATCCGCCCGGACGTCTACGGTACCAGCCGCTTCCGAGCAGCAATAAAATTGCGATAATGATAATTATAGGCATAAACATTCACTTCCTTTCTTATAATAAATATTTTACATGCTCCGCCAAAATCGTCAAATTAAAACTTTATTAAGCCTCCGGAAGAACGATTTCATCGGTATAATTGTCGATCTCTTCCTTTGTAAATCCGACGCTCATTAAGTCTGATTCAAATTTCTCTTTCATTTCCGAAGCATTTTTTTAATAGTCGTCTTTGTCCGCAAATTCGCGCGAGTATTTGCAATCCGCCACGGCAGGCATTGCGGCTTTTTTGTGAGTTTTTCCGATTGTCCGATTACTTTTGCCCGAAAGTAGTTTTGCTTTATCTATAAATTGGTTATAGGCATTAAATGTTATTGTTATTCTGTACATGTTTTTTTATCCTTATAGATAAAGAGCAGGTATCCGCTCACAACAAGCATCAAATGGGTGATTACGGCACCTATTTCTATTACCCAGTGAACCCAGGCGGCATTTAAGTCGGCACCGCTGTTTGAAAATACAGATTCAAAAAGTGTTCCGCAAAGTGAAATAACGAGTGTGATAACCGCATAATAACGCTTCTTTTCGATTGCGAGTTTTGCGCATGTCACATAAATCATAATCATTCCGAGAGCGCCGAAGCCGACGATGAATTTGTTCAAGAAAGCAAGGCTTGCGGCACCGATACCGACGCTGTGTGCAGTAACGGTGTTTTCGGGAATTTCCTCGGCACGGAATTTTTTAAGGGTACCGATAAAGAGTGTGGGGCCGCTGATCAAAAATCCGGTATTTGCGATTATGACCTTGCTGACCGGTAAGCTCCACTCGATTACACCGAGTCCTACAAGCGTTTTGATGGTCGGAATAAAAAATCCGCCGATGAGCGAAATGATGCATCCTACAAGGTAGGTATAAAAAAATCCCGGCTTCATCATTTTTCGGAAATATTTGAATCCGATAATCGAAAAGATTGTGTAGCAGATGGGATTGATGTAGTCAAAAAGTCCGAGCCATACGGTAAATCCCGAATCTGCGGCAGATGATAACACAACTGGTAACATAACAAGCACTTCCTTTTCAAGTAACGTAGTAGTTTTTTTAGACCCTCTCCAAGGTCGCTTTGACAGGATAACGGGTCAAAACACCGAACTTTCTTTTATAACTGATCTTGCAAAAGAAAGTTTGCTCTTTTTGACCTGAGTATCGTATTCATATTTTCTCACAACGGTTCTCAAACGTAAAGCAAATTTTGAAAAAAATTAAAGAAAACGGCAATTTAACCCGCCCCATTTTTTATAAAAAATTTAATTGTCTAACGGAAGATTAAATAAAGGCTTATATTTTAAAAATTGTGTAAAAAGCCCTTGGAATGTGGGTTTTTCGGGTGTTATAATTTCGAAGTGTCAAAAAGCCGTGAAGGTTAAAACAAAAGTCGTAATGCCAAAGATATGCATGCCCGTAAAGCGTGGATAAGCATACCGATTGCGGATAATGTTCACGGGCATAATTATAAATTTCAATCACCTTTGGGAGGACATCATGAAAAAAAGAAAGAGAAGTGTACAGGGAACGTTGCTTAAAATTATGGCGTTGTGTCTTGTTGTGGGGTTTACGCTTGAATACATAATTGCCGTAAAGCTTATGGAGCGCCATGTGGCAAAGGCGGGCGGAATTTCGACGGATGAAGCGTCGGGACGGATTTCGAACGCAAAAGCGATGATTGTGGTGTTAAGTATTTGCGTTATTTTGGTAACGCTTGCATTACTTAGGAAATATGTAAAGGATAAGATTATAACACCGCTTCGCGCATGCGATACCGAGCTTCAGAATATTTCCGATTATAATCTCGGAAAGGACGAAAATACGGACAAGATAAAGCTTATCATGGCTCGTGAAGACGAAATCGGCGCTATGGCAAAGAATCTTGCTTTGATGCACAAGAACTTGACGGAAATGGCGCAAAAAATCTCGATGTCGTCCGGTGCACTTTCGGGAGATTCGGAAAGTCTTGCCGAAAAAACGATTGCCGTGCGTGAGAGTTCGGGTGAAATCAACACGGCCATGGTCAAGGTGAGCACCGTCGCAACGGATCAGGCAAATCAGACAACAAAGGGAACGGATATCGTCACCGCTCTTTCAGAAAGAATAAATACAACGATAGAGGACACATCGGCGCTTCACGACAGCTCGCTTAAGATTAAGGACATCAAGGACGAGGGAATCGCCGTTATCAATGAACTTATAGAAAAGACGGACGAAACAAATAAGGCGGTTGTGCTTGTAAAAGATGCTCTCACCGAGAACAACGACCAGGTTAAGAAAATCGAGGAAGCAAGTAAGGCGATCAACAATATTGCGTCACAGACAAACCTTCTTTCACTTAACGCGTCTATTGAGGCGGCACGTGCGGGTGAAGCGGGACGCGGCTTTGCGGTTGTTGCGGGTGAAATCGGTTCGCTTGCCGATGAGACAAACCGTCTTACATCCGAAATTTCCGAGATTATCGAACAGCTTCTTGTAAAGACAAAGGAAGCAACCGACAACATGGCGGAGATGGAAGTTTCCTTCAAGGCTCAGGAAGACAGCGTTAATGTCACAAAGCAGAAATTTACCGAGATTGAGCAGTCGATCAACGACATCAACGAAAACGTCGACAGACTTTCGCTTTCGAGCAACGAGATGAAGGGAAGCCGTGACGAACTCCACGAGATGATGGGTGAGCTTTCCGTAAAGGCACAGGATAATGCGGCAGCGGCAGAAGAAGTTATGGCGGCGGTTGACAGTCAGACGGATTCGATCGACAACATTACCGCGGTTTCCGAAGAGCTTGCGGCACTTGCTGCGGAACTTAACGCGGAAGCATCAAAATTTACTTTTTGACAAAGTGTAACGCAAGGAAGCGAAAATTTAACGTAAGCGGCATCAAAATTTACTTTTTAATAAAGCGGCAAAGTGATTATAGCCATCCGGACGGAAAGTGTGATAAAATGGGCGTCGTAAAGCATCGGCAGTCACAAGGTTTTTGGGGGAAGATAAAAAAATCTTGTAATTTAAGATGCAGGGCTTATTAATCTACGGAGGGAACCAAATGAAATTAAAAACCAGAAAAATGAAACTCAGAACCAAGATCGTTGCTTTTTCGGCACTTTCGATCGTGCTTGTAATTTCCGTTATATGCGGATTTACGCTTGATACGGTCGAAAAAAAGATGACCGAGATGGGATGCGATCAGGCGGAATCCGCGGCAAAGCTTATGGCGGAAAGCATCGACGCTCAGATGTTAAAGGTCGTAAAGTCGATGGGTGAAAGCTCATCCGTTTACACAAATCTCAAAGACACGATCAATGAGACGGCGGAAAGCACAGACATCAAAAACGCCTATGTTTTGTATACCGATACCGAAAACGTGTATTACTGGATAGACGGAGCGGAAGAAAGCACCAACACCTACGGAACGCTTTATACGGATGAATCTTACAAAACGCTTGAAAAGGTGTTTCTCGGATCGTCTTACAACAAAAACACGATAGAAGAGACATCGGACGGCAGCAGCATAATAAAGGTGTTTGTCCCCATATATTCATCGGGAAGCGTAATTGCGATTGTGGGATGCGATTATGACGCAAGCACGGTTGAGTCGACAATCTTTTCGATAAAGATGACGGCATACAGTTTCGCTATGATTACGATGGTTGTTGTTGAAGCGGCACTCTTTATTCTCCTCCGGCTTATGCTTAAGGGAATCGATGTCGTATCCGGCAAGATTTACGATATTGTGCATAACGAAGGCGATTTGACGCAAGTGTTGAATATAACTTCCGGCGATGAGCTTGAACTCATGGCGGGACATATGAACGACTTGCTTAAATATATGCATGATATAATGCAAACCGTTTATGACGAGTCGGAAAAATTAAATCAATCGACGGCTGAAATGCTTAAGTCGCTCGAAAGCGCGGGCGGCAACGTAACGGATGTTTCGGGCACGATGCAGGAAATGACCGCAACGATGCAGGAATCGACGGCGGCGGTTGCGAGAGTGCGCCAGGCATACGAAGAAATGTACGAAGACACACGTCGTGTATTTGAAAAGGCGGACGGCGGCAACAAGATTTCAAAGGAAATCAACGACAACGCCGACAAGATTTACAAACAGGCCGAAGAAGACAGAGATGCCGTCAAGGAAAAGGCGGATGCTCTTATCGCAAGCGTAAACGAAAAGCTTGAGCAGGCAAAGAGCGTCAAGGAAATAAAAAATCTTACCGCAAGCATCATGAACATAGCGTCGCAGACAAATCTTCTTTCACTTAACGCGTCCATTGAGGCGGCACGCGCGGGTGAAGCGGGACGCGGATTTGCGGTTGTTGCTTCCGAAATCAGCACGCTTGCACAAAATTCGGCTGATGCGGCATCACGCATCAGCGCCGTGAGCGATGAAGTAATAAATACGGTTGACGCACTCACAAATGAGGCAAACAACCTCATGGCATTCATGACAACCGAGACGATGAGCGGATTCGATACCGTGCTTACGGTCGGCACAAAGTATAAGGAAAGCGCCGCAAAGATTCACGGAATTATGGACGAATTTGTTGATATTTCCGAGAAGCTTTCGGAAAGAACGAACGAGATAAAAGAATCGATCGATTCGATAGCCCTTGCAATCGATGAGGATGCAACAGGCATTGCCACGGTCAGCAACACAACGGTTGACATTACGGAAGCCGTTTCGTCGATCGAAAAGAATGCGGCCGAGAACACCGAAATCGCAAACAAGCTCTTTACGGAAGTTAAGAGATTCAAGTTGTAAAGAACGCAAAAATAGATATGTAAAAAAATAATCCTGTGTATTATAATGATACACAGGATTTTTTTACGGGAAACTTCGAAAGGAGCACAATATGCCTAATCCATATTTGCCCGCATGGGAATATATTCCCGACGGAGAGCCGAGACTTTTCGGCAACAGAATTTATGTATACGGATCGCACGACAGGGTAGATTCCGAAGATTTTTGCGATTTTAAATTAAAAGTGTGGTCGTGCGACAAGTCGGATCTTTCAAATTGGACGTGTCACGGAGTGAGTTTTAAAACACGCGGGGGCGAGGAGGTTGATTGGACTCGTAACGAACTTTATGCGCCCGATGTTGTGGAAAAAGACGGAAAATATTATCTCTTTGCGTATATCTTAAATGCGCCCGGATGCGTTGCTGTGAGCGATAATCCGGAAGGACCTTTTTGTTTACTCGGAAAATATGATGCAACTGCGCAATTAAAGGACTTAAAGGAACATCCGGAAAAGTATCTTGCGGATCCCGATGCACCCGACGACTTTTTGATAGACGGGCGCCCCGAAGAAAACGGCACTCAGGCTGAAATCGCGATTCGTGACATGGAATCGGCAACAATGATCGATCCGGGCGTGCTTGTGGACGACGACGGGCATGTGTATGTTTATTGCGGATTTTTGCATTCCTATATGTTTGAAGTGGATCCGCACGACATGCGCACCGTGATTTGCGGGACCTACCGCAAGGACATTATTCCGAAAAACTGGAGTGACGGCTCGTTTTTTGAGGCTTGCTCCCCGCGCAAAATAAACGGACGCTATTATCTTATTTATTCGCCGAGGAAGGGCTCGCGCCTTGCCTATGCCGTGAGCGATTCGCCCTACGGACCTTTTGAATACATGGGATATATTGTCGATAACAGCGATTCTTATCCCGGCGGCAACGACCACGGTTCGGTATGCTGTGTTGACAACAAGTGGTATATTTTTTATCACAAAATGACAAACAACACCTGTATGTCACGCCGTGGGTGTATCGAAGAAATTAAGCTGCTCCCGGACGGAACGTTTACCTACGCCGAAATGACATCGGGCGGAGCCGGCGGCACACTTAATCCGTACGAAATAACGCCCGCCGAATATGCATGCGTGTTAAAGGGCGGATGTTTTGTTGCGGAAGAAAATATCTTTGAAAGAAACATTTACGGAATCAAAAACGGTGCTTTGGTCGGATTTAAGTATTTTGATTTCGGAACGGATTATTCGGAAACCGAAATGAAGGTGTTTATGAGCTTCACGGGTCTCGGTCAAACGGGAAAGGTAAGCGTGAGACTTGATACGGAAGACGGCACGGAAATCGGAAGTGCGGTGACGCCTCTCGGAGACGGTATAACGGAAATTCCCGTAAAGTGTGTAACGGGCATCCACGCGATATTCTTTATTTTTGAAACAGGGCGTACAGGATGGCTTAAAGACAATTTCAATTCACGCGATATTTGCGTATTCAAGAAGTTTGTGTTTGTAAAGTAGAAGAAGAAAAACCACGAGAAATATATTTCAAGAAGTTTGTGTTTGTTAAATAGGAGGAAACATGAGAAAAACAAAAATTATTTGTACAATAGGACCCGCATCGTCCGGAGAAGACGTGCTCAAAAAAATGATAGTTGCCGGCATGAACGTTGCACGTCTCAATTTTTCGCATGGCACACATGAAGAGCACAAGAAAAAGATCGAAACTATCAAAAAGGTGAGAAAAGAGCTCAACACGCCCATTGCGATTATGCTTGACACAAAGGGCCCCGAATACAGAATCGGTGTTTTTAAAAACGGTAAAGAGACGATCACGGAAGGACAAACGTTTACGTTTACGCCGGACGACATAGAGGGCGACGACACACGCGTGTCGGTAAGCTACAAAGACCTTGCAAACGAAATGAAGCCGGGCGACAGAATCCTTGTAAACAACGGCCTTTTGATCTTTGAAGTGACTGAAGTAAAGGGAAAAGACGTTGTATGTAAAGTTCTTGCGGGCGGTGTGATATCCGATCGCAAGAGCATGAGTTTCCCCGAAAAGGTGTTGAAACAGGTTTATTTGAGCGAAAAGGACAAGGAAGATTTGCTTTTCGGAATCAAAGAAGACGTGGACTTTGTGGCATGTTCCTTTGTTTCTTTTAAGCAGGATTTGATCGACGTGAGAGAGTTTTTGGACGCAAACGGCGGAGAAAAGTTGTCTCTTATCGCAAAGATAGAAAATCAGAGCGGTGTCGACAACATCGAAGAGATTTGCGAAGCGTGCGACGGAATAATGATCGGACGCGGTGACATGGGCGTTGAAATTCCTTTTGAGGAACTTCCCGGAATCCAAAAGAAGCTTATCACAAAGTGCCGACTTCTCGGGAAACGCGTAATTACGGCGACGGAGATGCTTGAATCGATGATTTCGAATCCCCGTCCCACAAGAGCGGAGATTTCGGACGTGGCAAACGCCGTATACGACGGAACAAGCGCCGTTATGCTTTCGGGCGAAACGGCAGCGGGCAAGTATCCCGATCTTACGGTTGCAACAATGGCAAGAATCGTTCATCAAACGGAAAAGAACATTCATTATAAGAAGCGTTTTTATACATCCGATTTCAGAATCCGCAACACAATGGATGCCATTTCGCATTCGATATGCGCGCTTTCTATGGACATTGACGCAAAGGCAATCGTCGTAAACTCGATTTCCGGCATGACCGTCCGCATGGTATCGCGCTTCAGATCGCCCGTTGACATAATAGGACTTTGCACCGACGAGCGCGTATGCAGAAGCCTTGCGCTTTCGTGGGGCGTTACTCCCGTGATGACCGAAAAAATGCCTCAGATCGAAGTTCTCTTTTACAACGCAAAAAAGATTGCGAAGGAGACGTTTAACCTTGAGGAAGGCGACAAGATAATTATCACGGGCGGAAGCGTAACCGGGTATTCGGGTAATACGAACACGATCAGAGTTGATACGATATAAAGCAGAAA
>CAZZFV010000046.1:0-15054 GCA_964653855.1 uncultured Lachnospiraceae bacterium
CCTTGTATCATTTTAATTTTCTTCCCAATAAAGCTTTGATGCGTCAAACACATACAAAGGATAAGGCGTGTAGCCCGCCAGGCCCTTTTTGACCGCCGTAATCTTTATCGGATCCTGAATGAACACAGATGCCGCATCTTCCGTAAGAATCCTTTGACATTCGTAGTAATAAGTCTTCTTTTCGGATGTTTGAAGAGCCGTGAGCCCCAGGGCGAAATTTTTGTCAAATTCCGGATCGTTAAAATTGATAAAGTTGTTTGAAGCGTCGGAATTGTAGCGCTTCAAAATGTCAGACGGCGCAAGGTTTGCGTCAAGTCCGATTATTGTGGCTTCGTAATCTCTGTTTGCATAAACGTCGCTCAGCCACGTCGACCATTCGACCGTGTTGATTTTTGCCGTGATACCGATTTTCTTTAACTGTTCAACAATAATTTCACCCGTCGTCACGTGCGTTGCGTATGCCGACGGAATCGTGATCGTAAACTCAAAGCCGTCCGCATATCCCGCTTCCGTAAGGAGCTTCTTTGCCGCATCCGTATCATATGTATAATAATTTACGAGATCGTCCGCAAAATACTCGGAAATTCCCGGGAACATACCGCTGCCGATAAGCGTTCCCATATTTTCACCGTAAAGAAGCGACATGATTTCGTTACGGTCAATCGCCATACAAAGTGCCTTACGCACATTTTTGTTTTTAAAAGGCTCAAAATCGTTGTTTAAAAACAAAGCCTGCACGAGATTGTACTCGCTCGACACCGCATTATATTTGTCTTTTAGCTGGTCCATTTGGTCGGTCGTGAGCTCGGTCATAATGTCAACCGTCCCCGCAAGAAGCTCCAAAAACGCCGCATCCGTGCTTTGGAAAATCTTAAACGTGACCTTGTCGACGCTCGCCTTTTCCCCGTAATAGTCGTCATTTTTAACGATCACGAAGCTTGTGAGCGGCGTGTACGACTCAAATTTATAAGGACCCGTGCCAATGGGCGCCGTAGCCTGATCCTTATAATCCGCGGGGATTATTGCGCACGTAAGGTAATAAATAAGCTCGGTACTCGGTTCCGAAAGCTTAACGATTACCGTGTTATCGTTCTCCGCATAAATATCCGTAATAACAGAAAGTGCCGACTCCACAAGAACATTGTCATCCGACACGTCTTTGAACCCGGCACACCTTTTCAGTGAATATACTACGTCTTCGGTTGTTACAACATCTCCGTTATGGAACTTTACATTATCCCTCAGCAAAAACGTATATGTTTTTGCGTCCTCGGAAACAGTATAGCTCTCGGCAACCGCCGGATATACATTTCCGTTTTCATCGGGCTTCACAAGTCCTTCGAAGATATTGAACAGAACTTCATCGGTTCCTGCCGCTACCGCAACGTGTGGGTCAAGACTGTCCAAATCCTGTGTTATTCCGACCGTGACCGAATTTGTCACGCTCGTTTCATTGCCGGCGCCTCCTTCATCTGTTCTCACCTTTGTGCATCCACCGCACAATAGACTGAACACAACCAAAAGAATAAGTGACCTTTTCTTCATCGGAAGCACCTCTTTTAAATTATATATATTTACTCAAAAAGTCCGAAGCGGACTTTATGGCATCTTTTTATTTGGATTCCTTTGAATCCTTATTATCCTTTTTATCCTTTGTATCCTTTACTTCTTCCTTTGCCGCCTTTGCGGAATCTTTCGCTTTTTCGACTTCCGTGATTGAAGTCTTCTTAACCGGGATACGACAATTCTTGTTGTTACCGAATTCTATAATGACAACATTTTCGTCAACCTTGTCTACGATAACTCCGTAAAATCCTGCCGTTGTGACTACAGTGTCGCCCACTTCAAGCGAATTCATAAGCTCGTCCTGCTTGCGCTGCTGCTTCTTTTGAGGACGAATAACAAGGAAATACATACCGCCGCCGATAATGACAACGTAAAAAATTATCATGCCCCAGCCCATCGAACTTGTGCTTGCCGTTTCAGTAATTAATGCGGGTAAAAAATTCATTTTAAAAAACCTCTCTCTTCTGATATTTAAGCTAATGTACACTGTATAAATCCAAAAGTCAAATTATTTTTGAATAAATACAATTTCCCCTTTTAAGTCAGTCTTCCCCTGCCTTCATTTCATATATTTTTTCGTTCTTGAATGCGGAATATCTTTGTTCCTCAATCGCAAGCCTTATTTCTTCCATAAGATGATTGTAAAAATAAAGATTGTGCGTGACAAGTAACCTCATTCCGAGCATTTCGCCCGCCTTAAGAAGATGCCTTATATAGGCTCTCGAATAATTTTTGCACGTCGGACAATTACACTTTTCGTCAAGCGGACGCGAATCGAGCTCGTATTTTGCGTTTAACAGATTCATCTTTCCGTGATTTGTGTATGCGTTTCCGTGGCGACCGTTTCTCGCGGGATAAACACAGTCAAAGAAGTCGACTCCCCTTTCGACCGCTTCCAAAATGTTTTCGGGTGTGCCCACGCCCATAAGATATGTGGGCTTGTTTTCGGGAAGATAAGGCATAACGCTTTCTATTATCCTGTACATTTCCGCATGGCTTTCACCTACGGCAAGTCCGCCGATCGCATAGCCGTCAAGGTCGAATTCCGAAATTCTCTTTGCGTGTTCGATACGGATATCGTCAAACACACCGCCCTGATTTATTCCGAAAAGCATTTGATGCTTGTTTATCGTGTCGGGAAGCGAATTGAGTCGCGCCATTTCGGTTTTGCACCTAAGTAACCACCTTGTCGTACGGTTAACGGAATTTTCGATATAATCTCTCTCCGCACGCGAAGAAGGACACTCGTCAAACGCCATTGCGATTGTGGATGCGAGATTCGACTGGATTTGCATGCTCTGTTCGGGACCCATAAAGATTTTTCTGCCGTCTATATGGGAATTGAACGAAACGCCCTCTTCCTTTATTTTACGGAGCTTTGCGAGCGAAAACACCTGAAATCCGCCCGAATCCGTAAGTATCGGTCTGTCCCAGTTCATAAACTTGTGGAGCCCGCCGAGCTTCTTTACCACTTCGTCGCCCGGACGCACATGAAGGTGATACGTGTTTGAAAGTTCCACCTGTGTACCGATTTCCTTTAAATCAACCGTCGATACGGCGCCCTTTATTGCGGCAACCGTTCCTACATTCATAAAAACGGGAGTCTGTATTGTCCCGTGCACGGTAACAAATTCACCGCGCTTTGCATTGTGATCCTTACAAATAAGCTTGTACATTTTTCTCACTGAACCTATCCTAATATACACTTTTTGCGGCCGCGATTGCGATTGCTCCGTATCCGATATGACATGATACGGAGAGTGACAACGGCGCCATATGAATATCCGTAAATTCGGGGAAATGCTCCCGCACGGTCTTAAGCCACTCTTTCGCTTCTTCCTCGTTTCCGGAATAAGCGACATCGATATGCATCTTGTCCTTATGACTTAAAAATCTTGTTTCAAGATCGTGCTTTACGGCCTCAAGCATTTTGTGCTTTCCCGCTTCTTTTCCGCGCACTTTTGCGTATGCGTCAAGCTTTTCTCCCTGAATCTGAAGCACCGGCTTGATATTCAAAACCGTTCCGACAGCCGCCGCAGCAGGCGTGATTCTTCCGCCTTTTTTGAGATATTTGAGCGTTTCGAGAGTAATATAAATGCTCGATTCCTTCTTTTCGGCTTCAAGTCTTTCCTTTATCTGCTCGCCGGGAATTCCCTTCTTTGCCATTTCAATCGCATCGATCACCGAACGGCGCATCGTAATCGAAATGCGCTGGTTGTCGACCACATGCACCCTGTTGTCGTAATCTCCCGCAAGCATATATGCCGTCTCACAAGCCTTGCTGAGCCCTGACGACATGGGAATATAAACAAGTTCGTCGTATTCCTTTAACACTTCGTCCCACAAGTCCATCACTTCACCGGGTGACGGCTGGCTGGTCTTGATATCCGCATCGCTCTTTAATTTTTCGTAAAACTGCTCCTGCGTCAGACTTATTTCCTCATAAAACAATTCTTCGTCTATAAAAAAAGGCATCGGAAGCACTCTTACCCCGAGTGACTCCGCCTCTTCACGCGTAATTCCGCTGTTGCTGTCCGTTACAATGGCTGTTCTCATAACCGCTCCGTTTAATATGCATATTTCTGCGACATGGTAACACATTTTGCGCATTTGGTCAAATTTATGAAAAAATATGCCAAAAATTGTACACCTTGTACCTTTCTTTTATTTAGCCCGGATTGTATAATGCTTGCAATAAATGTTTTATCGAAAAGGAGTGGCAAATTTCATGCGTTTTTATATTTCCGACCTTCACTTTTATCACGGAAATCTCAATACAATAATGGACAACCGAGGATTTGAAAGTGCCGAGGCGATGAATGAATATATGATTTCAAAATGGAACGCTCGCGTGAAAAAAAAGGACGAAGTGGTTGTACTCGGGGATTTTTCGCTTGAAAAGGGCGAAAAAACGAATGAAATTCTGCGCCGGCTTAACGGAAAAAAACATTTGATAACCGGAAATCACGATAGATTCCTGTATGACAAGGCATTTGACAAAACTCTCTTTGAACATATCGAGCCCTATATGGAGCTTTCCGACAACAAAAGAAAAATTATCCTGTCGCACTATCCGATTTTTTGCTATAACGGACAATACCGATTGAGCGACAAGGGAAATCCAAAATCCTATATGCTCTATGGGCATGTTCACAACACCTATGACGAGGTGCTCGTAAACAATTTTTTAAATATCACGAAGAGGCAAAAATGTACCTTCAGTAAAGAAACTTCAGAAAATCAAATTCCGTGCAACATGATAAATTGCTTTTGCATGTTTTCCGATTACACCCCTCTCACGCTTGATGAATGGATAGAGGTTGACAAAAAAAGAAGGGTCTTGTTGCAAGACCCCATATATTAATTTTCTTTCAAAATGTCATATAATTCATTAAGTTCATGAATTTCATAATCGGGGCGGGCCGCAGAATTATTCTCCGCATGATTTTTATTGTACCATACGGTCTTAATCCCTGCGTTGTTGCCTCCGAGGATATCAGAAGACAGCGAGTCTCCGATTACGAGCGCTTCTTCTTTTTTGAAATTGCAAATTCCGCGCTCCACGGCGTCAAAGAATTCCGCTGCCGGTTTTTCGGCACCTATGTTCTCCGATATAAAAACGCCCTTTATGTAAGGCATGAGACCGGACGCCCCGAGTCTCGTCATCTGCGTCTCCTTAAGCCCGTTTGTGATGATGTAAATATCATATTTCTTTGAAAGGTCACGGATAATTTCACCCGCTCCCTTAATCAAAAATCCCTGCTCACCAAGTCTCATTTGATATGATTTTCGAATATTTTCCGTATCCCCCGTCAAAGCGGCCGCTTCAAAGAACTCTTGAAATCTTGTCTTAAGAAGCTCGGGCTTTGTGATTTCCTTTTTTTCCAATCTCTTCCAAAGATTTTTGTTTATGTTTGAATAAACGGCAAGATATTCGTCTTTGTAAGCAATCCCCACATCCTCAAAAGCGAGTTTAAGTGCTGTTGCCTCGGCCCTTAAAAAATCCAATATTGTTTCGTCCGCATCAAAAAGCAAAAATCTGTACATTATTCCGTCCTTTGGTATTTTTCCGATTGAGCACGAATAAGCTCCGTATCGTCAAAATAATTTATTTTCATCGCCGCTTTCACTTCATGAAGCGTCTCGGCGGCTACCTCATGCGCCTTATCCGTTCCGCTCTTTAAAATATCGTAAACACCCGGAATGTCGCGCTCATACTCTGCCCTGCGCGCGCGAATCGGTGCAAGCTCCTCTTGCAAAACATTATTCAAAAACTTCTTGATCTTTACGTCACCGAGACCGCCGCGTGTGTAGTGATCCTTTAATTCTTGCAAATTATTGTATTCGGGCAAATATTCCGCAAAGTGTCCGGGATTGCAAAAGGCGTCAAGATATGTAAATACAGTGTTTCCTTCCAGATGCCCCGGATCCGAAACCTGAATATGAAGGGGATCCGTATACATGCTCATGATTTTTTGCTTTACGGTCTTTTCGTCATCCGAAAGATAAATGCAATTTCCGAGCGACTTGCTCATCTTTGCCTTGCCGTCGGTGCCGGGAAGGCGTCCCTGTGCCTCATTCTTCGGAATCAAAGCTTCCGGCATAACAAGCGTTTCTCCGTAAATCGAATTAAACTTGTGAACTATTTCCTTTGTCTGCTCTATCATCGGAAGCTGATCCTCGCCTACGGGAACGGTTGTAGCCTTAAATGCCGTGATATCCGCCGCCTGGCTTATGGGATAATTGAAAAATCCCACGGGAATGCTTGCTTCAAAATTTCTCATTTGAATTTCCGATTTGACCGTCGGATTTCTTTGAAGACGTGAAACCGTGACAAGATTCATGTAAAAGAACGTAAGCTCCGTGAGCTCCGATATTTGCGATTGAATAAAAAGATTGCTTTTTGCGGGGTCAAGTCCGACAGACAGATAGTCAAGCGCCACCTCGATAATGTTTTGGCGCACCTTTTCGGGATTATCAAAATTGTCCGTAAGTGCCTGCGCATCCGCAATCATAATGAATATTTTGTCAAATTCGCCCGAGTTTTGGAGCTCTACGCGTCTTTTTAAAGATCCGATATAGTGACCGATATGAAGTCTTCCCGTCGGTCTGTCGCCCGTAAGTATTATTTTTTGTTTTTCCATGATTTTCCTTCTTCCCGATAAATATAAAATTATTTTTTTCCTTGTTTTACTTCAACCGGTGAGATTTTTACTTTCCGGTTGACACTTATGGCAAACAGTATACCACCGTTTTACATTTGCCGCAATTAAAGTGAACCTATGCCCAAACTTTTATAGTCTTTTTTATATCAAAGCATTCAGCCTTTTGCAAAGAACGCCGTCAAAACCTCGTATAAATAAACTGCCCGGCGTCATATCCCGCGCCGTACTTCGAAAAAAGTATCACACATACAAATATTGCCATGCAAATAACCGGTCTCGCAAGCGTATGACTTTGTAACCATTCTTTTATCCTGTCGCCGTCGCCTTTTAGGATGCTCAACGTAAACAAAATCACACATCCCGCTAATATGATTATTATGTCGCTTGTTGTAAGCCCGAGCTCGATAAATCCGCCTTGCATCACTTCTCCCCACTTACCTATGGTAAACACTGATACGAGCCTTAAAAAGTACACGGGCACGCTTGTGAATATATCGAATTGCATGAGCACGCTCACGATAAACACGGTTCTGATGCTCATAAAAATCCGATAGGGGAAAGTGTTTGAGAATTTAAATTTTTTGTGAAACTTGGCATAAGCGGGCTCCAGAATTTCCGACACCATGAGTATCAAAAAATGCAGCATTGCCCATGTGACATAATTAAGCTTAATCCCGTGCCAAAGCCCCGTAATCGCCCACACAAAGCCGGACGCCACAAAAACGGGCACTTTTTTCCCTATCTTTTCGCCAAAATGCTTTTTGCTTGATTTGAGCGCTTTACGCATGAGCCGGCTTCCGGAAATCGGATAAAAAACATAAGTCTTAAACCACTCGCTCATCGAAATATGCCATCTGCGCCAATAATCTTTTAACGAAACCGCAAAGAACGGACGGTTAAAATTTTCCTGCACGGTTACTCCAAGCATTTCGGAAATTCCGATTGTGATATCGATTCCGCCCGTAAAATCGGCATAGAGCTCGATTGTGTACAAAAGCATGCCGACAAGCACCCATGCGCCGTTATAGGTATCGGGATTTTCAACAATCGCCGCAACTCCCGTATATGCCCTGTCCGCAATCGCAAGCTTCTTAAAAAATCCGAAAAGCACACGAATGAGTCCCGTTTCAAAGTTTTCTATAGAAAACCTGTGCTCAGCGTACAAGGATTCCGTAAGCCGCCCATAGTCCGTAATCGGTCCCTGAATCACAACAGGGAAAAACGAAAGATAAAGGAGAAGCTTTAAAAAATTTTGTTCCGCCGAAACGTCTCCGCGCGCCACATCCACAATGTACCCGATTGTCCTCAGCGTATAATAGGAAATTCCGAGCACCGTTAAGATATTGCTTTCCTTTACCGCAACAAGCACCGAAACATTTAAAACTACAGTAACAAAAAGCACGATATTCTTTATCTTTTTGTCGTGCGCTTTGATTTTGTCTTTCTCTTCTTTTGGGAGGCTCAAATCGTTTTTTATTTTCTTTTGGTGTTTTGTCTTACTCTCGATAAAAAGCGCCGAAAAATACGCCGTTACGCACGAAAAAGCAATAAATATCACGTTTTTCGGTCCGTTTATCGCATAAAACAAAAGGCTCATAACAAGAAGCATCACCCATTGCGCTTTTTTTGGCACAACATAATAAAGCAACACCGTTATTGTCAAAAAGCCTATAAATTCATAGGAGGTAAAATACATTTATCACCTTTCCGCGTCCGCAGCTTTTTGAACGAGCGCAGCTATTTTTTCTACCGAATTGAAGTTTTCGGGAGTTATATCACGCGCACCGATCGTAACGTCAAACCTCTCTCCGATCTCCGCAATGATGCTTACAACATCAAACGAATCGATGAGTTCATCATCAACCAGATTTTTTTCCCTTTCAAAATCTATATCCGGATGAAGTTCCTTAAGCATAATAAGTATGTCATTTTCCCTGATGTGCATTTTTTATCCTCATTTCTTATTGTAATCACCGTCGGTATTACCGCCAAATACGGACATCATTACCGCCAAATTGTCCGTTTGAAATGACGGCGCTTGCAAAAGCCATAAATTTCTTTGGCATCACCCGTTTCCGGTATCATATGCATCGGAAAGATATTGAATCTGCGTTACCGTTCCCGCATCCGACACAAATATTTTAAGCGTCATATTATCCTTCTTAAACGAAATCACGTTGTTTTGGGTTTCTCCGTCACCGTAAGCATTTTTTACATCCGCAACGGTGCAGCCTATATAGATTCCTTCCGCAGTTTCAACAAGATCATCCTTTAACACAATCGCCGCCACATAATCGGTTCCGTCCATACGGTATGTGTTTATTTCAAAACTTCCGTAATTATAAATGATATCCATTCCGTCAAAGGCACAGCTCGGAGCCTCAAACTTTGAAATAAATTCAGGAAGAAGCGCGATTACCGAGTCCGCCTTCATATCGACCGCGATTTCGGCGTCTTTATATTTAAATACAAAGCCTAAATCTTCCGGTATTTCGGTAGGTGCCACTGTAGGTGTCGGTGTAGCATCCGCCCGCTTATCCCCGGCATTTTCTTTATTTTCCGCTTCCGCCTTTAATTGCGCGGCAATATCGTTATAATATCTTAAATATTTTTGTTCCCAAGCCTCCGCAAGGTCGCTCTCAAGGCTTCTGTCGGGGATTTCGTATTCGGTTGCGAGTGTGTTTCCGAGGTGCTCTGCGAGCTTGTCTGCGCCGTATACATTTAAGTGAAGCCCGCCGTCATACGTATCCGTGTTGTAATCGATCCCAAGCGTATCCGCAAGTTCAAGATAATTGATATATTTTATTCCGTATTCCGCCGCAAATTCCTCAATTTGCGTTTCATACTCGTCATACCAATAAGGATAAAGGCTCGGAGCCTTTATGAGCATCAGCTCTATCCCCTCGTCCGCGCAAAGTTCCGCAATCATCCGCATATATTTGTACGCATTTTCGCCGAAACTGTAATTCTCTAACTTCATCCCGACGGGATAAGTCGTCGCCGCCTTCGTGTCCGCCCTCATGTAGTATCCGTTATAGGATATCGTCTTTTTCTTAAAAAGATACTTAAAATCGTCCGCATCAAGCTCCCAAATTCTGTCATGATATCTGAGTAACGGAAAAACATATTCGATAAATTCTTCGTCTTCCGTCATTGAGGCGAATATCGATTTGATTTTCGGCATGCCCCACTTCATCCCGTCAAGAGTCATGCGGTTATACGCCTCGCTTTGCGGCGTGTCATACATCATCGCAAGCACGCTCATGATTACAACTTTTGGTGTTTCGTATTTAAGTGTGTCTTCAAGCAAATAATATGATTGCCACACGAGCTGCTGTGCGCTGCCCCTGATAAACGAATTTATCCCGTAGTGCTCCCAAAGGTACACCGTGTCTATGTTTTCGTATGATTCGCAATCGCCTAAGATTATTACATCATGATATGACTCATCTTCATAATATTCCGCTATAAATGCGCCTTCCTTCACTTCTCCCATGTATTTCGGCATAACAAGCTTTTGCAAAAGTATCAAAAGCCCCAAAAATGCCGCAACCGTAAGAAGCTTCAAAACACGCTTAACACTCTTCTTCATTCAATCTTTTCCTGTCAACCTTGCCCGTCTTTGTGTGGGGCATTTTGTGAAGCTTCACGATTTTGTTCGGAAGCATATATTTTTGAAGCTTATTTCTTAAAGCACGCGTAAGTGCGTCTTTTTCAATCTCTCCCGTATAAAAAAGACATATCTTGTCGTTTTCCGCATTATGTGTGCATGCGCATTCCGTAATTTCCGGAATATCCATAACGTTTCGCTCGATTTCGCCGAGTTCCACCCTGTGCCCCATGTGCTTTATTTGGAAATCACGCCTTGACACAAAAACAAGATTTCCGTCTTTGTCAAAATAGCCTATGTCACCCGTTTTGTAAATTGTCTCGGTTTCGTCACTTGTTGTTTCGTTTTCGCCGCTTGTTGTTTTGGCTTCATCACTTGCTATGTCCGAAATTTTCACAAAACTTTCCGCAGTGCGTGCGGGATCGTTATAATACCCCATCGACACGCCCGGACCCGCAATGCAAATTTCACCGGGAAGATTTGCATCTTCTTCAGGATTTCCGTTTTCGAGGGTCAAAAAAACTCGCGTGCCGGGAAACGGCTTTCCGATCGGAATCACGGTGTCGCAATCTTTTTCCCCGAAATCCCTCGGGATTTCATAATATGTGCTCACACCCGTACATTCGGTGGGTCCGTACAGGTTAAATATTTTTGCGTCCGGACACGCGTGTCTCCACGCGACATAAGATTTTACCGGAAAAACTTCTCCGACGGCGGTTATCGTATGGAGAAATTTTGGCGTAACCGCGTCAAATGTCCCAAGCCCCGACACGATCGTAAGCGCAGACACGACCCAGCATATCGTATTGATTTTTTGATCGTTCAAAAACTCGATAAGCCTTACGGGCGACATGAAATATTCCTTCGGAACAATTACCGCTTCCGCTCCCGTAAAAATGCATGAATAAATTTCCTTAAGACTCGCGTCAAAGTAAAGCGGCGCCTGTTCACCGAATATTGTGTCATGATTTATTCCTATGACACGCACAAATTCACGGATGTAATGCTCAACATTTTTGTGAGTACAGCAAACGCCTTTCGGAATCCCCGTCGACCCCGACGTAAAAAGTACATATGCGGGATCCGTGTCCGACGCTTTCTCTGCCGCCATAGACAACACCTGCTCATTTACTTCCTGTTTTACGATATCCGCCCACAAAACACATTTGCAGCTTTCGTCCTCATCACAAATTTGCCTTGCGATTTTTTCGGTGGTTTCATCACATATAATAAGCCTTGTTTTTATGTTTTCAAAAATCAGTTTTATACGCGCGGCTGGCATTTCCGCATCAATCGGAACATAGTGATTGCCGCTGTATAACACGGCAAAAAAAGCGCATATTTCAGAGACCGACCTTTTCATAAATACGGCAACGGGCAAGTTAAAAATCCCGTTTTCGGAAATAAAAGTTCCGCCTCTTTTTGCGTTCTTCAAAAGTTCACCATGCGTCACCGATTCGGTTAAATCCGTAAATGCCCGTTTTCCCGAATATTCTTTTGCTGTTTTTTCCAAAATTTCGGTAAGACGCACCTTACATAACCTCCGGATATAAATCCTTATTGTATACGTGTTGATTTCTGACCGCTCTTGAGCCTGATGACTGTATTCTTTCATCTGTCCACATAAAGATCCCCGAGTCGCGGGCGTCTATATCCGCCGTCTCATAATGCCACACAACCGTATCAAAATGATACCAGCCGTCACCCGTGTTCACAAGATTCCACACATGCGGCGAGCCGTTGTCGGGATCCTTTTTTATGTCGATATTGTCGATTCCCGCAGCATCAAGAAGCACCTTCGACGTTGCCGCAAAGACATTGCAATCACCGAGCCGGTCATGCAGCCCGTAATATGCCGATTCAAGGTAATCCTCGCCTTTTTTCTCATAATAGGTAATGCTTCCGTGAACGTAATCAAAAATCGCTTTCGCCTTTTCGTATTTTGTCATGTCATCCGTAATAATCTCGGATATCACCTTGTTTACAAGTGCGTCAACATCGTCCGGCGAAACCTTTGACACAAAAACATGCGCTGTCGCACTTGCTTCATTCCCCGCATTGTCTATGGCATAATATGTGATTTCGTAGGTTCCCGGCGTGCTCAAATCGACAAGCGAATTGTCAACTCTTAAATTCGCGTTGTCGCCGCGAAAAGAAAACGCGATTTTGCTGTCGTCCGTTGCCGAAACGCCCACGGTGTAAGCAATCGTCCCGTTTACCTTAACCCTAATGTCTTTTACTCCCGTAATCACGGGCGGAACGGTGTCGGACTCCTGTGTCGTAACAGGTGTAGGTGTCAGATCGGATGTAGTGTCACCTGATGTAGAACCGGGTGTGGGTGTAGACTCAGGTGTAATGTCACCTGATATTGAACCGGGTGTGGGTGTGGAATTTAGGATATCACCGGCATTCGTTCCGGTGGGCGCCTTGGTAGGTGTCGGCACAATATTTTCCTCTGTATCCGAATTTACTCCTAGGGTGGGTGTAGGCATTGTGTTTCCTTGTGTCCCGCATCCCGCCGCAAAACATATTATAAAAAGTCCGAAAATAAGACCCGATATTCTTTTTTTAAAGCAATTTTTCATGTGCACATTTTAGCATAAGCATGTCCAAAAATAAACATTGCATAAAAATTTCCCAAAACCGAAGAGAATCTTAAATCAAAAAAAGAACGGCAGCACTCACACCGTCGTTCTTTTTGTTTTTCTCATATTTAATTGTGCCTAAGCTCTCTGCTCTTTCTTTGAAAGCTTTTTATCGCACCTTTATATCAGCCGAGCTTAAATCTGTTGATTGTCTTGAGAAGCGATTCCGCTCTGTCATCGATTTCAACGATCATCTCGCTGATTCCGGCCGTTGCATCCGCCATCTCGCATGTTCTGTCGGCAATTTCACCTACACCGACGTTGGTCTCACGAAGAGTATCGTTAATCTGTCCGATTGCCGTTGTGATTGCTTCAACATTGCTCTTAAGTGTATCAACCTCGTTGATGAAGCCTTCCATCGTATTTCCGAACGTTGTCGCATCGTCAACATATTGCTCGCCGACTCTTGCGAATTCACCGAATTCCTTCTTAACAAGGTCGTTTACGAATGTTCCGATCGATGTGAGGGCGCTTGTCATGTCGTCAACGGCACTCTTGATTTCGCCGACAATCTCAACGATATCCTGAACAGCCGAAGTACTGTCTTGCGCAAGCTTTCCGATTTCATCGGCAACAACCGCAAATCCGCGTCCCGATTCACCCGCACGAGCGGCTTCGATCGAAGCGTTGAGCGAAAGAAGGCTTGTCTGATCGGCAATTTCCGAAATTGTGTCGGTAAGCGATGTAATCTTTGTAACGGCTTCGGCTTTCTTTGTGGCTTCCGAAACCTTAACTTGCATTTCTTCAAGCATCTTTTCGGCTTTTTCCGTAGCTTCGCGGCTCTCTCTTCCGAGACCCTTTGCGCGCTCCAAAATTTCTTCCGTCGCAACCTTGCTCTTGTTTGCCACATTATCAAGCTCCGTTGCCTGCTTGCTTACGTCATTTACTCTGTCTCTGATTTTTTCGGTTGTATCCGCAATACTGTTCATGCCGGCACTGAGCTCTTCGGTAACCGCCGAGTTGTCTGCCGATGCGCTTGATATGTTCTGTGCGCTGTCCTTAATCTTAAAGCTGTCATCCTTAAGAATCTGGCTTTCCTGATGAAGTGCCGCTACAACTTCGTTTAATTTTAATCTTGCACCGTTGAGGGCACGTGAGATATCCGCCGATTCATCCGTACGCCCGCAAAGCGACATAACGCCCGGGTCTTCGGAAACATCGAGTTCCGCAATTCTGTTTGCTCCGTCAACAGTCAAATGGTAAGGTCTTGCGATTGCCTTACTTGCGATTGTACCGAGGAAGAAGCAAAGAACAATACATGCAAATCCGAGCCATACAAGAATACCCGTAAGTCCGTTGGTCGAGCTCGTAATCTCCGAAAGATCACATGTTACGATAACGATATCATACTCATCCGTAACATAATATCCCGCCATCTTGTCCACATTCTTAAACTCATAAGTTATTACATCGGGATCCGGCTTTTCACCGCCCGCGATTTTCTCAACAAGGCCCTTTACCGCCGCGTTTTCGACGGACTGACCGACTTTTGTCTGCGTCGGGTGATAAAGCATCGTTCCGTTTTTGTCGACAACATATACATAACTTGATTCGTATCCCGAAATCGTAACGTCCGAAAGAAGACCGTAATACTCTCTGTAGGTCATTTCTCCCCTGCTCTCAACATAATTACCGTATGCAAGCGCAACGTTCAACATGTTGTTTTCAACCGATTTCTGAAGTAAATCTTTAGAATTTTTGCTTGTGACAAGCGCAAGCGTAAAGGTTGTGATGAGTCCCGTCACAAGAACCGTAAGCCAGATTCTTTCACGTAATCTGAACTTGATTTTTTTGTTCATAACTGTCCCTCCTCAAAGTTGATATTTTCGTAAAGTTTAACACTTTTGGGAATTTTATGCAAACAAATACCCGAGATATTAGACATAAATTATACTTAATTTATAAACAAAAGGGAAACTCGGACGAAACACATGAAGTCAATTCAAAATCACGGTTTTTGATTCTGTCGGGAAACGATTTTTATTTCCCATAAAAAAATCCCCGGTGCTTTTTACACCGGGGATAAATATTTATTAAGCTTTAAATCATCAGATTTCGGCTACAACCT
>CAZZFV010000047.1:0-2108 GCA_964653855.1 uncultured Lachnospiraceae bacterium
CTCCACATTTGCGGTCCACGGAAACATATCAACCATCGCGAGGCGTTTTACTTCATATCCCGCCGCATGAAGCACGGGCAAATCACGCGCGAGCGACGTCGGCTTACACGAAATATAAATCATATTTTTAACGTTATAATTTATAATCTTCTTTAATGCCGTCGGATGAACACCGTCACGGGGAGGATCAAGCACAATAAAATCAGGCTTTTCTTCTATTTCGTCAAGCACCTTTAAGACATCACCCGTGAGAAACGAGCAATTCGTAAGCCCGTTTAATTTAACGTTCTCAACAGCCGATTTTACCGCTTCATCGACGATCTCCACACCATAAACATGTTTTGCGACGGGAGAAAGTAGCTGTGTAATCGTTCCCGTTCCCGAATAAAGATCAAAAATCACGGGCTTTTCGCCGTTTACCTCACCTATCGCATCCGTCACAAAATCACGTGCCGTTTTGTAGAGCACTTCCGCCCCCAAAGTATTTGTTTGAAAAAAGCTGAACGGCGTAACCTTAAATTTAAGTCCGAGAACGGATTCGTAAAAGAAGTCTTGCCCAAATACGGTTTTAAGTTCATCCGCCTTCACCGTGTCTGCGGGCGAATCGTTTATACAATGAAGAAATCCCGAAATTTGCCCGTCAAGTTTCAAGTTTTTAAGGCTTTCCGTAAACACATCGATATCAAATTTTTCATAAGACGTCGTAACAAGCATTACCAGGATGTCTCCTGTGCTTTCCGAACGCCTTACGACAAGATGACGAAGTAATCCCGTATGCTGAACCTTATGAAAGAATGTAAGCTTTTGATTTCTTGCCGTAACCAAAACCGCGTCCACGATTTTTCTTATGTCTTCACATACGATTTGGCAGCCCGACACGTCCACAATATCGTAAAAAGAGCCCTTTTTGTGAAGCCCCAAGTTCAATTCCCCGCCCTTAAATTCGTCTCCGAAAGAAAATTCCATCTTGTTTTTGTATCCGAAACGCTTGGGGCTTTCCTTAATTCCCGCGTAGATTTTTTGGTCTCTCAAATCATATTTTACGGTAGGACATAAAAGTTCAAACACCTGTTCTTCTTTGATCTTAAGCTGATTTTCGTATGAAAGCGACTGATATGCGCATCCGCCGCATTTTCCGAAGTGACTGCAATTCGGAATAATTTCCGAATCCGCTTTTTTTACGACATCGATTAATATGCCTTCGCACTCTCCGTGTCTTTTCTTTGTGACACGAAATCGAATTATCTGTCCCGGAATAACATTTTTTACGACGCACTTTTCGCTTTCCGTTATCTTCCCGTCGATTTCATAGGGCTCGCATTCTGCGATTCCCTTATTCGGAAAAAGAAGTTTTGTTACGATTCCTGTATAAATTTCACCTTTTTTCATCTGAAAAATTCCTCACATTCCACGAATCCGTTTTTCCTTAACACTGCAACGGATGCCGAATTTTTTCTTTCGGTCTTTGCATACACAAGCACTTTACCGTTATATAAATAGGTCATAAGCATATTTGCGGTAACTCTTACCCCCGCCGGTTTTTCCGATAAAACCCACAAAAAATCCTCTTCGGCAAATTCGAGTAACGACTTTACGGCTTCGCTTGCGTATCCCATCATCCTATATTCAGGCGCAATATAATATCCTATTTCAAGCGGAACGCTTCCCTCTCTGAATCCCGCAAGTCCCACAAAATTCCCGGTTTCCTTTTCGAATAATCCCCAATATCCGTAACCGTAAAATCCGTAAGCCGTATCTATGTAAGCGTATGTCATTTCCTTGGAAAACTCTTTGTTTCCCATCACATTTTTAAAGTATTCCGATGCAGCACATGCCTCTTCCTTTTTTATTTCCCTTATAATAAGCCTTTTTGTTTCATCAATTATCATTTGTTACATGTTCCCTCACATAAGCCGCTACCGTATCCGTGCTCACAAGTCCGTATTTTACGCCTTCGATATTCCTCACCGACACCGATTCGTTTATAAGAATATTTTTTGCTTCCTTTGTCGTAATATTTAGTCCCGCCGTAAGCGCCGAAATATATCCCGTAACCTTTGCCGCCGAAAACGACGTTCCGGTCATATCGTAATTTTCAACTTCATATT
>CAZZFV010000047.1:2208-5290 GCA_964653855.1 uncultured Lachnospiraceae bacterium
TTCGTATTGCGTATCACGAGTCACGTTATCGCTTTCTTCGTCTTCCGTACAGAGTTGAACAGTTTTTTTCCCCCTGTTTCCGGTCACAACATAACCGTTTTCCGTTTTTTTGCATCCCGTAACCGAAATCACGTTATCGTATAAAAGTGCCCCCGGATACACGGGTGTAAGGTCATTATCCGTCCCGTCGTTTCCCGCCGAACACACAAAAAGCATATTCGAATTTTTTATTTCGTCCGCCAGATATTTGTCATATTCGTATGTGCCCCAGCTCAAATTGCAAATATCCGCACCCATTTTTTCGGCATATCTTATCGCTTTTAGGGCATCCGATGAAATCCCTGCGGAATCTTTACCGCCGTTCACCTTTAAAATCATAATTTTAACTTTGAGACTCAAATTATTGTCCGACACTTCCGTGCTCAAATTATTGTCCGACGCTTCCTCATTCAAAATATCATTAAGAATCCCAACAATCGTGACGGCCGCCTTCGTTCCGTGCGCATCTTCGGATATTTCTTCGTCGCCCGTATCATAACTTATGTCATGAAAAACTGTATTGTCATCGTTATAAAAATCCCATCCGTACAAATCGTCAACAAATCCGTTTCCGTCATCGTCCACACCGTTTCCCGGAATTTCATTCAGATTTTTCCATATATAATCGCTTATCGCCGCATACTCCGTGTCCGCCCCCGTATCTATGAGGGCAATTATCACTTCGTTATTATCTGTTTTAATATCTTCTTTTTCAATGTCTGTATCACCCGGATTTTGTTCGTTCGATTCATTTTCTTGATTTCCCAAGTCTTCTGAATCCTCTCTCTTTTTTTCACCTTCGGAATCATCAAAATCTTCTGTATTTCCCGATTTTCCCGTATCTCCCGAATTTTCGGTTTTATCTGTCATAAGATGCAAAAAGCTTTTCGGTGCCCAAAACTCATAAAGCACAAACAGGCTCACCGCCAAACAAACGGCAGTGAGCCCGATTATCGTATTCTTTTTTTTATGAATCTTATTCATAATTTTAAGCGTCTAACAATAGTTGTTATACATCATTCCGCTGTAAACCGATGTGATATAAGGATTATATGCCATATGATTTTTCGTGTTCGGATATACGATAATCGTCTTATCGACATATTCCATCGGATCGAGAGTCATATCGGTAAGCTTATCCATAAATCCGGCTGCGAAGCTTGAATCAACCGAAAACAGATTTTTAAGTGTCCCGTTTTTTACGGCGGCACGTAACGAATCACGATTTACCTTAAGTCCGTCATTCGAAACCTCGATTCCGTTTTCCTTTAATACATTGTCAAACTTTGAAACAAATCCGTTTAAGCCATACATCAACTTTTTGACCGCGGTCCGTTTTGCCGATTCCGATTTGACATCGTTATACAAATTGTTGTAATTTTGCACGAACTCGGATATTTTATCGTATACCTTTTCGTCATCACAAACCTTTTGAATTGTGACAGGCGCGTCCGTCACTCTCTTAAATGACAGATGAATCCCCATCGCATCCGTAAATTCCCTGCCTTCAAGCGTATAAATATTGTCGTCGATTATGACATTCGTGACGCTCGAATTATTTTTTACGTTGTTTAATCCGAAGAAATTCACGATTCCCGTATCCGTATCATCCGGATACTTTGTGTCGTTAAATTCATACGAATCCTTGTGTTTCAGGGCTTCAAGATAAATTGCGGAAGATGCTTCTTCATCGTTATACAGTAACTTTGCCTTAAGCCCGACATTGGTCTTATTTATAAAGTCTGAAAGCTTCCGTTGCAATTCATAATTCGAATCGTTTCCGGACACATTAAAACGAAACGCGAAACTATTATCATTTATATTCGCCGTAAAAGTATATTGACCTGCAGGCAAAGGATTTTCCGTTTCCGGAACATATCTTCCCTCATTTATCTGCGGTGCGGAAAGACTTTTTACCGTCACGTGCATTTCGTCAAAATCCGTGATGTCGGATCCGTCAAGCACATCAACCGCCACGCTTTCGGGATCGTCCGACACAATCGAAGTGCGCTCAAAAACGCTTGTCGAATCATCGGCTCCCAGTTCCTTCACCGATGCCGCAATATCCATCGTCTTTTCCTTTAATTTGATGGCAAATTCCTTTACTTCATCGCTGAAATCGATTTTGTAAAGAGGCTGCTCGGAATTTTTGTCGCGAAGCCTTGCATAAAGCGCACGTAACTCCGAAAGCTTATGCGAATCAAACCTCGTTTGACGCTTCCCTACATACCCGTGTATTAAATTGTTGTATATGCTGAGAAGCGGCATAACTCACCTCCGTGTGAACCCTACCGACCAAAACTCTATATCATTTTACCCCGGAAATACTCAAAATCAAAAGCATCCTTGCGCTAATGTATTTCCATATCAACATATCAAAGCTTGTTTAAGAAATTTACCAAACAGTCAACCGTATTGTCGATTCCCACAAAGCTTGAATTTATTGACATATGATAATTTGTTGCCTTGCCCCACTTTTCGCCCGAATGGTAATTGTAATAATTCGCTCGGCGCTTGTCCTTTTTGGTGATAACTTCGTCAACCTTGTCGGGCTTAACACCGTCTATACGCATTGCGCGCTCTTTTCTGAAATCCATGTCGGCATATATGAAAAGATGCACAACATCGTCTCTGTCCTTCAAAATATAATCGGCACATCTTCCGACAATAACACACGGACCTTCGTCGGCAACCTTTTTGATGACATCCGACTGCGCAAGATAAATTCTGTCATCGAGAGACAGGTGTCCGAATCCGCCTTCCTGATTTCCGTATGCGCTCATTCCCATGGCTATCGAATAAAGAAAGCTGTTTGTGGCCTTTGTTTCGGCATTTGCGAATGCCGCTTCCGAATATCCGCTCTCCTTTGCCGCACGGGTTATAAGCTCGTTGTCGTAAAAAGGAATTCCGAATTTTTCGGCAATCTTTGCGCCGATCTCACGTCCGCCGCTGCCATACTGTCTGCTTATCGTAATGATTCTGTCCATAACACAACCTCCCAAACTTCGCAATATGCAAATTCGGTATATGCTTTAAGAATTCT
>CAZZFV010000047.1:5390-14853 GCA_964653855.1 uncultured Lachnospiraceae bacterium
CGCAAACTGTGAATATTTTTATTTTGCCGTAACCGTAATATGAACTATTTCCTGCACACCGCTTCCGTCCTGTGCCTCTATATAAATATCACATTCGCCGGGCGTAAGAGTCTTTATCTTTCCCTTGTCGGAAACCGTTGCAACCGATTCGTCGCTCGAATAATATGTCACCTCACGGTTTGTTGCGGTTTGGGGAAGCACCGTCGGATTAAGCGAATAATTTCTGTTTGTTTTGAGCGTAATCTCCGTTTCTTCGACATTTATCGAACTTACAAGCTTTCCGTCGATTTCGTCAACCATTATGTAAGTTCCGGGCTCTTCCATAATAAAAACATATTGCTTTTCGTCATCATCTATATATTCGCCCACAACACGCGCCATAATCGTTTTCTTGTTGGGAGAATAATAAATTCCGAAGTTCTCCGTGGGGAAATCATCGGGGCGCGTTACGCAGCAATAAAGAGGAAATTCCAAAATTGCTTCGGGATCGGTATAAGTAACTTCAAATCCCAGGTAATTGTCGGTATTAAAAACGCGGTTCACGCAATTGTCTATTTCTTCCCAATTCACATAAGATACATCAATACTTTCCGCACGCTTGTTTCTGCTTATGAGAAGACGCACAATGCTTGACGCATCCGCATAAGTCTTATAATTTTTGAATATGTTTTGAAGCGTTTGATCCTTTTCGATACCGGTGACGGCAATTTTGTTTACGTATCCCTTATAAGTTACGACAACATAGTTTGTTCCCGTCGAATTTATAAGGTCACCGGTCATTTTGAAATCGTCAACAGTGTCTTCCGAGCCGTCATTGTATGTCACAATCACCTCTATGTCGTCTTCCGATACATAATCGCCCACATACACGGGTTCTCCGATATAGCTTGCCGTAACCCCGGTAACCTTTTTTGCGATACCCGTAACATAAATCGTAACCGGATCCAGTTCTCCGTAATAAACATATATTTCGTTTCTTCCCACATCTTCGACGATTTCCGGTTCAATCGTAAAATTTGTGACCTTGTCCGATTTTCTGTCCGTCCAGTTGTAATTTACGTAAACCTCTATGTCTTTTAAATTTATCGCATTCGAAACAATTATCGAGTCACCCTTGTATTTTGCGCTGATGCTTACAATTTCAAGTTCTTCCCTTGCCTTAACAACAATTGTTGCCTCTTCGCCTTCATAAAAAACAACAATCTCATTTTCTCCCACTTCATATAGATAGGGATCGGAAATTTCAAAGCCAGAAACCGTTTCGGTAAAATATTTTGAACCGTTGTAAAACTTTGCTTTTACGGTTATGTCCTGCTTATCCACCTCATCGCCCACAACAAGTTCGCTGCCCGTATAGGTTGCCGTAATGCTTACGCATACGGGAGGCTCGGTGGGTGTGGGAGTGGGAGTACGTGTTGCCGCCATGCTCTTGATTGTCGCGCCCGTAAGCCCCGCCTCATAAAACGTGCGTTCCGCTCTTTCGTTGTCGACTATCGCTAACGGAATCGGAGTAGGTGTTTCATACATCACATATGCCGCATCGTTATTATTTTCCTTCGATTCGTTTTTATTTTGCGCAAATATACCGAAACAAGCCGTGATTCCGGCAATTATCATTATTGTCATGAGAACGGTAAACCGTCTTTTCATAAGCTTTCACGCACGGCAGTAAATACAGCCGTCCTTTCTTCTTATTCACTATATATATCGGATTATTGGGGTGTTTGTTTTAGTTCGGTAAGAAAATATTTAGATTGACAAGTCCGAAACGCAATGATAAAATCGTCGTTACGAGTGTACGCAGAAGTGGCGGAATTGGCATACGCGCATGATTCAGGTTCATGTTCACGCAAGTGAGTGTGGGTTCAAGTCCCATCTTCTGCACGATAATAAAAAGGCTCCGAGTTAAAACTCGGAGCCTTTTTATTGCCGGCAGGAGCCCATTTGAACCACTGTGTTCAAGGTCTCGCCTCTTTTTATTTCCTGAAACTGAATTTCTTTTCTGTTCCGTTTATAAGTCTCTTTATATTCTCACTGTGTCTTACAATCATGAGCACCGCGGACACAAACGACAATACAATCGCAACCGGCTCCGCACCCACAATCCAAAGCACAACGGGAGCGGACAAAATTGCAAGCATCGTTGCAACGGACATATAATGTAACGTAAAGAGGAACAAACAAAGTATGACAACTCCCACGAGTCCCGCACGCCAGTCATAAAACCAAAGTGCGGCAATGTTTACCAAAAATCCCTTTCCGCCCTTAAAACGGTACCACACCGGGAAATCATGCCCTATCGACGCCATAAGCGCGGTATAGGCATATCCTATCTGGCAAAGATTATAATCGAGTCCCGCTTTTTCCTGATAATTCTTAAAGAAAATTCCGCTGACAAAAAGAATCAAAACGCATTTTCCTATATCGAGCAGCATTACGACAATTGCCCATTTGAGCCCGTATACGCGTTTAAAGTTGGTAAATCCCGGATTTCCGCTGCCCTTCTTGTTGTCACGTATGTCTTCGTGATAAATAAGCCGTGACAAAACAATTGCGGGATTTATTCCCGCAATTAAATATGCACAAATTCCGGATATGACAAATATGAGTATGAGTTCCGTATCCATATCAAAAATCCTTTTTATACATTATTCAAGTATCAATTCAAAGTCGTAAACATCCTGGCATCCGTCTATCTCGTAGAGCTCCGTATGCGGGAACTTTTCCTTCACCGCACGCGCAAATTCCTTTCTCTCTTCATGAGATGCCGTATTTCCGTAAATTGCGATAAGAACTTCATGATGACGAGCGTCAAGCTTTTCAAGCATTTCCGTTGCCGTGTCGATCTTGTTTTCCGCGGACGCAAGCATGTTCTTTCCCGAAAAGCCTATATAATTGTCGCATTTAATGTCTATTCCGTCAATAACCGCATCGCGAACCGAGCGTGAAACCTGTCCCGTCACAACGCCTTGCATTGCGTCGGTAAGCTCTTTCTCTATCGTATCCGCATCGTTGCTGTCATAAGAAAGCATCTGAAGTGCGGCATAACCGTCACCGATGCTCTTCGACTTAATCACACGCACATCGGAATCCTTGTACATTTCCGCCGCAAGTTCCGCTGCCATAATGATATTCGAGTTGTTGGGAAGCACAAAAATCGTTTCCGCATTTACTTCCTTAAACGCATTTATAAATGTTTCCGACGAAGGGTTGTTGCCCTGTCCGCCGTCAATCACCGCATCCGCGCCGAGTGCTTTCTGCACTTCCTTTATTCCCGCTCCGTCACACACGGACACGAGCGCAAACTTCTTTTTGGGAGCCGAATTCTTATTTTTGTCGTCCTTATCCGCTTCCTTTATCGTATCGTTGTGCTGCACGGTCATATTTTCGCACTTGATCGTAAGGAATTCACCGAATTGCTGACAAAAATCAAAAACTTTGCCCGGAGTCATCGTATGCACATGCACCTTTACAATCGTTCCGGTCTTGAATGCAACAATCGAGTCGCCGATTGTGTTAAGAAATTCAAGAATGGGATCGATTTTAAAATTATCGACGTCAACCTTGCACTTTTGAAGCTGAAGAAGAAATTCCGTACAATACCCGTATTCCATCACAGAATCTGCCGTAAACTTGGACGTATCCACGCTTTTTGCGCCGAAGCTCACCGCGCTGTCCGCAATTTCTTCGCCCTTTAACGTCTTATTCATGCCGTCTACGATATAAACAAGTCCCTGACCGCCGGAATCTATGACTCCCGCTTCCTTAAGGACGTCCAGAAGCTCGGGTGTTCTTTGCAATGACCTGTTCATTTCCGCAAGAACATCTTCAAAAAAGCTTTCCATCGTGCTGTCGTCGGTTATTCTGTCACACGCATAATCCGTAGCTTCTCTCATAACCGTAAGCATTGTTCCTTCGGTCGGCTTCATAACAGCCTCATACGCACGGCGCACTCCCGATTTAAACGCAAATCCCACAGTCTTTACATCGGCATTTTCCGTTCCCGTAAAGCCTTTTGCGATTCCCGAAAAGAATTGCGAAAGAATAACTCCCGAATTTCCGCGTGCCGAAAGAAGCATTCCGTTTGCTATCGTATCGGATGTTTCGGACAAGGACTTATCCTTCATTCCCTGTGCCGCATTTACGCCGCCCGATATGGTAAGTGTCATGTTTTCGCCGGTATCTCCGTCCGGAATCGGGAAAACGTTGAGATCGTTTACTATCTTCGCGTTTGCTCTTAAGTTTGCCGCTCCGCCCTTTACAAGTGTTGAATAAAGTTCACCGGATAACTCTCTTGTTTCCATTTTTTCCTCCAAAGTTTAAGTTTCAGGCTTTGGTTAAAACCCAAAATAAACCTCCGATTTTAGTTACCGCCCTCAAAAGTAACTTCCTTGCCGTATGCAAAAAGTCCGATTGCGTCGGGTCCGATCGAAGCACCGATAATGGGTCCGATATAGGAAATATGCGTATCCTTGCAAGGAATGTTTTCTTTTACAAGCTTTTCAAGTTCCTTTGCCTCATCCTCGCAATCCGCATGAACAATATAGATTGTCTGTTCTTCGGGATTTACGATCGATTCCTTCATCATGTTTACAACTTCGTTAAACGATGCGAGTCTGCCCTTAACCTTCTTTACAGGCACCTGATAACCTGCCTTGTCGGCAATGAGTATCGGCTTAACACCGAGGAGATTACCGAAAAATGCTGCTGATGCCTTAACACGTCCCGCTCTCTTTAATGCGTCAAGCGAGTGAACGGTAATATACTGATTTACCTTCTTTAAGTCATTAATCGTGCTTTCATAAACCTTCTTTGCGTCATATCCCATATCGCGGTACATTGCCGCGCGAATCGCAACAAGTCCCTCACCGAGACATGCGTTTAAGGAGTCAACGGAATAAATCGAAACATTTTCGTCCTTATACTTTTCCATGAGTTCCTTTGCGACAACGTGTCCCGTGTTTACCGAGCCCGACTGCTTCGAAGAACATCCGACATACACAATGTCATATCCTTCTTCGACATACTTCGTGAAGATTCTTTGGAATTCCTGAACGGGCACCTGTGTCGTAAGCACGCGGTTTCCGTCACGCATTATTTTGTAAAGTTCCTGAGGTGTATAATATTCCCAGTCAAGGCTTGCGGGAGTTTCCTTTCCCTCATATTCCGTAAACATCTTGGCATAATCGATATCATATTTTTCTCTTAAATCGGCGCTCATATCAGAGCATGAATCTGTAATAATCTTAACCGGTCTCATAACTTTTCTCCTTTTGTGGTTTAATGTGCCCAAATCCTCTTTACCATGTTCTCACACGCGTATTCAAAACGAATTTCCGCGAAGCTTTTTTATCATACAAAAAACAAATTTTACCGTACGACAAAAATACAGGCATGTGGCATTTCAAGCATGTCTGTATTTTACATGATATGAATATCCGTTCAACTGTCAAAAAAAAAAGTTTTCGCAAAAACGCAAAAACTTTTTTTTCTACGCAAATTTGAGCATTTTGAGAGATTTACTCAAAAATATTTATTCCCATCAAAGCATTTGTCATATAAAGTTCTATGGCAGCATTTATGACACGGCTTATCTGATTTATCGACTTTTCGATATTCATGGTCATGCGGCTCCACAAAAATTTTAGGAACAGACCGATTATCGCATAACAGCAAATATCCGAAATCGTTGTAAGCGTCTCTTCGTCTATGCTCGTACCTTTCGTCTTTTCGCGCGCAAGATTCAAAAATGCGCCTTCCGCCGAACTGAACACATATCTCTCCAAATTTTCTCTCGACAACGACTCATAAATATTGTAAACAAGATCGGGATGCTCGGTAAACGTCATAAACGTTGCCTTTAATGTGCATTCCCATCCCTCTCCCTTCGGGCGCGACGCAAGAAAGTCCTTTGTTTTTGCGTTGAACCAGTACTCAAGGAGTTCGTATATATCCGCATAATGGTAATAAAAGGTGTTTGGACTTATGTCGCATCTCTTTGTAAGTTCAAGCACGGTTATTTTATCAAAGGGCATTTCTTCAAGCATTTCTTCAAAAACCGTGAGTATTGCTTTTTCGGTATGTCTTGCCATTATTTTCCTCCGAAGGATTTTATCCGGAGAGACGAGAATGTGCTCCGGACATATTCTTCATTATACCTATCAGGTAAATCCGTGTCAACCATAGCTATTATTATCCGTTCACCGATTTACCACTCCCAATTACTACCCCAATTACTACCCCAAAACCACATTTTTATAGATAGCCGCCCGCATATATCAGACGGTAAATTAAAGCAGCGTCGAGGGTTTACAACCCGCATAAATAGAGGGTTTCGGGCATAAAAAAAATCATGTGATATTCTCACATGACAACAGAAAAAAAATAATGCGGAAAAAGGGACTTGAACCCTCACGGTCTGGGACCACATGATCCTTAGTCATGCCTGTCTGCCAATTCCAGCATTTCCGCATTTCCCTGTTCAACAGGAACGAATGAGATTTTACCACCAAAAAAACGCCTTGTCAACAGAGAAAAGACGTTTTTTTTAATTCGTAATATTTTCTGATTTGTGTATATTTTTCAGAAAATTCTTTCAATATCTGCTTGTATTAAGTACTGCTTCCGACATCGATATAATTCCGGTTAAGTGCATCTTAGGTTTTAAACACGTATAATTCTATTTAAGCACATCCCTGTTTTCAAATCCGTACTTTTTCATTTCTTTCATAAAATCAATATCGGACTTATTTTCCCGTTTTCCGTCCTCTATGTCCTTAACCGTATTTAAGAAGTTTTTAAGTATTCCCAAATATCTTTCTTCATCCACAAGCATCGTTTCCGCATGCTTTGCGTTTTCAAATATGTGTATTTCCGAATATGCGGGATTTGCGGCTGCCATACGGAAAGAGTTGTCGGGAGTCACAAACTTGTCGTCCGCTCCGTGAACAAAACAAATGGGAACCGTATTGTTTTTGAGCGAATCGATCGGACGGTTCTTAAAAAAGCTCCATTTAAAAATTATATTGCACATAAAGCTTGCCGGCCAAATTATCCAGTTGTGAAGGTGGAAAATGACTTTGAGTCTGCCTGTCAGCACATTATAAAGCTCCGCAAATCCGCAATCGTTTACGATAAAGTGAACTCTCGGATTATATTTGAGTGCCGTAATTTGCAATGCCGATCCCATCGACTCACCCTGAAGTCCGAGATAAATATCGTTGCCGTAACGCGCGTATGTGTCGTTTATTACCGTAATCAGGTCTTTTGCCTCGTTGACTCCGAGCGTGCAAGGCTTCTTCCAAGACTTCAAATTCTTTCCGTGAAATCTGTCATCGTAAATCACGCAATTATACCCGAGCTCCATCCACTTGTTTAAGTATTTCAAAGCGCCGTAATGCGACGACGTGTATCCGTGCGAAATAATTACAAAATTTTTGGAATCCTTAAAATCGGGATTCGGAACAAAATACGTATGGATTTCATATCCGTCAAAGCTTTTTAAGATATATTCCGTAATGTCTCTTTTATCGAAATTCCTAAAAAACTTGTGTTCCTTTTCCCAATTTATGCTGCGTTCAAGATCATTTACGGGCATCGAAACATATTTTGCGAAGAACGAAAAAATAAGCCCCATAAGCACAATCAAAAGAATCACCGCAATAATTACAACAATCACCCACACCTTCATAACCTAACCTCCAATACGTTGTCTTTTGTATAAGGAACTATTTTGTCTTGCCTGTCCGCAATAAACAAGGGACTATTAAACACCGTGTTTTTCGTATCCGCGTTCATGCGGTCACGATATGTTATAAATCCGTAATTTGAATCGTTTAATTTTAAAATCGATTCATTATATTGTTCAATATCGTCTCTCACAAGCGGAATCGATTCTTTTGCACTTAAAAGCCTTTTTGCATAGTCTTTTGCGCTTTCAAGCGGTGTCGTAAATCCCACTCCGCCACGGTTCTTCTCTATGTTTTTTACGTTATGAATGTCGGAACCGCTCGTCATCAAAATCCCGTTTCTTTTTGCGAAAGTAAACACATATTGATCGCTGTAATCCGAATTTCCGAGATTGTATCCTTCAAACAAATCAGATTGATAAGGATGCACATAAACTCCCGACAAATATCCCCGATCGCGGAACGGATGAGCCTGTACCATAACTCCGCCCGCTTCATGCACTTTTATGCGAAGTTCGTCATGCGACCAACGCATTATGTCGGGATTAGCCTTTAACCACTCTTTTGTGGGACCGTAAATGAGATACTCATCCCCATGGAAATTTACTTCCATTCCGAAAAAAACTTTGAAATTGTATTTATATCCTTCTTCCGCAGCCGCTTCAAACCCGCGTGCATAAAGGTCTATTCTTTCTTCCCATGGGAGATTTACGGGAACACACGAATTTCCGTTAAAAAAATGATCGGTCACAAATATTCCGTCATAGCCTATGTCTATATATGCCTTAATGTACTCTTTCCCGGGTGTTACCCCGCATGCACTTGCTTCACACGTATGCAAATGCGTTTCATAAAAATATGCCATATTTGCTCCCGGGTTAACTCTTCTTAACCCTCAATAAAAAAGTAAGATAAAGAATAAATCTTTATCTTACGAATGATACCATAATTTTTTTTTAAATTCAATAAAACATAATGTAGGGAATTCCTACTCTCTTACAACATTTTGAACGTTATTTAGTTCAACCTCTTCCGAAGCCTCGCCCGTCATTTGCACATTCTTGATACGAACGGTACCTACATTATTAAAAATAAGTCCCGCCTTTGAATACTCCGGAATGTTGCTCATCATTGCGGGATAACCGTGCCCCGCATCCTGCTTAAACGTAAATGTCATGTTTTCAATGTCTATCGACTTAATGGGCATTTCGGGAAGTCCGAAGAAATAGCCCGCAGCCCACTCCGCATCCACGCATTCGATGTCATGGAAGCTAAACGCTCCGAGATACGGTGTGCCGTCGTCAACCGCCTGTTTTTCGCGCGATTGCACATATTCCGTCTTTCCGTCGGGATCGCAATAATAATACATATTGATAACAAGCGGAGTAAGCACGTTTTCCATTTTGATATTCGAAAACTCGACACCGTCAACAACCGCATATTTTCCGCGCCCACGGCGTGTCTTGATTCTTAAGCCTCTGTCTGTATGACTGAAATAGCACTGTGAAACGGTTAAGTCACGAATTCCGCCCGACATTTCGCTTCCGAGCACAACGGCACCGTGAGCATATTCCATAAGGCAGTTACGGATCAAATGATTTGATGCGGGAGTTTTGTATTTCATTCCCATGTACATTTTGCCCGACTTTATCGCAATTGCATCGTCGCCGACCGCAAAACGCATTCCTATATATCTCACGTCATCGCATGACTCCGGGTCTGAGCCGTCGGTATTTGGGCTCACCTTCGGTGCAATGACCGCCGTATCGTAAAAG
>CAZZFV010000048.1:0-14548 GCA_964653855.1 uncultured Lachnospiraceae bacterium
GGATGCGGCGGCGGACTTGACATTGTGGGTGTATATATGTCAAAAAAACGTCCGGATGCGTCTGTCGGCAAGGTTTCAAGAATATTCAACACGTTTTTGTATGTGATTTTGCTTTTCCTCTTTGATGTGGAAACGGTTGTGTATTCGGTTATCGTAATGGTTGCATTTACGATAACGCTTGATAAGATTCATTATCAAAACATTACGATGAGCTGTATGATTTTCACCAAAAAGGAAGGTGTGGACAAGCGCATTATGGAAGAAACCGGGCGCGGCGTCACGATGTGGAACGGATACGGCGCATACACTCACGAGGATATGCATATATTTGTTTCGTGCATAAACAAGTATGAGGAACACGAATTTATCGAAATCGTTACGTCAATCGATCCGCACGCCTTTGTGATAATCGACGAAAGCGTGAAGGTGAGAGGAAACTTTATTAAGAAGCTTTAGAGAGAAAATGCCGATGACCAAAAAACGCACAAAAGAGATACTTGATATTCTGGACCGTGAGTATGGTACGGAAATGTATTGTTTTTTGGAATACAAAAATGCGTATGAGCTTCTTGTCGCAACGATTTTGTCGGCGCAATGCACCGACAAAAGGGTAAATGTTGTTACACGGGAGCTTTTTAAAAAGTATCCGGACGCGTGTGCGCTTGCCGCGGCTTCTCAAGGTGAAGTTGAAGAAATAATAAAGCCTGTCGGATTTTTTAGGGCAAAGGCCGAGCATATAATTTTGACGGCAAAAGTTATTACGGAAAAGTACGGAGGCACGGTGCCGGCGGATATCGAGAGCCTAACCGCACTTCCGGGCGTGGGACGTAAAACCGCAAACGTAATCAGGGGAAATGTTTATCATATCCCGTCGGTTGTTGTTGATACGCATGTGAAAAGAATTTCAAAGAGGCTTGGGATGACGGAAAGTTCCGATCCCGTTAAAATCGAGCGGGATTTGATGAAAGAGCTTCCGGAAGATCATATGATACTTTGGAATTTACAGCTTATCACGTTCGGGCGCGAAATATGCAAGGCACAAAATCCGAAGTGTACAGAATGCTTTTTAAAAGAATATTGCGTGATACAAGGCTCAAAAGAGTAAAAAAAAGACCGGGTGGGGAAAACTCCGGTCTTTTATAGTTTACGCTTTAAACGAATTTACTTCGGGTGCGACTTCACGCGCAAATTTGAGAATTTCGTCCGCTTTTTCGTCATAGCCTTCCTGCCTTAAGAGGCGAATGTACTTTTGCATAAGCTGCACAAGCTTGATGTAGTTTGAGTCATACTCCGAAAGCAATTGAAAATTGGCGGTTCCGTATTCCATTTTTAAGTCCGTGTTTGTCTTACCCGAGAAGTTGACGATTTTTTTGTCGGTGAGCTCACCTATCTTTTTTTCGGTATCCTTAATTTCTTCCGAAACAGAGCCTGCCGGACTTGATAAACAGGGCGGTATTGTGATAAAATTTAAATTTGAGATATCTTTTTTCGGGACAAAGTTTGCTTTGCGCTCTCGTTCCCAAAATTCGGCACTCCGCTTTTTGTTTTCGCGCTCGGCGCGCTTCGGGACTATGGCGATGAGAGCGGCAATGATGAGTGCAATTGAAAGAAATACAGGTATCATGGTTAACCTCTTTTTTTGAAAGGAATTTATAAAAATGAACAGAAAAACGAAAAAAATGTTTGCGGGTATAATTGCGGGACTCTTGGTACTCGGAATGCTTGTTCCGATGCTTGCGTATCTGATATAGCATGTTGTGTTTCAAATTGTCAAATGTTTGTTTGAATCCGAATCACAACACCGAGTCTAATTTTTAAATTAAAGTTTGTCAAGAGTAAACAAAAACATGAATATGGGAAAAATGTCCGAAAGCGGCTTAAAACAGGCTGTTTTCGGAACTTTAAAAAAATTTGATATGGGGCGTAAGGGAGCAGTCGGCGTTGATGCGGGAGAGTATGGCACGGCTGATTCAGGTGTAAAAATGCTTAATCCTGCCGGTGCGGGCGCGAGTGAGCTTAACACGCCTGATACGGATGCGATTAATTCGTTTAAGCATAAAATCCTTGTGAGCTCCGCGGAAACATTCGGTGACGACGAAGGTATAGGAGCTTTGGCGGTTATAAGAGCTTCAAATTCTCTTGCGGCGGCGGGCGCGCGAGCGACGGCAGCGGTACTTAACATTTCCGTGAAGGGGGACAATGCCGCAAATAACGGTAATGCAGTAAATGATAATAATGTCATGAATAACGACAATGCGTTAATTAGCGGTAAAGCTGTAAAAAACGACAATGCCGTAACGCGTGCAAAAAGACTTGTTGCGGAAGCGGCGGGTGTATGTAAGGCGCTTGGAATAGAGATAATTCACGGAAATACGATAGTCGCAACGGAAAATCATGTGTCGGTAACGGTGCTCGGAGAAACATTTGCGGAAATGTCCGGAGAAACGACCGAAGAAAAGTCCGACAAGCTCATCATAATGACAGGGAGCGCGGGGCTTTCCGGTGCAAAAATACTTTCTCATAAATATAGGGATGTGCTGACGAAACGCCTCACGCAAAAATATATCGATAAAGCGGATGCTGATTTTGAGAGTTTAAGCGTAGCAGCGGACGCTCACAAAATATATACGGCGGCGGGAAATTCGGCGGCAAATGACATGGCGGCGGGCAACACGGCAGTGGGCAGCATAGCGCTTCACGACGTATCGTCGGGAGGAGTGTTCGGCGCACTTTGGGAACTGTGCGAGAGAGAAAACGTCGGATGCCGCATAAATGTGCGTGACATTTCGATAAATCAGGTCACGATCGAAATTTGCGAGATTCTTGATATTTCGCCTTACGAACTTATGGGCGACGGGGCTTTGCTTGCTATTGTGCCGGACACGGAGGAAAACAGGCGCCTCGGGGTCGTAATCGGTGTGACAACAAGCACAAAAGACAGAATTATCGTAAATAATACCGAAAACAGGTTTTTGGAACCAAACCGGCGGGATTCGTTTTACGAAGTGAAAGTTTAAAATGTTTTATGATATAAAACAAAAGTTTGAATGAAACGTGTGTCACTGAAGGCAAAGTAAGAATCGGTAATTTAAATAAAACAAGGAGAACAGTTATGAGAGATAAAATTTTACATGCAATCGCAAAAAATTCAAAAATAAGCACAAAGGATTTGAGCATGATGCTTGGCGCATCGGAAGAGGAAGTCGCTTCCGAAATCAAAAAAATGGAAGACGAAAACATAATTTGCGGCTATCCCACTCTCATCAATTGGGATATGACGGGCAACGAAAAGGTGACCGCAATCATCGAGGTAAAGGTTACGCCCCAGCGTGGACGCGGCTTTGACAAGATTGCGGAAAGAATTTATAAGTTTGATGAGGTGACGGCGCTTTATCTCGTTTCCGGTAATTTTGACCTTGCGATAATAATCGAAGGAAAATCGATGCGTGAAATCGCAAGCTTCGTATCGGATAAGCTTGCACCGCTTGAGGCCGTGCTCAGCACTTCAACAAACTTTGTTTTAAAGAAATATAAGGAAAATTCGATGCCGCTTGTGGGAGCGGCGGCGGACGACGAACGTATGCTTATAACACCGTAAAAAGAGGAAGATTTGGAGGAAAAACATATGCGAGATCCGTTAAACAATAAAGTAAAAGACATAAAGCCGTCGGGAATCAGAAAATTTTTTGATGTGGTAAGCGAGATTCCTGACGCAATTTCACTGGGTGTGGGCGAGCCGGATTTTGAGACGCCCTGGCATATAAGAGAAGAGGGCATCTATGCGCTTGAAAGGGGAAAAACCTTTTATACGTCAAATTCCGGTATGCTTGAGCTCAGAGAAGAAATCACAAAATATTTGAAACGTCGTTACAACTTAAGTTACAATTCCAAAAAGGAAGTGCTTGTGACAATCGGCGGAAGCGAGGCTATAGACGGCGCACTTCGTGCGATGGTGGACGAGGGAGATGAAGTTTTAATCCCCGAGCCTTGTTATGTTTCGTATCTTCCTTGCGTAAAGCTTTGCGACGGTGTGCCGGTGATTATAGACTTAAAGGAAGAAAATAAATTTAAATTAACCGCCGAGGACTTAAAAAAGCATATCACAAAAAAGACAAAGATTCTTATCATGCCTTTTCCGAATAACCCGACGGGCGGAATAATGACGAGAGAAGATCTTATGGCAATACGTGATGTGATAATCGATAACGACTTATTTGTTATATCCGACGAAATTTATTCGGAGCTTACATATACGGGAAATCACGTTTCGATTGCGGAACTTCCCGGAATGCGCGAGCGCACGATTGTAATAAACGGATTTTCAAAGTCTTATGCTATGACGGGCTGGCGACTCGGCTATGCGTGCGGACCGGAAGAAATAATCAGGCAAATGACGAAGATTCACCAATTTGCGATCATGTGCGCACCGACGACAAGCCAATGCGCAGCAATAGAGGCACTTAAAAACGGCGACGAGGACGTTGCACGCATGCGTGAATCGTATGACGAAAGAAGACGTTACCTTGTTACACGCTTTAATCAAATGGGAATGAAGACGTTTGAGCCCGAGGGCGCATTTTATGTGTTCCCGAGCATCAGGCGTTTCAACATGACTTCGGACGAATTTGCGACAAGGCTTCTTTATGAGCAAAAGGTTGCCGTTGTGCCGGGAACGGCGTTCGGAGATTCGGGTGAAGGTTTCCTTCGAGTTTCGTATGCTTACTCGATAGACAGCTTAAAGCGTGCGCTTGACAGAATAGAAATTTTTATAAACGGACTTGAAAAATAAATGAACATTGTTTTACTTGAGCCGGAAATTCCGGCCAACACAGGAAATATAGGAAGAACATGCGTTGCAACGGGTACAACGCTTCACCTTATCCGTCCGCTCGGATTTGACATTTCGGACAAAGCCGTAAGAAGAGCGGGAATGGATTATTGGAAATTGCTCGATTTGCGTGTTTATGACAATTTTGAGGATTTTAACGTAAAAAACAATTATCCGAAGATTTATATGGCGACGACAAAGGGACAACATAAATATACCGAACCGCATTACGATGAGAACTCGTATATAATGTTCGGCAAGGAAAGTGCGGGAATTCCTGAGGAAATCCTTATGGCTTCCCCCGACACATGCATCCGTATTCCGATGGGAAAGGACATAAGGAGCCTAAATCTCGGAAATTCCGTTGCGATTGTTCTTTATGAGGCGCTTCGCCAAAACAACTTTTTTGATATGGAAACATGCGGGGAACTCCACCGCCATCGCTGGAGCGATGTTGTACAGAATTAAATATGACTTTTTATAAATCGGAGCGATGCTTCGAAAAGCCAAACATGACTTTCGATGTTATGTTATTTGAAATAAATATATGAATGAACGTTCTTTAAAAATACTTGAATACGATAAAATAATAAATACGCTCGAATCGCTTTGCGGTTCGGCGCTCGGAAAAAAATATGCGGCTTCGCTTCTTCCCATGACCGATATCGACGATATTCGTGCGGCGCAGGCGGAAACGAGAGACGCGTTTAATCGTGTTGTAAAGCGGGGAAGCCTTTATTTTAACGGACTTCCGGATATAGGAGAGACGCTTGCCCGCCTTAAAGTGGGATCTACACTCAGTTGCGCCGAATTACTTCACATAAGTTCCGTCTTAACTTGCACTTTGCGCGTCAAATCTTACGGGGATTCGGAAGAATTCAGCGATGTTTTGAGTGAAAAGTTTTCGTTTCTCACGCCCCTCACAAATCTCAACAACGAGATAAAAAGGTGCATTGCGGGAGAAGACGAGCTTTTTGACGACGCAAGTCCCGCACTTTTAAAAATAAGGCGGGAGATCACGTCCACAAACGCAAAAATCCGTGAGCAGGCGGGTAAAATCGCAAACAGTGCGGAATCGCGCGACAAGCTTCGCGACAATATCGTCACAATGCGCAACGGCAGATATTGCATTTCGGTAAGGGCGGAATATATAAATCAATTCGACGGAATGATACATGACCGCTCGTCGACGGGATCGACCGTCTTTATCGAGCCTCAGGTCATAGTGAAATTAAATAACGATCTTGCGGAGCTTTATCTGAAGGAAAAAAAGGAAATCGAGAGGATCTTAAAAGAACTTTCCGACTATGCCGCGGGATATGTTGAGGAACTTAAAAACGATGTAGAAATACTCGGGCGTCTTGATTTTATATTCGCAAAAGCCTATCTTGCGGACAAAATGAACGGTACGGAGCCCGAATACAACCAAAATTATTACATAAGCATAAGGCGCGGGCGTCACCCTCTTATCGACAAAAAGAAGGTTGTGCCGATTGACGTTTATGTGGGCGGAAACTTTACGATGCTTATCGTGACGGGCCCGAACACCGGCGGTAAAACGGTTACGCTTAAAACAGTCGGACTTTTTACGCTTATGGGACAGGCGGGACTTCATATTCCGGCGGGATCGGGGAGTAAACTCGCGGTATTTGACGATGTGTTTGCGGATATAGGCGATGAGCAATCGATTGAGCAATCGTTATCGACATTTTCCGCTCATATGACAAATATCGTAAAAATATTGAAGTATGCAACGAAGAAGTCACTTTGCCTTTTTGATGAACTCGGAGCGGGCACGGACCCCACAGAAGGAGCGGCACTCGCACAGGCGGTTTTGACGGCGCTTCACAATAAAAATATCAGGACGGTTGCCACAACTCACTATGCCGAACTTAAGATTTATGCGCTTACGACACCCGGCGTTTCGAACGCTTCGTGTGAATTTGACGTTGAGACTTTACGTCCCACGTACAGGCTCCTCATCGGAATTCCCGGAAAATCGAACGCATTCGAAATATCGAGAAAACTCGGAATTTCGGACGATATCATAGAAATGGCGAAGAGTTTCATAGGAACCCGCGACCAAAGCTTTGAGGATGTTATAACCGACCTTGACACAAAGCGTCAAAAGCAGGAAAAGGATTCGATAAAAATTCAAAAATCGCTTGAAGAAGCGGAAAGCCTAAAGCAAAAATACGAAGAGAAAAACGAAAAGCTTGAAAGCACACGTGACAGGATAATCCGTGAGGCAAACGAGCAGGCGCGTGACATAATTGCGGAAGCCAAGGAATATGCGGACGAAACGATAAAGAAAATAAATAAGCTTACTTCCGATTTAAATGTGTCCGATCTCGAAAGGGAACGCACGGCGATCAGAGAGCGCATGCGTGAAAACGAATCGAAGGTCGGAATAAAAAGAGAAAAGGCGAGAGTCAATAAGGATTCTGCGGACATTTCGTTTAATGTGGGCGACAAGGTGCATATTCTGTCGCTCGGAATAGATGCGACCGTGACTGCCGCTCCCGATGCAAAAGGCGTTATGACGGTGCAATCGGGCGCAATGCAAATGAAGGTAAAAAAGACTGAAGTAAATTGGCTTTCCGGTCCCGAAAAAGAGAGCGCGAAAAAGAATACGTCACGCACTTCCGTTTCAAAGGCGATGACGATTCATCCGGAAATCAATCTTATTGGAATGAGGGTTGACGAGGCGATTCCCGTTCTTGAAAAATATCTTGACGACGCATATCTTGCGCATCTCGAAAAATGCACGATCGTGCACGGACGAGGGACGGGAGCGCTCAAAGACGCGGTACACAATTACCTAAAGAAATACAAATATGCCGCCGAATACAGGCTCGGACAATTCGGCGAAGGAGATAACGGAGTTACTATCGTTAAGTTTAAATAAGATACAAAGTGTCTGTATGCGTGTGAAGCGGAAATTAGGCGCGAAACGTAAATTCAGGCAGCGGGAGTTTATAAGTGTATACGAATAAGGGAGGTATTTATGGCGGACAAACAGCGGATTTTGATTGTTGACGATGACGAAAGCATTGCGGATATTATTAATCTGTATCTTTCAAAAGAGTGCTATGCCACGGAAATTGCATATGACGGTGAAGACGCGATTTTGAAATTCGGTGAATTTAATCCCGACCTGATTCTCCTTGACATAATGCTTCCGGGGATAGACGGATACGAGGTGCTTCGTGAAATCAGAAAAACGTCTCATGTGCCCATTATCATGCTTTCGGCAAAGGGCGAAGTGTTCGATAAGGTGCTCGGGCTTGAGCTCGGCGCCGACGATTATATGATGAAGCCTTTCGATCCGAAGGAACTTGTTGCGAGAGTAAAAGCTGTGTTACGGCGCTTTGTATACGGTATGCAGGAAAACGGAGCAGAAAACGGACACGTAAAAACACAAGAAAACATGACATCCGGTTCTCCCAATGCCAACACGGGCGACTTTGTGCATTATGACGGGCTTGAAATAAACAAGTCAAATTATACGGTTGTTTACAACAACAAAAAGCTTGACGTTGCACCGAAGGAGTTAGAGCTTCTTTATTATCTTGCGACGAATCCGAACCGCGTGTTTACGCGCGAGCAGCTGCTTGACAGAATCTGGGGCTATGAATACGCCGGAGACACGCGTACCGTTGACGTTCACGTAAAAAGACTCAGGGAAAAAATCAAAAATCAGGCAAATTGGAAACTTTCCACCGTTTGGGGTGTGGGATATAAATTTGAGGTTGAATGATGAAGCGTTCTTCCGTATTAATAAAATACAGCATTGTGTGGATATTGCTCGTTGTGCTTATGTTTACACTGTTAAATACGGTAGGACTTAAGCTTGTGGAAAAGAAACTCGTTGCGGAAAGCGGTTCCGATCTTTATACCATGGCAAACAAAATCGCGAACGAGTATCTTTCCGAATATTACACGGCGCCTTCTTCGCAGGAGGAGATAAACGAAAACCTCATGATTGCGGCGGACATGACCGACACAAGAATTCTGATCGTGAATAAGTCGGGGCTCGTGCTTGCGGATACATGCACGGATTCGAAGCAAAACATGCTTTATGTTTCGATAGAGCAGCTGATTCCGGGAATTTTGGACGGGGATGCCCGTGCGGATGTTACGGTCCCAAAGTATATTCCGGAAGCCGCGCTTATCTGCTCCGTTCCGATTTTTTACAATTATTCGGTGTCCGGGTACGTTTGCGCAATGACAGAAATGTCGGGAATTTATTCGAAGGGTGTGTATTATTCCGATTATGTAAACATTTGCTATTTTATATTTGTGCCGTTTCTTTTCGGGGCTTTTGCGCTTCTTTACTTTTATTCGGTGCATCCCGTCGGAAAGCTTGCGAAGAGCACAAAGGAATACACCAAAAACAATTTCAGGGGTGAATTTAAGGCGTCTTATCCGGCAGAGCTTGCGGAGCTCGGCGGAAGCATAAAATACATGGCGGACAAGCTAAAAAATGCGGATGAGATTCAAAGGAAATTTTTGTCGAACGTGTCTCACGATTTCAGATCACCGCTCACGTCGATACGCGGCTATCTTGAGGCAATGAAGGACGGAACGATTGAGGCGGCCGATCAGGAAAAGTATTTTGATATTTTGCTTTACGAAACCGACAGACTCACAAAGCTTACGTCAAATCTGCTGCAGCTCAACAACATCGACGACAACGGCCTCATGTTAAATACCGCAGCATTTGACATAAACCGCATGATAAAGCAGATTGCGCTTACTTTTGAGGGAACATTCAAGAAAAAGAAGATTGTCTTAAATCTTATATTTTCGCAAAAAGAGACGTTTGTGCTTGCGGACGAAGGGCTGATACAACAGGTTATTTACAATATTCTTGACAATGCGGTCAAGTTTTCTCCGTCGGACTCGAGCATAAAGATAACGACGGAAGAGCGCGGAAACAAGGTGTATATAAGTATCAAGGACCACGGAATGGGAATTCCGAAAGAATCGATAAGCAAAATCTGGGATCGTTTTTATAAAGGCGATGCGTCGAGAGGACGTGACAAAAAGGGCTCGGGGCTCGGACTTTCGATAGTAAAAGAGATAATCGATGCGCACAAGCAGACAATTTCGGTTGTGAGCACCGAAGGCGTGGGAACGGAATTTATATTTACGCTTAAGCTTGCGGAGTAGTTGTATTTTATGGCAGACAAAGATACTTTTGATAAGGACAATTTGGATAATGTAAATAAAAGCGGTAATGAAGAAAAACTTGACAACGACTCGGTCATTACCGAAAAAATAGTGAATAAGCGGAAAGAAAGGTGGATACGTCGCGGATTTACTTTCCTTTTTGTTGTTTTGTGCGCTGCCGCATTCGGAATTGTGTTTAGGATTTCGTTTGCCCTCACCGGCAAAAAAATCCCGGGGAGCTTGCAAAACAACACGGAATACAGGGAAGAGGTGTCTTTGAACAAAAAAATGACACCGACGCCCGTGAATTCGGGCGGAAATATAAGCGGTGATACAGGCGAGAATTTAAGCGGAGATTCGAGCCTTACGGGAACGCCCACGGAAATCGCAAAGGTAACCAAAAGACCCGAATACAATACAAAAAATACGACGCCCACCGTGACCGTAACACCTGCGATAAGCGGCGGAGTTGTAACAACGCCCGCGATCCCCGGCGGCTTTGCGACACCCGGAATCATTCCGACGGCGACACCGGAAACAGGTATAAGCGTGACCCCCGGTATCGGAAACGTGACACCCGGGGCAACGGGGAACGTAACACCGACAGAGGCAATAAGAATCACACCGTATATTACGATGATTGTTGTGCCGACCGAGGGTGTAGATATAGGCGGTAACGTGACACCGGGTGTTACGGGAAATGTAACACCGGAAATTCAGGTTACGGCGACACCGGGAATTCAGGTTACGGCAACTCCGAGTGTTTCACCGGATGTTACAAAAGCGGCATCTCATGATATTACGCCTACTGTAACGCCTGAGGTGACGAAAGCACCGTCACAGGAAGTAGCATCGGGAGAAGTGCCGATTGTTACGGGTGTGCCCGCGGGAGAACAGGGTACTGAAAGCAGTGACACAGGCGATCAAAAGAGTACCGAAACGGGTGACGCAGGAAATACGGGTGACGCAAGTGATACAGGAAATACGGGTGACACAAGTGATACAGGAAATACGGGTGACACGGGCGAAACAGGCGATAAAGAAAAGCCTGACGGCTCGGAAACGGGCGGAGAAGAAAAACAGGAATACTCCTACGTCAAATTCATGAATGAAGTAATGAGTGTTGCGGAAAGCGTTCAAAACACGATTGTTTCCGTTGACGGAGTAAATACCGGCATAAGCTTCCTCGGAGAATCCTACGAAATCCGCACAAACACAACGGGGCTTGTGATTGCGCAGGACAATGTCGATGTGCTTATCCTCACGGATTATTCTTCCGTTAAAGACGCAAAGCGCGTTGAAGTCACGTTTACGGGATATGATGAAGTTTTAAATGCGTCCGTTTATTCGTATGATACGGATTTGGAGCTTGCGATAATAGGCGTGCATATTTCCGCAATTCCGGAAGATGTGATTTCCGGTATTCAATATGCCGCATTTTGCTCGGAAGAAACGGTGAAAACGGGAATCCCCGTGTTTGAGCTCGGACGTGCGAACGGATATCCGGATTCGTTGTCATTCGGAATAATAAGTTCCGCAAACAACTCGTTTAGTACAAAAGACGCGGAAATAAAATATTTTACGACCGACTGGAATATGTATCAGGCGGCAAGCGGATTTGTGTTCAACATGGACGGATACGTTATCGGAATGTTGAATCATACAACAGAAAAGAGCTCAACATACACGGCTCCGTGCTTTACCGTGCTTTCGGCGCTCGACGATGAAATAAATCTTCTTCTTAACGGCAAAAAGCTTGTAAGCTTCGGCATACACGGAATAGAAGTGCCGGATGCGGTTAAGGAAATAAGCGGCGTTACGGAAGGAATTTATTTGACGCTTGTGAGTGCCGGAACGCCCGCATATACGGCGGGGCTCAGGTCCGGTGACATAATTACCGGGATTAACGGCATAAACATAAACAATATGGCGGAATTTATGGACATATTGTCAAAGGCAAAGGCGTCGGAAGCGTTAAATGTCGTATATATGCGAAATTACACCGACGGAATCAAGAGCCAGTCGGCGTATGTGATGCTTGTGAGCAAGTGATTTATATAGCTGTGTATGAAGTTGAGGTCAAAAGGTATTTTGACCTCAACGATAATGCATGTGAGGTATTTATTGTTGAAAGGATAAAAAAATGTACATTAAGGACTTAAGAGAAGGCGAAAAAGTATCGGAAATTTTTCTTTGCAGAAAGAAAGAAGTGGGGCAAAACAGCAAATCGCACGACGAATATTTTGCGCTCGATTTGGTTGACAAAACAGGCTCGATAGACGGCAAGGTGTGGAACACAAAAAGTCCCGGCATACAGGAGTTTGAAGCGGGAGACTATATTGAGGTGAACGGATTTGTGAAATCGTTTAACCAAAGATTGCAAATCCATATAGACAAAATCCGCGTTTGCCGTGAGGGCGAATATGATCCGGGCGATTTTCTTATGTCGTCGTCAAAGGAAATTCCTGCGATGTACAGGGAACTCATGGCAATAATAAAGACTGTGAATACAAAGTGGCTTTCGGAACTTTTAAACAATGTCTTTATCCTTGATAAAACAGTTGCGAAGGCGTTCAGCGAGCATTCGGCGGCAAAGCAGATTCACCATGCCTTCAGGGGCGGACTCCTTGAGCACACGCTTTCCGTTACAAAGAATTGCATCGGATTTGCCGAAAACTATAAGTTTTTGAACAGGGACTTGCTTCTTACGGCGGCAATGCTCCATGACATAGGAAAAATTTCGGAACTTTCCGATTTGCCGGAAAATGATTATACGGACGAGGGACAATTGCTCGGACATATTTATATGGGAGCGGAATATGTTGGAAAAAAGATCGACGAGATCGACGGCTTCCCGAAGAAACTGAGGAATGAGCTCCTTCATTGTATCCTTGCCCATCACGGAAAATTGGAATTCGGTTCTCCCAAAAAACCCGCGCTTGCGGAGGCTCTTGCGCTCAGCATGGCGGACGATCTCGACGCAAAAATGGAAACAATGTCGGAATTGTTTGACAATGCTGCGGGTGACCCCACGGGCTGGCTCGGATTCCAAAAGAATTTTGAATCGAATGTAAGAAAAACGGGAAATTATGAATAAAAACGATATCGTACAACTTCATATAGATGACATCGGAACCGACGGCGAAGGAATAGGACGTGTAAACGGCTTTACCGTTTTTGTGAAGGATGCGGCCGTGGGCGATGAAATCACCGCAAAAATCATGAAGGTGAAAAAAAACTACGCCTATGCGCGTCTTGAAAGCATAGTAAATCCGTCCGTTTACCGTGTGACGCCTGTTTGCCCCGTTGCCGCAAAATGCGGCGGATGCCAAATTCAGCATATTAAGTATTCCGAACAATTAAATATCAAAACAAAAAAGGTGCTGGACTCACTCACAAGAATCGGAGGAATCGATAAGGAGATACTAAAAAAAGTATACGAGGGAATTCTCGGAATGGATGAGCCTTTTCACTTTCGCAACAAAGCTCAATATCCCGTGCAAATGGGTAAAGACGGTACGGTTAAATTGGGATTTTACGCATATCACTCTCACAATATCATCGAAAATGACGAATGTATGATAGAGCAGCCCGTGTGCGCGGAACTTTTAAAAGAAGTAAGAAAACTTATATCGCGATTTAACGTCGCTCCGTACAACGAAGAAACGGGTACGGGAGCGCTTCGCCATGTTCTTATAAGGACGGGTTTTGTCACAAAGGAAATAATGATCTGTTTTGTCGCTAACCTAAACGATAAGGAATCAAAAAAATGGTTAAATTCCGAATACTTAAAAACGGAATTTCCGGAAAGCCTTCAAAAAGCGGCGATTAAATACGGATTTAACTTTTCAAGCCTTTGCGTAAACATAAACACAACGAAAACCAATGTCATTATGGGAGACAAAACATACACATTGTACGGAAATCCGTATATATGTGATTACATAGGCGACATCAAATTCCAAATTCACGCAAAATCTTTCTTCCAGGTAAATCCCGTACAGACAAGAAAACTTTATGAAAAGGTGCTTTCCTATGCCGCACCCGAAGGAAACGAGACGGTGTGGGATCTGTATTCCGGAATCGGGACGATTTCGTTATTTCTCGCGCAAAAGGCAAAGCATGTGGTGAGCGTTGAAATTGTGCCGGAAGCAATCAAAAACGCGATCGAAAACGCAAAGATAAACGGAATCACGAACGTGACATTTAAATGCGGCGCGGCAGAAAACATTGTGCCAAAATTAAATCAAGAATTAACGAGCACGGAAAACGAGGCTTTCCCGTGCGATACCGCCGTCGTGGATCCTCCTCGCGCGGGATGCGACGCTGTCCTTCTTGAAACACTCATCAAAATGAATCCGAAAAAAATCGTATATGTTTCATGCGACCCCGCAACACTTGCGAGAGATTTAAAATTCCTTTTGGGAAACGGATACACGCTCGCGAAAGTCTGCGCCGTGGATCAATTCGGACACAGTATGCATGTGGAGACATGTGTTCTCTTAACGAAATCAAGCGTAAGCGCAGATTTAGCTATATCTAATC
>CAZZFV010000049.1:0-13964 GCA_964653855.1 uncultured Lachnospiraceae bacterium
AAAACCTCTTGACGTAAGTTAAGAGGTTTTGTTATATTTAAATTCCCTTTGGGAGAGGGAAGAAGGTTTTAATGTATTGTAAATGTTTATCCGGTGCCGTAACGGGCATCGAAGGTGTTCTTGTATCCGTCGAGGCGGATGTGAGAAACGGACTTCCGGCTTTTTCTGTGGTCGGAGGAGTTTTGGGTGACATGAAAGACTCAAAAGAACGAGTCCGCATTGCCGTCGAAAACTCGGGGTTCATGCTTACGCCGAAACATATCACTGTTAATATGTATCCGGTGGAAGTTAGAAAGGAAGGCACTTCTTTTGACCTTCCGATTGCAATTTCAATTCTTGCCGCATTCGGCTATGTTCCCACAAAAAGATTAAATGAATATTTGATCACGGGTGAATTGTCTCTTGACGGAAAAATACGGAAGGTTAAAAATCTTTTTCCGCTTATTTTTGTCGCGAAAAAGAACAATTTAAAAATTATTTGCCCGGAAGATAATCTACGCTCTTTAAATTGGACGGACGGTGTCGGCATTATCGGTGTATCCGATTTAAACCGTGTGATCGATATTTTGTCCGGAGAAGATTGTGAGAGTACAGCATATTCGGGTAACAAGTGTTCAAATGAAATTTGTTCGGATGAAAACAGTTTACATGAAAATTGTTTGTATGAAAACAAATCGAATGACACACAGGCGGGTATTTTTGACGGAATATTCGGAAATTCCGACGCAAAACAGGCTTGTTTAATTGCTGCGGCGGGCGGTCATAATATTTTTATGGCGGGAAAATCGTTAAAGACGAAAAGGAAACTCTCGGAAGCGCTTCAAATGCTTTATCCGGATTTGGAATACGAGGAAATTGCGGAGACACAAAAAATCAGATCCGTAACCCATGAAAAAGCTGATTTCGATAAACGTCCTTATTTAAAAACAATTGCGGGCGATGTGCAAATTTTGCCGCAGGATATATATACGGCGCATAACGGAATAGTTTTTTTTGAAGATATAACTTGTTTTAAAGGAAACGAAATTTCGTTGATTAACGAGATAACCGAAAACAAAAAAGTAAAAATTAAAAACGGAGACAACATGAGCTTTATTCCGTGTAATGTGAAAATGATGTTTTCCGGGACTCTTTGTAAATGCGGCGAATATCCCGGAAATTCATGCACATGTCAAAAAAAGAATAAGGGAATATTAAAATCCGGCATAAACGATACTTTTATAAACAATTCCGATATTTTTGTCTGTGTTTATGAACCAAAAGTCACAGATATGACAAGTGACAAATATAACGACGATTCTTTATGTTTAAGAGCGGTTTTAAATGCGAGAAAAATGCAATTAAAAAGATATGGAGACATTAAAAAACTGAATGCGTATTTATCCGATCGCGAAAGTCTCAAATATTGTAAAAACGATATCGCAGATACTTATTTAAAGGAAAAATTGTTGAATTCCGAATACGGCGCCGACGAATATTTTAAGATTTTGAGGATTGCAAGAACGATTGCGGATACGGAAGAAGAAAACGATATTCTTATGCGTCACATTGACACTGCGCTCAAATTTTCATGGAGGAATTTGATTTGACGGATATAAAAATAACATACAGGGGGAAAAAAGATTATCCGAAAAAATTTGAATTTTTGAGTGATCCGCCCGCAAAAATATATTATAAGGGAAAGGCTTTTGACGAAAGCTTAAAAACGGCCGCAATCATAGGCTCAAGAAATTGTACGGAATACGGAAAGAAATGCGCCGAATATTTTGCGGCGGCACTTGCGAAAAAAAATGTCGCAATCGTTTCCGGGCTTGCAAAGGGAACGGATGCATATGCGCATAAAGCGGCAATAAGAGAAAACGGATATACAATAGGTATAATCGGCTCCGGAATCGACATAATGTACCCAAAAGAAAACGAGCCGCTTTATAATGAAATTAAGGAACACGGGACGATTTTGTCGGAATTTCCGTACGGCACGCCTCCGCTCGCACAAAATTTCCCAAAAAGAAACCGTCTCATTGCGGCACTTTCGGACATTGTGATTGTGATTGAGGCAGAAAAAAAATCGGGCTCCATGATAACCGTTTCACACGCCTTAAATATGGGAAAAGACGTGTTTTGCGTACCGGGAAGAATAAACGACAAAATGTCTGCCGGGTGCTTGGAACTTATATCTCTCGGTGCATATCCGCTTGTATGTGCCGAAAATTTGTTTGAGGCTCTCAAAGTGTGAATTTTTTTATTTTGTTTGACAAATAGATTTTTCTGTTATATCTTACATTCTACTGTGTCACATACAGAATATATTTTGATGGGGTAAAGATATGTCAAAGTATCTTGTAATAGTGGAATCGCCCGCAAAGGCAAAGACGATAAAGAAGTATTTGGGCTCAAATTACGAAGTTATAGCATCAAACGGACATGTAAGAGATTTACCGAAGAGTCAGCTCGGAATAGACATAAATAATGATTTTGAACCGAAATATATTACAATAAGAGGAAAGGGAGATATTCTCGCAAAGCTCCGCAGAGAAGCAAAAAAGGCGGATAAAGTATATCTCGCAACGGACCCCGACCGCGAGGGAGAAGCGATATCATGGCATCTTGCGGCGGCATTGAACCTTGAAAAAAGCAAATATTTGAGAATAACCTTTAACGAAATCACAAAAAATGCGGTTAAAAATTCGATAAAAAACGCAAGAGACATTGACATGAACCTTGTTGATGCGCAACAGGCACGCCGCGCTCTCGATCGAGTTGTGGGTTACGAAATCTCACCTCTCTTGTGGGAGAAAATAAAAAGAGGCTTAAGCGCGGGAAGAGTTCAATCGTCTACTTTAAAGATGATTTGCGACCGCGAAAACGAAATAAATAATTTTGTTCCGAAAGAATATTGGGACATAACCGCTCAAATTTCTTCTCCCGATGTAAGAAAAAGCTTTGAAGCAAAGCTCACGGAATATAAGGGTGAAAAAATAGAGCTTCAAAACATTAACGATGTTGAGACGGTTTTAAAGAATCTTGAAGGAAAAAGTATTAAGTTTTCCGAAATCAAAAATTCAAAGCGTCAAAAAAAGGCTCCGCTTCCGTTTACGACAAGCACATTGCAGCAGGAAGCGTCAAAGCAGCTTAATTTTTCGACTTCGAAAACAATGAAGAGCGCGCAAAGTTTGTATGAAGGCGTTGAAGTAAAGGGACACGGCACGGTAGGTCTTATTACGTATCTCCGAACCGATTCCACAAGAATTTCCGATGAAGCGGAAGAAGCGGTAAAAAAATATATTACGGAAAATTTGGGTGCCGAAAATTATTGTGCGGGCGGAAGTGCGGATAAATCCGGCAAAAAAATCCAGGACGCTCACGAAGCAATTCGTCCGACTTATTGCGATTTGACACCGGATTCCGTAAAAGACAGTCTTCCGAGGGATTTATTCAGACTTTACCGCCTTATCTGGAAGCGTTTTGTCGCAAGCCGTATGCAGCCTGCGGAATATAATACCGTAAGCCTCAAGCTTTCTTACGGAGATTACAAGTTTTCCGCATCCTCGTCGGAACTTTCGAAATCGGGATTCATGTCCGTTTATTCCGATAAGGAAGAGGAAGAAGAAAAGAAGGAAGTAAGTCTCGACAAAATCACCGAAAAATCCTCATTTACATGTTCGGAAATCGAAAAGAACAGACATTTTACGGCGCCTTTGCCTCATTTTACGGAAGCTTCGCTTGTAAAAACGATGGAAGAAATGGGAATCGGTCGTCCGAGTACATATGCGCCCACGATTACGACGCTCCTTGCGAGACATTACGTAACAAAGGAAAACAAAAACATATATGTGACCGAGCTCGGTGAAGCAGTAAACAATGTTATGGAAAAAGCTTTCCCGTCGATTGTGGAACTTAATTTTACCGCCGTTATGGAAAATCTTCTTGACCTCGTTGCCGAAGGCAAAGTGGAATGGAAGACGGTAATCAGGGAATTCTGGCCCGACCTTGAAAAAGCGATCGAGGAAGCAAAGGTTACTCTTTCGAATACAAAAATAGAAGACGAAAAAACGGATGTCATTTGCGAAAATTGCGGCAGAAACATGGTCATAAAGTACGGACCTCACGGAAAATTCCTTGCCTGCCCCGGTTTCCCCGAATGCAAAAACACAAAGCCTTATCTTGAAAAAACGGGAGTTAAGTGTCCCGAATGCGGTAAAGAGCTTGTTGTATGCAAAACAAAAAAAGGCAGAAGATATTACGGCTGCGAAGGTTATCCGGATTGTAATTATATGACATGGCAGTTACCGAAAAAAGAACAATAAAGATAACAATTTGTCTTAAAATTCTGTGAAATTCAAAAAAAGACTTGCGAATTTGACGAAAAGGTAGTAATATTCATTAGCATAGTTTGACATTTGTATTGCAAATGTGTCGTTATCAAATATAGGAGGTTTTATCTGATGGGTGTACAGCTTTTGGACAAAACAAGAAAAATAGGAAATTTATTGCACAACAACAGCTCCAACAAAGTAATCTTCAGCGACATTTGTCTTGTACTCAGCGATATTTTGGATTCGGACATACTTATTATCAGTAAAAAGGGTAAAGTGCTCGGAGCCAAAAGCCGCGAAGAGGTTGAGACAATCACGGAAATGCTCAATTACACTGTAGGAAGCTTTATCGACAAGGAATTAAACGAGAGAGTTCTTAATATTCTTTCAACAAAGGAAAACGTAAATCTTACGACACTCGGTTTCGAGTCAAAGGGAATAGAGGATTACGAAGCAATCATCGTTCCCGTTGTGATTTCGGGTGAAAGACTCGGAACAACGTTTATTTACAGAAAATCGCATTCGTATTCCCTTGACGATATTGTCTTAAGTGAATACGGTTCAACGGTTATCGGACTTGAAATGATGCGTTCGGTAAACGAGGAGCAGGTTGAAGAATACAGAAAGGTTCAGGTCGTGAAATCGGCAATCAGCACACTTTCTTATTCGGAGCTTGAAGCAATCGTTCATATTTTCAGCGAGATGGAAGGAAACGAAGGAACACTTGTCGCAAGTAAGATTGCGGATCGTGTGGGAATTACGAGATCGGTTATCGTAAATGCTCTCAGAAAGTTTGAAAGTGCGGGAGTTATAGAATCACGTTCTTCCGGTATGAAGGGAACATATATCAAGGTTATAAACGATTATGTTTTCGACGAGCTTCATATTGACAGAAAGAAAGCAAAGACGGAAGAAAAGTAAAACCGTTCGTAAAAGTAAATAAAATTAAAGGATTGAATTTAAAAAAGGACTTTTTAATAAAGTCCTTTTTTGCTTTTTGTACGGGATTTAAAATTTGGGGAGCATATATATCGGCACAAATCAACACAAGATTTAGTATTCTCAAAAAAAAACTCGGAATATATATTGTGTTTTTGTGAAAATAAGATATAATATTGACAGGTTTTATCACGGTAGTACTTTGCAACCGGTTTATTCTACAACAGAAGATTGGAGTATTTATGATAAGTACAGACGCATACAACTACATTGACGTATTGAATAAGGCCGCAAGTGCGAGCTGGACAAAGAACGAAATCATTTCCAACAATATCGCAAACGTGGACACACCGGATTTCAAGCGTTCGGATCTCGACTTCGAATCTCTCCTTCAAAGTGCGATGTCTGCGAGCAATTCGAAAAACCTGGATAAAAAAGTTTCTTCCATAAATTTGAATTCCCTTAATCCGACCGTCTACACGGACTACGAAGAATTAAGCTATCGCTACGACGGCAACAACGTCGACATCGATACCGAAAACGCTTATCTTGCCGACAACCAGATCAAATATTACGCATACATCAATTCAATAAATCAGGAATTCAACCGTCTCAAGATGGTTTTGCAAAGTTAGGAGGTAGCATATGTCCATAATGTCAACGTTAAACATTTCCGCAAGCGGCATGACCGCTCAAAGAACAAGAATGGATATCATTGCGCAAAACATTGCGAACGTAAACACGACAAGAACGGAAGACGGTACGGCATATGTCCGTCAGACGGTTACGTTTGCGGAAAGATCAAGCGACAACACAAACTTTCAAAATGCGCTTAAATCGGCGGCTGCCGGCGTAAGCTACAAGGAGAATGTCGGAAACGGCGTAAAGATAACATCGATTGTAGAAGATCACGTTACGGCAATGAAAAAGGTTTATGAGCCTTCAAATCCCGATGCGGACGAAGACGGATATGTCACATATCCGAACGTCGATACCGTTACCGAAATGACAAACCTTATTGACGCAAACCGTTCCTACGAAGCAAACGTAAGTGCCTTCAACGCAACAAAAAACATGCTTTTGAAGGCTATGGATATCGGAGAATAGGAGCTTAGAAAATGGCTGACAGTATTTTTTCGCTGAATTCCGTTTCCGGTACATCCGCTTTAAGCAGCGCTTTAAACAAGATTTCAAGCACGGACAATACGGAAAGCTCAGGGAATTTAAGCTTTGCCGCGTTGCTCGAATCCGCAACCGGCATGATAAAGGAAACGGAAAGCTACACAAACGCCGCGGAAGAAGCGGAGTTATCTTATATGCTCGGGCTTAATGACAGTTTATCGGATCTACTCGTCGCACAGACAAAGGCAAACGTTTCTTTGCAATACACGGTTGCCGTCAGAAACGCGGTTGTTGACGCATATAAGGAAATAATGAACTTGCAATTTTAAAATTTTTAAGTCAAAAAATATGATGTTGAGGTCAAAAGGTATTTTGACTTTAACGATACACAAATTGCTGCGTGTTATGCACTCTTACAATTTTTAAGTCAGGGGTCATGAAAATGCCGGAACAATTAAAAAACATTTATAAGAAGGCACTTGAATATTGGAATAAATGGACAACAAAGCAAAAGACAATAATAATTTCCGTTTTTGCGGGAGTTATAGTTGCCGTTTCGCTTCTTGTTTTTTTGCTCGGGCGGACTCATTACACGGAGCTTTACAAATTTGATTCGACAGAAAACGCAAGCCGTGCGGTTTCCACACTCAAAAACGCCGGATACACATCAAAACTCGGATCCGACGGAATGACCGTAATGGTTGACGAAGACTATTATGTTGAAGCGGTTACGACAATTTATTCGTCGGACTTGGGTGACGACGGATTCAGTATCGACGATCTTCTTGACACATCGCTTACGACAACAAATTCCGAAAGACTTCTCCGTACGTTTTTGAGAAGCGAATCCAAAATGGAAAAAGCGATTATGTGCATAAACGGAATTACGTCCGTATCGATAAATTATATCGCAAAAGACACAAGCAATTCAGTTATAGCCGCAAATCAAACGATTCCAGCTTCTGTTATAATTTCATACAATTCTTCCTTTGACAAAAGCCAGGTTGAAGGCATTGCGCAAATTGTCGCAAAAGGTCTCGGAAACGAAACGACGGACCAGATAACGATTGTCGATCAATACGGCGAAGTGCTTTTTGACGGAAGCATTACGGATACGGAAGAGCTTGATCTTACGGACAAGCTTGCGATGGAAAAATATTTAAAAGACGAATATAAGGAATATGTCACGGGCGCACTCATCATGAACGGCTTTACGGAAGTTGATGTCGCAACGCACCTTGAACTCAACTGGGACAAGGTGACCGAAATGTTCCAGGAATATATTCCGATAGACGGAGAAATTCACGGCGTACTTTATGAGCGCCATACGACGACATCCGAAACGACAAATTCCGACGAAAGCATTCCGGGAACGGATTCGAATGACGAAACGGATGCTTATATAACAACCGGAAGCACGGGAAATTCCGAATCTTCGACGCAGGACGATTATTATCAGCCGAGTGTTCGTGTAACCGAAAAGGTTTACGATTCGGGCACGGTTACGGACGCTTCGATTTCCGTTACCGCACGCAGAGTCGTGACACGCACGAAGACGGATCTTGAGCTTCTCGGAGCGCTTGACGACACAAGCTACGAAAAATATATTCTGGATAATGCGGATCCCGTAAGAACCGAAACATCCGATGAACTTGTAAAAGTTGTCGCTCTTGCGACGGGTATAGATGAAGACAATGTCATACTCGTAACCTATGACGTATATCAATTTGTTGACGATCAGGTTTCAAAAATCAACGTAACAATGATTATTCAGGTTATGCTTGCCGCAATCCTTATGCTTATTCTCCTCTTTGTAATACTTAAAGGACTTAAGCCGGTTGAAATTACGGAAGTCGAGCCTGAGCTTTCGATTGAGCAGCTGCTTGCTACAACCAAAGAAAATCAGAGTCTTGAGGATGTAGAATTCAGCGAAGAATCGGAGACAAGACGAATGATCGAGAAATTCTTTGACGAGAATCCCGAAGCCGTTGCGGCACTCCTTCGTAACTGGTTAAACGAAGACTGGATGTAAAATTTTAGGAAAGGCAAAAAAAATGGCATCATCATCACCGAAGATAAGTGAACTCAGCGGATTGCAAAAGGCGGCCGTGCTCCTTATAACACTCGGCCCCGACAAGTCGTCCAATGTATTCAAATTTTTGAAGGAAGAAGAAATTGAACAGCTTACTCTCGAAATCGCAAATACGAGAAGCATAAACCAGGCCTTAAAGGAAGAGGTGCTTGACGAGTTTTATCAGGTATGTCTTGCCCAGCAATATATTTCCGAGGGCGGTATCGATTATGCGAAGAATCTCCTCGAAAAGGCTCTCGGCGGAGAAAAGGCTGTCGAAGTTATCGGAAAACTTACGGCAAGCTTACAGGTTCGTCCTTTCGAATTTATCAGAAAGACGGATGCAAGCCAGCTCCTAAACTTCATTCAGGAAGAGCATCCGCAAACAATCGCGCTCATTCTTTCTTATCTTTCGACATCGCAGGCGGCCGCAATTATTTCCGCTTTGCCTCAGGATAAACAGGCGGATGTTGCAAAACGTATCGCACAAATGGACAGAACATCACCGGATGTCATCAAAGAGGTGGAAGGCGTGCTCGAAAAGAAGCTTGCAAATCTCGTAAATCAGGACTTTACTATTGCCGGCGGCGTGGAAGCCGTTGTGGACATTTTGAATACGGTCGACCGCGGTACGGAAAAGCATATCATGGAAACACTCGAAATCGACGAGCCCGAACTTGCGGACGAAATCAGAAAGAAGATGTTCGTATTCGAAGACATTCTTACTCTCGACGACCGTTCGATACAGAGAGTGCTGCGTGAGGTTGACAATAACGAAGTTGCCGTTGCCTTAAAGAACGCAAACGAAGACGTTCAGGCGGCGATATTCAACAACATGTCAAAGCGTCTTGCAAGTATGATAAAGGAAGACATGGAATTCATGGGCCCCGTACGTATGAAGGATGTCGAAGAAGCTCAGCAAAAGATTGTAAATATCATCAGAAAGCTTGAAGATGCAGGTGAAATTATCATAGCAAGAGGCGGAGGAGATGAACTCGTTGTCTAGTAATATGATAAAAGGATATTCCGTATCCTATGACACAAAATCATATAAAAAGCTTTCCTTCGGCGAAAAAGAAGAAGAAATAAAAGATCTTCAAAAAAGCATGTGGCTGACTAAGTTCCCCGATAAAGAGTTTCCGGGTGAAGAAAGTGAAGCCGATAAGGCTGATACATCAGATACGGGCTTTAAAGCGGGGATAAAAGCGGAAGAAGTGGAAGATCCCGATTCACCCGCACCTCTTACCGAAGAAGAAATAAACGATTTTAAAGAAAAAATAAGAAAAGAAGTTGAATTTTACGTCCGCACGCAAATAGCGGACGAGGTGCGTTCGAGTGTCTATAAGGAATCCGCAAAAATTCTTGCGGACGCGAAAAGTGACGCAGAAAAAATAATAGCGGAAGCCGTCGAAAAAGGAAAAAAAGACGGTGAAGCGGCAAAAGCGGGAATAATAATGCTTGCGTCAAAAGAGGGATATTCCGACGGATTAAAGAGAGCAAATACGGAAAAAGAAGCGGAATTAAACAATCTGAATCTTGAAAAAGAAAGATTGGAAGCGGATTATCAAGAAAAAATTGCCGCTCTGGAACCTGAATTTACCAAAATTTTGATAAGCTACGTAAAAAAAATAACGGGTATCGCATACGAAAATCATTCGGAAGTAATCGAATATCTTATTTCGAGCGCAATAAAGAAATGCCCGAAGGACGAAAGGTTTGAAGTAAAACTTTCGAGTACCGATTATGCACGTATCGCACCCGATATGGAAAACATAATCGAACGATTTAAGGATAAGCTTAGCTTGACGTTTTCTCAATCCGCCGCATTATCCGAAGGCTCCGTTATATTGGAAAACGACGAAAAAATAATAGAATGCGGGCTTGAAACGGTCACAACGGGACTTCTTGACGCACTGTGCATGCTTTCGGAAGCTTAAAATTTTTATTTGACACATTAATTTATGGGACTGCCGGATGGACTTAAACAAATATTTGAATCTTTGCAACGAAACATATATCCATACATACGGCAAGGTTGTAAAGGTTGTCGGACTTACAATAGAATCAACCGGACTTGAAACAAAAATCAATGACACATGTGAAATTATCGTAAAAAATTCCGATAAAAAGGTATTATGTGAGGTTGTCGGATTCCATGACGAAAGAATTCTTTTGATGCCTTACGAGGATATCGGAGGGGTGTCTATCGGAGACAGAGTTGTGTCGATAGGCGCGGGATACGGTGTTCCCGTCGGAAAAAAATATCTCGGAACGGTGCTTGACGGTCTCGGGCGTCCGATGGACGGAACGGAAATTACTCCCGAAGCATACTATAATTCCGAAGCAATGCCCCCGAACCCCATGCAAAGAGTGATGATAGATAAGGCCCTTACTCTCGGCGTAAAAGCGGTCGACGGACTTTTGACACTCGGAAAAGGTCAAAGAATAGGCATATTTGCCGGATCCGGTGTCGGAAAAAGCACCCTTATGGGTATGTTTGCGAGAAATACAAAAGCAGACATAAACGTAATCGCCTTAATCGGCGAACGCGGCCGTGAAGTTAAAGAGTTCATAGAGCGTGACTTAGGGGAAGAAGGCCTAAAAAGATCGATTATCGTTTGCGCAACAAGCGATCAGCCGGCGCTCTTACGTAAAAAAGCCGCAAAAACGGCAACGGCGATTGCGGAATTTTTTAGGGATAACGGCAACGACGTTCTTCTTATGATGGACAGTCTCACGAGATTTTCGATGGCGCAGCGTGAAATCGGACTTGCGTCAGGTGAACCTCCGGTTTCACGAGGATATCCGCCGAGCGTATACGGTGAAATGCCAAAGCTTCTTGAGAGAGCCGGCAGAACGGAAAAAGGCTCGATAACAGGAATTTATACGGTGCTTGTCGACGGTGACGACATGAACGAGCCGATTGCGGACACGGCAAGAGGAATTCTTGACGGACATATCGTTTTGTCGAGAAAGCTCGCACACAAAAATCATTATCCGGCGATAGATATTTTGCAAAGCATTTCGCGTGTTATGTCATCAATTGTTTCGCCGGAACACAAAAAAGCGGCAAACACGTTAAAAAACGTTCTCGCGACCTACACAGAATCCGAAGATCTTATAAATATCGGTGCCTACAAGGCGGGCTCAAACAAGGAAATTGATTATTCAATTCAAAAAATCGGGCAGGTAAACGAATTTTTGATGCAGGAAACAACCGAAAAATTCACGCTTGACGAAACGGTTGAATTATTAAGAGGAATATTTAATGGCTAAGTTTGTTTTTAGGCTTAACAGCGTTTTGAATTTAAAGCTTAAGCTTGAAGACCAGGAAAAAATAGCATATTCTCTTGCCGCCGCACGCGTGAGGGAAGAAGAAGAAAAGCTTCAAATGCTTTATGTAAGACGTGAGGAGCTTGTGAATTCAAAACGCACGCTTTTATCGGGGGTCCTTTCCGCAAAAGAACTCAATCTCACGGAAAATGCGATAAAATCGACCGACGGAAAAATTTCGGAACAGGCTTTAATACTAAAAAAAGCCGAAAAAAATCTCGAAAATGCGCGCATAAAATTAAATAACGCGATCAAAGAACGTAAAATATACGAAAAACTCAAAGAACACGCATACGAGGACTGGTTAAAAGAACTGGAACACACGGAACAACTCGAAATAAACGAGCTTGTGTCCTTCAGACACGGAACCAAACAATAATTTGGCTAAACAACAAATAAAGTCATAAGTATTTAATTCGGAGTAAGTATGGCAAAGGATAAAGACAACAGCGAAAAAAATAAAGACGGCGGAGTCGGAAGCAAAATAGCCACTTTCTTTATCATAATTTTGATAGTTCTTGTTTGGTTTGCGACACTTGCGATGCTTATCAAATTTGATGTGGGAGGACTCGGAACGTTTGCGAGGGATTATATCGAAGACGTGCCTTACTTAAATCTTATTTTGCCCGAACTTTCGGACGAAGAAATAGCCTACAGGGAGCAATATCCTTACAAAAATATCGAAGAAGCGAACGAATATATTAAGGAATTGGAAGAACTTGTCGATAAATACGTTGAGGAAAACAACGATTACGCTTCAAGACAAGCTGAACTTCAAAGTGAAGTGGATTCTTTAAAACACTTTGAAGAGGAATACGAAACTTATCTTAAACAGCGTGAAGAGTTTGACAACGAGATTGTTTTTAATGACAAAGCTCCCACTGCCGCAGAATATATAGAATGGTTTGAAACGATGTATCCCGAGAATGCTTCAAGGATTTATGAACAACTCAAATCCGAACAGGAAGCAAACGAGGTTGTACAGACAATCGCAAACGACCTTGCCAAAATGAAGGCAAAGGATGCGGCAACAATTCTCGAAGAATATACGAGTGATGTCGATTTCGTATGTGAAATTCTTGACTGTCTTAAGACACAGCAGGTTTCGGACATTCTTACGCAGTTTGCAAAGGATGATTCGCTCTTTGCGGCAAGAGTGGTTTATCGAATGAAGCAGCGATCGGGTGAAGAATAACCTCGATGGCTGATGAAAAAGAATATTTAATCCTCTTTTTGATCAGACTGAAATTTCGAAAGGAGGATTTTTTAATGCAGGTACAAAATCTTGTTTCGGGTAATTTTTGTTATTCGGGCTCGTATTCCGTATCGGTGAGTAAAGATACCGGCGACCTGTTTTCGGGGATTTTTGATGCGATGAGTATTCAAAATAATGCCGTGTCGGAATCACAAACCGTAAATACGGTAAACTTAAAAAACAATACTGTAACCAAAGAAAACGCAGATTCACCCGTAACAAAAGATGTTAAAACAGACGCAGCCGTAAACAGTAAAACGGAAGCAAAAGCGGAAACTTCTAAAAGCACCGATTTAAAAAATGTCGAATCGGAAGAAAACGAAATTTCAACCGAAGACATCGAAAAAGTGCAAAACTTGCTTACGGAAATTGCGAACGTATTCGAAGAATTTTTGGGAATTTCTAAAGACGAACTTAAAAATTTCTTGGATGAAAACGGCATTTCACTTGAAAACTTAACGGATTCGGACACATTACGGAATCTTTTCGTAAACGTAAATTGTGACGGTGATGTGGGTTTACTTTTAACCGACGAAAACGCTTTAAAGCTTTGCGAAAGCTTTTTGGGTGAAATGACGGAGGTGCTGAGCGGCGAAGATGTTGACCTATTGAACACGGAGGTCGTAAATTCGGTGCTTCATAGCTTCAACATGTCGGATTCCGTAAAAGACACCGAAGAATTTGATTCGGAAAGTAGTGTAAATCCGAAGGATTTAAGGAAAGTTACGGAAAACACCGAAGTTAAAGAAGGTAACGCACAAACAAAAGACACTGAAACAATTTCCTTTGAATACAAAAATTCAAAAGATGAAGGGGATAACACCGAAACGGAAAAAAGAAACGATGAGAATACTTTTGACACGGATGTGTCCTTATCCGAAAAGTTTGTGAATACGTTTACCGCAAAGTTTGAAGAAAAAATATCGGG
>CAZZFV010000050.1:0-13912 GCA_964653855.1 uncultured Lachnospiraceae bacterium
TACAGTCTCGCCTGGATGCATCACAAAGGGCGGAACAAACATCATTACGAATACTGGATGGATTCGGACCCCGTTACGAGAATTCTTGTGCCTGTGGAGATGCCGGAAAATTACTTAATCGAAATGTTTTGCGACCGAGTGGCGGCAAGTAAAGTTTATAACGGAAAAGCGTATAAGGACACAATGCCGCTCGAATACCTTGATAAAGAAAAAAAGTCGTGGCAGATTCATCCGGATACGGAAAGAAAGCTTGTCGCACTTTTAAATATGCTTGCCGAAAAGGGTGAAAAAGAGACATTTAAGTATATAAGGGCTCAAAGAAAATCAAAAAAAGGTTGATGTTATCAAAATCGGTTTCAAAACCGGCCTTAAAAGATGTTTTAAAAATATTAAAAAAATGATTGACCGCTTGCGAAAATCGGTTTACATTATTTATGAAAAATTTGATGAAACAGCCGGTCATAATTTAGGAAATAATTGATGTAAGAAACGGTCACAGGGAGGAAATTTTATGAACAAGAGCATGAGTAAAAATAATCGTGAAGCCGGATTTGCGGCAATGGCAAAAGGACAAAAGAAGGGTAATGAGCAGGCTGCACATACGCTCGGCGGCAAGGTAAACACGTCTGTGAAGAACCAAAATGCGGCAACGCGTCGCCAGGGTCAGAGAGGACAATAAAAATAATCTTTATACAAAAAATGTGCGGATTTACCGCACATTTTTTTTTCGAATTTATTTGAATTTTTTGTATAAGGTAAATTAGTTTTTTGCCAAAATGTTGCATGAGTATCTAAATAAATATCTCGTAAAACTCGTGTCCTTCTATTGTCTTAAGTACCGGCGCAGACATACTCGCTTCCTTTTTAAAGTCATCAAGCCCACGTTCTTTTGAAATCAAAAGCTTTGTTTTTCCGGGAACGGCGCCTTTATCATAAAAATCCTTCGCTTCGTTATAAAGGATGCGAGCGAGCACGTCAGGCGTGCAAACGCTGGAATCAAGCACGAGGTTATAATTCGTAAAATCAAAATAGTTTATGTTGTAAATCTCTTTGTAACGTTTTTCTTCTTCTTTTACGCGGTCAAGGAGATTTTTTTTGCACTCATCGGGTGTGGAATAGCATTCCACATTTCCGCGGTTGTCGTGCATTACCCTTGAAACCGATGTGTCAAGGCTTACCGACAAAAACACTCTGAATGCTTTTCCCACAAAATGCCATGCAAGACGCGAATCAAAAAATATGTTGTCGTTTGCGCGTGTTGCGGAGATTTCTGCGGAACGGTTATCGATCATGTGATCGTATTTGGGATCTTCCGTCATAAGGCGGTTCATTTCGAGCACGCTGATTCCGTGTTCGGCGGCGATTTCCCTTATCACTCTTCCCGTCGAATAAATTTCAAATCCGTATTCCTTTTCAAATATGCGGCTGATCGTGGATTTACCGCTTCCCAAGTTTCCTGTGAGTGTGATATGCATAAAATTCTCCCCGCCCTAATTATTCGGCTTCATTGACTTAAGCTCGTTTAAAAGTTCCAGGTCGCTTGCGGTTACTTTCAAATTTGTTTGAAGCTGTTCGCCGTCGGGCTCCGTTACGGTAAGCTCAAGTATCATGTCTTCGTGTAAGCCGCGTTTCCCCACTGCCGCAAGGAATGCGGGGAATTTCGGGTGATTCTTTTTAAATTTATTCCAGATGCCCATGAGCTTCACTGCCTGAGCGACATTATCAAAAGCCATTTTTATATCCTACCTTTCTTCGCGGAAATAGTTTATTCCGAGCCCTGCGGGCGGCTGATTTTCGCGTTTCTTTCGAATACTTGTGAGTATAAGCACGATTACCGTAAATACATACGGAAGAAGCTTGATAAGCGGTGTCATCGACATCGGAAGCTGAACGCCTAAAATACTTGACGCATAAGCGTTTGCTATATACAAAAGCCCGAACACAAACGAGCCGATTATGCAAATGTGCGGCTTCCAAAGCGAGAATATGACAAGTGCGACGGAGAGCCAGCCGAGAGCCTCTATCGAGAGGTATGCTTCCTGAGAGCCCGCATAATCCATGATATAATAAAGTCCGCCGAGTCCCGCGATTCCTGAGCCTAAAGTTGTTGCGGCATATTTATATTTTGATACGTTGATGCCCACGGCGTCTGCGGTTGCGGCACTTTCGCCGATTGCGCGAAGATTGAGCCCGTATTTTGTGCGATATAAAAAGTACGATGTTCCGAGCGCGAGAATGAGCGCAATAAAGGTCATTACTCCACAATATTTGAGCGAGTTTGTGACGCCCGAAAACGGTGCCCTGAAGTAGTCAAGAGCATAAAGATATTCATGTGAGCCGATGCGCGTGAGTCTCGACATGATAAATTTTGTGAGTCCGACACCGAACGTTGTGAGCGCAAGTCCCGTAACGTTTTGGTTTGAGCGGAGAGTGACGGTGAGGAAACTATACAAAAGTCCCATGAGTCCGCCGCTTATTACGCATGCGATAAGAGCAAGGATAACGACTATAGCGCCCGGGACATTGTGTCCGTAAAGTAATTGCAACATAACACAGCCGCCCGCTGCGCCAACGCTCATTACGCCCGGAATTCCGAGGTTTAAATGACCCACTTTTTCCGTGATTATTTCACCCGTTGCTCCGAGCAAAAAGATTATTCCGATCGAAAAAGATGACAAAAGGTAATTTACTATGCTCATTGTTTTGCCGCCTTTCTCTTTGAATTAAAGTTGATTTTGTAATAAATGAAAAATTCACATCCGATTATGAAAAATATGATGATTCCAACAATTACGCTCGGGAATGCCGAGTCGATGTTAAAATCCGTCGATATCTGCGATGCGCCCTGGTCAAGGAATGTTATGAGGAACGAAGTGAGTATCATAACAATCGGATTGAATTTTGCGAGCCAGCTTACGATGATTGCGGTAAAGCCCTGTCCGCCGACGGTTTGCGTCGTAACCGAGTGGTCGAGAGCGGAAACAATCAAAAATCCCGCAAGTCCGCAAAGTGCGCCCGAAATCGTCATCGTGCGGATTATGACCTTCTTTACGTTAATACCGATGTAGCGCGCGGTGTTGGTGCTTTCTCCGACAACCGACACTTCATATCCGTGCTTTGAATAATAAAGATAAATATACATTCCGATCGTGAGCGCAAACACGATTATTATAAGAAGCAAATAATCGTGACCTACTGTCGGGAGATATCCGTAAGACAGCATTCCGAGAGACGATGATCCGCTCGGTGTCCATATCATAAGGAAGTAGGACACGATGAATGTCGCAATGTAATTCATCATGAGGGTAAAGAGCGTTTCGTTTGTTCCCCAGATTGCCTTGCAAATTGCGGGAAGCACGCCCCACACGGCGCCTGTCACGATTGCCGCAACAAACATAATTATGAGAAGCAGGGCTTCCGGAATTTTGCCGCCCCAGAGAATGATGCACGCAACGGACGCAAGTGCGCCCATAAGTGTTTGTCCTTCCGCTCCGATGTTCCAGAATTTCATTCTGAACGCGGGAGTCACGGCAAGCGAGATGCAAAGGAGCACGCACAAGTCTTTTGCGAATTTCCAAAGGCGTCTTTTTGTTCCGAACGAGCCTTTAATCATCGCAAGGAGCATTTTCCCCGGATTTATTCCGATTAAGATATACGACAATATCATGCACACGAGAAGTGCGATTACGATTGCCGCCGCACGCACGCCCGTTCTTTTAAGTAAGGGCATGTCATCGCGTTTTGTTATGTGAAAAAGCGGTTCTTTTTCGGTATGATTTGTTTTTGCCATAATATTCTCCGAAGCTTAATTTCTCTTTTCCGATTTTGTCATGAGAAGACCGATTTCTTCCTTTGTTACGGTGCGTGCGTCGCAGATTCCGGTGATTGCGCCCGAGTTTACGACCATGATCCTGTCGCAAAGTTCGAGTAGTACATCCAAATCCTCGCCCACGAATATTACGGAAACACCGTTTTCTTTTTGGGCATTTAAGAGATTGTATATCGTGTAAGACGAATTTATGTCAAGTCCGCGCACGGGATAAGCAACCATGAGCACGGTGGGAGCGGCTGCGATTTCACGGCCGACAAGCACCTTTTGCACGTTTCCGCCGGATAATTTTCTCACTTCCGTCTGAGTGCCCGGAGTGTTTACCTGGAGGCTTTCTATTATGCGTTCCGCAAGAGCTTTCGGCTTTTCGCGGTCAAGGAATATCGATTTTCCTCTTCTGTAAGAACGGAGCATCATGTTGTCCGTGATGTTCATGTTGCCCACAAGTCCCATTCCGAGTCTGTCTTCGGGCACAAATGAAAGACGAACACCGAGATTTCTGATTTGGAGCGGCGTTTTGTCGCGTAAGTTTACCGTATCGCCGGTTTTTGGATCGTTATATGTGATGCTTCCGTTTTCTACGCGGTAGAGTCCCGCGATCGATTCAAGAAGTTCTCTCTGTCCGCTTCCCGCAATTCCCGCGATTCCGAGTATTTCGCCCGATTTTGCTTCAAACGAAATATTGCGAAGCACAGGCAGCCCTTCGGGGTCAACCGTTGAAAGATTGTCGACTTTAAGTCTCACAACGGGATTTTTGGGCTCGTTTCTTTTTATATTAAGCGATACCTTTTGACCAACCATCATTTCGGTGAGGGAGCTTTCGGTTGCGTCGCACGTGTTTACCGTTGCTATATGCTCGCCCTTACGGAGCACGGCCACGCGGTCGGATATTTCAAGGACTTCGTGAAGCTTGTGCGTAATGATGATAATTGATTTTCCGTCCGCTTTCATGTTGCGGAGCACCTTAAAGAGTGTTTCCGTCTCCTGGGGAGTGAGGACGGCTGTCGGCTCGTCAAGTATCAAAATGTCGGCGTTTCTGTAAAGCACCTTTATTATTTCGACGGTTTGCTTTTCGGAAACCGACATTTCGTATATTTTCTTTTTGGGATCTATCGTAAAACCGTAACGCTTTGTGATTTCAAGCACGCGGTTGTTTACTTCGTTTAAATTGTAGTGCCCCTTCGATTCGTCACCGAGCACAATGTTTTCGCCGGCGGTAAAAATATCCACAAGCTTGAAATGCTGGTGCACCATTCCGATTTTGTTGTCGAAGGCGTCTTTTGGGGAACGTATTACAACGGGTTTTCCGTTACAGATGATTTCGCCGGAATCGGGATAATAAATTCCCGCGATCATGTTCATGAGCGTTGTTTTGCCGCAGCCGTTTTCGCCGAGCACGGCCAAAATTTCACCCTTGTAAACGTCGAGTGAAACGTTGTTGTTTGCGACAACGCTTCCGAATGTCTTTGTTATGCCTTTGAGCTCAAGTGCCAATTCTTTTGACAAAGCGGTTTCCTCCGTGGGGAATGTTGATTGAAAAGTTAAATTTGATTTAATAGTTAAGTATAAATCTTACCGAAAAAAAAGTCAACAAAACGGCGGAGCTTATAAATTCTCCGCCGCCCAAATAAATTTTTAAAGAGAGTTATCAATATTTTGCGTTTAAGAGTGTGATTCCGTCGATCTGAACATCGAAGTAAGGAGCGGAACGGTATTCGGATTCATGGAAATATCCGTCCGAGACTGCTTCGGTATCCTTTGTGTAATCGGCATCCGTGTTAACGTCGGCAAGATAGCTTGTGAGTGTTGCGCCGTTTACCGTAAACGTGCTTGTGTCAAAGATCTTGAGTGTGCCGGCTTCGATCTGTGCCTTAACGTCGGCAAGCTTTTCTGCCGTGCCTGCTGCAGCGGCATTTGTGTTAACATCCGTAAGAACAACGGAGCCTGTGGAAATCGTTCCGGTCCAGTCTGTTGCGATTTCGTCGCCGTTCATAACCTGTGTGCAAATGTACTTGAAGTAAGGAGCCCAGTCGATTCTCGAAGAAACGATGAAGGTGTTCGGGCAAGCTGAAACCGTGCTTCCGTTGTAGGAAACGTTCGGAACGTTACGCTCTTCGCAAATTGAAGGAGCGCCCATCGAATCGGCATGCTGTGAAATGAGTACGCAACCGTTGTCGATAAGAGCCGCAGCCGCATTCTTTTCTTCGATTTCGTCATACCATGAACCGGTAAACTGAACTTCCATTGTAACCTCGGGAACGATTGACTTTACGCCGAGATAGAACGATGTGTAACCGGAAATAACTTCCGCATATGTGAATGCGCCTACATAACCGATCTTCGGAACAACGGTCGAATCCGCAGCCATCATTTCTTTAAGCTTGAGTCCTGCGGCAACGCCTGCAAGATAACGTCCTTCATAAATGGAAGCGAATGCGTTGTGGAAGTTTGAAAGGCCTTCGGTGTGTGCCATTGTGCCTGTTGCGTGGCAGAACTGCACGTTCGGGAATTCCTTTGCTGCCTTAAGCATATATGTTTCATGACCGAAGCTGTCGGCAAAGATGATATCGCAGCCTGCGTCAACAAGGTCGGCAGCGGCTTCGTAGCAAGGATTGCCTTCTTCAATGTTTCTCTTGATGATTACCTGATCCTCGGAAAGGCCGAGAGCCTCTGCAGCCGCATTAACGCCGTTTAAGAAGTTTGCGTCGTAGGTGGATGCCTCATCGTGCAAAAGAATTACACCGAGCTTGAAATCAGACTTTGAATCCGAACCGCATCCGCAAAGGGGAAGTACCATCATGGCACATGCCAAGATCATGCATAAAAGCTTTTTCATATAAAATTTTCCTCCGTAGTGGTGTCGCATGAAACGACAAAAAGTTTAAAACCGATTGGTTTCTACATGGGCGATTATAGTAATTTGTTAAATTTTTGTAAAGTGCTTTAATTTAATCGAACTTATAAGCTGCGCTTAAAAAATGAAAATAAAGGCTTATGAATTGCGCTTTTGCCCGAAAACATGGCTTGTGAATTACCGCTTTACTTATGTTCTTTTTTGCGGTATCATCTGATGTGGCGTTTAAATCAAGAAAAACAAGCGGATTACGAATGCGGTACGGATTGCGAGAGTGCTTGTGCTACGCAGGCAATCTGTGTATCGTTGAGGTCAAAATACCTTTTGACTTCATCATCATTTACATACGGGAGACATATAATAATGAAGCTTTTGGAAGAAAGAATCTTAAGAGACGGAATCGTAAAGGAAGGAAATGTCTTAAAGGTTGACAGCTTTATCAATCATCAAATGGATGTTAAGCTCTTTAAGGAAATGGGTAAGGAGTGGAAGCGTCTTTTTAAAGATAAGCCGATCAACAAAATCTTAACGATCGAAGCGTCCGGAATCGGAATTGCGTGTGTTGCCGCCGAATATTTTGACGTACCCGTCGTTTTTGCAAAGAAGACTCAAAGCATAAATCTTGACGGTGAAATGTATTCATGCAAAATCGAAAGCTTCACCAAAAAAAGAGTTTATGACGTAATCGTATCCAAAAAGTTTTTGGGACCCGACGACAACGTTCTTATTATAGACGATTTCCTCGCAAACGGATGCGCCGTGCTCGGACTTCTCGATATCATTAAGGATTCGGGTGCGCATCTTATGGGTGTCGGAATTGCGGTCGAAAAGGGATTCCAGAGGGGTGGCAAAATAATCCGCGAAATGGGAATCGACCTTCAAAGCCTTGCGATCGTCGACGAAATGAATGCACAGACCGGTGAAATCGTATTCAGAAAACAGGATTAAAAAAGTGCGGAAATCAAAAGCAGCTTTGCCAAAACGCGGCAAGGCTGCTTTTTTTAGGTTAAGAGTTTTGAGATTTATGTTTGGAATAATGGCATGATGATGTAAATGCATTAAACAGCTTTTTATCGGCAAGCTTATACCCGCCTCTGCCGCATCCGATAATTTGAACTCCGATGTTACGAAGATGTTTTATATCAAGAACGGAGATCCCGGAGTTTATTTTTTTTAAAGTATTTATTGTACAGCGTTGATCTGAATATTCAAGCAAAAAATGTATGATTATTGTGTATCTTAACATTTCTTGATGCTTACCGGAGCTTATATTGCATAAATCTTCAAATGACATTTTGTAGGTGTTTTGACAGTTACGCTTGCAAGAATCAATGTTTGAATATCCCAAAATTTTGAAAATTTTTTTTTGGTTTTTGTCTACCTGTTCCGAAGATATATAATTGTGAAATAATCGAAAATTGAGCAGTATTTGAATTTGTTTCGGGGAGATACCTACATGTTCTTTTGCCAGTCTTTGAATATATCTTTTATTGGCTTCGTAATCGTAATCTGTGATTTTTTTGGGCGTTTTTACGTGAGCGACGATTTCTTGACAAGCGTTATTTCTTGCTTCATCTCTTTTCTTATTGTTCAATGATGCTTGGGTCATCAGAATGAGGCATGCCCTCGCTTTCGTCATATTTGACGATGCTTTCGTTATCATCGTCATCTTCGTTATATTCGTCTTCATCATCGCCATTTTCATCGTCGTCGCATTCGTCTTCATCATCGGATTTATATTCGTCCGGATCATAATGAAGTGTGTCGTGAAGGTAATCGGCAATGGCAAAGGAATCGGGAACGGCAAAAAAGGATGTCGAAATGAGAGACATAACAACTTCACCAAAATGATTTTTTGCTTTTAATCCGATTGTTTTTCCGACATTGTATATTTGAATAAAGTACCATCCGAGAACGTATTCGTTGCTGAGCAGATGTTCGATGCCGTGGTCGTTTATGCCCACAATGATACTTTTTATCATATCATACAGCCTATCATCTTTAAGTAATGTATTTTTAGCTTCTTGCTCGTCCCATTTATATATTTTGTATTCGTCGATATAGCGGTCGAGAACGAGTGTTTGGATGATATCCAAGGTGAAGGTTTTGTTTTGGACAATGGAAAAATTTTTTTTGTTCTGTTGAGCGATATTTTCAAAAAGGGGTCTTTGCACACAAGTTACATACGGATACACTCTTGTGAGGTCAAAAGCTTCACAAAAAGGTTCATCTCTTGCGATTAAATCCAAAAACCATTTAAAGTAAAAATCATACACGGTCCAATTTGCTTTTGCGGCATTTGCTATAGCCTCTCCGAATTCGTTGATTGTATAAGGAGAGAAGGGGAGCTTTTTTTCTTTATATTTCGGATCGAGTTCCGTTACAAATGCCTTTGCTGCTTTAATATCATTTATGTTTGCCATATTTTTGGTCCTTTCAATTAAGTTATACTATAATTCTTGCTGTACTTCCGATAAGACTCGGGTTTTCACGAACATCGTATTTTTCGACAATAATTTGTTTGTCAATGTAATTTTTTAATTCTTCGACGTGCGAAATTATTCCGATAATGTGTTCGCCGGATGAAAGCTCCGTGAGAACCTTCATCATTTGATCGAGATATTTGCTGCTCAATGTGCCAAAACCTTCGTCGATATACATTGTATCAATGTTTATTCCGCCTGATTCTTCTCTGATTGTGTCCGAAAGCCCCAGTGCGAGAGAAAGTGAAGCTTCAAATGTTTCACCGCCCGATAAACTGTTCACGTCTCTTCTTGAATCACTGTAATGGTCAACAACGTTGAGGTCAAGACCGGCTTGACCCTGTGTTTTTTCAACCGGCTTAAGTTCCAATTCAAATTGTCCGTTTGACATAATCATAAGGCGCCTGTTGGCATGAGAAAGAATTTGATTGAAATAAGTCATTTGAATAAACGTTTCCAATTGTATTTTCTTATCCATTTTTCCGTTTGCCGTATCGGAAAGCGAATTAATCCAACTGAGGCGTTCCTCCAGCTTTTCAAGCTTCTCACGATTACTGCCGATGTTTTGAAGAACTTGTTTGTTGTTTTCAATGTGGGAGAGAAGTTTTGCATCCTTTCGGATGTATTCATCTTTCTTTTCTGTTATTCTTGCTTTTTTTTCTTCCAATTCTTCTTTGTTGGGATATGTATCGGAAGAAAGTGATTTGCGAAGCTCTTCGATTGCGGACTTATATGCGACAATTTTTTTGTCGGATTCCGTTAAATCTTCAAACGCTTTGTCATAAGCGGATTTCAGCTGATTGATTGAAACATTAAGCTTTTTGATTTCTTCGTCGGCTTCTTTTTTACAATCGAACATCAGAGTCTTTTTTATGTTGCAAAATTGAGCTTCTTTTTCTTGCAATGTTGCTTTTTGACACCCCAAATAGTCGCGGAGATCCGAGAGAATAACAAGTTTTTTCGAAAGTTCTTCTTCTTTCTTCGGTATATCCATGTTTAACTTATCTCGAAGTTCAATATTTTTGTTTTCGTTATCTATTGCCTCGTTCAGTTGCCGGATTTCTTCGGAAGTGTTTTTTGTTTCATCGGGAAGCAAATTTCTTGTGGCTTCGGAATTGCTTTCCTGCCACAGATCATTACTGTAAGTGCAAGTTTCTGCTTTTTTGCTGTCAAGCTTAGTTCTTATTTCCGCACATTCCAAACTCTTTTTTTCTTCAATTTTGTGCGCTGCATCGGAATCATTTTTTGCTTTTTTTAATTCCGCTTCGGTAGGGGCACTTTCGGATTTGCGAGCTTTATTTGGGTGTAATGTTGAACCGCATACGGGGCAAGCCTCACCCTCTTTCAAAGTTTCCGCTAAAATTCCGGCTTGTTCGTCAAGAAAAGCCCTGTTTTTTTGCTCGTAAACATTAATGGCAATTTTGGCGTCATTCGATGCTTTGCGATATTCATATTGAAGGCGTGACAAGTTTTCCTCCAGGGTATCGAGCTCGTTTAATGCATCGGAAAAATCCTTAAGTTTTTTTAGCCTAATCTTCTTACTTTCAAGTTTATTTATATATTCTTGTTTTTTTTCACCGGTGGAAGATAACTCGGTAAGTCTCTTTTTTAAATTGTCAAGGGATTGTACAGCTGTTTTATATTTGTTATTTTCGTCGCAGTATTTTTTTTCTGAAGAAGAAATGTCTGCTTTGATTTTGTTTATTTGTTCCGAAACGGTGGCAAGTTGTTCATAATAAACATATTCGTTTTCAAGTTTTGCTTTTTGTTTTTCATATTCTTCTCTTAAAGGAATATTTTCCTTTTCTTTATTAAGAATATCTTTAAAGCGGATATTATAATTAAGCTCTTGAGTTAAATTTTTTTCGGTAAGACTGAGATTCTGTTTTGTATTTTCTTGAATCTTGATTTTGCCGAGAGCTTGGTTAATGATTTCAAGTTCCGATTCGGTTTTTTTAAGAGAATCATTAACGGAATTTTGAGCCTCGGCATCGGATTTACACAGCTGTTCAATTAAATCGATTGCATCTTTAATTAAAGTCGGACTTTTGATTGATATGTCATTGTTTTTTGCTTTTTTTGCTTCTTTTACTTCTTTTATTTCTTTTATTTTTTCATTAAGAACATCGTCTTCGTCACAAACAATATTGTTCAATTGGATTATGAGTGATTTTTCTTCCGCTTCAAGGTCATTGGAAAGACTTGCAACTTCTTTTGACAACTCGACCTGCATTTTTTGGTATAAATCTGTTTTAAAAATTTTCCGGAAGATTTCGATTCGATCTTTTGTTGAAGCCAATAAAAATTTTGAAAATTCACCCTGAGCAATCATTGCAATTTGAGTGAATTGCTTTTTGTCGATTCCCATTATATTCTTTATGGCGGCATTTACATTTCTTTCGCCGGTTGTGACGGTATTGTCGGGAGAGATAAGGGTTGCGGCACTTTTGATTGTTTTGATTTTATCTTCGCTTTGGTATGAATATTCGGGATTGCGTTTGACTGTGTATTCTTTATTGTTATATGAAAAAATAAGTTCGACTTCGGTGGGGGTGGAATCGGTGGCATATTTCGAGCGAAGCATGGCTTTTTCGCGATTTTCTCCACTGGCTTCTCCGTATAACGCGTAACTGATCGCATCAAAAATAAATGTTTTTCCTGCACCTGTTTCTCCGGTAATAAGATATAATCCGTTTTTGCCGAGGTGATCCAATTCAAGAACGGTTTTGTTTACATAAGGACCGAAAGCGGTCATTGTCAGCTTAAGTGGTCTCATAATTTACTCCTTCCTGTTGATTTGTTAATTTATCGATCATTTCAATAATAAATTTGGTTTGCACATCGCTCAAGGGTTGATTGTTTTGTAATTCATACAATTCCGAAAAGAGATCCAAAGGGGATTTTGATTTAATATTTTTTATTTTCGTAATTTCGGAGTTTGCATTTGTTCTTTTGTTGTCGTAGCTTAAAGATAAGATTCTGTGATATATGGTTTTTAGTTTTTCAAATGCATACGGAATTTCATTTTCATCCGTAAGAGTAATCTGGATGTAATCGTCTTGCAGAGCTCCGAATTCATAAAATTTTTTTCTGGCGATTTCTTCGTATGATCCTTTTAATTCGACAAGATTGTGTAAGGGAATAAGGGGGATTGTTTTGTATGTAATATTTCCTTTCTCGGCAAGCGTGATAACGGTTACGGATTTTTTGTCTGTTTTTTCCGAAAGAGAATATTTTAAAGGGGTTCCGCAATACCTTATTTTTTCTGAACCGCAATTCTGCGGTGAGTGAATATGACCGAGTGCAACATAATCAAATTGATCAAATACGGAAGCGTCAATATTGTCTGTTCCGCCAATCGACAATTCGGAATCCGAACGTATTGCGCCGGTTACAAATTGGTGAGTGACAAGAATATTTCTATTGGCGGGATTAATGTTCATTTTTGATATCGCATGTTGTACCGCATCGGAATAAGTTAAAATATTTTGACAATAAGGTATAACATTGGCGGGACGGATAAAAGGAAGTAAATATATGTCAACAGTTCCGTATTCGTCTTGTAATGAAAATGGAGAAATTTCATCATTATAGGTACGGGCTATGTGGATACCGCAATTATCCATAATACGTGAACCAAATGACAGCTTTTCAGGCGAATCGTGATTTCCGCTGATAACAAAAGTGTTAATTTTTCGTTCCGCAAGTTTGGTAAGAAAATTGTCAAATAATTTTACTGCTTCGGCGGAAGGCTGACTTGAGTGATAGATGTCACCGGCAATAAGTACTCCGTCCGGAGCTTCATCATAAATAATATTGATGATGCGTTTGAGAATAAAGTCTTGATCTTCAGTCAGATTGTAGCCGTTCATGCTTCGTCCGAGGTGAAGATCGGATAAGTGAATAAATTTCATAAAAGTTGCCTCCTTATTGGATTTTTTTAGTGATTTAAAGTATAACATAAAAAACCACGGCGAAATGCGACAAAATGCAGTGTGTATGTTAAAACAGCGAAAATAAAAAAAGTGCTTGACCTTTTTTAAAAACAGTAGTAATATATTGCGTGTTCTCTTAAAAGAACTCAAATCGGGGTGTGGCTCAGTTTGGCTAGAGCGCCATCTTAGGGAGGTGGAAGTCGCAAGTTCGAATCTTGTCACTCCGATTAGAGAAAAGAAGCTTTTCGTGTGAGAAGCTTCTTTTTTTATTCGTTAAACATGAAAAACAATAAAAAAAATATAAAAAATCCTTTGAAAACCGCTAAAATAAAGCCTTTTGACGTGATTTTAGTTGACAAAACCAAGAAATCAAGCTATAGTCTGTGTATGCGGTGAGCAAGGTTTCGTTCACCAAAAAACAAACGGATTTTTTAAATCCGGTTAAACAATCCACAGGAGGAAAATTTAATGAACAAGACAGAATTGGTTGCAGCAATCGCTGAAAACGCAGGTATTTCCAAGAAGGATGCAGACAAGGCAGTAAAGGCATTCGTTGATGTTACGACAGATGCTCTTAAGAAGGGTGACAAGATTGCTCTCGTTGGTTTCGGTACATTCGAAGTAGCTACAAGAGCTGCTCGTACAGGCAGAAATCCTCAGACAAAGCAGACAATCAACATCCCCGCAAGCAAGGCACCCAAGTTCAAGGCAGGCAAGAGCTTGAAGGACGCTGTTAACGCATAAATAGAGACCGGTATCCAAGGCGGTACAAAGCAAAACCCCACGAATGGCATTTCGTGGGGTTATTTTT
>CAZZFV010000051.1:0-13291 GCA_964653855.1 uncultured Lachnospiraceae bacterium
AGTGGTAAAAGATGCTTTGGAGCATGTAAGACACGAAAACTTTGAAGTACTTTGCGAAACGATAAAGAAAACGGCATTTAAAATCACGCGTGTCGGACAGCTTGTCGCAAAAGAGGCATCGGAAATGTTAAATATTCCGTTCGGAATAGTCGATTTGTCGCTTGCGCCGACACCGGCTGTGGGTGATTCGGTTGCGGATATTTTAAAGGAAATGGGACTTGAACATCCGGGAGCTCCGGGAACGACGGCGGCTCTCGCAATTTTAAACGACCAGGTTAAAAAAGGCGGTGTTATGGCATCGTCTTATGTCGGCGGACTTTCGGGCGCATTTATTCCGGTTAGTGAAGACCAAGGCATGATTGATGCGGTAAATGCTGGAGCGCTCACAATAGAAAAGCTTGAGGCGATGACTTGCGTATGTTCCGTGGGACTTGACATGATTGCGATACCGGGTGACACAACGCCAGAAACAATATCCGGAATCATTGCGGACGAAATGGCAATCGGAATGATTAACCAAAAGACAACCGCCGTAAGACTTATTCCGGTTATCGGTAAAAAAGTCGGCGAAACCGTTGAATTTGGTGGGCTTCTCGGATATGCACCGATTATGCCCGTAAACAATTTTGATTGCTCGGATTTTGTTAACAGAACGGGCAGAATTCCCGCTCCCATTCATTCGTTTAAAAATTGAAAGGCATGATATGGATTACATTACAAAGAATTTTGATTACAAAAACATTCTTTATTACTTTGAACAATTGACACGTATTCCCCACGGCTCGGGAAATGTCGGTGAAATATCCGATTACTTAAAAAATTTTGCGATATCACATGATGCGAAATATGTCCAAGACGATCATAAAAATGTTATTGTCTTTTTGCCCGCAACCGTAGGCTTTGAAGATAAACCTACGATTATGCTCCAGGGACATATGGATATGGTGTGCGAAAAAAACGCAGATTGTAAACATGACTTTTTATGTGAGCCTCTTGATATTTATCTTGACGGGAAGCTTCTTAAAGCACATGGTACGACTCTCGGCGGCGACGACGGAATTGCAATTGCCTATATGATGGCGATAATTGCGGATAAGAAGGCATCTCACCCCGCACTTGAACTTGTTATGACAACGGATGAAGAAACCGGAATGTTTGGCGCAAAGGCGCTCGATTTTTCGCTTTTTCACGCAAAATATCTCATAAATCTTGATTCGGAAGAAGAAGGCGAGTGCTACCTCGGATGTGCGGGCGGTTTAAGACAAAATATTGAAATCGATGCGGAGAGAAAAAGCGTCACCGGAAATCTTGTCACAATTTCCGTAACGGGCTTGCAAGGCGGTCATTCGGGTGTTGAGATAGACAAAAACAGAACAAACGCAAATAAGCTTCTTTCGAGGATTTTGTTTGAAATGTCGGAAGACATTGATTTTAATCTTGTTTCGTTTAACGGCGGAAAGCTTGACAATGCGATTCCGAATAATGCTGCGGCAGAAATCGTAATCGGTGATTTTGACGAAGATAAGTTTAAAGAAGTATCGGAAAAGCTTTCTTTAAGATACAAAAAAGAACTTGAGCTTTCGGAACCCGGACTTAAAATCGATTTTACGGTCGACAAAAACAAAAAAGCATATAACGCACATACAAAGCATTCCTTTGACAGATTGATTTGTTTCCTGATTGAAGCACCGAACGGAATTCAAAAAATGAGTGCGGCAACACCCGGACTTGTGGAAAGTTCTCTTAATATGGGAATCGTTTTCACGACGGAAGAAAAGACGGTTATACGTTTTTCGCTTCGGAGCTCAGTTAAATCATATAAGGAATTTATGTCAAAGCGCTTAACGCTTCTCGCAAACGGAATCGAAGCTGTAAGTACGACGGAAGGCGATTATCCCGCATGGGAATATAATCCCGATTCTGTTTTAAGAGAAACTTACAAAAATCTTTTTGTTAAGGAATACGGCTATGAGCCTAAACTTCTCGTTATGCATGCGGGTCTTGAATGCGGACTTATATTTGACAATTGCAAAGGACTTGATATAATTTCAATCGGTCCGGACATGAAAGACGTACACAGTCCTCGCGAAAGCCTCGATCTTGAGTCGGCTGTCAGGGTTTTTGAGTTCCTCGAAAAATTGATTGTGAGCCTGTGATACAAAAAAGTGCGTTTAATCCGTGCATTGCCGGGGATATTTAAACCCGGCCCAATAAAACAAACGGAGTAATTTAATGAATTTTGATAACGACAACAAAAAAGAAGACGACGAAGAGGCGCTTGCCGTAAATGATATGATAAAAAAAATTGCGGGTACCGACAGTGACGTTTTTGAGGACGATGAAATTGCAAAATCCGCAAACAAAAAGAATTCGGATTCATGGGACGACGAAGACGAATGGGACGTAAGCACCTCGATTGATTTGCCTTTTAAAAAGATACTGAATAAATTTAAATCAAAAAAACAAAAGATCGTTTCGGAGAATAAGCAGGCTTCGAATGCGGAAAATACGAGAGTTCCGAGTTTAAAAGTGCAGGAGCTTAAGGTACAGGAAGTTAAAGTACAGGAAACGAAAGCGCCTGATTCTAAAGTTGAGCCGCAAAAACCGGAATCGGAACTTAAAAATATCAAGCACGAAAATATCGAGCGAGAGAACATTGACTCAGAGAATGGCGGCTCAGAGGATATCAAGTCTGAGGATATCAAGTCTGAGGATATCAAGTCTGAGGATATCAAGTCTGAGGATATTAAGCCTGAGGATATCAAGTCTGAAGATACAGAGCCTCTGAATTCCGAACCCGGAAATGCCGAAGTTAAGAGTACCGAGCCGGAATCCGAGTCTGAACCCGAGCAGGAAGAAACTAAAGAGCCTGCTTTAACCCCCGAACAGGAAACGATGCTTGCGGTCGAAGACATGATGTACGCGGGTGAAAGCCGGGAAGACACGGAAAATCGCCACAAAAATTATCTTGAAGACGCGGAAGACTTCTTACCTGTCATAAACACGGTGAATCTCGGAGTTTATGATTCGGGCACGGAAGACATAATAGATGAGCTTAACTTAAATCTTGCGGAACAGGTGACAACGGAGCTTTCGGCTCACAAAAGAAAAATTGTGAGAAACATACTTTTGTCCGTTGCGGGATGCTTTGTTTTCTTTGTTTTATTTGTGCTTTTTACTCGCCCCGGTCATGTAATTGCGACAAGAGTGATCGCGAAAGTAATCATTTCAAAAACGGAAAAGCAGGATAAAGACACTCCCGGACGTCTTGACGAACAGGAAGTTATAAATAGGGGAGACGAAGGCGATTTTGTTCCCGTATATACAGGTACTCCGGCACCCACGGATATTGTGTCGGTGACGGGAACCGTCACGGCCACTCCCACACCGTATGTCGATTATCATCCTCATTTTGAAGAAGACGATTCTGTAATCAATGTGCTTTTGATAGGTGTCGAAAATTATGAAAATTATACCTACGGACGATCGGATTCGATGATTGTTGCGTCACTCGATAAGGACGGAGGCCCGGTAAAGCTTGTTTCACTTATGCGTGACATGTATGTCGAAATACCGGGATACAGCGACAACAGGCTTAACGCTTCTTATGCGTTCGGAGGTCCGGAATTGTTGCTTGAAACAATCGAACTTAATTTCGGACTTAAATGCGACGGATATGTAACGGTTGATTATGCGGGATTCGAATCGATTGTCGATTATATCGGCGGAATCGAAATTTCGCTTACGCAGGAAGAAGCGGATTACTTAAATACGACAAACTATATTTCCGTTAAGGCAAACAGATGCGTTACTGCGGGAAAGCAGATGCTCAACGGAAACCAGGTTATGGGATATTGCCGTGTACGTTATGTGCCCACCGCAAACGGACTTTATATGGATTTCGGAAGAACTTACCGTCAAAGAGTCGTTCTTCAAAAGATATTTGAGGAATACAAGTCATCCGGCTTTACCGTGCTTTACGGCGCAATGAATGAATGTCTTAAGTATGTGACATGTTCGGATAACCTTGAACCCGTTATTGCGGATTGTCTTAATATTTTTATAGACAAGGGAATTTCCGAGATGGAAACGTTCAGAATACCGGCAAGCGGTCATTATGAAGAAATCAAGATAAACGGAGCACAGGTGCTTTCGATTGATTCCGAAAACGCAAATATTCTCCATGAGTATTTGTACGGGGAAAATTAAAATTTTAAGACTTGGGTACGGGTCTTAAATTCAAAAAGGCTGTCAAAGATAAGACGGCCTTTTTTTTGTTCTTTTGAAAATCGATCACCGCATGCTTTTATAAAAATTTTCTTGCATTTACAAATATTCGTAGTATAATTTTCACCGATTATGCGAAAAGGAGACAAAAAATGAGTTACAAGACATTTACAATGGAACTTGCCGGCAGAACTTTGTCCGTTGATGTAGGGAGAGTTGCGGCACAGGCAAACGGTGCGGCTTTCATGCATTACGGCGACACAACGGTTCTTTCAACGGCAACGGCTTCCGAAAAACCGAGAGAAGGCATTGACTTTTTCCCTCTTTCCGTTGAATACGAGGAAAAGCTTTATGCGGTAGGAAAGATACCGGGCGGATTTACACGCCGTGAGGGCAAGCCTTCGGAAAATGCAATACTTACAAGCCGTGTTATCGATCGTCCCATGAGACCTTTGTTCCCCAAGGATTATCGTAACGACGTAACACTTAACAATATGGTAATGTCGGTTGATCCCGAGTGCAGCCCCGAACTTACGGCAATGCTCGGTTCCGCTATTGCGGTTGCGATTTCCGATATTCCTTTTGACGGCCCTTGTGCAACAACACAGGTCGGTCTCATAAACGGAGAGTTTATAATTAACCCGAATTCGGCACAGACGCTTGTATCGGATCTTAAGCTTACCGTTGCATCCACAAGAGACAAGGTAATCATGATCGAAGCCGGAGCAAACGAAGTTCCGGAAGAAAAGATGATCGAAGCTATTTATGCCGCAGATGCCGTAAATAAGCAGGTTATTGAATTTATCGACAAGATTGTCGCAGAAGTAGGTAAACAAAAGCACGAATACGTGAGCGCTGCAATTCCGGAAGAACTTGCAAATGCAATCCGCACACAGGTTCCTCCCGCAGAGATGGAAGTTGTTATGTTTGCGCCCGAGAAGCAGGTTCGTGAAGAAAGAATCAGAGTTTTAAAGGATAAGCTTGCCGAAACATTTGCCGATCACGAAGATTGGCTTCCTTTGATCGACGAAGCCGTTTATCAGTATGAGAAGAAGACGGTTCGTAAGATGATTTTGAAGGATCACAAGCGTCCCGACGGAAGAGAGCTTACACAGATTCGTCCTCTTGCCGCAGAAGTTGACATTATTCCGAGAGTTCACGGTTCCGCAATGTTTACGAGAGGTCAAACTCAGATCTGCAACGTTACGACGTTAGCGCCTCTCGCCGAAGCACAAAAGCTTGACGGACTCGACGAAAACGAAACATGCAAGCGTTACATGCATCAATATAATTTCCCCGCTTATTCCGTAGGTGAAACAAAGGTTTCGAGAGGTCCCGGACGTCGTGAAATCGGACACGGTGCACTTGCCGAAAGAGCACTTATTCCCGTACTTCCGTCAGAAGAGGAATTCCCTTACGCAATAAGAACGGTTTCGGAAACATTTGAATCAAACGGTTCCACATCAATGGCTTCAACATGTGCATCATGCATGTCTCTTATGGCTGCCGGCGTACCGATCAAGAAGATGGTTGCGGGTATTTCATGCGGACTCGTAACAGGCGAAACAGACGACGATTATGTACTTCTTACCGATATCCAGGGTCTTGAAGACTTCTTCGGAGATATGGACTTTAAGGTAACCGGTACCGATAAGGGTATCACGGCAATCCAGATGGATATCAAGATTCACGGACTTACAAGAGACATTGTAACTGGCGCAATCGGACGCTGCCGTGAAGCAAGAATGTATATCATGGAAAATTGCATGAAGAAGGCAATTGCTGCTCCGAGACCTGAAGTTTCGAAGTATGCACCGAAGATTGTTCAAATCCAGATCGATCCTCAAAAAATCGGTGATGTTGTCGGACAGCGCGGAAAGACAATCAACGCAATCATTGAGCAGACCGGCGTAAAGATTGACATCACGGATGACGGAAACGTTTCCGTATGCGGCACGGATCCCGACATGATGAATGAAGCAATAAGACTCATCAACATCATTGTAACGGATTTTGAAGAAGGTCAGGTTCTTACCGGTAAGGTTGTATCGATCAAAGAGTTCGGTGCTTTCCTTGAATTTGCACCCGGTAAGGAAGCAATGGTTCACATTTCAAAGATTTCAAAGCAAAGAATCGACAGAGTCGAAGACGTGCTTACACTCGGCGATAAGGTAAAGGCCGTTTGCCTCGGCAAAGACAAGATGGGAAGAGTAAGCTTCTCGATCAAGGATGTAAAGCAATAATAAAAATGTTTTTAAATCCCGTATTTATAAGGTACGGGATTTTTTTTAATTAAATATTATTTGAACCGCCATGATTTTTCGTACTTTGCTTTGCTTGATTTTTTAACAAGATATTGTATAATTGTTTTGTTGTGACACACTATGTTTTGTGAGGAATTTTAAATGGCAAACAATAAGAATACAAAATCCGCCGAAAATAAAAAAAGTGCGGATTCAAAAAATACGAAAACTTCAGTTAAAAATTCAAAGGATAAAAATAAGGGTAAGAAATCTGAGAGCACTTTAAAAAAGACTTCCGGTGAAAATAAGCCCAAAAAACTTACCGCAGCGGAGAAAGCTCTTTTAAAGCAGGAAGAAGAAAGACTCGAAAAAGAAAGAAAAGAAAAAAAGAAGGAAAGACGTGAAGCCGCCGAAGACATTGTTTTGATTGTTACCTTTGCGATTTCGATACTTCTTTTCTTAAGTAATTTTGAGCTCGGCGGTGCTGTAGGGAAAATTGTCAACGACGTGCTTTTCGGTATATTCGGTTGGCTTTCTTATATTTTCCCTTTTTATCTTATGGGAGTAATCATTGTTATTCTTGCAAACAGAAAGGGAAAGTTTGTATTTTTCCTTAAAGTATTTGCAACGTTTGTGATTTTTGTCTTGCTTGCCGCAATGATTCAAATTGCGTTCGGAGAAACAAGCAAGGATTTAAAGATTTCCGATTATTACGAATTTGCAAAAAACAACAAGTCGGGCGGCGGTGTGCTTGGCGGCATAATTTGCTTTTTCTTAATAAAATGGTTTGATGTGATCGGATCTTATGTCATTCTTGCGGCCGCGGAAATCATTTGTATTATTTTTATTTCGGGGCGAGCGTTGTCCAGAGAAATTTCACGTGCCTTAAAAGAAAAGCATAAGGCGGCTCTCGAAAAACAGGAAGAAGACGAAGAAATTTACAATCAATACATAATGACCGATGAGGCGGGAGAATATCTTGACAAGACGGGACGTTATGACGAAAAAATTGTTGTTCCGGATAACACGCATGCGGATTACAAGCTTAAGGATACGGACAATGATGTGATTCGTGCGGGAAATGAGGAAGCACCCGTTAAGCTTCCGGTTGACAATTCGGACATTTCCGATGAGGAATTTGATGCGAGCCTAAAGAAATCGTATCTTCCCGAGAAGAAAAAGAGATCGTTTATAAGTTTTCTTAAGAACGGAAAGAAAGATGCAAGTTCTTTTGAAATTAAAAATAATGTAACGCGCGAAGAAAGTTCCGAAATAAATGCGGGAGCAAATACGGGAATAAATGAGGAAGTAAATTCGGAAGTAAATTATGATGCAAATTCCGATGTGAATGCTACGGTAAATACCGAAGTAAATTCAGATGTAAATTCAGATATAAATTCGGAAGTAAATTCGGAAGACAAAAATACACTTAAAAATTCGGAATTACCGGGTATTCATGAAGAACAAGATAAAGATACGCGAGACATTGACAATATTATTTCGAGATTTGAATTCAGAAAAACAAATTCCGTAAATGCCGATTTGAAAGTTTACAATACGGAAGGCACCGATGAGTCTTACGATTTCGATAATTTTTATAGTCGGAATGTTGACACAAAAAACGATGCCGATAACGAAAATTCCGATACAAAAATCAATAAAGACGGATCTGATTTCGAAAAAAATAATTTTGCCGGAAACGGTATTTTCGGAAATGAGCTTAACGAAAATACGGAAGAAACGACAGAGGTATCTCAAGGGATCACACCTCACGTAAAGGAATATTTTACGGATTTTGACGACCGGAAAACAGGAAGTAATGCGGAAAATAAGGAAATCAGCTATTCGGAAACGGCACTCCGTGATAAACTCTTGTATTCCGACAGCGATTTTTCAAAGACTGTCGACGCGGTTCCTTATGCGCTTTCGGATGCGGCAAAAAAGCCTTTAAATTACAAAAAGCCCGAACAAAAAAATATCGAACAAACAAATTCCGAACATACAAATACGGAATACGTAAACGCCGAGCGTACAAATCAGGGACAGGTAAACTCGGAACAGATAAGACACGAACAAATAAATCCTTCGGCATCCCTTGAAATAGGAAATGTGCTTACCGAAAACAAGGACAGCCAAATGGAATTTGTGCCCGTGAAGCGTGAATACAAGTATCCGCCGATTGAGTTACTCGATCCGCCTGTTCGCCCGAGAAACACGGACGACTCGGATGAGCTTAGGGAAACAGCGATAAAGCTCAAAAATACGCTTGAAAGCTTCGGTGTAAAGGTTACCGTTACCGATGTTCAAAAAGGACCTGCGGTTACAAGGTACGAGCTTCAGCCGGAAACAGGCGTAAAGGTTGCGAGAATCACGAGCCTTGCGGATGACATAAAGCTTAATCTTGCGGCTGCGGATATAAGAATTGAAGCACCGATCCCGGGCAAACCCGCCGTGGGAATCGAAGTGCCGAATCGCGAAAACACTATGGTTACTCTTCGTGAGCTCATAGAAAGCGACGAATTTGTAAATGCTAAAGGTAAAATTCCTTTTACCGTCGGAAAGAGCATAGACGGAACATCAGTTGTCGGAGACATCGCAAAAATGCCTCACCTTCTGATAGCAGGTGCTACGGGTTCAGGTAAATCCGTTTGCATAAATACGATCATAATGAGCATTCTTTATGAATTTAAGCCGGAAGACGTAAAGCTTATAATGATCGATCCTAAGGTTGTTGAGCTTTCCGTATATAACGGCATACCGCATCTTTTGATTCCCGTTGTGACAGACCCCAAAAAAGCCGCATCTGCGCTTAGTTGGGCATGTGTCGAAATGGATGACAGATACAAGAAATTTGCCGAGCTTTCCGTAAGAGATTTAAAGGGATACAACGAAAGAGTAAGATCGGAAGCGGAAAAAGGCTTTACGGACGAAAATTATCCGCTTCTTCCGCAAATAGTGATAGTTGTCGATGAGCTTGCCGATCTCATGATGGTTGCGTCAAACGATGTCGAAGATTCGATTTGCCGTCTCGCTCAAAAGGCACGTGCATGCGGAATGCATTTGATTATCGCAACACAGCGTCCTTCGGTAAACGTAATCACGGGACTCATTAAGGCAAATGTGCCGTCAAGAATAGCATTTGCGGTTACGTCGGGCGTCGATTCGAGAACGATTCTCGATAACGTGGGTGCCGAAAAACTGCTCGGAAAAGGCGATATGCTTTATTATCCGACGGGATATCCGAAGCCTGTGAGAATTCAGGGATGCTTTGTTTCCGACAAAGAAGTGAATGATGTTGTCGACTTTATCAAAAGAGAAAACGATCCTGCGGTTTATGATGACAGGATAAATCAAAAAATTACGGAATCGGACAATGACGGTAAAGTGTCCGATAATCACGGTGCACAAAATTCTAAAGACGATAGGGACGAATTGTTTGTGGAAGCGGGAAGCTTAATCATCGAAAAGGATAAGGCTTCGATCGGAATGCTGCAGCGTGCCTACAAAATCGGATTCAACAGAGCGGCAAGAATCATGGATCAGCTTGCCGAAGCGGGAGTCGTTTCGGAAGAAGACGGAAATAAGCCGCGCCAGATTTTGATGTCGATGAACGATTACGAAACATGGCTTCAAAACAACATGGTTCAATGAGTTACTGTTATTAAAAGGTGTAAATACCTTTTAAATATAATTTTTAAATTCAATTTTATCCCGCAGGAGGACCTTAGATGAAATCTGACATTCAAATAGCACAGGAAGCAAAGCTTCTTCCGATAACCGATATTGCCGCCAAAATGGGAATAGGTACAGACGACATTGAGCTTTACGGAAAATACAAAGCAAAGCTTTCGGGGGAATATATTGATTCACTGAAAGACAAAAAAGACGGAAAGCTTATTTTGGTAACGGCAATAAATCCGACTCCGGCGGGAGAAGGAAAAACAACGACGACAATAGGTATCGGTGAAGCTTTCGGACGCCTCAACAAAAATGCCGTGATAGCTCTTCGCGAGCCGTCTCTCGGTCCGTGCTTCGGAGTAAAGGGCGGAGCCGCGGGCGGCGGATATGCACAGGTTGTTCCGATGGAAGATTTAAACCTTCATTTTACGGGAGATTTTCATGCGGTTACGTCCGCAAACAATTTGCTTGCGGCGATGCTCGACAATCACATTTATCAGGGAAACTCGCTTAATATAGACCCTAAGCAGATAGTCTGGAAGCGCTGCGAAGATATGAATGACAGAGCACTTCGAAACATCGTTGTCGGAATGGGTAAAAAATCGGACGGAGTCACAAGGGAAGATCATTTCATAATAACCGTCGCATCGGAAATAATGGCCATTTTGTGCCTTGCGGACGATATGGAAGACTTAAAAAAGCGTCTTTCGCGCATAATTGTCGCATACACTTATGACGGCACGCCCGTTACATGCGGAGATTTGAATGCCGTGGGCGCAATGGCGGCGCTCTTAAAGGATGCGATTAAACCGAACCTCATACAGACTCTCGAACATACACCCGCAATCGTTCACGGCGGCCCTTTCGCAAATATTGCTCACGGATGCAATTCGGTACGTGCAACAAAAACGGCACTCAAAATTGCCGATTATGTGATTACGGAAGCAGGATTCGGTGCGGATCTCGGGGCGGAAAAATTCTTTGACATAAAATGCCGTTTTGCGGGGCTTAAGCCCGATGCGGTTGTACTTGTCGCAACGGTGAGAGCGTTAAAGTATAACGGCGGAGTGTTAAAAACGGAACTCCAAAACGAAAATCTTGAGGCACTTGAAAAGGGCATCGTAAATCTTGAAAAACATATCGAAAACCTCAAAAAATACAATGTTCCGATTATTGTTACGCTTAACAGATTTGCAACCGATACGGACAAAGAGCTTGAATTTGTAAAGGCTTTTTGCGAGAACCGGGGCGTTTCTTTTGCGCTTTCGGAAGTCTTCGAAAAAGGCGGAGAAGGCGGAATAGAACTTGCAAATTGTATACTTGATACACTTGAAAACAAAAAGAGCGATTTTAAGCCTTTATATCCGGACGAAATGTCTTTCTGCGACAAGATTTCCACGGTTTGCAAAGAAATATACGGCGCAAGCGATGTGACTTATGATGCGGGAGCATTAAAAGAAATAAAGAGACTTGAGGCGCTCGGATATGGGAATGCGCCCGTATGCCTCGCAAAAAATCAATATTCTTTTTCCGATGATCCCAAAAAGCTCGGACGTCCGACGGGCTTCACAATAAATATTCGTGAAGCTTACATGAGCGCGGGAGCAGGGTTTTTAGTCGCAGTCACTGGTACAATGATGACAATGCCCGGACTTCCCAAAATCCCCGCTGCCGAAAATATCGATGTTGTTGACGGAAAAATTGTGGGATTGTTTTAAAAAAAAGAAAGGAAAAAAGTTATGCTTCAGCTCGGTGTAAGAGGACATGATGTGCCTCACGATTCAATCGAAAGTCTTGTAAAAAACATTAAGGATGAGGGATTTTGCTGCACGCAGCTCGCGCTCTCAAAGGCAATAAAGGAATGTAATACCGCTCCTTCCGCCATGACAAGCGGTATGGCAATGTATTTAAGAAATATATTTGCGAAATACAATGTCAACGTTTCCGTTCTCGGATGCTATTTAAACCTTGCAAATCCCGACAAAGAAGAACTTAAGAAAACAATAGAAACATACAAAACACATATCAGATTTGCGGCTCTTCTCGGCGCAGGCGTTGTGGGAACAGAGACAGGTGCGGTAAACAAAGAATACAAGCCTTGCCCCGAAAACCATACGGATGCGGCGCTCAATGCATTTATAGAGGGCTTGAGACCGGTTGTCGAATGTGCTGAAAAGTTTGGCGTATGTGTGGGAATCGAACCCGTTTGGAAACATATCATGTGTGATCCGAAAAGAACAAGAAGAGTTTTGGACGAAATAAATTCCCCGTGTCTCAGAGTAATCTTGGATCCCATCAACATGTTTAATGCTGAAAACGAATCGCACGGAAACGATATTGTGGACGAAATGTTTGACATTTGCAAAAACGAAATCGATGTGATTCATTTAAAAGATTATGTTGTAAGGGACAATGAAATTATTTCTCGTCCCATTACTCTCGGAACGGGAAAATTTGACATTCCGCACCTTTTTTCGGTTATCAAAAAGGAAAAGCCGTTTGTTAATGTGCTCCTTGAAGACAGCATTCCGGAAAATGTTTTGATTTCGCGTGCGTATGCCGAAAAATGTTATGAAGAGGCTTAAAAAATAAATATTTCCTATTGATTTATTGTATATAATCAGATACAATCATACTATATCTTGTGTTTCCGATACCGGGGGGATTTTAATATGAAATGTCCGTTTTGCAATAAGGAAAATACCAAAGTAATCGATTCAAGACCCGCAGACGACGGTCTCAGCATCAGACGCAGACGTGAATGCGACGAATGCTTAAAGCGTTTTACAACCTACGAAAAGATAGAGACGATTCCTCTTTTTGTAATCAAAAAGGATAATTCGAGACAGCCTTTCGATAAGGAAAAGCTTGCCGCCGGAATTTATCGTTCGTGCAACAAGAGACCGATTTCCGCGGAACAGATGTCGGCGGCAGCCGATGAAATCGAAAACGCAATTTACAATATGGGAGAAAAAGAAGTTCCGAGTTCCCTGATCGGTCAAATGGTTATGGATAAGCTTCGTGACCTTGATCCCGTGGCTTATGTCCGTTTTGCCTCCGTTTATAAGGAATTTAAGGATGTAAATACGTTTATGGACGAACTTAAAACATTGCTTGAAAACAAATAACGGGATATATGATGA
>CAZZFV010000052.1:0-12768 GCA_964653855.1 uncultured Lachnospiraceae bacterium
ACGAAGTGGTTCGATAATCGATTATAGGAAGCGTTTTTCGCTTCCTATAATATAAAAGAAAGGTAAGCAATAGGTAACTATGGAACAATATGATATTACCGGCATGAGCTGTGCGGCTTGCAGCGCACGTGTCGAAAAAGCCGTTTCAAAGGTTGAGGGAGTTACGGAGTGCAACGTAAACCTCCTTACAAATTCGATGGGAGTTAAGGGCACCGCATCAAGCGAAGCAATAATAAAGGCCGTTGCGGATGCGGGATACGGCGCTTCAAAAAAGGGAGAAAAGACGATTGCGGATACGGCGGCTACGCCCGATGAACTAAAGGACACCGAAACACCGCGGATTTTGAGGCGTTTAATTACGTCTCTTATTCCTCTTCTTATTCTCATGTATATATCGATGGGATACGGAATGGCGGGAGCACCGTTCCCGAAAAGCCTTGATCACCCTTTGACCGCGGGGTTTCTCGAAATGTTTTTTGCGAGCATTGTAATCGCAATCAACAAAAAGTTTTTTTTAAACGGCTTTAAGGGAATAATTCATAAGGCACCCAACATGGATACGCTTGTGGCGATGGGATCGGGCGCGTCTTATATATATTCCGTTTATTCGCTTGTGAGGATAAGTGCGGCGACTGTGGACAACGACATGATGACCGCAATGCATGCCTTTCACGATCTTTATTTTGAATCGGCGGCGATGATACTTGTGCTTATTACGGTCGGTAAAACGCTTGAGTCGTATTCGAAAGGTCGAACGACGGATGCGATAAAGAGTCTTATGCGTCTTAAACCGAAGACCGCAACGATAATAGAAGGAAATATCGAAAAAGAAGTTTCAATAAACGAAGTAAAGGTGGGAGATATTTTTCTTGTGCGTCCCGGCGAAAGTATTCCCGTCGACGGAAAAGTAATTTCGGGGTCAAGTGCCGTAAACGAATCGGCTCTCACGGGAGAGAGTATTCCCGTCGATAAACTTCCGGGCGACAAGGTTTCAGCCGCCACGATAAACACAAACGGTGTTTTAAAGTGTACGGCCGAGCACGTTGGAGAAGACACGGCAATTTCAAAAATCATAAGGATGGTGTCGGATGTTGCCGCAACCAAGGCTCCGATCGCAAAAATTGCGGACAGGGTGTCGGGCGTGTTTGTGCCGTGCGTGCTTGCAATCGCGTTTATTACTTTTTTCATATGGATTATCGTGGGGCGTGATTTTGAATTTTCGCTCGCACGCGCGATATCCGTGCTTGTTATAAGCTGCCCTTGTGCCTTGGGGCTTGCGACGCCCGTTGCGATAATGGTGGGAAACGGCGTGGGCGCGAAAAACGGAATCCTGTTTAAGACGGCGGTTTCGCTGGAAGAAGTGGGCAAAGCCGACATAATCGTTTTTGACAAAACGGGAACGATCACATGCGGTGAGCCCGTAGTAAAAAGCATAAAGGCATTCGGCGAATTTTCGGAAAGCGAGCTTTTAAAATATGCTTATTCCGTTGAACGCTTAAGTGAACACCCGTTGTCTAAGGCAATCGTTAAGTATGCTGAAGAACAAAATACGGAAATGTTTACCGTCACCGATTTTGAGGCAATTTCCGGAAACGGGCTTAAAGGTAATGTTGCGGGAAAAGAGATAATTGCGGGAAAACACGAATTTATCGAAAAAAATTGCGAAATTCCGGAAGACGTAAAAAAATACGGAGAAGAACTTTCGGAAAAGGGCGAAACACCGCTTTATTTTGCTTTTGACAACAAATTTATCGGAATCGTATCCGTATGTGATATAATAAAGGACGAGGCGCGTGAAGCCGTAACGGAACTCAAAAACATGGGACTTCACACAGTGATGCTGACGGGCGACAATGAAATTACGGCTAATGTTGTCGGAAAAGCCGCGGGAGTTCATGAAATTGTTGCGGGAGTTTTGCCGGGCGAAAAAGACGCCGTAATCACAGAGCTTAAAAAGCACGGACATGTAATAATGGTCGGCGACGGAATAAACGATGCGCCCGCGCTCACCCGTGCGGACATGGGAATTGCGATCGGTGCGGGGACGGACGTTGCGATCGATGCGGCGGACGTTGTGCTTATGAAGAGCAATGTCCGTGATGCGGCGGCAGCGGTAAGGCTCAGCCGTGTTACGATAAAGAACATTCATGAAAATCTGTTCTGGGCGTTTTTTTACAATGTCATTTGCATACCGCTTGCGGCGGGCGCGTGGATCAATCTTTTTAATCTGACATTAAGTCCGATGGTGGGAGCTGCGGCAATGAGTGTGTCAAGCCTGTTTGTGGTAACAAATGCGTTAAGGCTTAACTTATTTAAGGTATATGGCACGCGTCACGACAAAAAGAAAAACGCGCACTTTAACGAAAACAAAGCATTGCTTACGGATTATGTAAACAAAAAGAAGGGAGAAAACAAAATGGATATTACGGTAAAAGGAATGATGTGCTCACATTGCGAGGCACATGTGGTTGAGGCTTTAAAGGGGATTCCGGGTGTGGTGAATGCAACCGCAAACCACAACAAGGATCTTGCACAAATCGAAACCGACCGCGAAGTTTCGAAAGAGGACATAAAGGCCGCAATCGAAAAAGCGGGATATACGTGCGAGATTTAAAGGCAGGCGTATTCCGTGTTACATTATAATTTCCGCATTTTCTTTGCGATACAGGGTGGGACTCACCCCGTATCGCTTTTTAAATGCGCGCGCAAAATAATTTTGGTCCGTGTATCCCACATATTGCGAAATGTCCGACACGGAAAGCTTTTCGGATTTTAGGAGATCCGTAGCCTTTTTGAGGCGGAGATCCGAGATATATTCCGTAATTGCCACACCGATTTCTTTTTTAAAAAGGCGTGACAAATATTCCGGGCTCACGTTGTATTTTTGGGAAAGCGAGTTTACCGAAATTTCCCCCGAATAATTTGCGATAAGGTATCCGAGTACAGCACGTATTACGGGTGAATAAACTCTTGCTTCTTTTGCGTTTTTTACTTCTTTTGTGAGAGCGAGTAGCATATCAAGCTGTACCGTCTCGATTTCAGCAATGTTTTTTGCGCTTTCGTATTTCTGAATCGCTTCTTTTGTTATTTCGTCGATTCTTACAACGCTTCCGCCGCCTTCTTCCGCCGCCTTTCGGGCGAGAGTTCTGAGAATCGTAAATCCGCTTGAGTTTGCGGTGTAATAGTTGAGCTCCGACTTGTCAGCCCTTATATAAAAATTGTTTGTTGTTCTTTCAAAGGCTTGTTTTACGCCTGTCATATCTCCTTCCGAAATCTTCAAAAGGAGTTTCTTTTCAGTATCGTAATTTTCGATTATTTGAGAATATGTTCTGTTTGATTTTGTTACGATGTTATCCTGCTTTATTTCCTCATGAAATCCTTTGAGTTCGCGTGTTTTGTAATCGGGCGTGTTTTCGGCAAAAGTCCGCATTGCGGCCGTAATTGTTTTATACAACATGTTAAAAGACAGAACGGGAAATTTGTTGTAATATATTTTTAACGGAAGCAGGAGCTTTGCGGGTAGTTTTTCTTCAATCAAAAGATTTTGAAAGTGCGGCGCGTAAAATTCCGTTTTTACGTACGGCCCGACAAGATACGTGCTTTTTTTGAAACAAAAAAGCACGAGGCAGGTATTTACGGAGTCGGTGATCTCATAGACTGTGCTTTCAGCCATGTGGGATTTTAAGTATATAAGTGAATCGACGGTGTACATCGGCTGGAGCGCTTTTTCAAAGCAGCACTTTTTTTCAAATTTAAGGAGGGTGTCGTCGCCTTTTGAAATGTCATATATATCCGCATTCAGCATATTTGAAATAAAACGCATAAAGAGGAGATTGTTCATACGGTGCCTTTCGGAGTGTGTAATTTTAACTTATGCCGGATTTTTTGGTATGCAAGTATTTAAAGTATATGTCAAAAATATGCTATTTAGGTCAAATTTATTCTAACATAAATTTTTATGTTTTGGTACTCTTGTTATGCCGAAACCGGAAAAAATATATGGTTTTTTGCGGGACAATCGGTTTGAAATTTGACGGGAGGTTTTTTAAAATGGGAAAAACAAAAATCACTCAAAGTGAAATCGACGGCGTGAATTACAGACGCGCCAAACAGTGGCAAATAATATTCTATGCTTTCAACGGGTTTACGGGCATGGCCGCTTACACGCTTATCAACATGGCAAGCTATGCCGCAAGCATAGGCTTCGGAATCACAACGGCGGTAATAGGCGTGATTCTCACATGCACAAGAATTCTTGACGGAGTAACGGATCCGCTTCTTGCCCTTCTTTACGACAAAGTTGACACAAAGTTCGGAAGGCTCAGGATCCTTCTTATAGGCGGATACATAATCGAGGCGTTTGCGCTTTGGGCAATGTTTATAGGATTTTCGTCGAAAGGCTTCGGCACGGTGACATTTGTGCTTTTGTATGTTTTGTACGTAATCGGTTACACGATCACAAACATGACCGCACAGACGTTCCCCGCAATAATGTCAAACGATCCCAAACAGCGTCCCACAATCGGTGTGTGGACAACGGCTTTCAACTACCTTGTCCCGATGGCGCTTTCGATTGTTTTGAGCGTTGTTTTGCTTCCCAAATTCAACAATGAGTACACACAAGGGTATTTAACCGCCGCATGCCTCGTATGCATAATTACCGGTGCAATCGGAGTTGTGTTTGTGAGCATCGGAATATCAAAATACGATAAGCCGGAATTTTACAGGGGAACAATCAAAAAAGAGCCTTTGCGCGTTCGCGACATGATCGAAGTGCTTGTTCACAATAAGCCGTTGCAGCAATACATTGCCGCTCAATCGTCGGATAAGATCGCTCAGATTACCGCAACGCAGTCGATAATCACGACAATGCTTTACGGAATAGTGATAGGAGATATGCAGCTTGCAACGATTCTTACGGTTATTTCGATGCTTCCGTCGATCGTCTTTGCGGTTTTCGGCGCAAAATATGCGGGAAAACACGGCTCAAAGCGCGCGATCGTCTTCTGGTCGGAAGTCTGCATTGTTATTGCCGTTATCATGATTATATTCTTTGTTGTGATCGACCCCAAGGAAATCGCGACAATGGGCAGCATTACGATGATTTTGTATGTGCTTTTCTCGTTGTGCCTAAACGGCGCAAAGATGTGCGTAACAACCGCCGATACGTCGTTTATGGCGGATATTGTGGACTATGAGCTTTCAAGAAGCGGAAGATACATTCCTGCGGTCGTTACGGGTACATATTCGTTTGTTGACAAGCTTATTTCGTCGTTCGGCGCACTTATGGCGACGGGTGCGGTTGCGATGATAGGATATGTAAAAACCGTTCCTCAGCCGAACGATGCTCTTACGCCTCAGATTTTTTGGGTAACGATAGGCATTTGCTACGGACTCCCCATAATCGGATGGATAATTACGCTTATCGCAATGCGCGGATGCAAGCTTGACAGAGAAGAAATGATTCGTGTTCAAAAAAGTATCGAAGGAAAAAAGGTTAAAAATGACTAGAGAAAAGATTTTGTGGAACGACAATTGGATTTTTGCAAAAGAGGGAAAAGAGGAGCACGTCACCCTTCCGCATACGTGGAATGCAATAGATTCCCTTAAGTCATCCGATTATTACAGAGGAACATGCATATATAAAAAGAAATTTGCGCATCCGGGTGTGGAAAAAGGCGAACGGATTTACATAGAATTCGGCGCCGTAAACCTGGTTGCGGAGGTAAATTTAAACGGAAAAAAGGTTTGCACGCACGAGGGCGGATATTCGTGTTTCAGGGCGGACATTACGGACTTTTTGAAGGCTGAAAACGAAATCGCAGTAAGCGTGTCAAACGCACCGAACGATCATATCTATCCGCAAAAAGCCGATTTTACGTTTTACGGCGGAATATACAGAAATGTATATATGATTAAAGTGAAAGACGTGCATTTTGATCTCGATGATTTTGGCGGAAACGGGATAGTGATTGCAGCGCGCCCGGAAGGAAAAGACGCGGATGTCGAAATTAAAGCGAAAATTTCTGGAATTTGTGCGGAAGTGAGCGGAGACAACGCATATAAGGTTATCGTAAGCATAAACGGTGTCGGGGACTTTGATTTGCCCATGACGGAAAATACGGCGTCCGGAAAATTTAAAATAAAAAATGCGCACCTTTGGAACGGAACACAAGATCCGTTTCTCTATACGGCGGATTTTAAGCTTTACGCAGGCAACAAATTAAAGGACGAAGTAAGCGAGCGTTTCGGCGTGAGGGAATTTTATGTCGATCCCGAAAAAGGATTCTTTTTAAACGGTAAGCATTATCCGGTTCACGGTGTGTCAAGGCATCAGGATAGAGAAGGCTACGGCAACGCGCTTACACAAAAAATGCACGAGGAAGACATAGAAATCATTTGCGAAATGGGTGCAAATGCGGTTAGGCTTGCACATTATGAACACGACAAATATTTTTATGATTTGTGCGACGAAAAAGGACTCCTTGTTTGGGCGGAAATCCCGTATATTACGGTAAGGCTTAACGCGGGAACGGAAAATGCGATTTCGCAAATGAAGGAACTTATAAAGCAAACTTGCAATCATCCTTCGATATTTTGCTATGGGCTTTCAAATGAGGTGACGTTAAACGGCGTAACGGAAGAACTTATCGAAGATCACAAGAAATTAAACGATCTTGTGCATGAACTTGATAAGACCCGCCTTACCGCTATGGCAAATCTTTTTATGCTTGATACGGGGAACGAACTTGTAACTTTACCCGACATTCGCGGATACAATCTTTATTACGGCTGGTATGTTGGCGAAATGACCGATAACGACAAGTGGTTTGATAAGTTTCATGCGGATTTTCCGGGAGTTTCGATTGCTCTCACGGAATATGGTGCGGATGCGCTTGTTGCCTTACAGTCGCCCGTTCCCGTAAAAGGTGATTTTACGGAAGGGTACCAGGCACTTTATCACGAACATATGATAAAAATGCTTGACGCGCGGCCTTACATTTGGGGATCTTTTGTATGGAACATGTTTGAATTCGGTGCGGCGGGGAGAAACGACGCCGGCGACCCCGGAATCAACCACAAGGGACTCGTGACATTTGACAGAAAAATCAAAAAGGACGCATATTATATATATAAGGCTTGGTGGAGCACGGAGCCGTTTGTACACATTGCGGGAAAAAGATATCGTAACCGAATAGAGCCGGTGACCGAAGTTAAGGTGTATTCGAATTGCAACCGGGTTACACTCTTTGTTGACGGTGTAAAAATCGAAAAAACATCGCAACAAACGGATAAACATGTGTTTAAGTTTAATGTTCCGATTTCGGGAAAACATAATATCCGTGCGGTGGGATATATAGATACAAAATCAGCCGACAACAAAATAAGTGAAATTTCGAACGGTATTTGTAAACGTGTTGACGAAATGACCTATAGTTGTGCCGATGAAGCGGAAATCGTAAAGGTTTCGTCACCCGATCCCGCGTATTTTGCGCCCGGAGAAAAGGTCAGAAACTGGTTTGAGGAGGAACCGGACACAAAAAATTCCGGTGCGGATACGACCGATACCGAATATCTCTCTTTAAACAGCACCCTTGCGGAAATAAGTAAAACCGCTGACGGCGGAAAAATTCTTAACGAATTTATGGAAGCAATGAAGTCACGCGTTGCGGGCGGCATGGGTATGGGCGCCCAAATTCCTCCCGAAATGATGGCTATGATTATGAGGCAGCCGCTAAAAAAAGTGCTTGTTCAGACGGGACTTAAGGAAGACTCGGCGGAAGTCGAGGTTTTAAGAGAAAAACTTATGAAAATTAAAAGAGTACCCACAGACGAGCTTTGTTAACAGAAGAAAGGAATTCAAATGCAAAGGTTTTCGGAAGATTTTTTGCTTGGTGCGGCAACATCGGCGCACCAGGTTGAAGGAAACAACATACACAGCGATTATTGGCTGATGGAACATATGCGGCACACAAACTTTTCCGAAGCCTCGGGAAAGGCTGTCGACCACTACAACAGATATAAGGAAGACATAAAGTTATTGCACGACGCCGGTTTAAATGCGTATCGTTTTTCTGTCGAATGGGCAAGAATCGAGCCTACGGAAGGCGTTTTCGACGAAGAAGAAATGAATCACTACAAGGACGTTGTAAGTTTTTGCAAAGGATTGGGTGTGGAGCCCGTTATTACGCTTCATCATTTTACAAGCCCCGCGTGGCTCATCAAAAAAGGCGGCTGGGAAAACGAAAACACGATTTCATATTTTGCGAGATATGCGGAATACGTAATCAAAAATCTTAACGGCCTTGTAAAATACGTTGTAACGATAAACGAAGCCAATATGGGAATTCAGGTCGCGGCGATTGCGGAGCGTTACAAGCGCATCATGATGCAAAAGTTAAAGAATAAAGGAAAAAATAAAGATCCCAAAAACAAAAACGTCGAAGGAACCGCTCAGGTAGGTATGAATTTTAATACAATGCTTAAAAATATGTTCTTTGCGCGTTTTGAAAACAGGAAGCTTTTTAAGACGGGAAATCCGGAGACGTTTGTAAGCGCAAGAAGCGAGAAGGGCGATATCCTTGTGATGCGTGCGCATCTTGCCGCAAAGGAAAAAATAAAGAGCATAAATCCGGGGATTATGGTAGGGCTTTCCTTATCGCTTCATGATATTCAAAGTACCGCGGACGGTACAGAAAACGCAAAAAAAGAATGGAACGATGAGTTTTTGCACTATTTACCTTACATCAAAAACGACGACTTCTTCGGACTTCAAAATTATTCGCGCTCGGTGATAGGAAAAGACGGAATTATGCCTGTGCCGGAAAATGCCGAAATCACCCAAATGGAATATGAATATTATCCGGAAGCGCTTCGTAATGTCACAACGCGCGTGAATGAGGAATTTAAGGCAGCGGGCGTAAATATGCCTATAATTGTGACGGAAAACGGCATTGCTACGGATAACGATAAGCGCCGCGTTGCCTTTATAGATACGGCGACGGAAGGCGTGGCTTGGTGTATAAAGATGGGTATACCCGTCAAAGGATATTTTTATTGGTCGCTTCTTGACAATTTCGAATGGCAAAAGGGATTTTCGATGACATTCGGACTCATTAAGGTGGACAGAAACACCATGGAACGAATCCCGAAAGAAAGCTTATATTTTCTCGGGAAACTTAAATCAAACGATTAAATTCGGAAAGGAAAAAATCATGAAAAAAGCCGTTCAGCAATTGATGCTCGGGACTCTTACGGAGAATTTAACGAAAACCGAAAGCGTGCTAAAAAAAATAAAGGATATCGGATACGATCAAATAGAACTGAACGGCTTTATGATAAGAAAGTCACCGTTTTTGGTGAAGCTTTTGACACGGATGGCCGGGATGCCCGTCGGAAACTCGGGGAAATATGACTGGGAGTATCTTATTGATAATTCGGGGCTCAAAGTGTCTTCCGTTCACGAGGATCTTGGGACAATCGAGCGTGACGTGAAAGGCGTGATAAACGAGGCTCACAAATTTAATACGGAAAATATTGTGATTACCGGAATGTACAGGTTTGATTATCGTGATTACGACTTAGTAATGAGCCTCACGGAGCGCTTAAATACGGCGGGAAAACTTTTAAGGGAAGACGGAATAAATTTGCTTTACCATAATCACAACATCGAATGGGTAAAATGTGACGGAATTACCGCATACGAGCGGATTGTAAAAAATACCGATCCCGAATACCTAAATTTTGAGTTTGATTCCTATTGGCCGACGGAAGCGGGCGTTGATGCGGCCGCAGAAATGGAAGGGCTCGGTGCGAGAATTAAACTTTATCACATAAACGACCGCGGCACGAGATTAAAGCGGTGCCCGATGACTCCGATTTTGAAATCGGATTGCGCGGAACTTGGGAACGGTAACATGCCGCTTAAAAAACTCATCAACATTGCAAAAAATGCGGGAGCGGAGACGGTCATCCTTGAAACTCACAAAAATTTTGTCGATAACGATCCGTTAAAGTCGATTGAAATGAGCTTTGAATTTTTAAAGGAAAATGCGTAAGACACATTCGGAGTAAACAATGAAGGCAGAAAACATACTTATTGAACACTTGAAAAATCCGCTCGGAATCGATATCCAAAATCCTTTTGTGAGTTGGACGATTGCGTCCGGGGAAACACAAAGCGCATACAGGGTGGTGGCAAGAAACGGCCTCACAACGGGAACGGATTCAGAAATAATTTTTGATACGGGAATCGTAAAGTCCGACGCACAGCATGCAAGGATTAATTATATCGCGGGTTCGCGTGAAAGAGTTATTGTATCCGTCACACTTTGGGACGAAAACGGAATTGAAGGTGACACTATAGAAGCCTTTTACGAAATGGGACTTTTGTTTTATGAAGACTTTAAGGCGGATTGGATTACATTTGAAAACACGGATCCCGGGATAGAGGAAAAAAATTCCGCAGAAAAAAGACCAGCCCTGTATTTTGAAAAAAGTTTTACGGTAAATAAAACAGGCGTGTCACGCCTTTATATTACCTGCCACGGACTTTATACGGCTTTTATCAACGGAAAAAGAGTGGAAAATGCCGTTCTTACGCCGGGACCCGCAAACTATGACGCATATTCGGAATACCAAACATACGATGTGTCGGATTTACTTGTAAAGGGGCAAAACAAAATCGAAATCACTCTCGGAAACGGCTGGTATAAAAGCGCGTCGGGCGTCGACGGCGAAAGAAACATATACGGTGACACGCTCGCACTTATTTGTCAAATTGAAACAGACGGACAAGTTGTGTGTGCGACCGACAAAAACTGGATGTGTTCATGTAACGGGCCGATACGTGATAACGACATGCAGCAGGGTGAAACGGTTGACTTAAATTGTGACACCGTAACCGATTTTCACCCTGTGCGTGTGTGTGATTTAAAAAAGGATAATTTGATTTCGGCAAATGCGGTTCCGGTTACAGAGCACGAGTGCTTTTCGGGGTACATATTTAAAACACCGAACGGTGAAACGGTTTCGGATTTCGGGCAAAATCTGGCGGGATATATTAAAGTACATGCAAACGCGAAAAAGGGCGAATACATAAAAATAACGACGGGTGAAACTTTAGACCAAAACGGCAATTTCACACAGGAAAATTTTGAAGAACGAAAAAGACACAAAGAAGGCGGAATAAGGCAGGAACTTATAATTTACTTTAAGGACGGAGAAAACGTATATAAGCCTTCGTTTACGATATGGGGTTTTAGGTATGCGCGAATAGAAACAAATGCGGATATAAGCCGTATTGATTTAAAGGCAATTGCGGTGTATTCGGATATGGAAGAAAAGATAACATTTAATTCTTCAAACGAGGACTTAAACCGCCTCTTTAAAAATGCGATGTGGAGCATGAAATCGAATTTTTGCTATGTTCCGACGGATTGTCCCACAAGAGAGCGTGCCGCATGGACGGGAGACATAGGAATTTTTGTGAGAACGGGGCTAAGGCTTATGGACTGTTACACCGTTTTACGAAAGTGGCTTAAGGATCTTAGGACTTCACAATATCCCGACGGACGGATTCCGAATATTGCACCGAGAAACAATAATCCGGGGATCTTTTCAAAAATCCTGTCGGGCTCTGTCGGCTGGGGCGACGCATGCATAATTGTGCCTTACGAGATGTATTTGTATTCGGGTGATGAACGAATACTCATTGACAATTACGACATGATGGTTAAGTGGTATGATTATCTTCTTAAGCGCGCAAAAAAGCGTCCGTTCGGCCTAAAAAAAAGACTTAAAAAAATTCCGAATCGCGATTATTTTATAGAAACAGGAATTGATTACGGTGAGTGGTGCGAGCCCGGAATTTCAAGTATTTCGGGAATGAGAACCGTAAAGTCGGATGTTGCGACAGCGTATCTTGCGGAAAGCGGTAAAATGCTTCAAAAAATCGCAACGGTGCTTAATAAAAATAAAGATGCCGAAAAATTTAAATGTGCGTCCGAAAAAGCAAAAGAGGCATTTGAATTTGTTTTTGTAAGAGACGGTCATATAAATTCCGAAAGACAGGCGGATTACGTGAGAGCAATTTCGTTTGATTTGCTTTCGGAAAACGAAAAGGAAAATGCCGCAAGAGATTTAAATAATTTGATTGTAAAAAACAATTTTAAGCTTAACACGGGATTTTTGTCGACGGGAAAGCTTCTTGCGGCGCTTTCCGATAACGGATACACGGATACGGCATATGATGTCTTATTAAACAAAGAGATGCCCGGATGGATTTACCAGGTAAGAAAAGGCGCAACAACCATATGGGAAATGTGGGACGGAATCGATGAGAAGGGAATTCCGAAAGGATCGCTTAACCACTACTCAAAAGGCGCGGTTGTATTATGGATCATTGAAACAATGTGCGGCATAAAAGAGGATTTTGGTTGTGTAAAAACTGAACCGCATCCGACGGATAAATTGGATTTTGCATACGCAAAGTGTAAGACTGAAAAAGGAATCGTAACTTCCGGGTTCGGGAAAAAAATGATTATTGAAATTTAAACCAAAAAGGCTAATAATCTGATCCGTATATTATAGGAAGCAAAAAACGCTTCCTATAATCGATTATCGAGCTACTTCGTAGCTCTTTTATCGGAAGTTAAAAAGCAACTTCCGATAAGTTATATTATGAAAAGTAAAAACCGACTTTTCATAATCGACGATAAGTTATATTATAGGAAGCGAAAAACGCTTCCTATAATCGATTATCGAACC
>CAZZFV010000053.1:0-12389 GCA_964653855.1 uncultured Lachnospiraceae bacterium
TAAATCGGAGGTCACTATGAATTATGTCTTAAAAAAGCTTGCGGGACTTATTGCAACGCTTATTTTGATATCCATGGTGACCTTCTTTGCTTTTTCGGTGATTCCGGGTGACGCGGCAATCACAAAGCTCGGACTTTCGGCAACGGAAGCTCAGATAGAATCGCTTCGTGAAAGCATGGGAATTTATGCGGGCAATTTTGAAGGCTACATAAAATGGCTAAAAGGCGCAATTACGGGTAATTTCGGAAATTCTTACAGATATCAAATGACGGTGACCGCGCTTATCGGAAGCCGCCTTACGGCAACAACGGGACTCGCACTTTTATCAATATTCTTTATGGTTATTTTTTCCGTGCCTCTCGCGATAATTTCCGCGAGACGCCCGAATTCGGCACTTGACAATGCGATAACCGTGCTCACGCAAATCGGAATGGCAACGCCGCAATTTTTCCTCGGGATTGTTTTAACGCTAATATTCGGAATCATGCTTTCATGGTTTAAGGTGGGCGGGTACGTGAGCGCAAACGAAGACTTTTGGGGCTTTGTAAGCTTTATGATTTTACCCGCAATATCCGTATCTGTGCCCAAAATTTCGATGATGATAAAATTCTTGCGTGACGGAATCGTAAAAGAAAAAACGTGTGATTATGTGAGAACGGCAAGGGCAAAGGGAAATTCGGAGAGCAGGATTTTGTTTTGTCACATTTTAAAAAATGCGATTGTCCCCACGATTACGTTTTTTGCGATGGCGGCGGCAGAAGTGCTTGCGGGTGCGATTGTTGCGGAAGAAGTTTTTGGAATCCCGGGTGTGGGGGAGTTACTCGTTACATCCATTTCAAACAGGGATTATCCCGTGGTGCAGGCGCTTGTGCTTTATACGGGGGCGCTTGTTGTAATAATGAACACGTTCGCGGATATCATGTATAAAATTGTTGATAAACGCGTGGAATAAAACAATAAAAAGTGAAGAACACGAAAAAACATAGTTAAAAGCAGTAAAACAGCAGTAAAACAGCAAAAATCGTTGAGGTCAAAATACCTTTTGACCTCAACATCATAAGATAACCAGAAACAAATAAACCCGATGCGAAAACTTATTTTTAAAAAAAAATACAAAAAAACATTTTATGTGGGACTCATAATGGTGTCCTTAAGTGTTTTATTTGCCGCAATCGGCGCATTTTGGACGCCTTACGACACTACGGAAATGCATTTGCCGCTAAAAAACGCCGCACCGTCCTTAAGTCACATAATGGGATGCGATAATTTGGGACGGGATGTGATGAGCCGTGTTATGAGTGCGGGCTCGCTTTCGTTTTTTGTGGCAATTCTTGTGACGCTCACGGGACTTTTTTTCGGAACGATAATAGGCTGCATGACAGGTTATTACGGAGGCGCCATTGACAGCATAATAATGCGGATTAACGATACCGTGTTTGCTTTTCCGAGCGTCCTTCTCGCGATTTTGATTGTGGGCGTTGTGGGAAACGGCAAATACAATCTCGTTCTTGCTCTCGGAATTTCGTTTATTCCGAGTTTTGTGAGAATCGCGCGCGGCGAAATGATAAGGGAGCGCGGAAGTGACTATGTCAAAAACTTAAAGCTCATGGGCGCGCGTGATTTTCATATCATCTTTATCGATATTCTTCCGAACATGAAGACGGCGCTCGTGTCCGCAACACTCATAGGTTTTCAAAACGCGGTGCTTGCGGAGGCAGGCATGAGTTATCTGGGACTCGGGATTTCGGCGCCCGACGTAAGTCTCGGTCGAATGCTTTACGAAGCGCAAAGCTACCTTGTGTTTGCGCCTCACATGGCAATCGCACCCGGAATCGCAATACTTTTTCTTACACTCGGATTGGGGTTTGTATCGCATGGCATTACTTGAAGTCAAAAACATGAATATTTCGGTTTCGGTGGAAGACGAAAAAAAGAGCCTTGTGCGAAACGTGAGTTTTTCGCTTGGATCCGGTGAAATTTTGGGTCTTGTCGGCGCATCGGGATCGGGGAAAAGCCTCACCGTCATGAGTATCACGGGACTTTTGTCGGAAGACTATAACGTGTCTTACGACTCGATTGTTTTCGACGGCAATGAAATTGATTTAAAAGACAACAAGTCTCTTTTAAAAATTCGAGGGGCGGAGATCGCTTATGTTTTTCAGGAGCCGATGACGTCTTTAAATCCGCTTTTAAAAATAAAAAAACAGGTGGAAGAGCCGTTAATCATCCATAAAAAAATCAAGCTCACAAAAAAAGAAAGAGTTTTGAGGGTAAAACAGGCGCTTTTGTCTGCGGGACTCGATCCCACGGAAAGGCTTCTTAATTCTTATCCGCATGAGCTTTCGGGAGGGCAGCGGCAGCGTGTCATGATCGCGATGGCGTTTGTCACAAATCCGAAAATTCTGGTGGCCGACGAAATAACAACCGCTCTCGATACCGAAAACACGGAAATTATCGCGAATCTCTTGCTTGAACGGAGAGCGCGTCACGGTACGTCGATTATTTTTATTTCGCATGACAGGCGTCTTGTAGAAAAGGTTTCAGACAGAGTTATATGCATGAATCACGGCGAAATGAGCGATAAAGGTAACGAAATTATTGATTTCCCCGATTATAAGACGGGTGAAGTGAGTGTTGAGCCTATATTACGCGTTCGTGATCTTTCTTTTTCGTATACGGACAAAACTTTGTTCGGAAAAGAAAAGAAAGTGCCCGTGTTACACGATGTCAATTTTGATTTATATAAATCGGAAACGCTCGGAATTGTTGGGCGTTCGGGCGCGGGAAAGTCTACGCTTGTTAAGGTGATTGCGGGGATGCTTGCAAAAACTTCCGGCACAATCATATTCGATAAGCAATACGAAAATATCCGCATGGTGTTTCAGGACCCGTACACAAGCTTAAACAAGGCAAAAAGTGTGGGAAGGATTTTAAGAGAAGCGTGGTATTTGAATTATTATAACGAACATCGAAAACTAAAGAATGCCGAAACAAAGCCCGGGAAAAACGGAATTTCGAGCGGAAACGGAATTTTAAGTAAGTCAGGCACCATAAAACAACACATAAGCAGGCGTGAACTCAGGCGCCTCGCAAATATTGCCGTCTTTGAAGCGTTAAAAAGTGTTGACTTAAAGTCGGAAATGGCTTATCGTATGCTTTACGAGCTTTCGGGCGGCGAACGTCAAAGGGTGGCGATAGCGTGTGCTGTCATTTCTTCCCCCGGCATAATAATACTCGACGAGCCCGTGTCGGCGGTCGATTTTAACGTTGCCGCACAAATTCTCGAGCTTTTGCAAAGATTGAAAGAAAAGACACATTGCTCATATATTTTTATATCCCATGACAAAGAAGTGATAAGGCAAACGTGTCAAAGAGTGTTGATATTGGATAATGGAACGGTCAAAGAGTCAAAGTAGCGTAAAATTCATAAAGAAATACATAGGGCGGCACGGGATCGCATATATAATCGGTCTCGCGGCGCTTTTTGTTGTGGACTTTTTGTGCCTTTTTGTGCCGGAATACACGGGAGACATCATAGACGGACTCACAAACGGAACGATGGACAAAGAAGGACTTTTCTTTATTATCCAAAAAATATTGTTTGTCGGGCTCGGCATAATGGCGATGCGCTTTTTGTGGAGATACATGATATTCGGCTCGTGCAGAAAGATAGAGTACGAAATCAGGACGGATCTTTACAATCACCTGTCGCGCCAGTCGGTTAATTTTTATAACAACAATAAGGTCGGCGACCTTATGAGCTATTTTACGAATGACTTAAGCGCAATACGTTCCGCTGTCGGATCGGCGGTTATTTCAACCTTTGACGCAAGCGTTATGACCGTGATGGTGCTTGTGAAAATGTGCATTTATGTTGACGTGCGCCTTACCGCGCTTACGCTTATTCCGATGGTGCTGATTCTTTGCGGCGGCATAAAATACGGCAAAGAAACGGAAAAACGCTTTGACGAAAAACAGGCGGCATTTTCGCATATGTCCGACATGGTTCAGGAAAGCATCTCGGGAATGCGCGTAATTAAGGCATTTGTGCAGGAAGATGCGGAATTTAAGGCGTTTGACGAAACAAACAAATACAACAAAAAGATGAACCTAAGGATTGTGAGTCTTATGGCGGTTGTGATGCCGATGTTAGACTTCCTAATCGGAATTTCAAGCGTGCTTACGCTTCTTTACGGGGGACTTCTTGTTTCACGCGGAGAACTCACACCCGGAAAGTTTGTTGCGTTCACGGCATACATAAACATGCTTGTCTGGCCGATGCTCGCGATGGGAGATTCGATTACGACGTTTTCGCAAGGGATTGCCTCGATGAAGCGAATCGGAGGCTTGTTTAAAGAAGTTCCGGAAGTGAAGGATACGGACGAAACAAATTACGACATAAAAGAGCTTTCGGGCGAAATAGAAATAAAAAATCTTTCGTTTGCATACAGAAGCGAACTTCCGCAGGTACTCAATAATATTTCCCTAAAAATTCCGAAGGGCGAGAGTCTTGCGATAATCGGACGCACGGGCTGCGGCAAAACTACGATCGCAAATCTCCTTCTTCATATGCATAATGTGCCTTCCGGCCGCATTTTCTTTGACGGAAACGACATAAATACGATTCCGCTTGAGACGCTTCGTGAAAAAATCGCCTATGTTCCTCAGGACAATTTTCTCTTTTCTGATTCGGTGCAAACAAACATTGCCTTCGGTTCGAGGGATTTTAAGGCACAAAAGAGAAATAAACGAATCGATACGCATGTCATTTTAAATCGCAAGGACACGATGGAGGCAATACTCGACCGTGAGCTTGCCGCACGCGAAAGCGCCGCGGATGTGCTTCATGATGATCTTGACGACGTAATTACGGCGGCAAAGAACGCGGAAATTCACGATAACATCATGGATTTTCCCAAGAATTATGCGACGATGGTGGGAGAACGCGGTGTTACGATGTCGGGCGGTCAAAAACAGCGTACGTCGATCGCACGCGCACTCATGAAAGACTCCGAAATTCTGATTTTGGACGACGCACTTTCGGCGGTTGACACGGACACGGAAGAAAGAATCCTTGAGCACTTAAAAGAAGTCAGGAAGAACAAAACGACGATTATAATCGCTCACAGAATATCGACGATCGAGCATTGCGACAAGATTGCCGTAATGGAAGACGGACGAATTAAGGAATACGGAAGCCACAAAGAGCTTATGGAACTAAACGGCGAGTATGCCGCACTTTATGAAAAGCAGCAGCTTGACGACGGAAAGCAGGAGTGCGAGTGAGCAAAACGCATAAGCATAAGATAACGGGAAATACGTAACAAACGGAGAAAACTTTGGAAAATACACTAGAAAAACAGAATAAAAAGCAATCGACGTTTGTGCGCCTGCTTAAGTTTGCGGTGCCCTATATATGGGAACTTGTGCTTGCGGTGGTGCTTGTGTTACTCATTACGGCACTTGACTTATACCGCCCGATTTTACTTGGGGACACGGTCGATTTGTTTGCGGAATCCGGCGATTTTTCGACCGTAAAGGTGATTGCGCTTAAGTATTTTATCACCATACTTTTGATTTTTGTGTTCAACATGGCGCAGACGTGGATACTTGCGCATGTGGGGCAAAGCATTATTTATAACGTGAGAAATTTGCTTTTTAAGCATGTTCAGTCGCTGTCACTAAGGTTTTTTGACATTACGCCCGTCGGGAAAATCGTCACAAGAATCACCAACGACGTCGAAGCGTTAAACGAAATGTTTACGCAGGTTTTGATCAACTTGATCAAAAACACGGTGAAGATCGTGGGACTTGCGGTTGTAATGCTTGTTTTAAATGTTAAACTTGCGCTCATCGGCTTTGCGCTTGTGCCCGTGATTTGCGTTCTCACGTATTTTTTCAGGACGATTTCAAGGACAACCTACAAAATTGTGCGCACAAAGCTCACGGCGCTGAACACCTACCTTTCGGAACACTTGTCCGGAATGAAGCTCATACAGTCATTCGCAAAGGAAAACGTAAAAAATTCCGAATTCAACGAGCGTGCGCTTGACCTTTATCATGCGTCATTTCGTGAAATGATGGTGTTTGCGATTTTTCGTCCGCTTATGTACATATTGTCGATAATTGCAATGGTTTCGATACTTTCGGCGGGAGGAATAGAGGTTTTAAACGGCACAATCACCGTCGGAACGCTTTATATTTTTTACAACTACATTTCGTCGTTTTTTGAGCCTATTCAGTCGCTTGCGGAACAATTCGGAACGCTTCAGCAGTCGATGGCGTCGGCGGAAAAAATCTTTATATTGCTTGACGACGACACAAAGATAAAGGAACCCCAAAATCCCGTCGCGATCAGGGATTTTAAGGGGAAAATCGAGTTTTCCCACGTGTGGTTTGCGTATAACGGCGAAGATTGGATATTAAAGGACGTTTCGTTCGTGATAGAGCCGGGGTCATCAGCCGCATTTGTCGGCGCAACCGGAGCAGGCAAGTCTTCGATACTCAATCTTATAGGAAGATACTATGATATTCAAAAGGGAAGCATAAAGATAGACGATGTCGACATAAAGGATATCAAGATAAGTGAGCTTAGGCACTTAATCGGTCAGGTGCAGCAGGATGTTTTCCTGTTTACGGGCGACATTTCAAAAAATATAAGGCTCGGAAACAACGATATTTCCGATGAGGACGTAAAAAATGCCGCAAGACGTGTGAATGCGGACAGATTTATCGAAAAACTCGAAAACACCTATACGGAATACGTGACGGAGCGCGGTGCAACGTTTTCCGCGGGAGAAAGACAGCTTATAAGCTTTGCGCGCACGCTTGCATTCGATCCGCATATTTTGATACTTGACGAGGCAACCGCAAATATCGATACGGAAACGGAAAGCCTGATACAGGATGCGCTCGGCGTGCTTATGCAGGGGCGCACAACGATTATGGTTGCGCACAGACTTTCGACGATCAGGCATGCGGACAAGATAATGGTTATGCATGACGGACGCCTTGTGGAAGAGGGCGACCACGAGACGCTTATTTCAAAGGAAAACGGATATTACAGAAAGCTTTATGAGATACAGCTCGAAAAGGAAAATGCGGTAAATCAAAAAGCATAAAAGAGCTTATTAAGGATAAGATAAGCAAATTCACGATAACGAAAAAATAAAAAGGCGTAAGCCGGAAAGAGGACAAAATGGCACAGGAACTCAAAAAAAGAAGCGAAGTGGATGTTAAGGACACATGGAAGCTTGATGATATTTATAAAAATATCGCCGAGCTTGAGGCGGACGTTAAGGAGACGGAGGCACTTGCAAATCGCATTTGCGAAATGAAGGGAAAGATTTGCGAAAGCGGAAAGTCACTTTATAATTACTTTGAAACACTTGAGGCGTTTGTGGAAAAACTCGAAAAGGAGCTTAATTACGTATCGCGTCTTACCGATCAGGATACAAAGAATTCAGAAAATCAGGCGCTCGACATGAAGCTCATGAGCTTTTACAGTAATCTTCGCGAAAAAATTTCTTTTGCGGATCCCGAAATCCTTGAGGGACTTACAAAAAAGCTTGACGCGCTTTATAAGGATGAGCCGAAGCTTCACGAGTTTGACATTGAGATAAACGAGATGTTAAGAACCCGTGCACATGTGCTTTCGCCCGAAATCGAAAAGATTCTTGCGTCTGCGGGAGAGGTGCTTATGGGCGCCGAAAGCACGTTCTCGATGTTTAACAATGCGGATCTCGTTTTCCCCGAAATCACCGACGACAAGGGCGAAAAGATAAGAATCACTCACGGACGCTACAGAGTTCTCCTTGAAAATCCGGACGTAAACGTGCGCCGCGATATGTTCAAGAACTATTACAAGATGTATATCGATTACAAGAACACGCTTGCGTCAAACTATCAGACTCACGTAAAAGGCCATGTTTTTGTGGCAAAGGCAAGAAATTACGCGTCTGCGCTCGAAATGGGAACGGATGTGAACAACGTCCCCGTGCAGGTATATAAGAACCTTCTCGACGTTGTCGACAAAAACGTATCGCTTCTTCATAAGTATATGAAGATAAGAAAAGACGTTTTGGGATTAAAAGAGCAGCATATGTATGACCTTTTTGTGCCTGTTGTGGAAGGTGTCGACAAGAAGATTCCCTTTAACGAAGCCTGCGACATGGTTATCGAGGCACTTAAGCCCATGGGCGAAACCTATCTTTCCGTGATAAAGCGTGCGATCAATGAGCGCTGGATCGATATTTACGAAAACGAGGGCAAGAGAAGCGGCGCATATTCCGCAGGTGTTTACGGAGTTCATCCCTATGTTCTCTTAAACTATGACGGCGGACTCGATTCCGTATTTACGCTTATCCATGAGCTCGGTCACGCAATGCACTCTTACTTCTCGGCGGAGTCGCAAAACTGTTTGCATGCCGATTACAAGATATTTGTTGCGGAAGTTGCTTCAACATGCAACGAGGCGCTTCTTACAAGATATTTGCTAAAGAAAACCACCGACAAAAAGGAAAGAGCGTATATCATAAGCCACATGCTCGACGATTTCAGGACAACGCTTTACCGTCAGACGATGTTTGCCGAGTTTGAGTATAAGACGCACGAAATGGCAGAAAACGGAGAGAGCCTTACAGCCGATTCACTTTCAAAGCTTTATTACGCATTAAACGAAAAGTATTACGGAGACGCCGTTGTAAACGATCCCGAAATCGCTTACGAGTGGTCGAGAATACCGCACTTTTTCTACAATTTTTATGTATATCAATATGCAACGGGATATTCCGCCGCACTTGCGCTCAGTAACCGTATCCTTACGGAAGGCGAGCCTGCGGTAAACGATTACTTCAAGTTCCTTCGCGGCGGATGCACAATGTCGCCCACGGACCTTTTGAAGGTTGCGGGCGTTGATATGACAAGTCCGAAGCCGATAGAGGATGCGCTTAAAATTTTTGACGAGATGATGGATGAGTTTTGCGAGTGCATTAAGTAAGCTAAAATCCCGATTCTTCTTGACAAAAATCGAGAGTTGTTCTAAAATGGCTTGACCTATAAATATTTTTCGTGATATTGCATCGGTGTGATGACGCGATAAAGCATTATGGGGACAGGTTTAACATCATAGAATGGAGATGTAATAAAACATGGCAGACATTAAGAAAAAGGTTATTACATACGAGGGACTCAAAGCTCTCGAGGCAGAGCTTGACGATCTCAAGGTAAACAAGCGTAAAGAGATTTCCGAAAAAATCAAAGAGGCAAGAGAGCAGGGCGACTTGTCGGAGAATGCCGAATACGATGCGGCAAGAGACGAGCAGCGTGACATAGAAGCAAGAATCGTCCAAATCGAAGAGATTCTCAAAAATGCCGAGGTTGTTGACATCGACGATGTCAAATCGGATATCAAATCGGGAAAAATCAATATCGGAAGCAAGGTTACGGTTCTTGATGTCGAATATAATGAGACGGAAGATTTTAAGATTGTGGGCTCAACGGAAGCAAATATCCTTGAAGGCCTCATTTCAAACGAATCTCCTCTCGGAGCCGCACTTATCGGTCACAAGAAAAACGACGTGGTGGAAATCGAAACACCCGGAGGAATGTTGACTTATAAGATCATAAAAGTGGAGAAAGCGATATAAAAAACTTACCCGGGCGTTTATTACCGAATGCCCGGGTATTTGATATAAAGACAAAAAACCTGATACAAAAAAAGTGATATATAAAAAACGGAGGACAAAACAATGCCTGACAAGACACAGGAAACACAGGATATAAACCAGCTTCGACGCGTCAGAAGAGAAAAGCTTAAGGCACTACAGGATGCGGGAAAGGATCCTTTTCAGATAACAAAATATGACGTAACTCATCATACGGACGAAGTTGCTATGCTTTATACCGCTCACGAAGAGAAATTGCTTGCCGGGCACAAGACGCCCGACACGGATTCTTTAGACGAAGCGGAAAAGAAGGCTGTTCTTACCGCCGATTACAACGAAAGACGTGCGATAATGGATGCTGAGCCCATAAGAGTGTCGATTGCCGGCCGCCTTATGTTTAAGCGCGTTATGGGTAAGGCGTCATTCGCAAACATTCAGGATTTAAAGGGCAAGATTCAGGTTTATGCTTCACGCGATTCGCTCGGTGAGGAATCTTATGCCGATTTTAAGAAGTCCGACATCGGTGACATTTACGGCGTAAAGGGCTATGCATTCCGCACAATGACGGGCGAAATCTCGATTCATGCGGACGAGATGGTTTTGCTTTCGAAGAGCCTTCAGGTGCTTCCCGAAAAGTTCCACGGACTTACCGACACAGACATGAAATATCGCCAGCGTTATGTCGATCTCATCATGAACGAGGATTCCAAGGAAGTTTTCATAAAGCGTTCAAAGATAATCCGCGAGATTCGTAATTTCCTTGCGGACCGTGACTTCATGGAAGTTGAAACGCCCATGCTTGTCGCAAATGCGGGCGGAGCATCCGCAAGACCCTTTGTTACGCATTACAATGCGTTAAATGAAGACGTAAAGCTCAGAATTTCGCTTGAGCTTTATTTAAAGAGACTCATAGTCGGCGGACTTGAGCGCGTGTTCGAAATCGGAAGAGTTTTCCGCAACGAGGGCGTTGACACAAGACACAATCCCGAGTTTACGCTCATGGAGCTTTACCAGGCTTACACCGATTACGAAGGCATGATGGAGCTCACCGAGAGCATGTTCAGATATTTGGCCGAAAAGGTGCTCGGCACAACACGCTTTATGTACGGTGACATCGAGCTCGACTTCGGAAAGCCTTTTGCAAGAATGACAATGAACGATGCCATAAAGAAGTATGCCGGCATCGATTTTGATACGATTGCAACCGACGAAGAGGCAAAGCGCCTTGCGGACGAGCATCATATCGAATATGAAAGCTTCCACACAAAGGGCGATATCGTAAATCTTTTCTTTGAGGAATATTGCGAAAAGAACCTTATCCAGCCCACATTTATCATGGATCATCCGCTTGCGATTTCTCCTCTTACAAAGAAAAAGCCGTCCGACCCCGCAAAGGTTGAGCGTTTTGAGCTTTTTGTAAACACATGGGAAATGTGCAACGCTTATTCCGAGCTCAACGATCCCATCGACCAGCGCGAGCGTTTTGCGGCGCAGGACAAGAATGCCGCAGCAGGCGATGAAGAAGCACAGCACACCGACGAGGATTTCATCAATGCCCTCGAAATCGGCATGCCTCCGACGGGCGGTATCGGTTACGGTATCGACAGACTTGTGATGCTTCTCACAAACAGCAGCGCAATAAGGGATGTGCTTTTGTTCCCGACAATGAAATCGCTGGATAAATAAACCCGCATAAACACTGGCTTTTGAGGCTATAGGCATCGTAATTTGCGACCAATTTGCGACCGTTTTTCAAAGACTTTTATAAAACTTAAAAGAGAATACACTCAAATATAAAAAACTTAATACTGAGACGAAGCTTGCTTTCCCTTAAGCAAGCTTGATAATAACGCACAAACCCCGCGCGGAAGGGTCAAGACCGGAATAAATTTTCCTGTTCTTTGATGCTTCCGGGCGGGGTTTTGTATTTTTACTCTGGATTTAATTAACAACGAGTTTGCTAGGCGCTATTAGAAAATTTCATAATTTATTACCCATGTTATTACCCATGTGTTATAATTCTAAAAGTGGGTAATATATAGGGGCAAGGAGAAATAAAAATATGGATTGTTTTTTGGCGGAAAGAGTTAAGAAACTTAAGGAATATAAAACGGAAAGAGAATGGCTGGAGTTTAAGGAAAACTGGTTTGAACCAAAGGAATTGGGGGAATATATTTCGGCTATGTCTAATAGTGCGGCGTATGAGGGCAAACCATTTGCTTACTTCATATGGGGAGTTCACGATTCTACACATGAGTTTACTAATACGAAATTTGATCCAAATCAAGATGTAAAGGGGGAACCATTAAAGCATTTCCTTGCCAGACAGATATCACCGGACGTTGATTTTAGGTTTGAGGAACTTATGATTGAAGAAAAAAGGGTTGTGGTATTAATTATTCCTGCAGCAAAGACGGTGCCGGTTTCTTTTGCAGAAGAACGTTACATAAGAATAGGGTCAAGCAAGGAAAAGCTACGTAAATATCCGGAGAAAGAATCCTATCTGTTTACAGTTTTAAGAGAAGGATTTCCAACTATAGAAAACACAGCAAGCGAATATCAGGACCTCTCCTTTGAAAAGTTGTTGATATATTATGGGGCGAAGGGTATCAAGCTTAATTTAGAGCAGTATAAAAAGAATTTAGGGTTATATACTGCTGATGGAAAATATAATATTATGGCACAGCTGCTATCTGATGATTCTCATATTCCGGTGAGGGTGGC
>CAZZFV010000054.1:0-11566 GCA_964653855.1 uncultured Lachnospiraceae bacterium
AACCTCTGAAACATCACACATATTTATAAATATCAATGCAGTCCTTACCTTTCTTACTTTGTCCCGTAGTTTCCCCGACAACAAACTTCCCGTATCCCCTCACGGAAAAAATATCCCCTTCTTTTAACATTTTATCGCGCGCTTCAAGCGTTTTCCCGTTTAATGTCACATAACCCTTCAAAAAAAACGGCGGCACATTTCCGCGAGCCATATGGCACACATGTGCGATAATCGCGTCCGCACGTGCCGACGACACCCGGATATGATTAAGCTCTTTTTTAAACACAACATCCGAATCGGGAAATTCGCATAACGAAACCGTCACATTGTTTCGTCCCACCGACACGAGATTTTGTGTCAAAAATTCCGAAAATTTGTTTTCGCAAAAAATATATGCGTCTTTTTCTTTTACGACAATGTCTCCGAACACACGCCTTTCGACACCGAGCGACATAATTGCCCCAAGATAATCTCTGTGTGTGAGCAGAGCGGCAAATTTTTCAGATACGGGCGAAACTTTTACGCATTCAATCGGAAAAGGCACATCATATCCCATTTCATCGGGATTTCCGAATTTTATCATGCGCCGTTCCGCCATATCGTATCCGCCGTACGAAAAGTAAGTTATTCCGTAAAGCTCCTTCTTTTGTTTTTCAAATTCCGAAAATTCATCGATTGTCAAAAAGTCGCTGAACAGAAATATATTGTCCGAATACGACTTTTTGGCCATGTCGACGAGTCTTTTTGTGAGAAGATCAGAATCCATATATTTTATGTTTACCTATTTAAACCGCAAAATTTTAAACCGCAAATTTTTACACCGCGAAATCAATATCTTTTGCAACCGAATAAATGATTTTTTCCTTCACCTTTTTACCCGTGATTTGGGTTACGGCAAGCGCATAAATATCAAGCTGCACATGATATTTTGCCCGAAGTTCGGTTTCGGCATCCCGATAAACCTTGTCGGTTTTGTAATCGATTATCGTAATCGAGTCGCCGTCATCAATGTATGCGTCGATTATACCCTGCACCATGACGGGCGTGGCTGCCTTATCCGTTTTCGAATAGAAATTGTATTCTTCGGGTGTAAGATTATACACAAATTGCTGTTCTCTGTGAAGATGCCCCGATTTTTCCGCTTTTATCATCCTTTTTCCTATGTCACTCATACAAAACTTTGCGATTTTGTTTATCGACACGGTATCAAGGATGTCGGCTTCAAGAAATCCCTCTTTTATCAAATAATCGATATCTTCCGAAACGGATTTCGTTGCGTCCTCAAATGTATCATATTTTCCGTTATATTGCAATTTTTCAAACACTTCATGATAAAGCGTTCCTCGAAGAGCGCCCTTTGAAACTTCGGGCTCGGACTTAAATTTTCTTGGCTCTTCCGTGTTTAAGTCCGCATCCGGTGAATTTACATTTGATATACCTGTATCCGGTGCATTTTCTGTGTTTAAGTCCGCATCCGATTTTTCTTCCACACATAATCCCGTAAGATAAGGCACGTTTTCCGCTTCTCTCTCCGCCTCTTCCATGAGATTTTCGATTTCGATATGCTTAAGCTCCGACACCGAAACTCTGACGGGAGCCTCCGCTTCCGCCGTGTAGGGATAAACAAATTCCTTTTGCGCCTTTATTTCCGCTTTGATATCCGGATCGTCAAAAATTGTTGCGGGGGTATGAGTTGCTTCCGGTTCTGTTGCTTTTACGCTTTCCGGATTTGCTTTTATTGCTCCCTCACTTTTCCTCTTCTTCTCTGCCTGTTTCTTTAACTCAGTTCTCGTATACCCCGAATTTTTAAGCATAAATGCGGCATCCTGCCCCGCATACGCCACAAGCGTCACATCAAAATCCGCCGAAAAGCTTTCGGTACCGCAATTTCTTGTAATCCTTATCGTATCCTTAATATCTTTTTTCGAGAATTCCGCCGTATCGATTTTTTGTCCCACAAACAGAGAAGGACAGATAAAATCCATAAGTCTGTTAACCTTCAAAATATCATTCAGCAAAAATGCACCGTCGTTCGAAGTAAAACAATTTTCCCATTCGCTTATTTTTTTACCCGGATCTTTTATTTTTCCGACGATAAAAAGCTTTTCCTTCGCACGCGTAAGCGCAACATAAAGCTTTCTTGCCTCTTCCGAAATAAGCTTTCGTTTTTCCGAGTCAACCATATAATTCTGCTTTATTGTATTAAACTTGACACGTTTTTTTGTATCGATATAATTTGACGCAATCCCCATCTCATGATTCATAATTATGGATTCCCGCAAATCTTTCATATTAAATTTTTTATCGATATCGCACAAAAAGACAACGGGAAATTCAAGTCCCTTTGACTTATGAATCGTAAGGATCCTAACCGCATCGTCCGCCGCATCGGAACTCGCCTCACCGAAGTTTTCCTTGTCTTCGATACATCTGTCTATATAATGAATAAAATCATGCACACCCGCATATGCGCCGTGTTCGTATTTTTTTGCGATATTCACAAAAAGATCCAGGTTTCCGCGCCTCCGCTCTCCGTATGGCATAACGGACACAATATCCTTAAATCCCGTTTCGTCATAGATCGCCTCTATAAGCGAATGCACCGTGTCTGTATTTTTTCTTACAAGAAGTGCATCATATATATCAAAAAATCTTTGTAATTTTTCTTTGACGGAATCAATTAAGCCTGACTCAGGATTTTCGCAAAGTTCCCTTACGCATTTATAAAGCGGAAGTTTATCCTTTTTATCCTTATTTTTGTAAGTTGCGATTAATCCGAGTTCCTCCGCACCGATATTTACGATTTCCGAATGAAGCACGGCCGCAAAGCTTATGTCATCATAAGGATTGTCAAGGATTTTCAAAAAACAAATTATTTTCTTTATTTCCGGTGTGTCAAAAAATCCTTTTGTAAGCTCGGCGGTTATCGGAATTCGCATATTTTGAAATATATCCGTGTAGATTTTTGCGACTCCCGCCGTATACAAAAAGAGAAGCGCAAAATCACCGTATTTTATGTTTCTGACAATCGGTTTTTGATTCTTGTCAAGTCCGTCCGACACCTTAAATCCGCCTTCAACCATTTCCCGGATTTTTCTTCCGACGGTCAATGCTTCCAAATATGCAGTCGAATCGTCCTCATCATCCGATGAAGATTCTTCGTCATCGTTTTCGTAATCTTCTTCCTCACCTGTGCCGTCTGAATTATCCTTATTGTTTACTTTTTGCGGCGAATCAGTCTCATCGAGGCTTTTTGCTTCTACGGCAGTTTTAGTTAAATCTCCCGTCTCCGTTAAAACGATTCTCGCGTCCGGATTTGTTTCGGTCAATATAATTTCGGTATTGTATTTGGGGCTTTCCGTATCGTCATTTTCATAATTAACCGAACCCGCGTGCAAAGCACTTGCCGAATCATATTCTATTTCGGTCAAGTGTTTTCTCATAACCGGCGCCAAAAGCACGTTTACGCTGTTCAAGACAGACTCCCTGCTTCTGTAATTTTTTGAAAGATCGATTTTTATATGAGTGCCCGTGCTTTCAAATTCCTCATATTTTTGTATAAAAAGCTCGGGGCGCGCGTTTCTGAAGCCGTATATGCTTTGTTTTACGTCACCCACCATAAAAAGATTCGGAGATACCGCTTCTTCACCCGCACCCGATTCTTTTACAACACTTCTGTCATGTGACACGCTTGCGAGAATATACTCCTGGATAAAGCTTGAATCCTGATACTCATCGATCATTATCTCATCGTAACGACTTGAAATTTCACGCGCAATTTCTGTTCTAACAACATTTCCGCAATCGTCTTTCGTACACAAAATATTAAGTGCCATATGCTCTATGTCACCGAAAGTAAAACTGTTTTTTTCTTTTTTTGTTTCGTCAAGACGTTTTTTAAGTTCTACGGTAAGATCGATAAGCTTTTTTAACGGCACAATCGAGTGCTCAAAAAGCAAATTGCTCTCCTCACGGCTAAAATCATAATATCTTGAAACGTATTTTTTAAAAGAATCTCTTACCGCTCCTCTTTTTGCGGTCAAAACTTTTTTTGTTTCCGGATCGCCCGGTGTTTTTCCGCCCGGAAATCTTTCGAATTCAAACTTGATTTTTTGAAAATATGTATCATAATCGGGCTTCTCTGCAACAAGCTCCGATAATTTTTGAAGCTCATATTTCATTTTTTCCGTTTGCTTTGTTCCGCCCGCAGCTTCAAAACCCTGATTTATTTCACGTAGCACCGCATAGGTTTCCGAAATCATCTTATACGTTTCGTTTGCGATATCTTGATAAAGAGTGTCCGGAATGCCTTTATCGCATCCGGTTTGGATATTTTTAAGCCACTCTGTCGGCCACGGCTCGTTTTCCGCTTTTTTTAAAATCTTTTTTATGTAATTTCTTACATTTTTGTCGTCTTTATACGTTCCGTAGCTTCTCACAAGCGACAAAAAGTCGTTATCCTTACCCGACGCGCTTTCATATTCACTTTCAAAAATTTCATCGATAATATCGTCCTCCAGCTGATTTTCAATCGTTTCTTCCATGATCGTAAAATCCGGATTTATATCGCACAATTCAAAATTTTCTTTTACGATATTTCCGCAAAAGCTGTCTATAGTCGAAATCTCGGCATTTTTAAGCTTTGCGTATTGAATATTAAGCATATCGTCAAACGGATTATTCGAAATTTCCTTTTGAAGCGACGACTCAAGCCTTTCAAGCATTTCCGACGCCGCAAGACGCGTAAATGTGACAATTAAAAGTCTGTCAACCGATACGGAGCCTTCTTTAATGCGTTCCATAATTCTTTTTACAAGAACCGCCGTTTTCCCTGATCCCGCGGCGGCGGCAACAAGAAGTGAAGAATTACGTGCGTCAACGATTCTTTGCTGTTCTGCGGACAATTTAAAATCAGCCATTGTTTTCCTCCCTCATCGCCATAATGATTTCATTACGCTTCATTCCCGTCGCATTGTTTACAACATCACCCTTTGATGTGTCGAATCCGCATACTGCGGAATAATCGCAAAATTTACAGCCTATAACTTTTCCGTTTTTGGAAAGCGGCTTAATTTCGGTATTTCCCGTCAAAATTTCAACGGTATCCTTTTCTGTTTTTTTGATTGCATAATCCATTACCGTATTTAAAATTTCTTCGCTGATCGCGGCGCCCTTAATATTCGGAACATCGCTTCCTTTTATCTCTTTACCCGTTGTTACCGGAATCTTCGCGGATTTATAATTGGGTTTTAAAACAAGCGGGTTTTCGCGCTCCACGTTCTCTTTTTCCGGAATAAAGCCGTAATCAAGGCTCTTAAGTACATTCGGATCCGAATTTATGAGTCCCGTTGTCTTATATTTTTCCCTGACTTCCTCATAAATTTTTTCGGCGTTGACAAACGTTTTTTCGTCCACTTTGACAATCTCATCCTTTATCGCATTGTAAAGCATGGCTCCCGGCTTAAACGTTTTTGTCTCGTTCTTTTCAGTCGCGGTATTTTCCGTATCTGCGGTATTCAGAGCGTTTTCACCCGTTTCTGCGGTGTTTAAAGCGTCTTCACTTAATCTTACGTTCGCCTCTTCCTCATTTTGCATATCCGTTGCCTTGCGAAGATAAACAGGCAATTGCAAAGATATTCCCATATAGACATCGGATAAATTAATGTCTTTGTCACTCGATTTATAATCTATTACCTTTATCGCCTGCAAATAATCGGTGTCGCATATATCAACCCTGTCTATCGTGCCGTTTATCGTAACGCTGACATAGTCGGAAGGAGACTTTTCCCCTTCCTCTCCGTTTGAAAGCGGAATTTTTCTTTCCGATACAAAAGGTTTTTCAAATTCATACGGCTTAAAATCGGTGTTTTTTAATTGTTCAGTCATCATTTGAACGGTTATTCCGAGAGCGTCCGCAACACGCGTCGCAAGATATTTGCTTTTTTCGGATTCATAAAACTTTCCGTCTTCGTATTCATCCACAGCCGATTTCGCACAAGACGCAATATATTCTTTTTGCTTTTCTTCGGGCACTTCCGTCCAGTCAAGCTTTTCTTTTAAAAGCACAACGCCGTATTTTTTCAGTGCATCGTGTGAAATATTTCCGAAATCCGGCGGCAAAAGCTTATATTCATCCTTTTTTTGAATATCCACTCCGTAATTCAAAAAGAATCTGAAAGGACATTTTCCGTATGTTTCGAATTTTGAAACGCTGCCGTATAAATTGTTTCCGTAAATTTTCCGGGCGAGGGAATCGGAAATCTTTTCCGGAATATGTTCTTCATTATTTATCCGCGCAATATTTCGGTCACGCTTCATTTTAAGAAGTTCGTCGCTGCCCATATCGTTTTTAAGAACACGCGTGACCCTATCCAAATTATCGATACTTGTTACGGATAAATTGTCATAAAGCTTTAAAACTTCCTTTATCGTAAGCGCCTGTTTGAGTTTTTCGCCCGCATCCGCACTCGGATACGAAATCCATAAGAAATCGGTCGGACGCGTAAGCGCAAGGTATAAATAAAATCTGTCGTTTCCTGCTTTTTTTAGTCTTCCGGGTGAAAGTTCCACGCCTTTTTTAAGCATACTTTCCTTGTCTCTGTCCGTTAAAAAGCTTATGCTCCCCGATGCCTTAAAAAGCTTGCTCTCATTTGCGCCGAGCAAAAATAAAGCTCTTATGTGACTCACCCTTGTGCGCTCTATATCACCGATTATAAGCTGATCCTTTTCCCCGGGCACAAGTCCAACTTTCGCTTCCATAAGGCCCGCTTCGATGATTTCCCTAAACTCGTTTATTTTTATTTTTTCGTTTCCGAGATGCCTTATTGCTTCATCAAATATATCCGAAACCGTCTTAAATACTGCCGCATATTCACGTGCCTTAAGCGGTTCTTTTGTATTCTTAAAATTTTCCGATATTTCAAGAAGCCGCTCTTCCGTTTTGTTTTCCGTGAAAAAATCAAACAGCATTTCCGCAAATTCACCTGCTGTCTTTTCACGTGAATTTTTACCCGTTTTGATTAATTTGTCGAGATCGGTAACAATTTTGTTCCGTATGCCGTTAACATATTCAAGGCTTACATATTGACTTTTCGGCACACGTTTCAGTTCCTTTGTAAAATCCGATTTAAAGTCTTTCCCCTTTATTCCGTGCGACGTGCAATAATTTTCAAGTAAACATGCGTCATCAAACGATATCCCGGAAAATCCGCATTTTGCGTACGAAACAAAAAGGTCCGTGTCCGCCTTTTTTTCCATGATAAGAAGAACCGTTTTTACAAAATACGCAAACTCGTTTTCCTGTAAGCTTTTCTTTTTGTCGGGGAAAAATCTTGCATGAACCGCCGATAACGCGCGTTCAAGAGGCTCCGTATATACGTCCGGGTCACTCAGCAAAATTGCGATATCCGAATAATGTAATCCGTTTACTCTTACAAGCCGTTCTACTTCCGCCGCCGCAATTTTTACTTCCTCTTCTGTGTTGACCGCATTAAAAACGGTAATCGAATCGTCAGCATGCGTTTTCGCGCTTCCCTCACCGCCCGATTTTCCAAAAAGTCCCTTCTGCACTGCTGAAAGCGTTTTTGTTTTATATTTGTCGTAATCCGTAAAAATAAATTTGGGCTCAGCTTCAATCACGCCCTTCGACAGCTTTATAAGCTTATCTATCGTTTCCTTACTCATATGAAAAAGGTCAAATTCCCGAAGAGGCTTACTTATGCTTTCTTTGTCGATCGTAACCGAAACATAGGTATCAACGGAAAGGCGCAAAAATTCCGAAAGCAGATAATCTTCAGACGGCGTAAATCCCGTAAAGCCGTCGAGGACAACAACCGCCTTTTTCATAAGACCGCTTTTTTCCAATATTCCCGCAAAGGCATCATACATTCCCTCGTTTGTGATAAGCTTTGCCCCGAGGAATTTGTTTACTTGGGAGACAATCATAAGCGCATCCGTAAGCTTTTTCTTAAGCGCGGGCTCAGAGTCCGACGCATTTATCACATTTTCCAAGTCTTCTTCCGTTACGTTATAATTCCACATTTCCGAAAGCATGGCTTTTGCGGACGCCGTAAATCCCGCCCTGTGCGCATAAGCTCCGTATGCCGCCATTTTGTCCTTATTTTCGTAAAGAACCTTTTTTATGATCATGCTCTTTCCGATTTCCGAAACAAATTCGGGACGACGCCCCGAGAGCTTATTGAACGCATTGTTTGCAAGCTTTGTCATGCTTGTGACGTCAATATTTATTATTCCGCCGTTTGGACACACCGACAAAAGATCATATTGTGTTTGGAGCGAAAATTGCTCCGGAACGATATAATAATATGTTGTGTCCGGATTTTTCTTTGCCTCTTGTATCACAATATCAAAGAGTTTTTTTGTTTTGCCGCTTCCCGGCATCCCGCATACAAAATTAAGTCCCATTTTTACCTCCCCGTAATGATATATATTTATTTTAAGTATAACATTTCCGATGCGGAAAAAAATTCCCATAAAGAAAAAAGAGGGGTGCTTTTCGGCACGCCCTCCTTCCAAAGATGCCGGCTCCCGCATTTTGACTCCTAGCTATTGCTAGGTGGGTAACCGCAGTGTGATTTGCTGCCATCCGCCGGGTGGTTAAAATTAACCGACCGATTACTGCGGCCCGACATCCGTCACACAATTAAGAATCCCGTTTGAAGTTTGTAGGTTCAAAATAGCAAGAAGTTCTCGTACATCCGAGGTAAGTTTATTTTACCACACTCGGGTGTTATTCGCAATCCTTGCGTATATGATGAGGAAATTAAAATTACAAAACAATATAAAAGCCTTTTATACAACAAAAAAACCGAGCACACACTCGGTTTTCTTGAAAACTATCAGAGGCGACAATCGGATTTGAACCGATGCATCAGGGTGTTGCAGACCCACGCCTTACCACTTGGCTATGTCGCCGTACGCTGTCCTTTCAAAAGACAGCTTGTAAAGTATAGCTTAAAATTTTAATGTTGTCAACAGGAAAAATTTATTAAAAGCTTAAACTTATTCCTCTATCCTTCTTATACCCGCAACCTCGCTTACGGGGAGTGAAAAGCTTATTGCGCCCACTTCCGTACCGATGCCGCATTTTTCGTTGATTGCTTTCATGATGTCGGATTTTTTCTTTTCGGGTGCAAGAATATAAATAACATCCTTCTCTTCCGCAATCGAAACTCCGAAGAACCCCTGCGCATCTTTCGGTGCGGTGCCTTTTGCGTGAAGCACGGTGCCGCCCGTTGCTCCCGCTTCTCTTGCGGCATCCATAACCGTGTCCGCATGTCCTTCGTTAAGAATTACTGTAATCAATTCGTTTACAACTTTCATATTCGGTACGCCTCCCGCAATCTTTTGTCCGTTTGTCATATATTCGAGTGTCTTTTTGCCCGCGATGCTTTTCATCGGTATCGCCATCATTATTCCGTTTCCCGGAATATCGATATAAAGCTTCTTTTGGGCAGTTTTTATGAGTTCCGACAAAGATTCCTTTGAAGCAACCGCATAAATTACGGCTTTTTCGGTAGCTTCAAGCTCGTGCAAATCAAGATATGCTTTTTTTGCCGTTCCCCGGGCGAGCATCGTAATGCAAACCGATATGTTGAGATCCTTATGAATTTTGATCAAATCGTTTGCCTTATTCGCATCAACTATACTTATAGTACAATAAAGCTCCATCAGTCCACCTCCCAAAGCTCGATGATATCGTCGTTTCCGTATGTATCCTTGATGTCGATTGTCTTGGTAGACTTAATACGTGCAACAAGTCCCATAAGCTGAACGGTAATAAGAGGCATCATCGCAACGAGTGACACAAGTCCGAACGCATCCGTTATTACGTTGCCGCCGTGAGCCGCACATGCTCCCATCGCAAAGGGAAGAGCAAATGTTGCGGTAAGCGGACCCGATGCAACACCGCCCGCATCAAACGCTATGGCGGTAAATGTGTGAGGAACCACAAGCGCAAGAAGCAACGCGATCACATATCCCGGAATCACAAACCACAATATCGAAATTCCGGTGAAAACTCTCACCATTGCGAGTCCGTTTGCAATCGCAATCGCAATGCTGAGCGTACGTCCCATCATTTTTTCGGAAATGGCGCCGGCGCTCACTTCGTTTACCTGCTTGTTGAGCACGTGAACTGCAGGCTCGGCATCGATTATAAACCAGCCGATAAGCATGGCAAGCGGAATCAAAATCCATCCGTAGCCGGAATTCATTATTTCTTCACCGAGTGTATAACCGAGTGACGAAAAACCCACATTTACGCCCGTCAAAAAGAGCACAAGTCCGACATATGTGTAAACAAGTCCGACAAGTATCTTTTGAACTGCCACCTTCTTTAAGTGAAGAGAAACAAGCTGGAAAATTACAAAGAAAACAAATATCGGAAGAAGCGCAAGCATCACGTCCTTTAATTGCTCGGGAATTGCCTCCAAATAGCCCATTCCGAGATCGACAGACGTTTCAAAATCATAAACCGCTATTGCCGTACTTGCGGAAACATCATCCTTATAAAAGAAGCTCAAAATCATTACGGCGAGTATAGGTCCGATTGAGCAAAGCGCAACAAGACCGAATGAGTCCGCTTTCGCGTCTTTATCCGTACGGCTTGCGGCAACACCGACACCGAGGGCCATGATAAACGGAACGGTCATGGGGCCCGTCGTAACACCGCCCGAGTCAAATGCTATCGAAAGCATGCTTTCGTCAACAAATGCGGCAACAATAAATACAATTATATAAAATCCGATGAGAAGAACATTTAACGGAATACCGAAAAATATACGGATCATGCTCATCATGAGGAAAAATCCGACGCCCAGGGATACCGTAACAATCAGCACCGTTTTGTCGATATTCGAGGCATTTGTCGCAAGCACCTGAAGATCGGGCTCCGCAACCGTTACCGCGATTCCGATTAAAAACGATACTATTAAGATAAGCGGCAGGCTTCTCGATTTTGTGATTTTTGTACCGATTTGCGCACCGATTTGCGACATTGATACGTCGGAACCGATCGTAAAAAGCGCAACTCCGATCACTATAAATGCCGAACCTATGAGAAACGATAAAAGAAGTCCTGTGCTGAGCGGCACAAAGAACAATGTCAAAAGAAGCACAATTCCCGTTATCGGAAGAACCGAACGCAGGGATTCTTTTAATTTTTCAATTGTTACGTCTTTGTCTTTCCACATAATGTTTCCTTTTTCTTAAAAAAATTGAATAATAAGTATGATACATTAGAAATAAAAGAAAAACAACCTTTGAAGAAATTAAAAAAAAATAAAATAGAATCCCGGACGCCCAAAAATTTCCGTATAAACAAAAAAAAGACAGCCCATGCTGTCTCACTAACTCCCCGAATTGGGCTCGAACCAACAACACCTCGGTTAACAGCCGAGTGCTCTACCATTGAGCTATCGAGGAATATCGGCACTTCCGATCTGTGTCTTTCATGTGCCTTCAAAATTGCATACTGTTTAACTAAATCTTAAAAAACCACTTTGGATAAGCCCTCGACCTATTAGTATGAATCAGCTTGACGTTA
>CAZZFV010000055.1:0-11468 GCA_964653855.1 uncultured Lachnospiraceae bacterium
ACTTTTAACTGCATGATATATTTTCATAATGTGCGACAGCAGGTGCACAAAAAAAGAGTACCAAAACCGGATTTACGCTAGTCTGCTACTCGTTTAAAGGTATTATATTTTTCTTTTTTGGAAAAGTCAAACAAAAATTTTAAGTGCTAAGCGTGAATCCCGGTGCCGATAAACTTAAAAAAGCAGTCTGCAACAAAAACGGCAGGAGAGTAACGAGTGAAGCTAACTCTTTTTCCATTGACAAGTCCCTAAAAACCTAATATTATCTGACTAAATTACTCAATTTGGTTACAAAATATATTTTACGGCTCAATTTGAGTACATGCTTTATAAAAAGCGGCCAAAAATCACCAAAACACCTTATGCCGCCAATAACACCCACCTCACATAACCGCAAATTATGTGTATTTCACTTTTGCAACACATAAAATACATATTTCACCGATGAATATAAAAGAACTGCGCAACTCTACCGGTCAAACACAAAAAGAATTTGCCGAGCATTTTAATATTCCGCTCGGTACACTTAGACGATGGGAGTCTTATTATGTTACGAACATTTGAAACACACAAAATCAGAAAATATCGTGAGCTTACGGGCTCAAACTGGACATTCACGGCGCTTTCGGGTGACATGGCGAAAGAGTCCTTTCCCGTTTTTACGCCAAGCAATTGGGAATCGTATCCGGGATTCTTTGAGTACCGCGGATGTGCGGATTATATAACCGATTTCCGCGCAAACGGAAATTTGAGATTGATATTTGAAGGCGTAAGCCATACGGCAAAGGTTTATGTTGACGATGAGTTTGTGACGGAACACTACAACGCCTACACTCCTTTTGATGCGATTATAAAAAATGTCGAAGATATCACCCACACACTCAAAATAAACGTCGATAACAGTTTCGGCGAAAAAAGCGCGCTTCATATTCCGAACGATTACATGACATACGGCGGAATAAACAGACCCATAGCACTCGAAGAAATTTCCGATGTTTTTGTGCGTTTTGCACATGTGTCGACGAAGATGGCGGACGCCTCCCTCTCTTGGGAAGTAACCGTCGAAATCTCACTTCAAAATATCACGGATTCCGTAAAGACAGTCTCCGTCATTTCCGAATTTGCCGCTCAAAAAATCACATGGGATAATGTCACGGTTCCCGCCGATTCCGCTCTCATTCTCCGCAATTCCGTAATTTGCGACAACATCACCGAATGGTCACCCGAAAACCCGCATCTTTACGAAATTAACACCGTGCTCTATGAAAACGGCATTGCGACGGACGACTTAATCGATCGTTTCGGTTTCAGGGAAATAAGAATTTCCGGCAAAAAAATCTTGTTAAACAATAAGCCCATTCTCATAAAAGGCTTTTGCCGCCACGAAGATCATCCCGAGTTCTGTGCGGCTCTCCCCGCACAGGCAATGGCTTACGACCTTGACCTTATCCGCAACATGGGCGCAAATTCCGTTCGTACATCTCATTATCCGAATGACGAGCGCTTTCTTGACATGTGCGATGAACGTGGAATACTTGTTTGGGAAGAAAACCACGCGCGTGGCTTAAGCCTCTCAGACATGCAAAATCCAAACTTCGAACCTCAAGCCGAAAAAGTAATTTGCGAGATGATCGAAGCTCACTTTAACCACCCCTCAATTTATATTTGGGGAATTTTAAACGAATGTGCAAGCGAAACCGAATACGGCAGGGAATGCTACAAAAAACAACTCGCCCTTATCAAATCTCTCGACTCAACACGTCCGACATCATTTGCAAGTTGCAAATTCAAAACGGACATCTGTCTTGACCTTCCGGATGTTGTGTCATACAACATCTATCCGCTTTGGTATCACAATACACCCGTAAAGGAATATCTTAATGACCTTTATTCGTGGGTGCAAAACGAAACGGGAGGTAACGGCAAACCGTTTATGATCACGGAAACCGGCGCCGGCGGAATTTACGGCGTTCACACGCCCTATGATGAAAAATGGACCGAAGAGTATCAGGCAAAAGTCGTAAAAGAGCAAATAAGCACAATCCTTGCAAATGAAAACTGCTGCGGCGTTTATATTTGGCAATTTTGCGATGTAAGAGTAAGCCGCGAGTGGTTCCATGTCCGCCCGAGATGCATGAACAACAAGGGCATCGTTGACGAATACAGAAGGAAAAAGCTTGCTTACAAAGAAGTAAAAGAGATTTTTGAAGAGTATGGGAATAATTCCTCAATTCCTCTTTTCAAATTTTCCAAATCGTCATCGGTCCCCGGAATCTGACAAATCACCTTTTTCCCGGCCTTTCGACAAAGCTCCTCCACGCTATGCCCGTCACAATAATACATGTCACACAAAACAACCGCCCTGTCCAAATCCGCGCTGTCATCAAATATTCCCCAACCGGCTTTTTTGTATTCATCCGCTATTTGATTGTATACGGGATATAACCTTGGTCTCATCGAAAACATGGTTGATTTCAAAAGCGGATGCGGACGCCAAAGAAGTGCCAGGACCTCCTTGTTATCATAAAAAAACGCAAGCACCTTTCTTATTTTCTCAAGCGCTTTCTCGTCTTGATCCAAAAAAGCGCCTACGGTAATGTTGTAAAAAACAATTTTTTTATCTGTGCCATCGGGTTTTTTAATTATTTTTTGCCACTCATCCGGTATATCAAGATCTTCCTTTTTTATTTTTGTTGCCCTATCACACTTTGGCGATCCCGTCCCCAAAAATTTTTGATTAAGGTAATTTTCGTCAAGATGTTTCCCTGTAAATCCATATTTTTTTGCTTCCTGCAGATATATCTTAATAAACACTTTTTTCATGTTTTCGGATTGTAAAATAACTTTATCCGCATTTATCACTCCCGGAACCCAATAAAAAGCCCGGCGCATTTCAAGTACCTGTGAGTCATTGGGGTCAACTTCCGTATACATACAATATGGTATATAAACAAGGCAATCCGTATACTTTTTTAAGTTACCGCTGTAAAACCTCGGCATTACGCTTGTCACATAATTACAATTATCGTAAGGATTATGTATATAAATTTCATCGGGCTTTCTTTTTTCAAATTCATAAGTCCGGTAATCGACCACTTCTATATTTTTGGGATACTCCCGTCCTTCATAATGCATCACCCCGAAGCTTCCGTCAGGATTTTTATCATAATATGGAATCGGAACACAATAAGCATCACATTCAGGGTCTTCCCTTGCTGCCAGATAGACACTTTCAAGCGAATCCCACATTGAGGCTTTGTACGGAAAAAATGCTACTTCTTTTCGTATGGGGATATCGTTTTTTATACTGTTTTCGATTTTTAAAAGATATTTTTCAAGATTCTTGTGGTGCTTGGCAGCCGTATTAACATGATTTGTATCTCCGCACAATTCCTCATGTATTTGATACACAAGCTCGCAATATCCTTCCAAATAGGAAATCGTAACGCACTCCCCCTTTTCTGATACATCAATAAGATTTCCGATTTCCATCGCGCTTTGTTGACAAAGCACAAGAAGCTCCGCTGCAGCCGCAATATTACTTTTTTCGATATATCCCTTAATTTCCGCATGCGCCGCATGAAGCGTGCCCACCGTATCAAGGATTTCATTTTTTTGTGCTGTTCTCATATGTTCCCCTCTACCATTTTGTAGAAAATTTATCGACATAAATTTACTGATTTTTTCAATATAAAATATTATTATGATTTCAAATTTACTAATTGCGCAATTACTAATTACACGATTAGCAAATTTGAATATAAGACATTTTAATTATACACCGCACTTTCTCACACCTTCATTATTATAGGGAGTCTGCCATGTTTGTCGGAAGAACCGAAGAATTAAAAAAATTAAACGATATCTTTGCATATTCCGCACACATAAGCAAAAACGCTCCCACTCCGTGCAAATCGTTTTCGGATGTCGGACGGTTTAAATAGTGTTCATAATCCCCAACGCCCGTTCCGACGCACACATCACCCACAATCAAATCGTCACCGTCTTCTTTTAATGATGCCGTCACGCCTTCAAAGCCCTTGCGGGCATATACAAGATATTCTTTATCCAAAATTCCTTTTCTTACAGCCTTGCAAATTGCTGCCGTATAAAGCGAAGTGCACGAATTTTCAAGCCAGTTTTTCTCATCATCCGTGCGGTTTACGATCTGATACCATCTGCCGTCGGGAGATTGGAACTTAATAAGTGCTTTTAAAAGATCCGCTACGATTTGACGAAGTATTTTTGCTCCCTCATGTTCCGCAGGGATAAAATCAAGTTCATCAAGTAGCGCCACCGGCACCCAGCCGATCGAACGTCCCCAGAATTCAGGTGAACATCCGGTCACTTTGTCCGCCCATTCCGCTTTTTTGTCATACGACCAGGCGTGATATAAGAGTCCCGTGCGCGGATCAAAAGTATGCTTTTTCATAAGCTCCGCCTGATAAATCACTTCATCAAAATATTCGGGCTTTCCGAACTCCGCCCCATATTCCGCACGCAACGGTCCTTCCATATAAAGTCCGTCAAGCCACATTTCTTCGGGATACCACGCCTTATGAAAATATCCGCCCTCAGGCGTCGTGGGATAACTGTCTATTGCCTCCATAAGGTAGTCCAATGCTTTCTTATACTTTTCGTCGCGGGTTCTTTTGTACAAAGGATAAAGGAGAACCCCGGGCTGCATATCGTCAAACTGCCCCATGTCAGCATCCTTTATACACCCGTCATCCGTTATCACGGAGTCTACCCACGCCTTTATATAGTCAAAATATTTTTCGTCGCCCAAAATCCTATAACACTTATACATTCCCGACAAAAAAACACCTTGGTGATAATGAAATCTGCCTTTTGGCGGTAAGTCACACGCCTCAAACTTCCTCATCATCGTGTCCATCGATTTTTTTGCGTAGTACATGGGATTTTTTTCCGAATTCATTTCTAACGTTCTCCTTTACTTCCGACATCCTATGATGTCACTCAAACACATACAAATATTATACTTTATTTGTTTCATTTTGTTCAAGCTCAATAAGATAAATTTGTCGATCACCGAGTCTTGCTTTTACAAACATATCGCAAATTTAAACCAATACCGGAAAGGACTTGCAAATTCAACAATAATATGATACAAGAGTCAAAAGGTTCGAAACAACCTTTTGAACTCAACATCATATTATTTTTAAACGCGGTTTCAAAATGGTTACGTGAATGCGTTTGTAATAAAAAAACACAAAGAATTTTTAAATAATTCCGAGGAGTTTTGCATAAAAATGATTAAGGAAATCAAAGGCGAAGAATTTCGTAGAATGCAGCTGACCCAGCTCGATATGTTGGTTGAATTCGATAAAGTTTGCAGAAAACACAATATCAACTATGTTTTGTTTTGCGGAAGCATGCTTGGAGCAGTGAGGCACAAGGGATATATCCCATGGGATGACGATGCCGACATCGGAATACTTCGCGAAGATTACGAAACATTTAAGAAATACAAAGACGAAATGAATCCCGATATTTGTTTCTTTCAGGATCATTACACAGACCATGAATACAGATGGGGATACGGAAAACTGCGGCGTACCGGCTCCGCATATATTCGAGTTGGTCAAGAACATTTAAAATGCAAAACCGGAATTTTTGTTGATGTGTTTCCTCTGGACGATGTTCCGATTTCACTTGCCGGTCAGATGTTTCAGGATTTTTATTGCTATTGTTTACGAAAAATTTTATGGTCCGAGGTCGCAAAAAAAAACTCTGCCGGATTTAAAAAAATATGGTTTACAATTCTGTCAAAAATTCCGGCGGATTTTGCTTTTCACGGATATGAAAAATATACAAAAAAAAGTAAAAATTCTTCACCCAACCGTGTTCGCTGCCTGGCTTTTCCCGCAATAGGCAAGCTCTATATAAAGAACCCGACGAAAGAAAAATACGGAATGCCGAAAAAATGGTTTACGGATCGTGCGGAATATTTATTTGAAGGTAAAATGTTATACGGTTCAAAAGACTATGATGCAATTTTGAAATATACCTACGGTGATTATATGAAGCTCCCTCCCGAATCTCAAAGAGAGCCTCATTCGCCTTGCTCAAAAATAATTTTTCCTGATTAATCCGCTCAAATCAAACCTCTTGATTTCATGTCTTTAAATGCGGCTATCAGCTTTTTGTTGTCTTCAATGCTCAAAGCGCCCAAATGCCCGACTCTGAATACTTTGTCTTTCAGCTCACCGCCATTTGGACAAACCCATATATCATACTCATCCTTCAGGATAAGAAAAATATCATAGGCACTTGCCGTTAACGGATGCAACGGCGTCACGGCATTTGACATTGATTCGGAAAATGTTTCAAAGGGCAAATCTTTTATTCTGTTTCTGAAATCAAGCGCCAAATTGCGTATTTTTTCGGTTTCTTTTCGAACCCCGCATCGATTGATTTCAACCAATCGTTCATGAATCTGTCTGAGTATTCCGACAGCAGGTGTAAAAGGTGTCTGACCTCTTTCCTGATTTTTAAGCGCCTCCTTTAAATCCAGATACATACACTTTGTCTTTGATTTCATTACACGTTCCTCAGCTTTCGGAGATAAAACAATAATCGAAATTCCCGGAGGACAAGCCAACGCCTTCTGAGAACCCGTTATCATTACATCTACGCCCAAATCGGCCATGTTAAAATCATCCGCAAGAAAAGAAGATATCGCATCTGCGATAAAAAATAACCCATTCCTATGACAGAAATTGCTTATCATATCAATATCATAGTGAACGCCTGTAGATGTTTCGTGAACATTTACAAGAAACGCCGTATATCCTTTACCTTCATAATCCTTCAGATACTCTTCCTTCAGGGCTTTTCCCGGTTCAAGCTTTATTTCTGTATAAGGAATTTCATGAAGTTTCAATATTTCAACAAAACGTTCTCCGAAACTTCCTCCATTAACAACCAAGGCTTTATCCTCGCTTGTCAGCATGTTCATAACGGCAGCTTCCATGGAAGCCGTGCCGGAACCGGTAATAAACACCGCTTTTGACTCATTTGTAGCACCCGCAAACTTTTTTATAAGTCTTTCGTTTTCCGACATAAGTTTCGAAAATTCAGCCGTTCTGAAATAAGGGACCTGTTCCGCACCTATAGCACAAATTGCATCCGATGACATTACAGGGCCAACCGTAAAATTAAGCATTTATCTGTCCTCTCACCGCTCACCGTATACTAATTGTTATCTTCTCAATATAAAATAATACTGAGCCGTCTCATCACGATTGTTTAATCGTCTGTCTTCAAAGGTGAATCCTTCTTCAACTGTTTTAAAACCTTTATCGATCAATGTATGTTGAAACATTTCCGCATATTCATTTCTTGTACGATATACCGCATTATATATGTCGTTGAGCTCTTCAGACCAATATTCTTTTAATGTTAAGCGTTCTTCTATTCCTATTGATTCACCGATACATATTATTGTTTCGGGCATACAGACAGATTCTGTTGCGGATAAAGTCTTTATAACGTCAAAATCATTTAAATACATCAATGTCCCCATTAAAATCACTCTGCTGAATTTTCCCTCATGATTTTCTTCCATCTTTTCGGCTATCTGCGTATTTTCCGACACATAAAAGTGTCTGTTTTTTAACTCTTTATTTCTTTCCTTTGCAATTTGTATCATTCCTTCACAAAAATCCGTCCCGCAATATTCATCTATCTCCGTTTTTATCGCGTCCGACCATCTTCCTATTCCGCAACCTACATCCAACACTTTTGAGTTTATATTTAATTCCAGTTTCGGTATAATTTTTTCAGTCGCTTTTATATTTCGTTCTATAGCAATTTCAGGATTTTTGTCTTGAAGCATTGTTACCGAATACGGATTTGCGTCATTATATTTCTTGGTACGCTTTTCAAAAAATTCTCTGGTTGCATCATATAAAATATCCACTTTGTCGTTCTTTAATCTCATTTCGGAGTCTCCTTTTCAACTTAATATACCGAACTCAGACACTATACGTCTTCATTTTACTTTTCCGCAACAATTCTTATAATCATGGGATTTTCCTCCCCAAACGGAGCAAAATCGGTATTTTCTTCCGCATATCTGATATGAAAACCGATCTTAATCAACCTTTCCAATATTTCATTCATTCTGATAAATCTGCGATAATGATTATTGTAAATATATTCATCTCTTCCGATTTTTTTGCCTTTTCCGAATAAAGAATCTTTTATACTTCTTACTTCGATACAAATCAATCCTTTTTCTTCCAATGAATTGTATGCATTTTCCAATAATTTTATTTCATCACTTAGCGAAATCGCATGTATTGTAAATCTGCTGTAGCAAATATCATATTTCATATGGTAGATATTTGCCGAATTGACAAAATTTTCTTCCAAAAAGAGGCATTTATGCCCCCGGGATTTTAATTCATTTATGGCAGCGGCAGAAGAATCGACGGCAACAACTTCCAAACCGTTTTTACAGAAAAAAATCGCATCTCTTCCGTTTCCGCAACCAAATTCTATTAATCTTTTTCTGTTTTTTACCCAATTCTGCAAAATGTAATCCGCAAAAAGTGTTTCTTTTATAATTTCCTCATGTTTGCTTTTATAATATTCATTCCAATAATTATCGTTATCTGTGACAATCATATTTATTATGCCCCCTGTTGTAATCTGTCAAATTATACCTCCCGTCTGCAAGGGTTTTTCCTCAAAATTTAATTTGATATGCCTTCACGTTTCCTTTTTTCCCGGAGTAATAAATAGCCTTCAAACAAATCCAATTCTGCCTGTGTGGTTATCTTGAAATTGCGATCATCGCCCTTGGAAAAATGCATCGTTCCGCCATTTGCAAAAATTGCATACTGAATTTGTTTTCCAAGCTCACCGAATGAACCGTCCGCTATCACCTTATCATATGCATCCATGATATATTTATACCTAAAAGTAAGCGGAAATTGAACTTGCACGATAGTTTCACGGTCGATGCTTTTTGAAGAACTCTCTTCGTCATCCTTCAGACATGTACTTAAACACATCTGCTGAATTGCCATAGCATTTTGCTTTTCTTTGCATACCTTGATTCCGTCATTGATTACCTCATCCGTAACCAAAGGAGCACAGGAACCATGTACCATTACTATGTCATCATCACTGATCTTGTCTTTCAAAAAATTAAGCCCACACACCGTGGATTCAGGAAAAGAATTTCCCCCGCTCACAAACCATTTAACTTTTGAAAAGCCATACTTTTCGGAAAGAGCACGGCTTTGCTCTATGTAATCCTTATGACTTACAATCTCAATGGCATCTATATTCGGGTTATTTTCAAACTTTTCAATAGTATAAGCCATGATAGGCTTTCCCAAAACTTCAACAAACTGCTTCGGGATTCCTTTTCCCAAACGCGATCCCACGCCGCCTGCCAGTATAATTGCAACAACCATATTATTTGTCCCTTTGATATCAAGATTTACATTCTCCCGTGTCAGACTGCTTCTATTTGTTTCATACGCATTTACCCGCATCTGCTTGTACTTCTGCAAATCTTCTAAGCACTATTTTCCTTGCGTATATCTTCTCATTTCCTCTTCTTTGCGTCTTTTCCTCACCAAATGAATAATAAACGCAATTTCCGTTACCGCAGCAAGCGGAATCGCATACATAAGTATTTCGATAAGCACCGCCTGCCAGATACTCACAAGAACAAACGACAATATAAGCAAAAACACAACCCAATACGCATATGCGCCCGCTGCCATAAGTATTGTCATGACAACATCCGTCAAAAATTCCTTTCCCGAATATTTTGTATAATCAACGCCCATTTTTGTTTTCCTTTCTTAAAATCCCCCGTTTTCATATGCTTTTGCTATAGCATGCGCTTTTTATTTCATTCCATAATTAATCTTAAGTTTCGCAAACAAATCTTCCAAATCAAGTCTTACATCAAGCTTATTATATACCCTGATTTTTCTGTTCTTGTCAGAATGCGTATATGTCATATCACAATTTATATAAGGTGCCGGAATTTCCGTATATCCGTCGTTTCTTTCAATCTCTTCAAGCAAAGCACATACGCAGCCCTCATCCCCAAGAGTCCAAATATCTCCGTGCGGCCACGAATCAAAAAGAAGCATTTGGCTGTTAAATTCCGCAAGTTGCGTAAACAAATATTCTCCTATTTTTCCGCAAGGGTAAACCTTATCCTGAAGTTCGGCAATCGACACTGCAAATTGCTTATAAAGAACTCTCGGTATCTGCCACAAAGGCATCTTCGAACCAAAAACGACATTTGCGGCATTTATATCCTGCGCAAGATTAAATTCTCCGCCACCGTTCGGATAATCTCCGCCCCCTATCCATATGCAGGTCATCCGTTCGCAAATACGTGGTTCAAGCAAAATTGCACACGCAAGATCCGTAATCGCTCCCTGGCATCCTATAAAAAGCGGCCTTTCATCTTCACGCATCGCTTCTTCTATAATAAATTTTGCCGCATCCGTCAGAATCGGCTTTAAATCTTCCCCAATTGCCGTATTTGCACCGGTAAACACAGGGTATTTCCCCATAAGTCCCATAAGCATAAGCACTTTGTCAACTTCCGCACGGCTTGCCTCCGCAGTTTTATGTTCCGGAAATCTGTCATAATTTGCTTTATCAAAATGTCCCGCAATAATTCCTTTTACGTCAAGCTTATCGGTCATTAACGCATGCGCCACCGTAAACTGATCATCCGCTTCATTTTTGCAATCGGTATGGATTATATATCTCACTTTTCTTTTATCGGGAACCGTGAATTTATAATTTTGCCACATTATTTACTCCTTTGTTGTGTAATGCCCCAAAAAGATTAAAATTTCCTTTTACCGCAGACATTATTATTTAACTTCCTTTATCTTACATCAATTTTGCCTTTTTCGTTACAATTTTATATATTTCGTTGCGCGTCCCGATCCTATTTTCTTCACTTTCCCCGTCTTCGTCATTTCTCCGAGAACTGCTTCAACCGTTGTGGGACTTACATCCGGCAGAATTTTGCATATTTCCGCTTTTGAGAGCGGTGTCAGACTTCCGAACACCGTTGCCTCTATTCGGTTCTTTTTGGTGATTTTTTTGTCCCCAACCACCGCAAAACGTTTGTCAAGCTCTTTGTAACACATATATAACATTGACAAAAAGTTTTCGATAAACGGAAAATACGTGTTTTCGTTTGTATCCCAACCTGCAGACGAATTTTGTAATGCGTCATAATAATAATTCTTATTTTTCCGCCCGAATCATCCGAAAGCCGAAACATCATCTCATGCAACTTCAGTATATCTTTTTTCCTCAAATCCATTTTATCATAATTTAAATGAACTTGCCATTTTCTGCATATATTTTTGCATTTTATATGCAGATAAAATTTTCATGGGATTTATTTTCTTCATGAAACCGAATAAGTTTTTTTACGTTTATCC
>CAZZFV010000056.1:0-10874 GCA_964653855.1 uncultured Lachnospiraceae bacterium
GGAGTGGCATTTGCGATCGCGGCGATACTTATGTTACTTACGATACTTATTAACCTTGCCGCGGGAATGGTTCAAAAATATTTTGAGAAGAGGAAAAGCCTATGAACGATATTATTTCCGTTAAGGATATGTGCCTGTGGTACGGAGAACATCAGGCGTTAAAAAACATAAATATAAATATTCCGGAAAAATGCATAACGGCTTTTATAGGTCCGTCGGGATGCGGTAAATCCACTTTTTTAAAGACTTTGAACCGTATGAACGATCTTGTACCGAACGTAAAAATTACGGGGTCCGTAAAATATAACGGCACGGACATCTTTTCAAAAGACGTGAACGTAAATAACCTCAGGAAGGAAGTGGGTATGGTTTTTCAAAAGCCGAATCCGTTCCCTATGAGCATATACGACAATGTCGCATACGGACCGCGCACGCACGGAATAAAACGCCGCGCGGAGCTTGACGAAATTGTGGAAAACGCTTTGCGCGGTGCCGCAATTTGGGACGAAGTAAAAGACAGGTTAAATAAAAACGCTCTCGGTATGTCGGGCGGACAGCAGCAGCGTCTTTGCATTGCAAGAGCGCTTGCGGTTGAACCTAAAGTCCTGTTGATGGATGAACCCACATCCGCGCTTGATCCGATTTCGACGGCACGTATTGAGGAACTTGTGACCGATCTTAAAAACAAATATACGATAGTAATTGTCACGCACAACATGCAGCAGGCGGTCAGAGTGTCCGACTATACGGCGTTCTTCTTGCTCGGGGAGCTTGTGGAATTCGGAAATACGGACGCAATATTCTCGGAGCCCGTCGACAAGAGAACCGAAGATTATATTACCGGCAGATTCGGGTGAGGTGTATTATGAGAAACAGGTTTGATGAAGAACTTTTTGATTTGAACAAAGAAATAATCGAAATGGGCGCAATGTGCGAGGAAGCGATAAAGAGAGCGGTTGAAGCACTCAAGAAACACGATATCCGTCTTGCGAACAACGTTAAAAACGGCAGCACCTGCATCGATCAAATGGAACGTCAAATAGAAAACAGGTGCCTAAAGCTCCTTCTTCACGAGCAGCCGGTGGCGCGAGACTTGCGACTTATTTCCGCATCGCTCAAAATGATAACGGATATGGAACGAATCGGCGACCAGGCGGAGGACATTGCGGAAATCGTGACTTTTCTTGATGTGACGGGTGCTGACGAAATCGACAAGCTTTGCGACATGGCGGACAAAGCGATAAAAATGGTGTCGGACAGCGTCGATGCGTTTGTGAGAAAAGATTTGGAGCTTGCGGAAAACGTCATTTCGGCGGATGACGTTGTAGACAATTGTTTTTCCGATATGAAGTGTGTTATTATTAAGTGGATTTCAAAACATGCCGCAAGCGGAGAGGATGCGCTTGACTTTCTTATGATTGCAAAATATCTGGAACGTATTGCGGATCATGCGACAAACATCGCGGAATGGGTAATTTATTCGATTAACGGAACCCATCCGTCAAAAAAAGTTTGACGAGCGAAATACACATATTAACGGGGGAGTGAACAATGGTTTGGTGTGTTGAAGACGATGCCGGTATACGCGAACTTGAAATGTATACTCTTAAAACGGCGGGATATGAAACGCGCGGCTTTGAAAACGGGCGCGATTTTTTGGAGGCTTTAAATGCGGAAATTCCCGATCTTGTGATACTTGACATTATGCTTCCCGAAACGGACGGAATAACGATCTTAAAAACGGTGAAAAAATCGGACAAATTTAAGGATATTCCGTTTATTCTCGCAACGGCACGCGGTGAAGAATACGACAAGATAAAAGGCTTTGAAACGGGTGCCGACGATTATATCGTAAAGCCTTTCAGCATGATGGAAATGGTTGCGCGCGTCAAGGCGGTGCTTAAGCGGACAATGCCGAAGAACGAAAGTACCGCGCTTAAATTTGATGCGCTTATGTTGAATCCCGAAACGCATACGGTTACGGTTAACGGTGAAAAGGTTATGCTTACCTACAAGGAATTTGAACTTTTGAGGCTTTTTTTGAGCCGTCCGGGAATCGTGTTTACGAGAGAGCAGCTTTTTGCGGACGTGTGGGGCTCGGACTATATGGGAGACACGCGCACGCTTGACATGCACATAAAAACGCTCAGGCAGAAATTAAAGGACTACGGAAAGAAAATCGAAACAATAAGGAATGTCGGATATCGTTTGGAGGCAGACGATGGTAAAAAAAATATTTAAGTCGATAGTTTTGGTTGCATCGGCCACGCTTGTGCTCGTGCTTGCCGTGATTATACTGGGGCTTTACGGATACATTGACGGCGTGGCGGAGACAAATTTAAAATCGGAGCTTCGTCTTGCGGTGGGCGGAACGGAGAGCATGGGAGCGGATTACCTAAAAACCGTTTCTTCCGATGAATACAGAATCACATGGGTTGACACGGACGGCACGGTGTTATATGACAGCGTTGCGGACGCGGAAACGATGCAAAATCACGCCGACCGGCAGGAAATAAAGGATGCCTTTACCTACGGACGCGGCAGCAGCAAAAGATATTCGGAAACGATGACCGTAAAGACGGTATATGAGGCTGTAAGGCTTTCGGATAACACCGTTCTCCGTATTTCCGTGAGTCAGGCGACGGCGCTTGCGCTTCTCATAAAGGTTCTTTATCCGGTGATCCTCGTTTTGGTTTTTATTGTGATAATGTCATTGTGTTTCGCAAGGCACATGTCGGAAAGAATAGTAAAGCCGTTAAATACGCTTAATCTTGACAATCCCCTCGAAAATAAAACATATGACGAAATTTTGCCGCTTTTATACAGAATAAAAAATCAGCAGACGGAAATTACGGAACGCGTGCGGCAGCTTGACCGTCAAAAAGCGGAGTTTTCGGAGATTACCGACAACATGAAGGAAGCGCTTATTTTGCTTGACGGAAAGTTAAAGATAATAAGCATCAATACGGCGGCAAAAAAGCTTTTTGAAATTACCGGAAGCACTTCCGATATGGGAATTTTTGCGGTTGACAGGAGTATCGGAATGCGGGACGCCGTTTTGAAAACCGAAAAAGACGGAGCGTCGGTGTTTGAAGAAGAACGGAACGGATTCACATACAGCTTTAATTTGAGCAGAATAGACTTGGAAAACGGCGAACACGGAATCGTTATTCTCGCATTTGACATAACAGACAAAGCAAATGCCGAAAAGAACAGGCGCGAGTTTACGGCAAATGTGTCGCATGAGCTTAAAACACCTTTGCAATCGATTATAGGAGCGTCGGAGCTTCTTGAAAACGGAATCGTTAAGCCAACTGATATTCAAAGATTTGCGGGAAACATTCATTCGGAAGCATTGCGTCTTCACAACCTCGTAAATGACATTATAAGGCTTTCGCGTCTTGACGAAAACGTGAAAATGCCCCTTGAATATGTGTCCTTACATGAAATTGCGGATGAGGTAAAGGAAGAATTAAACGGCATTGCCGCGGAAAAGGACATTAATTTTACCGTGAGCGGCGAAAAAGGCATGATAAACGGTGTGAGAAGCCTTCTGTATGAGATGATTTATAATCTCTCGGAAAATGCGATAAAGTATAATAACCCCGGCGGCTTTGTGAATGTGGACATCAAAGAAGACGACGGGCATAATGTGTTAACCGTTTGTGACAACGGAATCGGAATTGCACCGGAATTTCATGAAAAGATATTTGAGCGTTTTTACAGGGTTGACAAGAGCCGTTCGCGTGCGTCGGGCGGTACCGGCCTCGGGCTTTCGATAGTAAAGCATGCGGCAATGTACCACAATGCGGAAATAAGCGTTGAAAGCGCCGAGGAAAAAGGCACCAAAATTACGGTGAGGTTTTAACTGCTCCTGTCATAAAAACTTATCAAGCTCTGCCTTAACGCGCTTGTTTACCTTGAAAGTCGGATGAGCGTAAAGTCTTCCCATGCACATGACGGTATCGACTTTTGAAAGCGCCTTAAGGTCGGAAAGAGGATCTTCACGTGTTACGATAAGGTCGGCGGATTTACCCGGCGTAAGTGTTCCCGTTAGGTCCCCGATTCCCGCCGTAATTGCGGCCTGTCCCGTTGCGGCATAGAGAGCGTCCGCGGTGCTTACGCCCACGAATTTATGAAAGTAATAAAGCTCGCGCCAAAAATCGTATTGAGTGATCCATGGACATCCGACGTCGTTTCCGAGCACGATCGGAATGCCGTTTTTGACGGCACTTTTTGCGCAATTTATAATGCCTTCAAACACAACGTTTCCGTTATATTGCTCCACTTCGCTCGCATTTGAAACCGAACGGTCAAAAAGAGCGTACGGAAGAGCGGGAGAAATTGTTGTGCAAAGAGTGGCGTTATTTTTTTTGAACAACGAAATTATCTCGTCGTCGGGAGCGGCACCGTGCTCAATCGAATCGACGCCGTTTAAAAGTGCGAGACGCACGCCTTCCGGTGATTCGACATGTGCCGCAACCTTGTATCCGAGAGAGTGTGCTTTTTCGGTAACCGCCTTTATCATTTCGGGCGGCATTTTGAGTTCGCCCGGAACTCCCTTTTCTTTTGCGTCAAGAACACCGCCTGTGATCATGAGTTTTATCAGGTCAACATGTTCTGATGCGGATTTGTCGACTTGCGTGAGGGCTTCATCAATCGTTTTACATGCGACTGCAACGGAGCCTGCCATATGACCGTGGGGAACGGAAATTCCCATATTACTTGCAAGGATTCTGGGCCCTGTTTTTTTGCCCGCCTTTATTTCGTCACGAAGGCGTGTGTCAAAATTACCGAGGCCTCCCACGGTTCTGATTGTCGTAACGCCGCTCATTAGTTCTGTTTTCGCAAAAGATGCGACAATGCTGTAAGATATTGCGCGTGAAAGAGAAGAGCCCATAAGTATTTTTACAAGTTTTTCGTTGTCACGCTGCTTTTTTTGCGGCTTTCCGTTACCCGCAAGATGAACGTGCATGTTTATGAGACCGGGAAGGAGATATTTTCCGTTTAAATTTATTGTGACGGCATCTTTTATCTCACGCTCCCCGGGGAAAATGTCTTCGATTTTGTCATTGTTTACAACAAGTGTGTAATTTTCTTTGACGGTCATGTTTTTTGTGCCGTCGATGATGTTTGCATGGGTAAAAGCGTATTTCATAAATGAGACCTCCCGGTGTGCTTTTAGCTTAATTTTAAATAGTGATGTGTTAATGTCGTGATGTCGGTATAAAAAGATATATCGGGTTATTAAATTTTTTTTACTCCCAAATCGGAAAAAAGTCAATTGACTTTTATGCGGATTATGAATGTGGCACGAATTGCGAGAGCATAGCGCTACGCAAGCAATTTGTGTATCGTTAAGGTTAAAATACCTTTTGACCTTAACATCATATAATGATAAAATGAGCCGTGGAAAATGTTTTTTCCGAAAGGTAAAGAAAAAACAAAAATTTTTTCGGAGGTAAATATCATGTATAAAAATATCGAAAAACACAAGAAAATTTTATTGAAGGACCAGGTTGATTATGCCGCAGGACAGGTGATCAGCAAGACGCTTGTTCAGAACGATGCGGTCAGCATGACGATTTTTTCGTTTGACAAGGGAGAAGAAATTTCGACGCATGCGGCAGCGGGTGACGCAATGGTTACCGTGCTTGAGGGCAAAGGCCGCTTTACCGTCGGCGGTGAAGTATTTTATCTTGAGACGGGCGAAACTCTCATTATGCCCAAGGATATTCCGCACGCCGTATACGGAGAAGAAAGATTTAAGATGCAGCTTATTGTGTCATATTGATTAAGAACTTGATTTCGGCATGAGAAATGCTTAAAGGGGCCGGTGACTGTCGGCTCCTTTTTTTTCTCTAAGGGGAGAGTTTAAGTTATGCGTAAATTTTTGTTTGGTATCGTGTGCTTCGGATTTTTTTGCTGCTTTGCCTCACTTTGTTTTGCGGCAACGGGATGCGGAAAAAATGGAAATACGGAGCGGGAAAATAAATCGGAAAATGCGGGTTCACTTACACCGGTTTTAATGCAGGAGACTACGCCGACGGTGACGCTTACACCGACACCGACTCCGACTGCGACTCCCACACCCGTACTTACGGATTATCTGTTTGTTTATTTTACAGGAAACGCTAAAGGGCAGGAAACGATTACGATGGCGGTAAGTCATGATGCGCTTTCGTGGAAAACATTAAACAACAAAAAGCCCGTTATCACGTCGACGCTCGGAACGGGAGGGCTTCGCGATCCGTTTATAATAAGGTCGCATGACGGCGGGAAATATTACTTACTTGCTACGGATTTATGCATTGCGGAAAGCGGTGACTGGTGGAAAGCGCAATACGCGGGAAGCAAAAGCATTATGATTTGGGAGTCGGAAGACCTTGTAAACTGGTCCGAACAGCGAATGGTCAAAATAAATTCCGACAATGCGGGATGCACCTGGGCGCCGGAAGCGTTTTATGACGAAGAAAACGAAAATTATATCGTATTTTTCTCATCGAGGGTATCGGATGACAATTATGCGATGCAAAGGGTTTATTATTGTACGACTACGGATTTTTATGAGTTCAGTGATCCCGTGCTTTGGATCGGTTACGGCTACGATACGATTGACACAACCGTAATCAAGGATGGGGACATGTATTATCGTTTTACAAAGCTCGAAAAGGATTCGAAGATTATTTTGGAAAAGTGCGATACGTTACTTGGGAACTGGGAAGAAATTGAATCTGAAAGCCTGTATTCGCAGGAAGGCGTTGAGGGACCGTGCTGCTTTAGGTTTAACGATGATGATGTTATAGACAATCAAAAGTTCGGTTTGCTTCTCGATAACTACGGCGGAAGCGGATACTATATGCTGACGTGTGAGGATCTTGCAGGCGGAATGTTCAATAAAAAAAGAGGATATTCGCTTCCGAGTCCCGCGCCGCGCCATGGCACGGTAATCGGCATTACGGCTACGGAATACGATGCGATCATCGGGAAATAACCGTATTTTGAAAGTACGGACTTAAAAAAGTCGTGACACTTGCAAAGCTGTTGCGGAATGTGTGAAAGACAAGCCGGTTATATTGAATTTTCAGCGTTTTTGCTTTATAATAAGGTTGAAGTTGTATGCGGAAAGGAGTCTTTTTATGTGGGAAGCAATGATTTTTGATCTTGACGGCACGCTCCTTAACACTCTTTCGGATCTTGAAAATGCGATAAACCATACGCTTAAAAATTACGGGTACCCGGAGCGCACGACCGAGGAAGTAAGGAAGTTTGTGGGAAACGGACTCACGATGCTCGCAAGAAGGGCATTGCCGGTTATCCTTTCCGATTCCGATTTTGATGAGTTTTGTCGTGAATTTGTTGATTTTTATCATAACCATGCGTGTGAAAAAACCTTGCCTTATCCCGGAGTTTGTGATACGATAAAGCGCCTTTACGAAAGAAACGTAAAAATCGCGGTTGTCACAAACAAAGCGGAAGACGTGAGCAAAAATCTCATAAAGACTTTTTTCGGAGATTATATTCACGTTGTTGTGGGAGCGGCAGACGGAAGGCAAAAGAAGCCCGATCCCGCGGGCGTAAACGAAGCGCTACAATTATTAAATGTAACCGACAAATCAAAAGTCCTTTATATCGGCGATTCGGACGTTGACGCTTATACGGCGGAAAATGCGGGACTTAAATATGCGCTTTGCCTGTGGGGCTTTAGGACAGAAGAACAGCTTCAAAAGTTTTCACCCGTCAAATTCTTAAATGAGTTTGATGAGTTGTTGAAACTTTGATATATAAAAAAAGGAGAAATGAAGAAAATGAAGAAATTTAAAAAGTCACTTGCGGCATTACTTTTGGCTTTGGCGGTTGTTATGTGCGCGGCATGCGGAACAAAGAACACGGTTCCTAAGGAAGGTCTTTGGGAGACTGCAACGTACCTCGCAGACACCGAAATCGGTAAGGGGGCCACAACACTCACAACAAAGGTTGTTGCGGGCGACAACGAGATTACGTTTACCGTTCATACGGATAAGACGACGGTGGGTGCGGCACTTCTTGAGGCAGGCCTTGTTTCGGGTGACGAAACGGCATACGGACTTTATGTTAAGGTTGTAAACGGAATCACTGCCGATTATGATGTCGATCAAAGCTATTGGGCATTTTATATTGACGGCGAATACGCCATGACGGGCGTGGATTCGACGGATATTGTCGAAGGAACAGTATACAGTCTTGAGTACACAAAATAAAAGGAAAATAACCGCTTTTGAAATTGCCGTGTATCCGATGCTCGGGGCGCTTATGTTTTGCTCCAAGATTATGCTCGAATTTTTGCCGAACATCCATTTGCTCGGTATGTTTACGATGGCATACACTCTCGCTTTCGGAGCTAAGGCGCTTATTCCGATATATATTTATATATTCATAAACGGAATTTATGCGGGATTTAACATGTGGTGGTATCCTTACCTTTATCTCTGGACGATTTTGTGGGGAGTGACGATGTTATTACCCAAAAATATGCCGGACAAAAAGGCAAGGATTGTTTACCCGATTGTGTGCTCTTTGCACGGACTATTGTTTGGCACACTTTATGCGCCTGCGCAGGCCGTCATGTTTCATTTGGGATTTAAAGGAATGATAGCGTGGATTATTGCGGGGCTCCCGTGGGATGCGGTTCATGCGGCGGGAAATCTGGCTGCGGGGTGCTTGGTGCTTCCGGTATCGAAACTCTTAAAAAAGCTTATGCGTGAGAGAGGAATTGTTGACAGGTAAAAAACTTAATAAAGGGCAATAAAAAAGGCTGTGAGATAATCACAGCCTTTTTTTGTTTTCAGTTCTTCGAATCCCTGTTCTTTAAGAAAGGGAGAAGTGCAGGAGCCTTTATGATAAGTGCCGCGCCGATCATCGTGAGAATCATTTCGGGGAGCATGTATGCGCCGTTGTAAATGAGTGAATAAAGGAGCGGATTGTCGGTTGTAAAGCCTTCCCAGAGTTCGCCGACAGATTTCCAGATGATAACGCCGCTTAAGTAGTGGCATAAGAATCTCAGTGTAACAGCAATTGCGATTCCCGTAATCCAGCCGAGTACTTCGTTTCCTTTGATGCCCTTACGAAACATTCCCGCAAGTCCGAGAACGGTGAAAGCAAGGATATAATCCATAAGGATGCAGGCAATAAGCATGCCGGGTGTGAGTCCCCAGCCGAAAAGTCCGTCGATCACGCCTTGCATAAATTGCAAAAGCGAATAGGTAAACGACACAAGAAGTCCGCTTTTGACGCCGTGTCTTATCGAAAAGATGACAATCGGCACCATTGAGAAAAGCGTAATCGAGCCGCCGACGGGGAGCTGAAACACTCTTACGTAGCTCAGTGCGGTTGCGAGCGCGATCATGAGTGCGCCTTCAACCAGGATAAAAGTTTTTTTGTTTTGCATAAAAAAATCCTCCTTACACATATGTACGGGAGGTATGAATTAAAGCTTCCTTACGCCGGCATTATCCGGGTCAAGTAATAAGGGTCGGCGGAAAAATTCCGCCTCTCAGCGTTTTAGCGCCCCTAGCACACATGCGATATAAAATTATTTTTTGGCAACCGTTTTTGTTGTCGGGAGTGAATATATCATAAATTTTTTTGTTGTCAAGAGATATTTTTCTTTTTTCTTGCGTAATTATGTGATTTGTAATAAAATCGTTACTATTCATGGACCGGTGGGATTAACCTACGTTAAAAAATAACGATACTGATAATAATTATGAAAGCAGAGGAAATATAAAATGGCACGTGAATACGATCCGAAAACAATTGAACCCAAATGGCAAAAATACTGGGCAGAAAACGATACGTTCAAAACCGACGTATGGGATTTTTCGAAACCCAAGTTTTATGCGCTCGACATGTTCCCGTATCCTTCGGGAGTGGGCCTTCATGCGGGACATCCCGAAGGCTACACCGCAACCGACATAATTTCGAGAATGAAGAGAATGCAAGGTTACAATGTCCTTCACCCGATGGGCTACGATTCGTTCGGACTTCCCGCGGAGCAATATGCCGTAAACACGGGCAACAACCCCAACGGCTTTACTCAAAAAAACATCGAAACGTTTTCGAAGCAGTTAAAGGAACTCGGTTTTGACTATGACTGGCACAGATGCATAGCAACTTCCGATCCCTCGTTTTATAAATGGACACAGTGGATTTTTAAGCAGCTTTATCTTGCGGGATACGCAAAATATATCGATATGCCCGTAAACTGGTGTGAAGAGCTCGGCACCGTTCTTTCGAACGATGAAGTAATCGACGGAAAGTCGGAGCGCGGCGGATTCCCGGTTGTCAGAAAAAATATGAAGCAATGGGTAATCGATCAGGCGGCTTTTGCGGAAAAGCTTCTCGAAGGCCTTGACGAAATCGACTGGCCCGAATCCACAAAGGATATGCAGCGCCACTGGATAGGAAAATCGGAAGGCGTTGAAGTTAAGTTTAAGATTGTCGGCGGCGGTGAATTTTCGATTTTCACAACCTGTATCGAAACGATCTACGGAATCACGTTTATGGTTCTTGCACCCGACGGACAAATTGTAAAGGATTTGATGCCCCGAATCGAAAACAAGGAAGAGGTTGAGACTTATATCGCGGAAACCTTAAAGAAAAACGACATGGACCGCACGGAGCTTAACAAAGGCAAAACCGGCTGTCCTTTAAAGGGAATAAAGGCAATTAATCCGATAAACGGACGCGAAGTGGATCTTTATATCGGTGACTTTGTACTTGCAAGCTACGGCACGGGCGCGGTTATGGCGGTTCCTTCTCACGACCAGAGAGACTTTGAATATGCGGTAGCTCACAACATTCCGATGATTCAGGTTATCGACGGAAGAGACACA
>CAZZFV010000057.1:0-10621 GCA_964653855.1 uncultured Lachnospiraceae bacterium
GTTTTAATCGGGACGTTTATGATGGGACCCGCTGTGGGCACTGTAATCGAGGCAATCAAAATCCTTGTAAAAATGCTTATGAAGGGATCAAGCACGGCGGGAGTAGGAGAAATCGCAAACTTCCTGATCGGATGCTCATTTATTTTGCCTGCCGGATTCATTTATCGCTTCAAGAAAACAAAAAAAGGTGCGATCATCGGCTTATGTGCGGGAACGCTTACGTGTGTGATTGTCGGATGCCTTCTCAACGCGTTTGTGCTTTTGCCCCTCTATGCCGGGATGTTCGGTGGAATGGAAAACGTGATTAAAGCAGGCACAAAAGCAAATTCCGCGATTACCGACCTTGGGACGCTTGTGATCCTCGCAACCGCCCCCTTAAATCTCATAAAGTGCGTGTCGGTGTCGGTTATTACGATGCTTGTTTATAAGCCGCTCAGCCGTTTTATAAAGGGAAATGAGTGATTGAGCTTGTTTTAAAGAAAAATGAAAATTTAAGACCATGTTGAATTAAATCGAAGCGTATAGCTAAAGTATATGCAAACTTAAGAGCCCGGAGCTAAAGACACGGGCTTTTTTATATCTTGAAATCAAAAATATGCAGGTTAATTTTTTTTGGAAACATAAGTATACCGGGGGTTTGGATGAAAATATTTTAAATATCGTACGAATATCTTGCATATTTCGTGCGACTTTGATAAACTATTTATACGATATATAAAAAAGGAGGCTTGATTTATGTCTGTTACGGCAACCGAATTTAAAAACAACCTCGGAAAATATCTCTTGCTTGCGTCCAAAGAGGATGTTTTCATATCAAAAAACGGAAAAATAATAGCAAAGCTCTCAAATCCGAACCAAACAAGGACGGAAGTCGCAAAATCTTTGTTCGGTGTGCTTTCAAAAGATATTAGCCTTGAAGAAGCAAAGGAAGAGAGGTTAAGTAAAATATGAGGGCGATTGTCGATACATGTGTTGTTGTGGACGCACTTCAAAGCAGAGAGCCTTTTTGTAAGGATGCGGAAAGGATTTTTTTACTTTCTGCCGATCAAAAATTTTTGGGATATTTGACCGCAAAAGCAATGACGGATATTTATTATTTGGTTCACCGAATAACGCATAATGACAAGGCAACACGCGACATTTTAAACAAACTTTGTTCGCTTTTCGGAATTCTTGACACGACGGCAGCGGATATTTACGATGCTTTAAGCTCAAAAATTTCTGATTTTGAAGACGCCGTAATGACGGAAACTGCTGTGAGACTCAAGATTGACTGCATCGTGACAAGAAATGTCAAAGATTACAAAAATTCTGCGATCCCCGTGTATTCGCCTTCGGAATTTATAGGGTTGCTTGAAGAGGCGGATGACGAAGGCGACTTTTGACCTTAACATCATTATATATAAGGACTTTAAAATTATGTATCAATCAGATCAAAAAAACGGAACCTACAAAAATCCGATTATTTATGCCGACTTGAGTGATCCCGACGTAATACGTGTGGGGGACGATTTTTATATGGTGTCGTCAAGCTTTACGTATGTGCCGGGAGTTCCGCTTCTTCATTCAAAAGATCTTGTAAATTGGGAAAGAATAAATTATTGTGTGCGCACACTTCCGTTTCCGCGCTACAATCGCCCCGTTCACGGCAGCGGCACATGGGCTCCCGCGATCAGATATCACGAAGGCACATTTTATGTTTTTGTGCCTATGCCCGATGAGGGGATATTTGTGACAAGCACACGAGATCCGTACGGTGAGTGGAGTGAGCTTAATTGCATTATGGAAGGAAAAGGACTTATCGATCCGTGTCCGTTTTGGGATACGGACGGAAAAGCATATATGATTCACGCCTTTGCATACAGCAGGAGCGGAATAAAGAGTAAGCTTGCATTGTGTGAAATTACGCCCGATTGTACGGGAGTTTTAGGCAAAGACCTGATTATAATTGACGGGACACTTACCAATCCCACGCTTGAAGGCCCCAAAATGTATAAGCGGAACGGATATTATTATGTTCTTGCTCCGGCGGGCGGTGTGAAGACGGGTTGGCAAGTGGCATATCGGTCAAAAAATGTGTATGGACCGTATGAATATAAGGTAGTTTTGGAGCAAGGGGAAACTCGCGTTAACGGCCCTCACCAGGGAGCGCTTGTCACGGGACCCGACAATAACGATTATTTCATCCATTTTCGTGATGTCGGTGTGATGGGGCGAATCACGTGGCTTGAACCCGTGACATGGGTTGACGATTGGCCGGTTATGGGAAACGTTGAAGACGGGTCTACAGGTACCCCGGTTCTTGAATATAAACTTCCGGACGGATCTGTTTCAAAATATAAAACCCCGGGTGAGCCCGGCGACAAAATAAAGCTTATCGCATCGGATGATTTTAAGAGTAATATTTTGAGCCTTCTTTGGCAATGGCAGGCAAATCCCGATAAAGCGTGGTATGAGTGTAATTATAGGTATGAAGGACTGAAACTTAATGTGATGCGGCGCTTTAACACTTCCGTTTGGTATATGCCGAACGTCCTTACAACGCTTCCGCTTGCGCCGGAATTTACGGCTAAAGTGACAAGCGATATCTCAAATTTGAAAGACGGAGATGCTCTCGGGCTTTGCATGCTCGGAATGAAATATTCGTGTGTTACGGTCACAAGACATGATGAAAATATATCTGTCGGCATTATGTGCGGAACGGCGGATTTTGCAAACGGAAATGTCGATAAAAATAATGCGTGTGTGACGGAAAAAGTTGTGTATGAAGAAAACGTGTATGTGGGAAATGAATGTCCGGAAGACATACATGCAGAAGAGATACATGCAGAAAATACACATAAAGAAATTTCGCATTCCGGTGAGTTTACGCTTATCATGCATATAAAAGACGAAAAGGTAAAATTCGGGTTTATATTAAACGGAAAAGAAAGAAGTCTTACCGATACCGAATACCCGTTCACCGAAGGCAGATGGGTGGGTGCGAAAGTTGCAATCTTTGTAAGAGGAGAAAGTGACGGATTTGCGGTCTTAAAAAAATTTGAGATGAATTAACGAAGTTTCCTATATAGCCAAAAACAAGGAATCCCGCAACCGGGATTCCTTTTATATTCGGAAAAACTTTTATAACAATTTTTTAACGTTTTGTTTGCCATACAGAAATCTTCGCACTTCCATAATTTTTCCGTTGGTTTCGTCATCGATAACCACATACCAAATCACAAAATTTTTGACATAAAGACGATAGTAAGGATATCGTCTTTCTTTTGAAGAATGATATTGTTCAAATGCTTCGGCTATCGGCAGCCTTTCGAGAATTGTTTTTTCAACCGCATCAATCATGTCGTTTGCCGCTTTCGGATTATTTAATTTTTCCGAGATATAGTGCACCTTTTGTTCCAAATCTTCATAAAATAAAGGCAGATAACGGAGCATGGCTTCTGTTTTTTGAGAGTTTTTTTCATCCATTTATGCTTCTCCTGAGTGTCGAAAATACCTCCTCATGTGTGTATCTCATATCACTTTCTTCGGCCAAACGATCTGCCGTGTCAAGTGCTTTTTCGGTGGAGTCGGTTAATTCGGAATAAGCCTCCAAACTCAAAACAACCATTGTTCCGCAGCCATTTTTTGTCAAATATACCGGTTCTCCGTTACTTACGAGTTTTTCGATGTCGGGAAATTTGTTTCTTAAATCCGAAACGGGTCTGATTTGTATCATAGAAATCTCCTTATCAAAATTTTATCATGATTTTATCTCATCACTTTAATTATAAAATGATGTGCGAATATTTGCAACTTGAAATTTAATTGCGATTCCGTATTCAAATCTCCCCTTTTTAAGTGTATAATCGGATTACCGGGTGAAGCTCGGTAAGAAGGTATTAAAAAAGGGAGGAAAGAAGAAATGGTATTTCAAATCCATGGATTGTCCCAAATTTTGGGATGGGTATTGGTGTTTGCGGGTCTCATTTTATTAAACGAAATCGGCAGACGCACAAAAGCGGGCGGTTTACTCATTTTTGTGATTATTCCGACACTGCTTACGATTTATTTTATCCTTGCGCACGCAGGACTTTTCGGCGGATCCGAAAACCTGACCGTTGCCTATATGGACGGATGGTTCCATTATTTTAAGCTTTATGCGGCAGACATCGGATGCGTAGGCTTCATGATGATCAAGTACAAGTGGGGCATAGGCAAGGAAAAATGGTTTGCATGGTTCCCGTGGTTTATCGTTTCGGCAAATATTTTGATTGCCGTTGTATCGGATATGGAATCCGCACTTGCGGCTTTCCGTGTTACAGGCGACTTCACGGGCGCATGGTGGGCATCAAACGAAGGCGTGTTCATTTACGGCGGATGGTGGAATATCTTAAATGCGCTTGCGGGCGTTATCAATATTTTCTGCATGACCGGCGTCGTAAACCTTTACACTTCAAAGGACAAAAATCACAGCGACATGCTTTGGCCGGATATGACGATTTGGTTTATTGTTGCATATGACATATGGAATTTTGAATATACGTATTTGAATCTTCCTACGCACGCATGGTATTGCGGACTTGCGCTTTTGCTTGCTCCCACTGTTGCCAATGCGCTTTGGAACAAGGGCGGCTGGATTCAGAACCGTGCAAACACTCTTGCGATTTGGTGCATGTTTGCGCAGGTTGTGCCCACATTCCAGATAAGCAAGGCATTTTCTGTTCTTCCGTCGGTATATGGTAGCGTATCTTCCGATTTTGCCGCAATCGATATGTACGACAAGGCAATGGAAATTTATGCGGCCGGGCTCGGAAAGACTGCAGAAGCCGGAAAAGCGGTTGCACAATTCGGTATTACGGCAAATCCCACAATGCAGGGCTTTATTGCATTCCTTGCACTTGCCGCAAACGTTATATGTATTGCCGTGATTATCAAGCGTTCGATTATCATGAAGAAGAATCCTTATTCAAACGATGTTTGGGTGGGAACAAAAGATTATTGCGAAGCACTTGAAAGAGCGGAGAGATAAGATAATTAAAAAAGCAAAGAGGTCCGATAAAGGTCGGGCCTCTTTTTGGTTAAATCAAACGGTTTAGCGGTAAGAAATTATCTCTCGATTTAACATTAAAACACGAGATAATTTCTATTCACAAAATAACATTTATTCTCAAAGCAACATCACGCAAGCAGCGAGTATTCCGAGCAGTCTATTATCCTTGTTGCAAAGCTTTCATAAAAATCCGGCTCGTGGCAAATGAGGACAACGCTGCCGTGATAGTCGGTGAGCGCACGCTTTAATTCTGTCTTTGCGTCGACATCCAAATGATTTGTGGGCTCGTCAAGCAGGAGCACATTTGTTTCCTTATTTATAAGCTTGCATAAGCGCACCTTTGCCTGCTCACCGCCCGAGAGGACACGCACAAGGCTTTCGATATGGTTTGTGGTGAGTCCGCATTTTGCAAGAGCGGAACGCACTTCGTATTGGTTGTAGGACGGAAATTCGTCCCAAATCTCGTCAATGCATGTTTTTGAGCCGGGATTTAAGATTTCCTGCTCAAAGTATCCCGGTAAAAGATAATCTCCGAGCGTAACAGAGCCGGAAATCGCCGGAATTATACCGAGAATGCTTTTAAGGAGCGTTGTCTTTCCTATTCCGTTTGCGCCTTTTATGACAAGCTTTTCGCCTTTTTCCATTTTGATGTTTATGGGTTTTGAAAGCGGACACGTATATCCCGTCACAAGGTCGTGCGTTTCAAAGATCAGACGCCCGGACGCCCTTCCTTCCTTAAAATTGAATTCGGGCTTTATGTGTTCCGGAGCAAGCTCGATCACATCCATTTTGTCAAGCTTTTTTTGACGTGACATCGCCATGTTTCTTGTTGCCACACGTGCTTTGTTTCTTGCCACAAAATCCTTAAGCTCCGAAATCTCCTGTTGCTGCTTTTTGTATGCGGCTTCAAGCTGGCTTTTTTTCATTTCGTATGTTTCCGTAAAATGGTTGTAGTCACCGGGATATCTTGTTATTTCCGCATTTTCGACGTGATATATGATGTTTACGACCGAATTTAAAAACGGAATATCGTGTGAAATAAGGATAAATGCGTTTTCGTAGTCGATCAAATATCTTTTGAGCCATTCTATATGCTCTGCGTCAAGATAGTTTGTGGGCTCGTCGAGAAGCAAAATATCGGGCTTTTCAAGCAGAAGCTTCGCAAGGAGAATTTTTGCCCTTTGTCCGCCGGAAAGTGCGGTGACGGAGTTATCGAGACCAAGCTCGTTAAGCCCAAAGGCTCTCGACACTTCATCCACCTTTACATCTATATTATAGAAGTCATGCGCCTCAAGAAGTTCCTGGAGCGTTCCGACTTCTTCGAGCATTTCGTTCATTTCGTCTTCCGAGACGTCTCCCATGCGTTCGTATATCTCGTTGATGTTTTTTTCTATGTCATATAGAAAATCAAAAGCGGAGTTTAAAACGTCCCTTATTGTCATGTTTGGATCCAAAACGGCATTTTGATCGAGATATCCCGCTCTTACGTTTTTTGCCCACTCGATTTTGCCCGCATCCGGCTCACGTTTACCCGTTATAATCGAAAAAAATGTGGATTTTCCTTCTCCGTTTGCGCCTATAAGACCGATATGCTCGCCCTTTAAGAGCCTGAAGGATACGTTGTTATAGATTGTTCTGTCTCCGAAACCGTGTGAAAGGTTTGTAACGTTTAATATGCTCATATTTAAAATCCTTGTGTAGTATTTATGCGCCCGCTATCATATCAAAAAAAGAAGAGGGTGGCAACCGAAAAGTGAATCGATAAAGAAATTTAGTGATTGCGAGTCACTTCAAAAATTATAATTATTGCGACCCAAGTAAAACAGTGCATAGATAAAAATCTTTACGCTTTGGTAAAATCGTGGTATGCTATATACATGAGTAGGATCGTTTTTTTCTTCTATTATATATGTATATAAAAGATTTGACAGGAGAAGCAGGTCATACGTAATTTAATTAAGCGACTCATTCACTGAAAAAATTCATCGGGGAATGGAGTTTGTGCCTTTCCCTGTTTAATATAAAAAAACGGATAGGGAAAGGAGAAAAAATGATTTGTTTTTGTATTGATGAGCTGACGTCATGTCTCAAAAATGTTCAAACGGGAGATATAGTTGAAACTGAAGTTATAACGCTTACACGTAAAAGTTTTTTGGCCAAGTTTAATAAAAAAACCGGATGGTTTATAAATTGGTCACAGTTTGACAAAGGTGTTGTTGTTAAGGCTTTGGTCTTAAAAGGAACCGTTGATATTCAAGGACTGATAGCCATGAAGGATGAACCTGATGCGCAAGCGGTTCATATCTTGTGGGCATGTACTTCGCCCAATAATAATGTTTGGCTGTATGGTAAAAAGGAATATAGTGGCGTAGGCGGACATTTATTTGCCGTTGCAGGAAGATTTTCGGTTGAACTCGGCTATGGCGGATTTGTATACGGAGAAGCCATGGATGCAGAAATTGAACAACATTATATCAACCGATATGGGGCACAGCATTTTGCATACGGTGAACCTCCTCATGAGTATCGGATAATAATTTCTGAGGGGCCTATGGCTAAAATCATGGAGGAATATACCTATGATGAAACAGATGAGCAGATATGAAAAACAAAAAATGATAGATGATTATTTAAAAAAAAATAATCCGAGTCAGTCTGTTGTTATCGGATTCAGTATTCCTGAAGCATACAGATATGCAACAAAGGTTGGAAAAAATATTAATGAATTGTCTCATGATGAGTTAGAACGTTTTTCAACAAAAAATTATAAAAAGTTGCATTGACTTAAAAATGTATGGCAGAAAGCCATCCTGTTCCTTAAGACGGACCGGGATGGCTTTTTTATGTTGTGTGGCAATCTTATTTTTGGTCAAAATTGTGTCACCATGTCAAACCCTCTCCTTTTCGGGATTTTGTCGGGAGTTTGTGTCAAAATTCGGACCCGTGGCACAATTTTGACAAGAAATCACCCCAAATTGACACAAAAGTTCCTTTTTTTTTGCAAACTTTTGACAAGGGCGCATTATAAAATGCAATCATCAAAAGAAAAACAGCGTTGCAAACGCTATAAATACGGAGGTTATTCATTATGAACAACAAAAAGAGACTTTTAATCAGCATGGCGGCAACAATCGCAACATTTGCGGCAGCAGGAACGATTCCGATCTTTGCGGCAGAAAACGGAAACAAAGAAACCGGGAAAAACGATATTAAGGCACAGCATGAATTTGTAAACGATGCTTTTAACATGGGACGCGATTTCGGAAATGATTTGTTTGATTTGGGACACGAAATCACAAACGAATTGTTCGGATTCGGATGCGGAATCACGGAAGATATTTTGGATTACGGACAGGATATCACAAACAGAACTTTTGATATGGGACGCGATATGACGGACAGAGCGTTCGGTTTCGGTGAAAAGTTTGCGGACAGATTTATGAATGAGGACGCAGACGTCGAAGATGTTGAAAATGAAGATGTAAACGAAGACGCCGACGAGTCGGCAGATACGGAAGATTCCGAAAATACGGAAGATACCGACACGGAAGATACAGAAGACGCAGAAAATGTTGAAAATTCCGAAGAAGATGCCGACACAGAGAACGGCGAAGTAACGGAAGATACCGATACGGAAGACACAGAAGATACCGACACGGAAGACACCGACACGGAAGACACCGACACGGAAGACACCGATATTTTGGATGACCTTATCGGTGAAGCGGAAGATGAACTTAAAGAGGAAATCGAAGACGAAATCACGGATGAAGTCGAAGACGAATTAAAGGATCTCGGAAGAAAGATCATGTTTAAGAAAAAGTTCCACAGCGCATGCAAGGGATTAAAGAGCTTTTTCGGAAGAATGTTCGGCGGAAACTTTGGTGCAAATGAGTTCGATACAAACGGCTTCGGTTCGACAGGCTTTAATATGAACGGCTTTGACATGAACGGCTTTACAGGCTTCGGCGGCTTTGAAAATATATAAGACTCAGAAAATATTTAAAATTTAAACAGGAAAATATTTAAAATTTAAACAGCAGATATGTACCGGTGCTTAGGCACCGGGGTGTAAAATAAAATCTATCTTCTCCTTTAGGACTCGGACCGTACAATACTCCCGTACGGTCCGTTTTCTTTTGCAAGTTTTCCCCTAAATTACTTTATTTGATCCAAAAATTTTTCAAAATCTTCTTTTTTCCATATAACGGGAACGGGATAAAGAGGATTTGCTTCACGCATCGCCCATTCTATTATTTGCGGCTTGTCTTCGGGCTTTATGACATCTGTGATATCCGGAATATTTAAAATCTTATTTAAGTCTTCTATTCGTTTTATAAAGTTTTCCGCCTTTTCTTTGTCTGAATTTCCGGAAATTGCGCATACGTCCGCAAGTTCCGATAACCGCTTATATACCGCGCTTCCGTATGCATTCATGACTTTCGGCAAGAGACATGCCATTGCGTGACCGTGCGGCACATTGTAAAGCCCGCCGAGAGTGTGACCGATTGCGTGAACATATCCCACACAGCCTCTCGTAAACGCGCGTCCCGCATAGAACGCAGCTTTTTGCATTGCGGCGCGGGCGGTGATGTTTTGTCCGTCCGTGTATGCCTCTTCAATATTATCGTTAATAAGCTTAACGGCTTTTTTTGCAAGGTCGTTTTCGAGACTTGTGCAATATGTGTGGTTTGTGTAAGCTTCAACTGCGTGACAAAGTGCATCCATTCCCGTTGTCGCTGTTGTAAATGGCGAAAGACCGGTCGTGAGGCGTGGGTCAAGGACGGCATAAGACGGAATAAGTTTTGTGTCGTTTATCGATGCCTTGTGATGTGTGACGGAATCCGTTATGACGGCGGCAACGGTTGTTTCGGAACCCGTGCCCGATGTTGTCGGAACGGCAAAAAGCATCGGGATTTTTTTATGAACTTTTAATAAGCCTTGCAAGTCCGAAACGGATTTCTTCGGATTTACGATTCTCGCGCCTATCGCTTTTGCGGCATCCATGGGACCGCCGCCTCCGAATGCCAAAAGGGCTTCCGATTTGCTTTCAAAGTAAGCCTTAACTCCCGCTTCAACGTTTTCGCTTGTTGGATTTGCGTTAAGATCCGTAAAAACGGAATATTTGATGCTGTTTTCGCCAAAATCTTTTAACATTTCATCAAAATACGACATCTTTGAAACGTGTTTTCCGGTCACGATAAAGATATGTGAAATGTTGTTTTCTTTTATGATGCCTGTAAGGCGGTGCAAGGCATCGTCGCCTTCTATAAGATTAGGTGTCCTATAGGGCAAAAGGTAATTACCGAGCTTCATTATGAATTGAAATGTTTTGCAATATGCTTTGTACATCGGGTGCTCCTTATTACTCGTGTTTTGTCGGTTCAAAATGTCAAAATTTCTCTTGTAAATAAGTTTGCGCTGAAAGACGAACTTTTTGACGTTTGCAACGTTTGTATCGTTATTATATGTTACGTTATCCAAAAACGCAATTATGATTGGCGTGTAAATTTGCGCTCGGAAACAGTTTGATTTGATTATTCGCGAATAACCTGATTTTATTGTTCGGAAATAATAGGATTGTTTTTA
>CAZZFV010000058.1:0-6914 GCA_964653855.1 uncultured Lachnospiraceae bacterium
TTTATGACTTCTTTACGTCTCTCCGTATCCGAAATCAATTCCTTTAATTTACCTTTTAATTCACCGGAATCCGTACAGCATATTGCAGCATCGTTTTGATTCAAATAATCGATTGACGCAATTTCCTTTGGTCCGAAAGCAAAAATACATGTTCCGCTCATAAGCGAATCCGCAATCTTTGTTGATACGGAATAACGCACGGAATTTCTGTCGCGACGCTCAAACGACTCAACATGAATTACAGCCATGCTTTCACCGATTACTTTGAGCACCTCGTCCGCTCCCACGGCTCCATGAAAAACGATGCCGTTTTCGGGAGTCATATTTTTTAATATTTCATCCCTGATTTCGGAAGAATATATATCAATATGATTCGGACGGAGATTCAGCTCTTTTAACGCTTTTCCGATTGCTATGAGCTGCTTGTCGCGGTTATACCCCAAATTCCCAAGATAACTGATTTTATTTGTTTTGGGATAAGAAAGCACCTTATCAATCGTTGCGGGCGTATGAATCGTAATGCAATCCTTATTAAAAAGCTTATGATAATCCTCGCTCATTTTATCACATATACAAAATAATTTATCGGCACAACGAATCGTCTTTTTTACTTCACGCATGAAGTATTTATGTTCCGTTTTCCCGAATAACTTGTTTTCGTTTTTATTAAAAATATAATAATCGTCCATGCACGAAACATACAGTGGAATGTTTCTTTTTTGAGATATTTTGCGAGCGATTTTATACATAAAAGCGTAGTCGCCCGACGCAAAAAACACACAATCGGGGTTAAATTCGTCAAGCCACTCACGAAATTTGCGATTATATAAGTGTGCCATTCCCCACCACATATTTCTCATTATATAAATAATGGGTGTTCTTTTTCTGGCACGCTGGTAAAGCGACTGTGTGACTTTTTTTGTGGTGTTATCTTTCAAATCGCACAAAATATCGTTTTTCCCGAATGCCCGCCCTTCAGAAAGCCCCAATATAGACTTAATTGCCTCAGTGTCTGTCATTCTGTAATAATTATGACATACGGCGCTCGTAGGATTTTCCGGATGTATATAAAATTGTGCGATATCCTCCGGCTTAAATTCCGAAAAATACATGGTCAATGTTTTCCCCATGCTTTCCGTCATCGAAAAAACATTGTGACTTATAACCAAAACCTTCATATGTCACCGATTATATTTTGCATATCCAAACTCATAATTTTTCAATATGTCGTATGCTTTCATTTTGTATCAATATATATTATTCCCGTAATTACCGCGTTTATCTCTTATATGCCTCAAATGTATGATGTGCCACTCTTTCTTCCGGCTGAGGCAGCTTCATGTAATCTCCGTATACATGCCTTAAATATTTATCATAATTCTTAAGCCCGAAGAATTTATGTTCTTCAAAATCCATTTCAATGTATCCGGAATAAATGTCTTTCCCCATAAATTCTCTTGTCCTGTATGAACCGCCATAAGAACCCGCAAATTCAGAACTGTCATAGTCACTCTTTTTTATTTCTTTCTCAATCGAACCGATTAACTTGGAAAACTTAACCGGGCGACTCATCAAATAAAACAAGAATCTCGCAGGCTCATAATACCACGAATGAGTTTTGCTTTTAAAAAACTTTTTCCAATTTGCGGCGACAAGGAGTTCAAGTTTAAATCTCACTTTTTTAAAGCCTTTAATTGCCTCTTTATATGTATTCCCCGCTCCGTCAACCGGAAAAACATCCACATACACACCCATGTTAACATGTTTGCGATTTGCAAATTTTTCCTTTATCACCGTATTCGCATCACAGATTTTTCCGAAAAGGTATCCGTAATTCGGTTCAAACTTATTGCAAACGGTGATGAATTCGGGAGCATTCGCATGACAATAATCCATGAATTTTTCATAATCCGGTCTCGGCATCGCAATATCTATGTCATCGTCCCACGGAATAAAACCTTTGTGACGTACGGCGCCGAGCAAGGTTCCGCCGCACATAAAATACCTAAATCCCTGCTCACGACAAATTTTATCTATTTTTACAAGAATATTTAATTCCGTTTCTTTTAATTCCTGAAGTGACAATTCCTGTCCCATAGCTTTTCATATCTCCCGATATCGTACCGCAAGTGTTTTTTAGAAAATCTCGTTACTTTGCGATATTTTGATGCATTACTCCCTTACTCTTTTCTCCATACCGTTTTATCGACAATGCCCGTATAAGACTCAATAATCTTTACAACCTTTGTCGAAACGTTTTTATCCGTATAATCAGGTACCGGTGTGCCTAAGTCACCGTTATTTTGCATTTCGATCGCAAGTCTCATTGCGTTAACAAGACTCTTTTCATCTATTCCCGCAAGCAAAAAACAGGCCTTGTCAAGCGCTTCCGGGCGTTCCGTCGATGTGCGAATGCAAACAGCCGGAAAACTTCTTCCGATACTCACAAAAAAGCTGCTTTCTTCAGGCAACGTTCCGCTGTCCGAAATCACGGCAAACGCATTCATTTGAAGATTGTTGTAATCATGAAATCCGAGCGGCTCATGTTCCATTACACGTGAATCAAGCTTAAAACCTGTTTCTGCGATGCGCTTTTTGCTTCTCGGATGGCATGAATAAAGTATGGGCATATCGTAAATTTCGGCAATTTTATTGATTGCGTTAAAAAGCGAATTGAAATTTTTTTCGGTATCGATATTTTCTTCCCTGTGAGCGGAAAGAAGGATATATTTCTTTTTTTCAAGGCCCAACTTTTTTAATATATCGGAGTTTTCTATTTGGGTAAGGTTTTTGGATAACACCTCCGCCATAGGGCTTCCGGTAACATACGTGCGCTCTTTCGGTAATCCGCATTCCGCAAGATATCTCCTCGCATGCTCGGAATAAGCCATATTGACATCGGAAATTATATCGACAATGCGACGGTTTGTTTCTTCGGGCAAACACTCGTCCTTACACCTGTTTCCTGCTTCCATATGAAAAATCGGAATATGTAAGCGCTTTGCCGCAATCGCCGAAAGACACGAATTTGTGTCACCGAGTATAAGCATCGCGTCGGGCTTTATTGCAACCATCAATTTGTAAGAACAATTTATGATATTTCCGACCGTTGCGCCGAGATCTTCTCCCACCGCGTCCATATAAACTTCAGGCTCTTTTAAATTCAAATCCTTAAAAAATATTCCGTTTAAATTGTAATCGTAATTTTGGCCGGTGTGGGCAAGTATTGTATCAAAATACATACGGCATTTGTCAATTACCGCGGAAAGTCTGATAATTTCAGGTCTTGTCCCAACAATGATAAGGAGTTTTAGCCTTCCGTCATTTTTAAATTTTATATCCGAATAATCCGTTTTGATACTCATATGCTTCCTTTTGTAATTAAAGCTTTATTTACTTGACTTTAGTTCCGCTTTTATATAATCAAGGCTTGCAATCTTTTCTTTTGTTTCTTCAAGCGTCAATTGCTTTGTATTATTAGAATTAAACTCCGTCAACGTATTTCTGTTAACGTCACCGTCTATAAAATACTTATCGTAATTGAGTCCCCTGTTATCCGCAGGCACCCTGTAAAACTCCCCAAGATCAACCGCCTTGGCGCATTCCTCATTCGTAAGAAGCGTTTCATACATCTTTTCGCCGTGTCTGATTCCGATAACTCTTATGTCTTCTTTCTTTCCGCCGAAAAGCTCGCAAACGGCTATCGCCTGGGTCATGATTGTGCATGCGGGGGCTTTTTGTATGAGAAGATCTCCGTTTTCACCGTGCTCAAAGGCGAAAAGCACCAAATCCACCGCCTCGTCAAGAGACATGATAAATCTTGTCATTTTAGGCTCGGTAACCGTTATCGGCTGTCCGTTTTTTATTTGATCGATCCAAAGCGGAATTACGCTGCCGCGGGAGCACATAACATTTCCGTAACGCGTACAGCAAATTTTTGTTTTTCCGCTTGTTCTTGACTTTGCGATCGCAACGCTTTCTTCAAGCGCCTTTGATTTTCCCATGGCGTTTATGGGATAGGCTGCCTTGTCTGTCGAAAGACAAATGACGGCTTCCACTCCCTCTTCGATTGCGGCGGTGAGCACGTTATCCGTACCGAATATGTTTGTACGAACCGCTTCCATCGGGAAAAATTCGCAGCTCGGTACTTGTTTAAGCGCTGCCGCATGAAAAATATAATCTACATTATGCATCGCGTCCTTGCAGGATTGCAGCGACCTCACATCACCTATATAAAATTTAATCTTATCCGCAACTTCGGGCATATTTGCCTGAAACTCATGCCTCATATCGTCCTGCTTTTTTTCGTCACGCGAAAAAATGCGTATTTCACCGATATCGGTTTTTAAAAACCTATTTAAAACGGCATTTCCGAACGATCCCGTACCGCCCGTGATAAGTAAAGTTTTATTTTTAAATAAAGACATCCGATTTTACACCTTTTCTCTTGCAAAATTCTTAAATACCCATCCTCTGACCGCATTCGGCATCAACACTTGCACAATGAAGCGCTTTAACACATTTACCGTATACGTTCCAAGTCCTATAATACCACTTTCAAGCATATATTTTTGCATCTTTTTTTCGCTTTTAAAGTACCTTATTCCGCCGCGGCGATTATACATATCTTTTCCCACGCGCACGTTTACAAGCGTTTCAGGGACATTAAAAAACTTCATTCCCATTTTCGCCATACGCACCCACAAATAATAATCCTCTTCGCCGTACAGGTCAATAAATCCGCCCGCCTTTTCGACGGAATCCTTTTTAAACATCACGGTTACAAGGTTCATGGGGCAACGTTTTTTCATATATTCGTAAATATCTGTGTTTTCCGCAGGTACAGTGCGTTTTCCGACAGTGTTTCCGGGCTTATCTATAAATTCGACTATCTGACCGCCGATTACGTGAGCAGCGGGGTAACTATTAAACGCTTCAAGCTGCACTTTGAATCTGTCACTCACGCTTATATCGTCCGAATCCATTATAGCGACCAAATTGTTTTTGCAATTTTTGAGCCCCACACGACGCGCTTCACCTTGACCGCGATTTTCTTTAAATCGGATTATATTAAAAAGCGAATTTTTTTCATATTCGGAAATTACTTTATCTAATTCACCCGGCACCGGTCCGTCAACAATGAGAACGATTTCGTTAGGTGTGACGGATTGATTTAAAATGCTGTCTACGGCCGTCTTAAACCAACTTGCGTTGTCACCGCCATACACGCACATCGATACGGAAAACGGCGGCAAATCATATTCTTTTTTTTTATTTGAAAGACTCTCGTCCACTTTTTGTCACTCCGTATGGGTAAACTTAAATCATGCCGATTTTCCGTGCTTATCCGTTTATTCCTTTATCCGCCCTCACAAATTCTTCCATTCTGAGCACGCCGTATACGCTTTTTATACCCTTAAAGCACTTCCGCACAGGATAAAGTATATTTACAATTACTTTCAGCCACGGCTTATATTTAATATGAAGTATACAATAAGCGCGCCTAAATTCAAAGTATTTTATGAGCCAATCCTGAAATTCGGTGTCATGTAACACGTTTCGCCAGCCGTCACACAAATACGCACCGCGCTTAAGATCTTCCCTATAATACTCGCAAATTCCGTACATAAGCGCGAAATTCACGTTTCTTTTTTCTTCGGAAACTCTTGTCTTAAACGAAGAAATCGGAATGTATTTCCCGTGTTTTAAGCAAAAAGCAAAGCCGCAAAGTCTGTCCGTCTCCCGGTCAAAGGCACCAAGCACAAGCGTAATCGGGTCATCGATTGATTTTTCCCAACCGCTCACAAAGCTTTCTTTTTCTTCCGGAACCTGCTTTTTTTCGTATCCCTTTAAACTCTCGACATACACGTCATACATTTCGGGGAGCTTGTCATGCGTCACCGGCGCCGTATAAAAATATCTGTTTCCTTTTGTTATTTCATATCTTCTTTTTGCTTTTATTTTATCGATATCAAATTCTTTGTCGAGAATACATGCCCAAAAGTTCGTTTCATGCCCTATATCCCAATTTTCCGTCCATCTCGCAAAATAAGTTTTTTTGTTTTCTTCCCTACCGAGTTTCCATATATCTCCCGATTCAATAGGCGCGAGATCAGACATTTCGTGCGGGTAAACTGTAGGTATGGCAGCGTGATTATAATATGTCCATCCTTCGATTTTCAAACTAAATCACCTGCCTGTTTTTTATTCAAATTCTTAAGTATTTCCAAGGCTTCTGCTTGTTTTTTGTTATACTCGTCCGCAGAAACCATTCCACGTTTTAAGAGATAATCCCCATAGTCGTCCGTGATTTCCACTTCGTCGACGTCTGCCCCTTCAAGTCCTTTTTCTTTAAAAAAGACCTGTTTTATTGTCTTTATGATTATTTTTAAATCTCCGAAAAACGTGATTTTACTGATATATTCAAGGTCTGTCTTAAGCTTTAATTTCCAGCCGAGAGCATTTCTTCCGCTCACCTGTGCAAGCCCCGTAAGCCCGGGACGCACGACGTGTCGCATTCTTTCATCCTCTGTCATAAAAACCATATCGCGCACAAGCTGCGGCCGCGGCCCCACAATACTCATATCACCCTTTAAAATATTAAATAGTTCCGGCAACTCATCAAGACTTGTTGCACGGAGCGCTTTACCGAATGCGGTAAGACGTTTTTCGTCCGGTAACAATTTCCCGTATTCGTCCTTTTCGTCCGTCATTGTGCGAAATTTATACATTTTAAAAATATGTTCTCTGCCGGATTTTTTATCTTTCTTCCCCGGCCTGTATTGCTTAAATATGACGGGTGCCCCAAGTTTCCCTCTTACCAAAATCGCGATCACAAGGTACACAGGGCTTAAAACGACAATCGCAATCAAAGAACACAAAATATCAAGAAAACGCTTTATGTATTTTTGATA
>CAZZFV010000058.1:7014-10481 GCA_964653855.1 uncultured Lachnospiraceae bacterium
TTATTGTCACTCGGTAAGCAAAGTCCCGTATCAAATATATACGCTCCCATGTCAATCGGAAGATTGTCGCGCTTACTTATCATTCCGCCCGCAATATAGGCGTTTGTGAGAGCGCGTCCGTCTCCCTCTCTTGTGACAAATGCGTTTTCGCGGTAGAGCGGCTGCATATGCATGGGCTTCCAGATGGGGCGTCCTTCCGCGTTAAACGCTTGCAAAGCTTCCAAAATTTCCGTGGGGCAGCTTTTTTCCTTTTCTTTAACATAAAGCGCCCTGTAATCGTCACGCACCTGCTTACACATATATTCTTTATCGATTACGAGTGCGGAAAGCCAATAGTTCGGCAGTGCTCCCTCGATTATCGGATTTAAGCCTACCGGCAATCCCTTAAATCCTTCCGCATAACGCTCATAAATCTTCTTTTTTTCCGCAATATGCGTGTCAAGATAATTATATTGCCCTCTTATCACTCCCGCAACAACATTACTCATGCGGTAATTGTATCCCACTTCTTCATGCTGATACCAAGGTGCCGCTTCACGGCTTTGGGTTGACCACTTTCGCGCGCGGTTTGCTGCGTCCGGGTCATCCGTAAGCAAGCACCCGCCCGTGCTTCCCGTAATAATCTTGTTTCCGTTAAAACTTATTGCGGAATAATCACCAAACGCTCCGCAAGGGATATTGTTAAACGTTGCCCCAAGCGCCTCTGCAGCATCTTCTATCAAAAGTGCGTTATGTTTATCGCAAATTTCACGTATTTTCTCAACTTCCCCGGGAAATCCGTAAAGTTCCGCATATATAACGAGTTTTACATCCGGGTACATTTTAAATGCATTTTCGAGAGCACTTACATCCATGCTCCAAGTGTTTTTGTCGGTATCAATAAATATAGGCGTTCCGCCCTCATATACTACCGGATTTACGGTTGCGTCAAATGTCATGTCGGAACAAAATACTTGTTTGCCTTCAAGCGTCCCGTGTCCGGCTCTCGGCTTTCCGTATAATCTTTCTCCCGCAAGCTTTACGCACAAATGTAACGCTGCCGTTCCCGAAGAAAGCGCAACGGCGTATTTTTTACCGGATCTACCAGCCGCCAAACTTTCAACCGCATTTATGTTTTCTCCGACCGTGCTCATCCAGTTTGTTTCGTAAGCCTCGGTCACATATTTTAATTCATCGCCGTGCATTGTGGGGCTCGAAAGCCACACTTTTTTTTCAAACGGCTTAATACCTTTAAATCTGTTGTCACTTAAATAATCGATCATCTGTATTGCTCCCATGTCAAAAGCATTTACATTTGTTTTGTTTATGTGAATACCGGAAATATTTTTGCAACCGTTTTCGATATTCTGCGTAAGTATTTATGCCTATTTTGTTTCAATGAATACCGGCTATATTTTCCGTAAGTGTCATTTACCGGTCGCGTTCAATCTTCTTATCTTTTACCCTGTAAACCATGTCACACTTCTTGATTGTTTCAAGGCGGTGCGCAATAATTACCATTGTTTTCTTGCCCTGAAGCGAATTTATCGATTCCATGATTGCTTTTTCGGTTTCGTTGTCAAGTGCCGATGTTGCTTCGTCAAAAATCAAAAATTCCGGATCAGGATACAAAGCTCTCGCGATTCCTATACGCTGGCGTTGTCCGCCCGAAAGTCTGATCCCTCGTTCACCGATTTCCGTATCGATTCCCTTCGGAAGTTCTCTCACATAATCGTCAAGCTGAGCCTCGTGCAAGGCTTCCCAAACACGCTTTTCGTCGATATCCTCGTCTTTTACTCCGAATGCGACATTCTTCTTTATCGATTCGTCGATCAAAAAGATCATTTGCGGAATATATCCGATGTTAGAAAGCCATGCGGAATAATTTTGCATTACGTCTTTGCCGTCAAGAAGAATTTCTCCTGCTTTCGGCCTGAGAAGCCCCAATAGCACGTCAACAACCGTAGTCTTTCCCGCGCCCGACGTTCCCACGATTCCGACGGATTTTCCTATTGGGATTTCCATGGTCGCATCGTACAAAACGTCTTTATTCGCGTTCGGATAACGGTAAGTTATATTCTTAAATTCAATTTTATTTTTAAATGTAAGTGCAGTGCCGGTATCTGAAGTGTTGTTTTTTGCATCGACATTACAGTTACTTTCATTTTTTGCACGGTTTTCTGTACCGTTTTCTGCACCGTTTTCATTAACTCTTCCGGCCGAATTTGCATTTGCATTTCCGTTATTGTCGCAAAAATAAGTCAAATGCTCTATAACCTTGTCAAGCACGGGTGTGCTGTATGCTATTTGATTGAGCGCACTCACAATTCTGTTTGCCGCAGGCATAAGCTTTACCGCCGCCATCGCAAAGGCGCCGAGTGCCGGGATTAACGACTCTATATCTCGTCCGCAATAAATTTGAATTCCGATAAACAAAAGCATCGAACATACCGACACCATCTCGATCAAAAGACGCGGAATATTGCCGCATACGCTTGAAAGCTGCTCGGTACGCACAAGACGTTTGCCCGCATTTATATAATTTTCTTTAAAGAAATCCTTTTTCCTTGTGACTATTATCTCTTTGATACCCGTGATTGCCGAATATTTCCACTTGTACATTATGGCGCTGTTTATTTGATTTTCGCGACCCGCACGCGCAAGCTTGGGTTTTATTATATGCGTGATTATGGCCATCAAAACAATCATGAGAACAGCCACAAACGTCGACATTTTGGGGTCAATTATAAAAATCGTAACGAGAAGCCCAAATGACACAACCATTTCCGAAATTGTATAGATAAGCGTTGTAAGAAGTCCGTATGCCCCTCTTACGTCATCGCTTATTATACGCATTATTTCACCGGTCGAAGCGTTTAAATAATATTCGTAGGGCTTATTCAAAAATGCTTCAAAAAGCTTGATTTCCGTCGCAAGACGATTGTTGCACACAAATCTCTCGCGTACGTAATATTCAAACATCAAAAACAAATCTTTGAATATAAATATCAAAATAAGAGCACCGATACACGCGATGACAAACGTCCTGTGCGAATGAAGGTCAAGGATTTCGCATACTTTTGCGATATATTTGTTTGTTGTGATAATGTCAGGCACCATTATCGCCTGAATAAGAGGAATCATGAGCGAAACGCCCAGGACTTCCAAGACCGTTCCGATGAGTGTTAAGAAAAACAAAATAACGATTCTGCTTTTTTGTCTTTTGTCAAGGATTTGGTTAAACTTACGAAATACTTTCATTTTACTTTTTCTTTCAAAATATTCTATGATACGAATGATTTGCATATCGCCAAAGTCTAAATGTTCTGCTTTTGATACAGCGTTCTTTGCAAGAAAAAATTTGACTTTTGCTACGCTTATTTCATCCCGTTAAACTTTCTTCATAATCTCACCGGTTTGGTTGTCTCAAGCCCCACCCAAACTTTTCTCATTGTACCACAAAAGCATGATTATAGGAAGTAAAAAAA
>CAZZFV010000059.1:0-10090 GCA_964653855.1 uncultured Lachnospiraceae bacterium
ACTCGTTTCCGCGCACAACGTGCGTGATTCCCATAAGGTGGTCATCGACAACATTTGCGAAATTGTATGTGGGGAAACCGTCCGACTTAATCAAAATCATATCGTCAAGCTCGGCGTTCTCTACCGTAATCTTACCGTAAATGGCATCCGTGAAACTTGTTTCACCGGTTTCCGGAATGTTTTGACGGATTACAAAAGGCATTCCCGCATCAAGATTCTTTTGAACCTCTTCCTTCGAAAGATGAAGGCAATGCTTGTCATATTTTCTGATTTCCTTTTGATTGTCATCGGAATCCGCATCGGGATTTACGGGAGTTTTGAGCGAATCGAGGCGTTCCTTGGTGCAGAAGCAATAATAAGCCTCGCCCTTTTCCACAAGTTCCTTCGCATACTTCATATAAATTCCCGCTTTGACACGCTCGGACTGAATGTAGGGACCCACGCCCTTGTCCTTATCGGGGCCCTCATCGTAAGTAAGTCCCGTTTTTTTCAGTGTGTCATATATGATTTCCGTTGCGCCTTCCACAAAGCGTCCCTGGTCGGTGTCCTCGATTCTGAATATAAAATCGCCGTCCTCATGCTTTGCGATAAGGTAAGCGTAAAGCGCCGTCCTTAAATTTCCCACATGCATCTTTCCCGTGGGACTCGGTGCATAACGTGTACGTATCTTTGCCATTTGAACTCTCCTTACTGCCACAAAAAAAGGTGGCACATATAATGCCACCAAAGTATAACTCTCCGATCAATCAAAAGTCAAGTATCCGAGATTATTCCGTTTGTTCCGTTTCCTCGACTTCCGTCATTTCGTACACTCTCGACTCAAAGTCCGCAAAAAGACGCGTGTTGCTTCCGTATCCCGTTCCCACATAGGTTTGTGAAAGGTTGATGCCTGCGTTGTTTATGATTTGCCCCGACACAACATATTCTTCCGTTTCGCCGTCAAGCTTTATGAATTTTGAAATAATGTTGTGCACAAGTCCGTTAGCTTTAATATGGAAAGGAGCCATTGTGTTTATAAGGTCTCCCATCCGCCTTATGTCATGCTTTTTGACCCTGTTGCAGAAGTGGTAAAGTGTGTCGCCCTTTAATCCCGCGCCCTTAAAAACGGTATGAGAGTAGTTCGGATGCACTTCACCATTTACGATTACGCCGAGTGCATTACTCTTGTCTTCCGAAACAATCATGAATCTTGTAAGCATCGTGTCAAGGCGCGATGACAAAAATCCTCCCGAATACTTTTCAAACGAGTTTTCGGATACCGTACCGCCGAGTCTTAAGTATGTGCCGAATTGAAGAGTCTTACGCCACTTTTTGTAAAATGCTACCTGTTCCCCGATTTCCGTAAGTTCCTCTTTCGGAAGATCGCACAAATTAAGCTCATATCCGAATACGCCCGACAACGCAACCGCAAAACGCGTGTAAAGCGGCGTTACGCGAAGCGTCTGGTGATTCGGTGACGCAGACACATGGCATGACCACGTGCTTTGCGGATATCCGTAGGAATAGCCGTTTTGAATCGAAGCGCGCGATACCGCGTCCGTGTTGTCGCTTGCCCAGATTTGAGGGAAATACGAAAGTATTCCGAGATCGAATCTGTTTCCGCCGGATGCACATCCTTCAAAGAGGATATTGGGGAATCTTTCCGTAAGTTCTTCCATAACGGCGTAAAGTCCGACGATATAGTCGTGCGAAATCGTGCCCTCCGCGTCAAAATCCCCGCCTATCGAAAAATAATCCGAAAAGTTTCTGTTCATGTCCCATTTCACATAGTCGCACGCACTTCTCGCAAAAACATCCGACATTGCGGCAATTATATGCTCGCGCACTTCCTTCTTCGAAAAATCGAGAAGCATTTGATTACGCTGTAAAGCATGATCGCGCGCGGGATTTTTGATTACCCAGTCGGGATGGGCGCGGTAAAGATCCGAATCCTCGTTTACCATTTCGGGTTCAACCCAAAGACCGAATTTAAGTCCGAGCGCCTTTACTTTTTTTGAAAGTCCGCCGATTCCGCCCGGCAGCTTATCCTTATTGTCACACCAGTCGCCGAGAGACACTTTATCGGAATTTCTCTTTCCGAACCAGCCGTCATCCACCACAAAGAGCTCGATCCCCACATCTTTTGCGGCTTTTGCAAGTTTAAGAAGTCTCATTTCCGATATATCAAAGTAAGCCGCTTCCCACGAATTTAAGAGAACCGGTCTTTCCGCATACTTATAAGCGCCTCTCACGATATGTTCTCTTACAAACTTATGATTTGCTTCGGAAATTCCGCGGTAACCCGCACTCGAATATGCCATAACGCCTTCCGGCGAAAGGAAAGATTCTCCGGGCTTCATCTTTTTACAAAAGAAATCCGAATTTATTCCGCTCAAAATACGAAGCTTTGCGTGTCCGCCAAACTCTGCCGATTCCCTGTGATTTCCCGAGTAAACGAGGTTTGTCGAATATACTTCGCCCGAGGTTTCCGTAGCGCCCGGCTCCGCATACATAACAAAAGGATTCGAGTGATTTGAGGAATTTCCCGTTCTCGATTCGGAAGTAAACTTACCACCCGTAAGCATAACGTCGCATTTTTCCATTTCACGGCCCCAGTCGCCGTGGAAAGAAGTCACCTTTACGATGTCCGCATCAAGCTCTATTCCCGTGCTGTTTAAGGAATTTAAATAAAATTCTTTGTCCGAATCATTTATTATTTCAGCCGACCTTGTGATTACGTCCGAATCCTCATAAACACAGTAATAAAGCTTAAGCCGCACGTTTTCCGTTTTTTCTTTAAGCGTTACGACGAGCGCGTTGTTTTCGCCGTTTTCGTCCGCATAGGAGTGAGGAAGGTGTGCTTCCTTATATTTTTTCGCGATTTCCGCGATGCTTACCGCTTCCGCCTTTTCAAACAAAAATTCGGTTGCGATTCCGCCGTCCGCCCACTTTATTTCTACAAAAGGCGTTCTCATGTCGCCTTTTCCGAGAGTTGCTGCCTCATATTTTTCGTCGTCCGGACAAAGATTGTTGTGAGCCTTGTCGTTTACAACGCTGCAGCCGTTCTGGTTTGACCATTTTTGCATGAGAGCGTTGCGGGCGTTTCCCAAAGTGTCCGCTTTTGCACCGTAGTAGAGATGCAAAAGTTCACCGTTGTCGGAAACGGTGAACAAATAGGATGTTTTGGGAGTATACAGGTGAAAAAGATTGTCATTTATAACTTCTGTCATATGTACCTCCGGTCATATAAGGATTTTATAATATTGAAGTCAAAAGGTATTTAACCTCAACAAAGTGAAAAAACACTATTATTTATTTTTTCCTGTTTCAATCTCCTTACATATTTTATCATATTCTTCTTCATCAAGCTTATACTTTTTCATATAAAGTATGTAAGATACGAACATGAGCACAAGAGGAAGCACGGACATGCATATAAGAAGTCCGTTTGTTTCGCCCGGTGTGACGCTCTTTAAGGCTTCCGCGATACCGGCTGATTTTTCCGCGCTCGTGATTGTGCCGGAGTTTGCTTTGGTTTCAAAATCGGAAATCTGGTTCGTGTACTTTGTTACACCGAAAATCATATAAATTCCGGATGTCATAAGAAGGAAAAGTGCCGATCCGAGCTTTGTGATAAAAGGTCTTACGGATGTGATGATTCCTTCGCTTCTCTCACCGAACTTGAGTTCGTTGTATTCAACCGTGTTCATTATCGAAATCATCATGATGAGGTAATAGCTGTAGTTACCGAAGTTTCCGAGCATATAGCCGAGTGTTAAGCCCCAGAACTTGATGTTTGCGGGAAGCAAGAGTCCCGAGAACAAAATCATGAGATAGCCGATCGTCGACACGATCATCATGTAGCTCATGAACTTTTTGCGGTGAACGTGTCTCGAAATCATGGGATATGTGATCATAAGAACAGCGGTTGCCATCATTCCGACGGTCTGGAAAAGCGAATAGTTGCTTCCTTCATAACCAAACGTAAAGTAGAGATATGTCGAACCGAGACCGCCGCCGATAAGGCCGTTACCAACCTGCTGAATCAGGAAGATAAGTGCAATCCACATAAGCTGGTCGTTGCCCGTGATCGTGCTTATGATCTTTTTCACGCTGACGCGTGTCTTGGGCTCGGTGTTTACGTCTCTGCTTTCCTTAACGCCGATAAGCGTGAAGAGCGCAAAGAGAGGCGTGATAATCGAAATCACGATTGCGATGACGCCGTATGCCGTCTGAGCGTTGCCGCCGATTGCCTTGTCGCCCGCCGTAAAAATGGGAAGAAGGATTCCCACAAGCGTTCCGCCGACACCCGCGCAGAATGTTGCGCGAGAGGTAAGCCGGTTTCTCATATCGGCATCCGATGAAAGTGCCGGAACCATTCCCCAATAGGAGATGTCGCACATTGTGTATGTGATCGAGTACATTATGTACATGCATCCGAAAAGGATGATAAACGGCCATCCCTGAAGCTTTGTGTTGAACGTCGTTATTATTACGGCGCCCGTCGAAACGCATCCCGCAAGGAGCCAGGGCTTGAATTTGCCCCACTTTGTGCGTGTTGCTTCGATGATGTTTCCCATGATGGGATCGTTTAATGCGTCAAACACTCTCGCAAAAACCATGATTGCGGTTACCGCACCGAGCTGCGCATTTGTAAGGCTTCTGGTAAACATGATGTAGGTCAGAAGGTAGCTCGACACAAGCGCATATACCATGTCGCGTCCGATTGTTCCGAGCGGGTAAAAGATAAGATTTTTCTTATCGCTGGCTGATTTTGACATATTATTCTCCTTTGTTTTTATTTTTAAGCTTCATCGCTTCCTGTACAACTTTATAGCCGCCGTCATAAATTCCCGATTGCTTGTTCTTAATTATGTTTTCGCACATCATGGGAAGAAGCACGGGATCGTTCATAAAGAGCTCAATCATTTGAAGCGTATGCGGAATGTCCCTGCACTCAAGCGTTCCGTCTCCGATTTCCGCAGAATGTACGGCACCCCATTGTTCATGACCGCCCACACGTCTTATAAAGAGCTTGGGAACGGGATAAAACGAAAGTTCCGACGGCTTTGTGACAAGCACGTCGCACAAACGCATCAGGATATTCGTGCAATAAACCGCCTCAAATATGTTTTCGTGCCAAAACGCGTGAATTCCGTTTGCAAGAGAAACATTATCGAGATTCTCGTTCAACATATCGGGCATTCTTTCCTGTAAGGAACGCTTGTCGCCGTTATCAAAATGTGCGACCGCCATACTTTTAAGCTCCGGAATTTCTGCCGTAAGCGATTCCCAAACGTTTTTGTAATCGCCCACATTCACATAAAGCGCGGCTTTTCCCGCCTTTACATGGGGAATCAGGTATTTTATGATTTCCGCAAAAATTTCCTTTTGCGCGCCCGCACCGCCGATTGTGAGTAAGAATCGTATGGGTGCTCCGTTCTTTTTACGGCTCATTCTCTTTTCGCAATCCGCTTCGATATTTTTTACAAGTTCGTCATCCACATAGTGACCCGTGTAAATAAGCGAATCGTAAGGCATCGGATGAACAACCTTTTCTTTTAGGAAACCGTTTCCGATGCGATATCCTTCGTATGCGTACCATGTCTGAACCGTGTGGAGAGCGCCTTCCGCATAGTGTAAAGCCATCGGCCAGTTGTCGGGAACGGCATTCACAACATACTTCATATCCGCGTGAAGAGCCGCCTGCGCCGGCCAAACGTGTGTTGCGACAACGGGAATTGTTTTCGGCACATTTTTGTAAACCGGCGCCATGAGCTCTGCGTTCTTCTGATCCGACGCATTGTAGGAAAGCTGTCTGAATCCCTCATAATTCATCGGTTCCCACACAAGTTTATTGAATAACGAAAACTTTTGCGAAAGACGCGACCCAAGCGAATAAAGGTCATTCTGCGCACCGATAACGCGTGTGCATGTCGTGTTCGGATACGAATTTAAATCCATCCAATAAGGAGTGTATCCGAGTGCCCTCGCACACGACGCTATTGCCATCGAGATTCTGTAGTGACCGAATCCCATGCGGATATTTCCCACGATTATTCCCTTTTCGGTGTCGAAGGGCTCCGTTCCTTCCGTGTCCGTTATCAAAATATTTTTGATTCCGAGCACGTCACCGATATAGGCATTCTTTTCGATCGTGATTTTGTAATCCGCTTTCGAATCGTCTCCGTACTTTTTTTGATACTTGAGCTTTGATTTAAGTGCCTTTCTTTGTACTTTCGCGGGCATCTCATTACCAAAAATCTCTTTGCTTCTGTCTTCCATCAATTTTCTCCTTTCACCGTAATGCCTTCCATAATAATGTCTATCATTTCATTTAGTCCCTGTTCGTAAGACATGTCGTTTTCGATCAAAACATCACTTCCGAAAAACGCGCTTATGGTGCTTTCTATCATTGCCTTTAAGATCGGAATTTTAATTCTTTTTATTTTCCCCTGCGCCATCCCGCTTTCAAGAAGCGCTATTGTCGCATCCCAGTCGGTTTGCAGGTATTTTTCGACTTTTTTGTAAACCTTCGGCTCTTTTTCCTTTAATTTGTAAAGATTGCTGAGCCCGATGTTCCGGTATCTTTCGGGAAGCACAATGATTATGTTTCTGATCTTCTCCGTAATATCGAGGTTAGGATCCGCAAGCACCTCCTGCTCGCTTCTTTTTATATCCGTAAAGCAGTAATCGGCGATTCCCAAAAACAAGTCTTCCTTGCTCTTAAAAAACTTATATATTGTTTTTTTGCTCATACCGAGAGAGGCAGCCACATCGTCCATCGTAAAGTTGAGACCGTGTATGCTGAACTCGTCGATTGCCGCAAGTATTATTTTTTCCTTCACTTTTGTTCCTTTCGATTCCGATTATACTGAAGTTTCCGCTTCCCGCGGAAACTCGGAAACTCATATCCGTTTCACGGTTTCCATCTTAACACGTCTTTTTTGTTCAGTCTATGTGAATTGTGCACAAAAAGGAAATGCATTTTTGTGCATTTTGCACAAAGAAACATTTTCTTGTAAATTTTTATTTATGATATTATAATAAACTTGATTTTTTAAATCATTGTTTTACGGCATATGGGGGAAATCATGAGCAATCAAACATGTACAAAAAAAGGAGATTTGTACACTTCCGAAGACGGGGCAAAATTTGAGCCTCAGGTAAAATCGCTTCTCGCAAAAGCATTTAACCTTGGCACGACAAGCTTTTTGAAGCAGCTTGAAAAAAATATTTCCGTTCAAAATATAGAAGCTTTTCCGGACACTTTTGTAAAGTGTCAAATTTCTTATGAAACAAGAGATATTGCCGATGTTGTTTCGCCGGGTGCGGGAACGGTTACTTCCGACCGCAAACGCCATGCTTACGAATTCAATATTTGGGACATGGCAATGCCCGTACAGGATATTTTTAAAGAAAGTAAAAGCGCGGTAACGCTCCCTCACACAAATTATGTGGAATCCTGCCCCGTATGCGCGCATCGCGGTGTTGCCACATGCCGCACGTGCGACGGCGCAAAGCACGTTCCCTGCCCAAAGTGCCTGGGAACGGGATATGACATGGCAGGTGATGCGGCTTCACCCGGTTCAGACTCAACTTCCACTCTTTGCCGCACTTGCGGAGGCTCGGGGACTATTTTGTGCCCCGATTGCGGAGGCACGGGCGCGGTTACGTGTGACACGTGCGGAGGGTCCGGCGTCGTAACCGACAGTGTAGAGGTTACATCCGAAATTCATACGGCAGAGAATTCCAATATGTTCTTTATGTCAAAATTGAGATCGGAACTTGTGCCTTTCTTTGACGAACTTGACGACTCATTTTCGACTCATACGGTTGCAATATACGAGAGCAACGCTCCAATTTTATCCGTAAACACCAAGGATTTTAACTATCGTCTCACCGAAACCGAATTCAATACGGGCGCAATATTCAATAATCTGCAAGATACAATAAAGGAGATTCCGAACACACGCGTTTTAAAGTACCGCGCTACTGTTTTCCAGCGAATTTACCTAAAAATCACATACGTTTTTGATGACCGTGTTTACACGATGTATTACGACTCGGGCTCAAAAAAATCGATTCTTATGTCAAATCCGTATGACGACATAATCACGTCGCTTGCGGAAGGCGTACGCATTGCTTACGAAAACAAGGATTACAAGATGCTAAGCATACGTTTAAACGAATACCGCGCATTAAAGAAATCGTCAAAAAGAGAAGTTAACGTAAAAAGAGATCCCGAAACGATTGCGGAATCGATGTGCGACAGATTCACGTTGTCATTCGTTGCGGGACTCATTATTCCGCTCGTTTTGCTCACGCTTCTTGTCACAACAAATTCCGCTTTCACGGATGCCGACGCAAAGAGCGCAATAATCGCGTCAATCGTTTCATCCATAATATTTGTCGTAACCGCTTACACCGTAATCAAACGCACCTTCACAAACGTGCTCACACGCTTGTCTTTTATAAGCGCACGGCTTACATATACCGCAATCGCGTTTATCGTGTCCTCCCTGGTGTTTATAGGGTTTGCATACCTCGTTTATTTGGTGTAAAAACGTTTTTTAAATTAAAACTTTCCGTTAAAAAAAGCTTGCCGTATCCGGCAAGCTTTTTTTGTTAAATTTCGTATATCATTAAATTTCACATATTCTTTTCTGTTTGTTCTTTATTTCCAAGCGAAACCGCATATCTTATTCCCATCGGCGCCGCAACAAGGAACGTCATCACATCCGCCACACTTTGCGAATATTGAACTGCGGGAAGTCCGAACAGTTTTAAACCTATACTTAAGACGGGAATAAAGAAAAGTCCGCTTCTGCATAACGACAAAACGGCAGCTTCCCGCGTTTTTCCCGTACTTTGAAAAAGCATGTTTGAACACACAGCAACCGGCTGGAATAATTGTCCAATAAATTGCACTTTTAAGGCGCTTGTGCCTATTTTTATGACTTCGGGATCATTTCTGAACAATCCCACTATTCCGTCCGAAAAAATAATTCCCAAAATCGCAACCGTCGTGAGAAAACATCCGCCCACCGTAACCGTAAAAGCATAAGCACGCTGCACGCGCTTATATTTCTTTGCTCCGTAATTGAATGCCGCAACGGGCTGGAAGCCCTGTCCTATTCCGAGCGCGGTCGCAAACGTAAAGAAACATACCCTGTTTACGATCGACATCGCGGAAACCGCCGCATCGCCGTATATTTTTGCGCCGTTGTTAAGCATCATTGTGGATAAACTTGACATTCCCTGGCGTATAAGGCTCGGAAGTCCCGTCTTGCAAATTCCGCCTATCATGTCAAAATTAAATGTCACGTCACGAATGCTTAAATGTGCAACGCTGTCACCCTTTAAGAATGGCAAAAGCAAAAGGAAGAAGCTTATCACCTGAGACACCGCCGTCGAAATGCCCGCTCCCATAACGCTCATTTTGAAAATTCTCACAAGCACATAATCACCGAATATGTTTAAAAGTCCGCCCGCAACAAGCCCCACCATCGAATAAACGGCTTTTCCCTCAAAACGTAAAATGTTATTTAACACGCAGCTCGCGCACATAAGCGGTGCGGCAATAAGAATAAAAAGAGAATATTCTCTTGCATACGGAAGTATCGTTTCGGTGCTTCCGAGAAGTCGCATGAAGGGATCCAAAAAGATCAGTCCGAACACACCTATTATTGTTCCCGCAAGAAGCGCGAGAAAAAGTCCCGTAGAATCGGTTTTGTCGGCTTTTCTTTTGTCACCCGCTCCGAGCGCACGCGATGCCAAAACACCGGAGCCCTGCCCAAACAAAAATCCAAACGCCTGAATCACGGACATAAGTCCGAAAACAACTCCCACCGCGCCCGACGCGCTCGTGTTTTCGTCTCCCACAAAGTAGGTGTCCGCCATATTGTAAATGCTTGTCACAAGCATGCTTATCGTTGTGGGAATCCCAAGCTTTATCACAAGCTTCGGTATGGGAGTTTCCGCGAGTTCGTTGTATATCGGTTTTTCGGTTACGTTATCGTTCATTTCTTTTCTTACTTTTCCCGCATTGACATAACGATACAATGGTCAAAAGGTTCTGCTTTCGATGCAAAGTTATTTGCAAGAGAAA
>CAZZFV010000060.1:0-4642 GCA_964653855.1 uncultured Lachnospiraceae bacterium
CACGATATCAAGTCCGCCGCCGCATCCGCCCGCAAGCAAAATAAGTCCGGTTCCGGCGCCCGTTGCCATACCGCCCACAAGCGCTCCCGTAGCCTCATCGTCGATAAGAGGCTCGTTAAGTATCGGAATAATGCTTCCGAAAAACGATATTATCGCAACGCTCACAAGGGTTCTTATAAAGAACCGCCTGTTTACGCCCTTGTACGCAAGCACAAGCAGGGGAATGTTTATGAATGCGTATACGATTGCGTAGAGATTGGCAAATGTGAGCCCAAACATATTTAAGAAATACGCGATCAACTGCGCAAGTCCCGAGCCGCCGCCGTTGTATAGTCCGAGAGGTCTCACAAAAATATTGATTCCCGCCGAATATACAACGCTTCCGAATGCAATCAGGAGATATTTAAATATGACGTTTTCAAAAAGTTTATCGCGTACAGATTCGTTTTTTTTGATTTTTTCCATGATTCAACCAAAAATTCCTTTGCGGAATATCATAATTTCCGGGATTACAATTTCCCGATTTATATTTTCCCAAATTATATCCGCCGTTTCCTATAACATCATGTGTCTCAGCTCATCTCCCGATTTTTCGGAAAGATATGCGGGTGCGATGTCAAATACGGTCTTACATCCCCGTACGCCTTCCGTATAGAGCCTGTAAGCCGCTCTCACGTATGCCGTAACAACCATCGACGTAAACTCGGGATTTGAGTCAAGCTTCAAATTGTATTCGATCACATGCCTGTTTTCCGAATTCCAGCCGGACACACCCGTTCTTATAACCATTCCGCCGTGAGGAAGTCCCTTGTGATCGCGATCCAACTCTTCCTGCGATATAAAATGAACCGTTGTATCGTAATCCGCAAAGTAATTCGGCATTGTCTTGATTTCTTTTTCCACTTCCGCGGGATCTGCGCCGTCACAAAGCACAACAAAGCACTCTCTCGTATGCTTTTCGCGTGTTGTGAGCTCGGGATTAAGTCCGTTTCTTACCTTTTCAACCGCGCTCTCAACGGGACACGTATATTGTCTTGCGTCCTTAACGCCCTTGATTCTTCTGATTGCGTCGGAATGTCCCTGGCTTACGCCCTTGCCCCAGAACGTATAATCGCGTCCGTTCGGCAAAATGCAATTAGCATAAAGACGGTTAAGAGAAAACATTCCCGGATCCCAGCCGACCGATATAATGCTTATGTGATTTGTGTCAAGAGCCGCCTTATTCACGTTTTCAAAATGCTCCGGAATGCGTGCGTGCGTATCAAACGTGTCAACCGTATTAAACATCTTTGTATAAAGCGGTGTCTGAACGGGCAAATCCGTTGCCGATCCGCCGCAAAGCACAAGAACGTCAATCTTGTCCTTGTACGATTCGATTGCATCCACGCTTTCCGTCTTAACGCCGGATACGGTTTTAACCTTCCCCGGATCTCTCCTCGTAAATACCGCAACAAGCTCCATGTCGGGCGCCGCATTTACCGCCCATTCAATGCCGTGTCCTATGTTTCCGTAGCCCAAAAGTCCAACTCTTACAGCCATATTTTAATATTCCTCCCTTTTTAAAGCAGTATTTTATTCGCGTGATTTTTGTTTGTCAATATTTTTAATCGATTCTCACCGCAATCACGGCAAGTCGGCCGTTATCGTTTTTGGCTCCCGTTTCGTCCGTCTTCGAGCACGTCGAAAGAGTCAAAAATTCGTCTCCGTATTTTGCGGTCGCGGTTGCGTCAATAACGCTTGCCGACATTATGTTCGAATACCAATAGTCAAAATCAAGCTCCGTATTCGCATTATAGAAGAAATAGTACTTGAAATTGTCATCAAGCGGATCTTCGAATTCGTGCGAGCGGAATACGGCAATTACCTCATATGTGCGGTTTTCGTATGCCGTATCGAAATAAATGTACTTATGCTTTTCGTAATAGCTTTGCTTTAAATACTGGTCAAGATTTCCGAACATCGTGTCGTTTATCATATTGTGTCCGAAAATGATTATGTTTGTGGAAGGCTTGGATCCGCCCGCATAATTGTCGGATTTTCTTCCCACTCCGACATTGCATTCCTTGACCGTAAAAAGCGTTCCGTTTATATTGTAGCTTCCGTAAAAGTCGTGTCTCAAATAAAAGCTTTCGTCCCAAACACGCTCCGTAACGACTTCGTAGTCGATTGCGGGACTCGTGTTGATTATCTCAAGATGCCCAACCCATTCGGGATTGATTGCCGTCATCTCTTTGCCGTATTCGTCGGGCTCCGGCGGAAGAGGCGTGGGAGTTAAAGTTAAAGTCGGTGTCGGCGTTGCCGTGGGAATAGGCGTCGGATCTCCGTTTGGTAGAGGATTGGGGTCTTCCGTCGGTGTAGGAAGAAGTGTCACATAAGGGACGTCTGTCGGATCGGGAGCGGATGTAATGCCGGGTGTCACGTCGCCCACGTCCGGAGCACCCGTAACATCCGGATTTTCGGTAATGCCCGGTGTCACGCTGCTCACGTCTCCCGGTGTCGGTGTAATCTCAACCTCTGCCGTACCTGTCGGTGTTACCGTCACACTTACCGTTTCCGTGGGCGTCACGTCACCCTTCTCACCCGAATTTATGTTTCCGCGGTCGTCACGCGAATACTTGTTTCTGATGTCTCGTAGGTCCTCGGCATTTTTTTCGTTTATGTACATATTTGCGAGATACCAGCCTCCGTATCCCACAAATGCACCTATCGACCCAATAAATATGAAAAGGGAAACATAATAAAGTGCTCCCCTTCCTTTTTTGAATTTCGGTTTGTTTTTCATTAATTACTTATTTCCTTTTGTCAAAAATGTCCGCTGTATTTTCTAACGGCATGGACATCTTATCTCAAAATCGTGTCAATTTCTTGTCGCTCGTTTTCCGAAAATTCCGTATTATTTAACATTTTTACATTTTCAACAATTTGAGAAGGCTTTGAAGCGCCGATCAGGACACTCGTGATGTCCTTATCTCTCATAATCCATGCAAGAGCCATCTCCGACAAAGTCTGATTTCTTCTGTGCGCAACATCGTTTAGTGCGGCAATCTTTTTTAAAGTCTCGGGGTTCAACGCCTTTTCGTTTAAAAATCTTCCGTCCGTCTTAATTCTCGAGTCTTCCGGAATTCCGTTTAAATACTTGTCCGTCAAAAGTCCCTGCGCAAGCGGACAAAACGTAATAATCCCGATTCCGTTTGCGGCCGCATAATCCTTTAAGCCGTCCTTCTCGATATCACGCACAAGCATCGAATATTTCCGTTGATTGATAATAAAAGGCGTTCCGAGCTTCTTAAAAATCTGAGCCGCCTTGATCGTATCCTCTTTGTTGTAATTTGAAATACCTATATAAAGCGCTTTTCCCGTTCTCACGATATGGTCGAGCGCCTCGCATGTCTCAAAAAGCGGTGTTTCGGGGTCGGGTCTGTGATGATAAAAAATATCCACATATTCAAGCCCCATACGCTTTAAGCTTTGGTCTATGCTCGCAATCAAATATTTACGGCTTCCCTTGTCTCCGTAAGGTCCCGGCCACATTTCATAGCCGGCTTTCGTGGAGATAATAAGTTCATCGCGGTAAGGCGCAAATTCGTTTTTCAAAATTCTTCCGAAATTTTCCTCGGCTGCCCCCGGCACGGGCCCATAATTGTTTGCAAGGTCAAAATGCGTGATGCCGTTGTCAAAAGCCGTGCAGCACATATCTACCATGTTGTCGTAATTTCCGTTTGACCCGAAATTGTGCCATAACCCCAAAGACACCGCCGGAAGCTTTAATCCCGACGCTCCGCACCTGTTATAAACCATTTTTTCGTATCTGTTTTCGTTTGCCACATAAATTTTCCTGTTTTGTTCGCGCATAAAATTCTCCTTAAAAATTAACTTATAAATTTGTGACACTCTTATCCGCAGCTTGCTTTTCCGATTGCTGCTTTATTCTTCCTCATTATTCCTGCCAAAAGCGACATAAAGCATTTCACATGCCGTCACAATTCCCGTAATCACGGACGATACCGTGCAAATCGTGCATTTTCCGAGAGACATGAGTAAAAGAAGAAGTCCCGATGTGCCTGCAGAAACAGCATAAAATTGAGTGTCCGGCGCATTTTTCTTAAAAACCGACTTTCTTATAAACACATATATCGTAAACAATATCGAAACCGGAATAATGAAAATATGCATTATGCAAGCGGATGAATCGGTGTTTGCGTTTGTGTTCGCGGATGCATTTGTTGATGAATTACCCGATGCACCGCCGGTTGTTAAGGGTATTTCTGTTGTTTTTGGGATATCGGTCGGTGTCGCCGTAATTTTGAATGCGGGTGTTGCCGTTACCTTGACCGTAGGTGTTGCAGCAGCCTTTGGTGTAACAGTCGGCGTTGCCGTAATCTTCGTTGCCGGTGTGGCGGTTACTTTTGCCGTAACTTTCGCAGTAGGTGTTGCCGTTGCCTTAGGTGTGGCAGTTGCCTTAACCGTGGGTGTTGCCGTTGCTTTAACCGTAGGTGTGGCAGTTGCAGTCACTTTCACTGTCGGAGTTGCAGTAACCTTCGCCGTCGGAGTTGCCGTCACCTTCACACTCGGCGTTGCCGTCACCTTCGGCACATCACTCACAATCGGGCTCGGGGTAACGATTACCTCTCTTCTTTCATCA
>CAZZFV010000060.1:4742-9989 GCA_964653855.1 uncultured Lachnospiraceae bacterium
CGGCACATCACTCACAATCGGGCTCGGGGTAACGATTACCTCTCTTCTTTCATCATCCGCCGCAACTATTTCAAACTCCCTCACATATACATATTCTCCGCCCGTAAGCGTCGACTTTGCATAAATTTCGATCGCGTAATCGCCTTTTTGCAAGCTCCCCAAATTGATTTTAAGTTTTACGCGCGATGTTAAATTACATTCTTCCGTATATTCGTCTTTTTCAAAATTATCGTAAGTCCATATCGGAGACTCGTTTTGGTCATCGTAAATATCAACCTGAACCTGCGTGATTACACCTTCATCCACGCTCAATACACCCGAAATTTCAAAATCCGTGCCCTCATGCAAAACACCCGGAATACGGTATTCCGTAAATTCAATATGAACATCGTTTTCATCCGCATAAACGAGATTATCGACGTTTTGTCCGAACAGGGCAATGATGCTCAAACAAATTACAAATCGAATGAATTTACTTTTGTTTCTTTTCATAAAAAATTGCCCTCCGAACGCTTGATAACAGCATGATAACATTATTTTCACGCGTTTTCCACATTCGATGGGCAATTTTATTTAATTTTCATAAAAACGAGATTTTGCGCCTTACTTCACCTTCGTGTACACCGTCTCCGACGAAATATCGCCCGCTGCCACGATCTCGATATAGCAAAGATTTATGCACTTGTCGCTTGTCGTAAACGTAAGATCCAGTTTTCCGCCAACCACATTTACTCTTCTTTCGATATAATCGTCGCTTATCATGGCATTTTTGATGAGCACCTGTTCGTTTTCCGTGCCCTTATATGCCGTAATCCAAGGATTTGTCGAGCAGCTCCAAGGGTTCACAAACATTACTCTCACATAATACTTTCCGTCGGGAAGTTCGAATGCGTATTCAAGCTTTCTGTCGATGCCGTTTTCGTATTGGTTTTTCGTGTATCTGTTTGTCGAAGTCTTGTCAAGTCCGTCAGATTTACTGTTATATTCATAGCACCACGTGTTTGCCGTGTAAACGCCGTTTGAAAGCGAACTTCCGCCGTAAAGGTCGGTCGGATCGTCAACAATTCCCCACACAAAGCCGGTTACGGGATCGCCCGTATAAATCTGCTCGGTGACACCATTGTAAATTCCGAACGAATCTCCCTTTGAAACGGTGCTCGGATCGTGATCTCCGCAATCAACAAAGTACACAAGCGTATCGCTCCCGATTTCCGACTTGACGGTGAGCGTGTTGTCGGTATCGTTTACTTTATACGTTACGCCGTTTTGGTTTACCGTGTCTCCCGTCTTATCCGCACTCACAATCAAAAGCTCATAAGAGGAATTCGTGATAAAGTCTTCCGCATAAACAGTCATATCCGCATACGTAAATCCGCCGTCATTAAGTACAATCGAAATATTTTCTTCATCTGTTGCAGCCGAATTTATCGTGAGATACCCGCATTTTGCAAAAAGCGTCGTCTTGATTTCTGCGGTCATAACGCCCTTATCCGCAATCATTATGTATCTCTTTAAATCGGCATTATAATAAATATTTCCGTTTTCCGCCGTAATTTCTTTGATACCCGTTTCACGGCTCAGTTTTTTCATCGTATACAAAAATCCGCAAATTCTCGCGGAATCAGCCTCGTTTTCGGCGCCGCCCGAAATCGTGATCGTAATCACCGTTTTGTCCGTGCCCGAAACATTTTTTGTGAAGCAATTCCTACTTAACACGTCTTCCGGAATTTCGATTACGGTATCGTAATATCCGCTCACACCGTTCGAATCGGCCGAGCCCGTATAAATTACGTCTTCGCCCGCCTTAATCGTGAGATTTTTTCCGTTATCCTCACTGTCAAGAGTAAGCACGATATCCGTCCCTGCCTTGTCCGCAATCATCGTATACGAGAAGCTTCCGTCCTTTAATGCCTTTCTTGTTGTGTTGCCTTCGGTTGTGCCCTCTGATCCCGCACCCGATTCCGTCATCATATGAAGCTCATCGTTTTCATATTGACCGTAGCCCGGCTGAACGGTATCAAGAAGGTAAGTGTCATTTCTCTTATTCTTTTTGTCCGAAAGCACCGCAAGCGAAGAAAGCGCCGACGCATCGTCCGTAAATCTGAAGTAGATTCCGTAGCGCTCTGTATATTGTCTGTAATGAATCACATAAGTAAGCTCGGAATCGGCATTTGTAAGAGTAAAGCGGGGGCCGTCCTCCGTATTTGTTTTCACCATATAAGTGTTGATGTTTTCCATATAATCGGAAACGGAATCCGCATAAACCGTGATTTTTTCGGAGCCCGACGAAATATATTTCGTGCTGAACACCTTTGCGGACGGAATCGTTACGTTTACGCCCGTTGTTGTTTTTACCATATCGTCAGTGCCGAGAAGCGCCGAAAGCACAAACGGCCCGTACTTAAACGCATATGTGTTTGTGCCGTCGGGAAGATTGTAGGCTGTAACTCCCATAGGAAGAGTAATTGTAATCACGTCGCCTTTTTTAAGTGAATCCGTTATCACGGCATAACCGGTCGCAACTGCATAATCCACTGTTTTCCCGTTTAACGTTATAACCGGTTCCTCATTTAACCATTCGGGTAATCTAAACAAAATCGTGCCGTCATAATCCTTGTTTACCGTATAGGTCATGGTGTCGGATAAAGTCAAATCACCTTTTGCGGAAATCATGTAGCCGCTTGCCTCAAGGTCAGATGCAATATATTGATTTACAACCAAAATTTTCCCGTTTTCTGTTTCCTTATGAAAATAAAAACTCTCCGAAAGCTTTGTGAAGTTTTCCATTCCCGAGCCCGTACAGCACCAGAACTTATTGAATCTTTCGCCGTAAACCTTAAAATATCCGCTTGCCATGGGCTGGAAATAGGTTGTCATGCCGGTTTCCGGATTTTGAGAAGACATAATCGAATTGATGAGCGTGTTTTCATACCAATCGGCATATTTGACATCGCCCGTAATCATAAAGAGGAGCTTTGTCATCTTTAACATATTGTAGGAATTGCACGTTTCGCAATTGCAATTTGTACGCTCTGCGTCCAAGACGTCGTCCTTACCGAAGTGTTCCCACTCGCTGTTTCCGCCCGTGATATATGAGTGGTCGTTCACCACAAGCGTCCAGAACTTTTCGGCATAATTTAAATATTCCTTTTCGCCGGTCACAACATATCTTTTGAGTGCCCCAAGGAATTTTGGAATTGTTGTGTTTGCGTGAAGATTGTTAAGCACGTTGTCGCCCACATCCGCCTTCGCAACCTTTTCAAACAATGTTGTCTGGTCAAAGATATGCGCCGCTTCAAGATGCGTACTCTTGTTTGTGAGAAGATATGTGTCATAAAGCACATCGTTCATTCCGCCGTATTCTATTCCGAGCACCGTGCTGCGTGTTGCCGACGACCACTTTGAAGCTCTGTTATACACCCAGTCCGCAAGATTACTTACAACGGTGATGGCTGTCGCAGAAAGCTCCTTCACCTTTTCTTTTTCGGCGGAGTCCGTAATATTTAAACTGTCCGCATCCATCCCCGCGGTGCTCACAAGTCCTTCCATGATTTTGTGCATCGTATACCACGGAACCCAAGCCTGTGTCGTAATATTTGTTTGATTCTTTTCGACATTGTCAAATTGCTTTTCGATATTTGATTTGTCAAGTATCGTTGCGCCGAACACAAATCCCGTGCCCACATTGTCCTGGCATTCCTTTAAACCATCGGTCAGGGAAACCAGTATATCAAGAAGCTTTGCGCGTGTCTCGGGATCGGAATCAAGCGTCTCATACGCTCTTACGCATGCCGTCATATAGTGCCCTATCGTATGTCCGCCGATAAGTGACGTTTCCCAGCCGGAATACCTTGTTTTTCCTTTCATGTCAAGTCCCGCGGTCTCTCTGAAGCCCGCGAGTAATTTATCCGTATCGAATGCCAAAAGATAATCCACATCTTTAAGCAAAGCATTCTCATAATATTCGTCCGTAATTGTCACATCCGACAATGAAAAAGCAGAAAGTGAAGTCATATCGATTTCCACCGTTTTCCTTTCCGTGTTGTCTTGATTCTCATTATTTTTTTCCGTGTTGTTCCCGTTGAAAGTTTTGTCACCTGAGTCTACATCACCGCTTCCCTTTTTGCAACCCGCAAAAATTCCGGAAACGAGCGACAGCACAACAAAAAACACAACAAGCCTTTTAAATTTCATTGTAAACCTCCCATCGAAACCTGATTTAAAGTTAAAGCGCACCGCATGCCTTAACCTTATTTTCATTTTACATTTTCTAAAAAAATAATAAAATTCCCAAAGGTTGTAATATGTGTAAAAAGGTTATATAATATTCAAAAATCTAATTTAAAGGAGTTTCAAAAAGATGCCTGTTTTGCAAGAAAATACGGATTTTACGGCTCACTACGGACTTGAATATCATTGGTGCGGAAAGTTTGTTGCGCCTTCCTCCGACTGGATTCACTTAACTCGCAATCTCACCGATTATGAGCTTATTGTTGTGACGGAAGGTGTCTTAAAAATAGGAACGTCAAAGCGCAGCTACACGGTGCACCCGCATGAATATCTCATCATGGCGCCCGACCCTTACCAGCACGGAACGGAAAAATGCGAATGTACTTTTTTTTGGATGCATTTCAACCCGATAGAGATGGATTTGAAAACCGCCGCCGCATTTGAGCATTTGGAAATTCCGGTTCAGGGGAAACTCCAAAATCCCGACAGAATAATTGTCCTTATGAAAGAATTGCAAGACTCCGACAGGCGCTACCGAAACGCTTATTTAAATTCATGTCTCACGTCCGCCGTCATCACGGAGCTTTTTTTACAATGCCAAAATCCCGCCGAATCGCCGCAAATTCACCGCGACGCGCTTTATCGCAATATCGTCGATTATATATCGTGGCATATCGGTGAGCGCCTTTTCATAAAGGATATCGCGGATTATTTCGGGTACAACGAAAAATACCTGACAACATTTTTTGGAGCACACTCAGGAATGCCATTAAAGCAATTTATATTGCGCGCAAAATGCGACCGTGCGCGCGCCATGCTTTCGGACACCGACAAGAGCATTTCGGAAATATCGTATTCACTCGGCTACACCGACGTACGCAATTTTTCAAATATCTTTAAACGCATAACCGGGCTCTCCCCCGCAAAATACAGGGAAACATACGATAAAAGGTATGTGTTCAGGAAATAAACAAAGAATTCTTTATATAAGAGCAAAATGTCACTTCCACCAAAAAA
>CAZZFV010000061.1:0-9377 GCA_964653855.1 uncultured Lachnospiraceae bacterium
ATACACTGATTGATGATGAGTACAAGATAGATATTTCATTGCCATGATAAATTCCGGTTTGTCGAAGGAGTCATGAACAGTAAATACGATGAGAAGATCGGACGACGGTTAAGAAACGGAATGCTAAAATCGGCAAGCAAAGCGGAGGAAACAAATGAAAAGTTGCCCAAAATGACTTTAAGCTATATTGAAAAGTTGGCAAAACCGAATTTAAATTATATTGAAAAGTTATTTTACACGAGCATTATCATTGTTCCCGCAACCAAAAATACAAGTCCCGTTGCGGCTTTTTTGGAGAGGTGTTCCTTAAAAACGATGGCGGAAAAAGCGATCGAAACAAGTATGCTTAATTTGTCGATCGGAACAACGGCGCTTGCGGGGCCTGTTTGCAAAGCACGGAAATAGCAAAGCCATGAGGCTCCCGTTGCGACACCCGAAAGACAAATGAACAAAAGCTCGTTTTTGGGGATTTTCTTTACCGAAGACTCTTTATGTTTTATAAAAACGATGAGCCACGCCATCAAGAGGACAACACATGTTCTGATTGCCGTTCCGAGGTTGGAATCGATATTTTCGATTCCCACTTTCCCGAGTATCGACGTAAGACTCGCAAACACGGCGGAAAGTATTGCGTACAATAACCAACTCTTTTCGTGAGTGTTTGATTCGGTGACCGATTTTTTTTCAATCATCAAAAGTGTGCCTGCGGCAATCAAAACAACGGCGATCAGTTTTGTTGCGGAAATCGATTCGTGCAAAAATATGAATGCGAGCAAAATCGTGAGAACGGTGCTTGATTTGTCAATCGGAACGACCTTGTTTATGTCGCCGGCTTTTAAGGCTCGGAAGTAGCATAACCATGAGGCGCCGGTTGCGAGACCGGATAATATCAGGAAAATCCACGTTTTTGTGCTTACGGATGAGATTGCTGTGAAACTACCCGTTATCGGCACCATAATGCATGAAAAAATCAATACGACAATTGTTCTTACGGCTGTTGCGACGTCGGAATCCGTTTTTTTGATTCCGCATTTTGCAAGGATTGAAGTGAGCCCCGCAAACAGTGCGGAACCGATTGCAAATACAAGCCACATAAAAAAACACCTCTTTTTTATTGTAAATTTTATTTGCGAAATGGTATAATCGTTGTGTTGATTATAGAACAAAGGAGAGCAATATGGAAGACTATTCGGGAAATATATTATATAAAAAGAAATGGGTCGCATGCGGTGATTCGTTTACGGAAGGCGATTTTACCGGCATGGAGGAAAAGGATTACAAGATAAAGGACGGAATTTATGCCGGTGAAAACATGGTTTATCCTTACATAATCGGCAACCGCAACAATATGGACGTGATAAACATGGCAAAATGCGGTGCAACTCTTGCGGAATCCGTGCGCGGTGACGACGAGCATGTTTTTGCGAGAAAAAAGTATTTGAACGTGCCTCTTGATGCGGATTACGTGACATTTAAGTTCGGAATCAACGACTGGCACCAAAATGTGCCGGTCGGAAATATCGACGATACCGACGCAAACACGTTTTACGGAGCATGGAACAAGGTCTTGCTTTATTTCCTCGAAAATATGCCTTATGCAAAGCTTGGAATCATTGTCACAAACGGAACGACGGCGGATTATACTTTTGCCACAAGGGAAGCCGCAAAAAAGTGGGGAATTCCTTATCTCGATTTGCAAGCAGACACGGGTGTACCTCTTCTTCACAGAGTGTATGAGCGTCCGGGTCTTTGCAAAAAAGCGTTCGATTTGCGTATGCAAAATTTTGCCGTGTCCGACAAAAACAAGCATCCGAATCCAAAAGCACATATGTTTGAAAGCACGATTGTGGAAAACTTCTTACGAAGCCTGTAAAGGCTTCTTTTTTTAATCTCACACTTTACATTTCTGAAACGTTTTCGTTAAAATCTTCGTTTTCGCTTGTTTTCTCTTTAACAAAGTCCCGAAATACACGGATTTTTTATTTTTATTTTCGCGTTTGGTAACGTTTTCAACAGTTGCGTTAAAAAATGCACAAAAAAGATTTAAAAAGTGCTTGCCTTTTTATTTAAATTGATATATACTGTGTTTACGAAAACGATTTCGAAAAAGTTTCGTGATTTTCTCGGAAACAACTTAAAAAGTTTCGAATTTTCTCTTTCGTTTTCGTAAAAGTTTTCGTAAAAGGCTCCGTGAATCACTACGGAGAATTGCAAGAATGCACATGAATTTGCAAAACTTGCAAGAACTTGCGTGATTTACGTGCTTAAAGGAAATTGCGGGAATTTACGGAAACCGAAGAAAATTTGCATAAAGTTCGGAAAGGATCTGATGCCATGGTTTCACTTAAAGATATAGCTCAAAAATGCAATGTAAGTGTTGCCACGGTCAGCAAGGCTCTTAACGGACAAAACGACGTAAGTGAAAAGACGAAAACATTCATTTGCACCACGGCAAAGGAAATGGGGTATTTTCCGAATTCGATTGCAAGGGCGCTTAAGACAAACAGGACGTACAACATCGGGGTGCTTTTCGCGGACGAAGCCCAAAGCGGCCTCACACATGACTATTTTTCGTTCGTTCTCGAAAGCTTTAAAAAAGGTGCGGAAGCGCGCGGATACGACATTACATTCATAAACGGCGACAAAAACCGCCCAAACCGCATGACTTACCTTGAGCACTGCCTTTATCGCGGATTTGACGGAGTTGTAATCGCATGCGTGAATTTTTACGATCCTGAGGTTGAAGAACTTGTAAACAGCGACATTCCGCTTGTGACGATCGACCACTCTTTTAACGGACGCAGCTCGATTATTTCAAACAACGTAAAGGGAATGCGTGATCTTGTTACCTATATTATAAATGAAGGCCACAGACGCATAGCGTTTGTTCACGGTCCCGAATCGGCGGTTGCAAAGGCACGTCTCACATCGTTTTACAACACACTTGACAGCTTCGGAATAGAGGTGCCGGACGAATACATAAAAGAATCGCCTTACAGAAACACGCGCATCGCGGGCGAAATGACGCGCGAGCTTCTTTCTCTTTCCACGCCGCCCACATGCATCCTTTATCCCGACGACTTCTCGTGTTTCGGCGGAATCAATGTGATCAAAGAGATGGGGCTTAAGATTCCCGATGACATTTCCGTTGCGGGGTATGACGGAATAAGGCTCGGGCGCCACATAGAACCGAAGCTCACAACATTAAAGCAGGACACAATTGCGATTGGGCTTAAGGCGGCGGAGCAACTGATTAACCACATCGAAAAGCCCAAAACGACAATCGCCGAGCAAATTGTTATTAACGGCGAAGTGTATGTGGGGAAAACGGTCAAAAAACTTATTTGAAATATCCGTAAATAAACAGGATAAGAAGCTTATAAAAAAGGTGAAAAGGCTTCAAAATAAATAAGTAACTTCGATATGAGCCGCAAAGCGGTTTATATAAAAAACTATTTTAAATGGAGGAGTAATTTATGAAGAAGAGAGTTGTAGCATTACTCATGATGCTCACGATGGTCGTAAGCCTGTGTGCGGGCTGCGGCAGCAAGAGCGGGGATTCCGATTACACGTATTCGAACGACGGAAAAGTCCTCAACATCTATGCATGGAACGAAGAGTTCCAGGGATTTTTCAATGCTTACTATGCATCAAAGGTTCCGTCCGATATTACGGTTAACTGGATCATCAACGCATCCGACGGCGGTCTCTATCAGCAGAAACTTGACGAGGCACTTTCAAATCAGGGTTCGGCTGCGGCAAACGACAAGGTTGACTTGTTCCTTGCGGAAGCAGACTATATCATTAAGTATGTTGACAGCGATGCAACACTTGACGTAACAAAGATCGGCGTTACCGATTTCTCAAACACATACGCTTACACCGTTCAGGCTTGCTCTGACGCAAACAACGTAGTTAAGGGCGTTTCCTTCCAGTGCTGTCCTTCCGCAATGGTTTATCGCCGTTCGATAGCCAAGGCCGTTCTCGGAACAGACGATCCGGATAAGGTTCAGGAAGCCGTTTCCACATGGGATAAGTTTGACGCGGTTGCAGCTGCCGCAAAGGAAAAAGGATATTACATGACGGGATCTTTTGCAGAGACATTCCGTGTATTCTCCAACAATTGCACATCCGCATGGGTTGACGAAAACAACAATTTAAACATCGATCCTCAGATCACAAAGTGGCTTGATCAGACAGAAACCTACGTTAAGAACGGTTACACACTTACGGCAGGCGTATGGGATGACGAAAAGACAGACCAGTTCTACGCAGACGGCAAGGTTCTTTGCTGCTTCGGACCCGCTTGGTACTTCAACTTCTGTATGACAAAGGCTCTTGACGAAACAAAGGGCACATCCGGTGACTGGGCAATTTGTAAGGGACCTCAGGCTCACTTCTGGGGCGGCACATGGCTTCTTGCAGCAAACGGAACAGATAACGCAGACCTCGTTGCAGACATCATGAACGCATTCATCAACGATGAAGACACATGCACAAAGCTCGTTTCCGAGCAGGGTCAGTTCCCCAACAACAAGAAGGTTGTTGAGAAGTTCGCAAATGACGCTTCTTACGGCAACGCTTTCCTTGGCGGACAGAACGATATCGCAGTATTCGCAAAGATGACAGACAGCATCGTTTGGCAGTATCATACACAGTATGACCAGCTTCTTAACGAAGGTCTCCAGAACAAGATGCAGGAATACTACAAGGGCACCGTTACAAAGGAAAAGGCTTGGGAAAACTACTATAACTACGTAGCAGAGACATATCCGAGCATCAACATCAAGAAGTAAATCAATATCAAGAATTAAATCGATATCGATAATTAAACCGTTTAACAATCCGGTTTAAATGAAATGCAATCAAGTCGCCGTGTCGGACTCCCGGCACGGCGATTCTTTTAAAAAAACGCCACAATTGTATCCCACCCCGGGATTTTTTCGGAGAAAAGTATGAAAAAAAATATTACGGCAAAAAAACACGGCATAAATTATTCCAAATGGGGATATATATTTATTCTCCCTTTCTTCCTTGTGTACTTCTTTTGGTCATTTATTCCTCAGGTATTGACCTTTGTATACAGCTTTTTTGAAATGTACAAAGAGGGCCTAAAGCAAATCGGCCCCAACTTTGTTGGACTTGACAACTACATCAAGCTTTTCCAAATGCGTATCGACGGTGTGCCGACTATCATCAAATATGCAGGCAACACGATGATCATGTGGATAATGGGCGCAATTCCCCAATTTGTTATTGCGCTTATCCTTGCGGTTTGGTTTACAAGCTTCAGATTGAATATAAAAGGACAGCCGTTTTTTAAGACGGTTATATATATGCCGAACCTCATCATGGCATCGGCGTTTTCAATGCTCATCTGGACGATATTCGGAATGACGGGGCCGGTGAGGTCACTCCTTCTTGACGCGGGCGTCATCGAGGAAAGCTTCGACTTCTTTTACAATGTCGGCTGGGCGAGGGCACTTGTCGCATTCATCAACTTCCTCATGTGGTTCGGCAATACGACGATTGTGTTGATGGCGGGCATCATGGGAATCGACCAGTCGCTTTTTGAAGCCGCAATGATAGACGGTGCAAACAGCGTAAAGGTGTTCTTCAAAGTTACGCTTCCGCTCCTTATGCCGATTATCATTTATGCGGTAATCACATCGCTTATCGGCGGTATCAATATGTACGATGTGCCTTATATCCTTTCGTCAGGCAAGGGCACGCCCGACAACTCGACAATGACTCTCATAATGTCCGTTCAGCAAAAACTCGGCGCTTCAAAGAACTACGGCTCGGCAGGCGCGCTTTCGGTACTTATATTCATATTCTCCGCGGTTTTGAGTTTACTTGTATATAAGTTCCTACTCACACAGGACGGCACAAGATCGACCTACAAGAAAGGAGGAAAGCGTAAATGAAAACGGATAAAAACAAATCGATATACGGACTCAGCCGAAAAGGGCATATAATGCTCATCGTTTCAAGGATATTTGTTTATGCGATACTCATATTCCTTGCGTTCCTTTGTTTAATTTTCTTTTACCTTTTGTTTGTAAACGCAACAAGGTCGAAGGCACAATTAAGCTCGGGCTTTACGCTTATTCCGAACAACAACTTCTTTGTAAACCTCAAAAATGCATGGAACGACCAGTCGATCGATATTCCGAGGGGAATGTTAAATTCGTTCCTTATAGCGACGGCATCGTCGATTCTCACCACATATTTTTCGGCGCTCACCGCATTCGGAATACATTGTTACGAATTTCGCTTTAAAAAAGCGGCATTTACGTTTATACTTGCCGTTATGATGATTCCTTCCCAGATTTCGGCGGTAGGATTTGTAAAACTTTGCAATACACTTCATCTCACAAACAACTATATTCCGCTTATAATCCCGGGAATTGCCGCACCCGTTGTTGTATTCTATATGAAGCAATACATGGAAAGCATTTTGCCGCTTGAAATAGTGGAAGCCGCGAGAGTTGACGGGGCGCACGAGTTTTACACGTTCAACAGGATAGTTATTCCGATTATGATGCCGGCGATTGCCGTTCAGATGATTTTCTCGTTTGTCGCATCGTGGAACAACTTCTTTATCCCGGGCATGATCCTCGACAAACCCAAGCTCCGCACGGTTCCCATGATGATTGCGGCGCTTCGCTCGGCGGATTATGCAAAGTTTGATATGGGCAAGGTTTATATGCTGATACTTCTTTCGATTCTTCCCGTAATTGTGGTATACTTGTTTTTATCGAAATTCATCATAAAGGGCGTTTCGGAAGGCAGCGTAAAAGGATGATATTTTTGGAGGCAATATGAAATTCGGATACTTTGACGACAGCGCGCGCGAATATGTGATCACAACGCCGCGTACACCGCTCCCATGGATAAATTATCTTGGGACAAACGAATTTTTCTCGCTCATTTCAAACACATGCGGCGGATATTCGTTTTATAAGGACGCAAAATTACTTCGTCTCACGCGTTACAGATACAATAATGTGCCATACGACAACAACGGCAAATATTATTATATCAAAGACGGCGATACGATTTGGAACCCCGGCTGGCAGCCGACGAGAACCGATCTTGATTCTTACGAATGCCGTCACGGAATAGGATATTCACGCTTTACGTCTATGAAAAACAGCGTGCAGGCAAGCGTTCTCGCATTTGTTCCCGTAAATGACAATTGCGAAATAAACCGTTTGACGATCACAAACAATTCGGGGTTGGAGAAAAACTTAAAGATTTTTTCCTATGTTGAGTGGTGCTTATGGAATGCCGACGACGACATGAAAAATTTTCAGAGGCTGCTCAGCTGCGGCGAAGTGGAAATAGAAGGAAGCACGATTTATCACAAGACGGAATACAGAGAACGCCGCGACCACTATGCATTTTTCTCGGTAAATTCGGAGATTTCGGGATTTGACACGATTCGTGACGATTTCCTCGGAATGTATAACGGAGCGGATAAGCCGGATGTGGTTCTCGCGGGAAAATGTAAAAATACGGTTGCAAGCGGCTGGTCACCCGTTGCCGTGCATGAACTTAGTGTAAACTTAAAGCCCGGTGAAACACGCGAATTTATATTTGTGCTTGGGTATGCCGAAAACGAGCACGACAAAAAGTGGGAAAAGAAAAACGTTATAAATAAGACGATTGCACGCAGATGCATAGCGCGTTACGAGACGGCAGAGCAGGTTGATAAGGCGTTTTCGGAACTCAAAAATTATTGGGACAATCTTCTTAAGCGCTTCCACGCAGAATCGAAGGACGAAAAATTAAACCGCATGGTGAATATATGGAACCAATACCAATGCATGGTTACGTTCAATATGTCAAGGTCTGCGTCTTATTATGAATCCGGAATCGGGCGCGGCATGGGATTCCGTGATTCGGCGCAGGATTTACTCGGATTTGTGCATCTTATTCCCGACCGCGCGCGCGAAAGAATAATCGACATCGCGTCGACGCAATTTGAAGACGGAAGCGCATATCACCAATATCAGCCGCTCACAAAGAAGGGAAATTCCGATATCGGAAGCGGATTTAACGATGACCCCCTGTGGCTCATTGCGGGCACAAGCGCATATGTGAGAGAAACGGGTGACCTCGGTATTTTAAATGAGAAAGTTCCGTACGATAACGATATGTCAAAGGCAACGTCGCTCATGGAACACTTGAAGCGTTCGTTTGACTATATCGTAAATCACAAAGGACCGCACAAGCTTCCCCTGATCGGACGCGCCGATTGGAACGACTGCCTTAATTTAAATTGCTTTTCGGAGCATCCGGGTGAATCGTTCCAGACGTTTGGGCCGTCTGAAGGCCCCGTTGCGGAATCCGTGTTTATAGGCGGCATGGGCGTCAAATACGGTCTTGAATACGCCGACATGGCGGAGGCACTGGGAGATGCTCGTGAAGCCTCGCGCGTGAGAGCGGAAGTAAAGAAGCTTTATGATGCCGTAATGGATGCGGGCTGGGACGGAGAATGGTTTGTGAGAGCCTATGACGCGTTCGGCCACAAGGTGGGATCGAAAACTTGCACGGAAGGACAAATTTTCATCGAGCCTCAAGGTATGTGCGTGATGGCTGGAATAGGCGTAAAAGAAGGAAATGCGGAAAAAGCGCTTCGCTCCGTAAAAGAAAAACTTGATACAAAATACGGCATTATGCTTTTGCAACCGGCGTACACGGAGTATCACCTAGAACTTGGCGAAATCACGTCATATCCGCCCGGGTATAAGGAAAACGCGGGGATATTCTGTCACAACAATCCCTGGGTGTCGATTGCGGAAACCGTTCTCGGACACGGCGACAGGGCATTTGAAATTTATAAAAAAACGTGCCCTGCATACATAGAGGATATCAGTGAAATTCACCGCACGGAGCCGTACGTTTATTCACAAATGGTTGCAGGCGCCGACGCAAAGTTCTTTGGGGAAGCCAAAAACAGCTGGCTCACGGGAACAGCCGCATGGACATTTACAAACGTGTCGCAATATATCCTGGGAATTTACCCCACACTTAACGGACTTTCAGTCAATCCTTGCGTTCCGAAAGATTTTGGAAGCTTTAAGGTGGAAAGAACGTACAGGGATGCCGTATATCATATAGAAGTTAAGAATGAAAACGGCACGGAAAAAGGAGTAAAGTGCCTCATTGTTGACGGTAAAGAGATACAGGGCACAGTTATTCCGTACGAAAAAGGGAAAAAGGAGTATAACGTAATTGCGGTGATGGGATAAAAACACCGGATAAATATATCGGATAAAAGACTTGGACGGAGCTTAAAACAGCTCCGTCTTTTTTGTAACCCGGGCTCCCCGGAAATATGTAATAACTTGTTTTTAAGAAAATTTTGT
>CAZZFV010000062.1:0-8793 GCA_964653855.1 uncultured Lachnospiraceae bacterium
GGAAACAATCGTCGAATTTACTTTTGAGGCACGTGACGGAATATATCAATTTGTACGCCGCCTTATTCCGAAGCGCACAAACATTAACACGGAGCTTGCGGTATTAAAGCTGGATCCCGCCGGAAATTTTGTCACAATCGGTTCCGCAAACATGACATTGACGAAAATGGCGGAGAAAGCGGAAGAACTTATCGGACTCAACGCAAGTCAGTTCCGTCAGGTTGTGCTTTTGCCTCAAGGAAAATTTGAGGAATTTATCGAGGCGGGAACCGCCGAAAAGGAAGATATTTTAAAGCGGCTTTTTAATGCCGACGCATGGGGAAACTATGCGGTACGTATGCAAACAAAGGTAAATGCGCGAAAAAAAGAATTTGACGATATAAAAAATAAAATAGGCAACGCGCTTTTTGAGGAGCGTGTTAATGATATATCCGAGCTTGAAACGGTTATCTTAAAAAAAGAAGCGGAACTTGAAGAAGCAAAGAAAAAATTCGAATCGTTCAATATAAAAGAAAAAACAGACCTGCTTGAGGCGGATAAATTGTTATCCCAAAAATTCGAATACTTCGATAAACTTTTGTATACGAAGAAAGGACTTGAAGCGGGATATCCGAAATACATTGCCGCAAAAGAAAATTTAAAAAATGCGGTAAGAGCGGAAGCGTTACGTGAGCCGATAAGGGAAAAAGAAAGAACAGAAAACGAATTAAAGCTTAAAAAACGCGACACAGACGTACTTGAACAAAAAACGGCGCTTTTTTTGGCTAACGAAAATAAGGCAAAGAACGCGCTTGACGAGCACAACAAAAAAACGGTTGTAAAAGAACAAAGCGAAAAGAAAGCCGTCCTTTCGTCAAAGCGCCCGATATATGAAAATATCGATGATTTACGACGTGCGCTTGATGCGGCGGGAAGAGCGGTAAAGGAGATTGAAGCGTCATATGCGGCCGCATCCGGAGATTATGAAAAGGCTGTTTCGGCTTCAAAAAATGCTTATTTAAGCTACACGGAAGCGGAAAAATCCGCAACCGACACAAGAAACGCATATTATGCGGGAATTTACGGGGAAATTGCGGGAACGCTTACCGAAAACACGCCTTGTCCCGTTTGCGGAAGCATGAATCATCCCGCTCCCGCAAAAAAGTCGACATCCGTTTCGAAAATTGATGTCGAAAATGCGGAAGAAAAGCAATCGCGCGCAAAGAAACAATGGGAAAATGCGGAAAGCGCACGTAAAAGTTCAGAAGAAAATTTAAACCGCATAAAATCGGAAAAAGAATTACGCGCGCAATCAAGAACGGTTGCGGCGGAGCGCGTAAAATCGGCATCGGAGAGCATGACGGAAGGAATTTCGGATTTGCGTGATTTGGATAAAGAAATCTCTGCATGCAATCGGGTAATCGATGAATTTAACATGGAGACCGCCAACCTCGAAAGAGAATACAATACGGCGCATGACGCGCTTGAACGCCATAACGAAAAAATCAAAAATTTAAAAACGGATATCGAGTTGACGGAAGTGAAACACACGGATGCCCTCTTAAATCTCGAAAAAGCATTAAAGGAATCGGGATTTTTATCGGAAGCGGAAGCAAAGGAAAAAATGCTGAGTATCGATGAGCAGCGTGAGATTCAAGGGAAAATCAGCAAAGAGGAAGCAATGCTCAAAAAAAATAAGGATGAAATTGCGGAAGCGGAACCCGAATTAAAGGATAAGATTCGCCCGGATGCAAGCGCATTTGCAAATCGTCAAAACGAAATCAACGAGGTGCGCGACCGTTTTACAGGATTAAAAGCACAAAACGAAAATGATATTAAGCGTCTTACGGAAAAGCTAACGAGACTTAAAAAAGACAAGGCTTATTATGACGCAAACATCGATGAAGTGCTTGAAGAAGACAAATTCGCAAAAATGCTTGTGGGTTCAAACGGAATCGGATTGCAGCGTTATGTGCTCGGCATCATGTTTGACAGAATCATTTCGGAAGCAAACAAATTGCTTTCAAAAATTCATGACGGACGTTACAAGCTTTTCAGGTCCGACGACAAGGGCGTTGGAAGAATGAAGGGACTGGAGCTTGTCGTTCATGATGCATGCGCAAACAGCGAGAACGGGCAAAACAACAACGGAATGAGAAACGTGAGAAATTTGTCGGGCGGTGAAAAATTCCTTGTGGCGCTTACACTCTCAATCGGAATGTCGGTTGTTGCGCAATGCTCGGGTCTTAAAATTGAAGCTTTGTTTATTGACGAAGGCTTCGGTACGCTTGACGACGAATCGATTTCGGAAGCGATGGATGTGCTTGAAAGCGTTAAGCGCGGACGCGGAATGATAGGAATAATAAGCCATGTGAAATTGCTTGAAAACAATATTCCGTGTCATGTGGAAGTGGTAAAAGATCCGTCAAAAGGAAGTCATATAGTGCAATAAGTTATAAAAGGGTAAAAGCATTCGGATATAGGGACGGATGTTTTTATAAAGGGTGTTTTAGGGTACGTGAAATCCGGATCGATCGGGGGTCGGTCCGGATTTTTGCGTGTTTATCGGAGGTTTTTTTGTATGGGATTTGATTTTTTGCATTTAACTTGATTTTTTTGTTGTGTATTTTATAAAAAAAGAATAAAATAATTTTTCGGGACTTTGGAACTATATCAAAAAAAACGGACAATATATGAATAAAAGTTATGATATAACGAAATACGGAGTAAAAGCCGACGGAAAGATTTACACGGAACTTTTTCAAGCGCTTATTGATAAAGTGCACATGTCCGGCGGCGGTGTGATTTTTGTACCTGCGGGAACATATATTACCGGTGCGCTTTTTTTTAAGGAAAACGTTAATCTTTATATCGAAAAAGGCGGAGAGATCATGGGGAGCGACGATATCTCCGATTACCCCGTCACGGAAACAAGGATCGAAGGCGAAACGTGCCTTTATTATTCGGCACTTATAAATGCGGATAACATGAAAAATTTTTCGATAAGCGGAGAAGGCACAATAAACGGAAACGGCGAAAGGTCGTGGAAAGCCTTTTGGAACAGAAGAAAATGGAATCCCGCATGTCTAAATAAAGACGAACAGCGCGCAAGGCTTATTTATGTATCAAATTGCTCGGATGTGACCGTTACGGGCGTTACACTTAAAGATTCGCAATTTTGGACATGTCATCTGTATAAGTGCGATCACGTCAAGATTTTTGATTGCAAATTTATGTCGCCGGATTTTCCCGTTAAAGCGCCGAGCACCGACGCAATCGATATCGACGTATGTCACGATGTGCATATCAAAGACTGCTATATGTCGGTAAACGATGATGCCGTCGCACTAAAGGGCGGAAAAGGCTATGATGCGGATAAGGATGCGCGTAACGGGAAAAACTATAATATTTTGATCGAAGACTCCGTGTTCGAAAAGTGTCACAGTGTCTTAACGTGCGGTTCGGAGTCGATTGAAGACGAAGACATTACGGTGAGAAATATTGAAGCGCGTGAATGCAGAAATTTGTTGTGGTTCAAAATGCGCCCGGATACACCGCAAAGTTATCACAATATTTTGCTTTATAACATAAAAGCGCATGTGCACAGTTTTTTGAATATCAATCCGTGGACACAGTTTTTTAATTTGCCTCCGGGTGCGGAAATTAAGAAATCAACGGTATATGACATTATATTTAAGAACGCCGAGGCTACAGCGGATGTTTTCCTTGATATAAAAGAAGATAAATTGCAATACGATATAAACGGAATCGTTTTGGAAGATTTGTGTGTTAACGCGGGCAAATACGGTGCTTCAGATAAAAAATATGGCTTTGTAAAAGAAAAGAATGTGTGTGTCACGGTAACCGGGGTAACAAACAGCGTTACCGAAGGAAAGTCGGCGGACTAGAAAGCACTTTTTTTAAGTAAGACAATTGCGCTTTTTTGTCGGTATGTTTTGTCACAGTGTAATTGTCGGTGACATAATAAACGTTTTGACTTAAAAATGACATTTTATTGACACCGAAATGTCTATTTTTTGAATTAAGATGCGGGTACAGAGGTTGTTACATGAAATATATGAAAAACTTTAAACATAAAAAAATAATATGTGTATTGCTCATGATAAGCATGATATGCACGGGAATGTATTCTTATGCTTATGCCGCGACCGTAACAAGGGTGAGCAAAAATGCTCCGAGCAGTGACACGGCAATGGTTGCGTCGGACCAATATTCGTCGGATTGGCGGTATTGGCTTCAGGGAGCGTCAAAGTACGGTGCGGTGGGGTGGTACGGCTGTCACCTGGTTGCATATGCAAAACTTCTTGTTGAATGCGGATGCCCGGTGCCCGCGGGCTTTGACCCCGATATGCTTTACAACTGGGCGAGAGGCACAAGCTACAACGGACAGCGTTATATACGTCAGGATTGCTATGAATCGAACTGCGCCGGTTACGGAATGCTTCCTGTAAAATATGCGGAAAGCCTCGGGTATCAAATAAAGCTTGTGGGAAAGTATGATGTTTCCGCGCTTACCGAGACCAAAAAAGCCGAAGAAATATTAAAGTATATCAATGCGGGATATTATGTTGTGCTTGCGCATTCACAGCACTTCACATACATAGCGAGGGAAGAAAGTTTGGCTGCGCAAAAAGCAATCGTAAGCGACTCGAGAACACTTTGGAGTGTAAATCCGATTACACTTTTTGACTACAACAATTATAAAAAAACATGGTCGAGCTACCCTAAGTATACGCATATTCTTTGCTACAGTGTGAATAAAACAAACACTTCGCTTGTGCAAACGTCATCGTCCTCCGCATACGGCGTAATGAAAGTTTTGAAAAGCTCAAACGATACCTCATCAAAATATACGATGAATACCCGCGAAACAATGAAACTTAAGTTCTTTAATGCGGAAGGATATGATGCGGGACGCGATGCCGGAACGATTACGTGGAGTTCGTCAAATTCAAGAATCGCATCCGTTGACGGTAACGGTGTTGTTACGGCATTAAGATCCGGCATATGCAAAATAACGTGTAAGGTTAAGGTGAGCGAGACAAATACCATTTATAAAGGCACCGCAACGATAACGATCGCATATGCTTCTCCCACACCTACGCCTGTGGGATACAAGCCGTTTGCGTCACTTACGGCGACACCGACACCGATTGACACATCAATGTATTCGGATGTTACGGACGCAATCGAATATCTTGTGTCCGTTGCGGAAGATATTTCCGATGACACATACGGTTATGAACGCACGGCAACGATTCCTTATGCGGATTTATACATAGACAGTTACAACGATGCGGTAAAGCAGGTAAGCTTCATAAGAAAGAACTCAAACAAGCTTCATGTTATTGCCGCTTCAAAACTCATAAATATCACCGCGGAAGACATTGACGGAATATATGCCCTTATAAATTCGGGGAAAAATAAGGAAAAAGGCGAAAATTACATAAGAAACGGACAGATCCGGATCAAAATGGATGATTTGTATTATTACATCATATTAAATGTCGATGAATAAAAGACGAAAAAAAATGAAAAAAAATAAGATTTATGTTTGACATTTTGCCAATAATATGGTTATAATTCTCTTGTAATGATATCGTTGTAGAATCGTTGCAAATACTTAAGTCATTCCCTCATTGGATACTTGATTGCAAGTTGGTTCGTCGGAGCGAACAACGTGCGGAGTTTTCAAAGGCCGGTGGGAAAAAAATACATTTTTGAACACGTCGGGGTTGCAAAAAGCTTCTCCGACGTATTCTTTTTTATTTTTTTTAAAGAGGAAAACATCATGAACAGAACTTTTGAAGTAAACAAGGCGGGACACTTGGTACTCGGCGGCGTTGACACGGTTGAACTTGCGCATGAATATGGGACTCCTTTGTATGTTATGGAGGAAGACAAAATTTTATCCGCCATGCGGGAGTATAAAAATTCGATAGACAGGTTTTATAACGGAAACGGACTGATTTATTATGCTTCAAAGGCCTTTTCGTGTAAGGAAATATACAGAATTGCGATGAGAGAGGGCTTGGGTGCCGACGTTGTGTCGGGTGGCGAACTTTATACGGCGCTTTCCGTGGGATTTCCGGCAGAAAAAATCTGCTTTCACGGAAACAATAAAACGCGCGATGAGCTTACTTTTGCCGTAAAGGAAAATGTAGGCAGGATTGTCGTCGACAATATCGAAGAACTTGAAAATTTGTCCGTAATAGCAAATGAGTTTAAAAAGGATGTTTCTGTTTTACTGAGAATAAAGCCCGGTGTTGACGCACATACGCATTCGTTTATAATGACGGGGCAAATCGACTCGAAGTTCGGATTTGCGCTTGAAAACGGTGAAGCGATTGATGCCGTAAAAAAAGTGGTTGCGTCCGAAAATATAACTTTTAAAGGACTTCATTGCCATATCGGATCTCAAATACATGAGCTTTTGCCTTTTGTCGAAACGGCAAAAATCATGATGAATTTTATTAAGAAAATAAAGAATGAGACAGGAGTAGAAACGGATGAATTGAACCTTGGAGGCGGATACGGAATAAATTATACGGACGAGGACGCAAGAATCGAGTATCCCGCATATATGGAAGCGGTTTCCAAAACTCTTAAGGAGTGTGCGGAAAGTCTTAAAGTAAAACTTCCTTTTATCATGATGGAGCCCGGCCGCAGTATTGTGGGAGAAGCGGGAACAACGCTTTATACAATCGGCTCCGTAAAGGAAATAAAGGATGTGAGAACATATGTGTCCGTTGACGGCGGAATGCAAGATAATCCACGTTACATTCTTTACGGCGCAAAGTATGATTTTCTTATAGCAAATAAAGCATGTGAATCTCGGAATATGGTTGTCACCGTTGCCGGCAAATGCTGCGAAAGCGGAGATTTGCTCGGTGAAAACGTAAAAATCGCAAAATGTGCCGCCGGAGACATATGCGCCGTATTTTCAACAGGAGCCTACAACTATTCCATGGCATCAAACTACAACCGTAACATCATACCGCCGGTGATTTTTGTGAAAGACGGTAAGGCGAGAGTTGTTGTAAAAAGACAGACATACGAGTATGTTTGTGAGAACGATATTTAAATTGAGAATGACACAAACGAAATGATACAAAAAACGGGCATCGAAAAAATTCGGTGCCCGTTGTGTTTTTTGAATGTTTTTATATGGCGCATGGCTTCTGATGCGGTCGTGCCGCTTATTTTAATATTTCTTCGATTTCTTTTTTTGTCGCTTTTACGCTTCCCTGTATCATTTGCGCTTTTCCGCCGCCGTGTGCGCCGAGTGAATTTAACTTCTTTTGTATTTCTGTCAAGTCACCCGACTTGCATCCGATTATGTAATTGTAGCCCGTTTCGTCGTCCCCGGAAAAAAATGCGGAGAAGCCGGGGCGCACTGTAACAAGCGAATTTACAACGTTTCTCATTATGAAGGAATCCGTTTTTTCTTTAAACAAAATTATGTTTTCATGAGTTTCCGGTATATCCTTTACTTCGTTCATGATAAGTTCGTATTTGAGCGCGGCAACGCTTGAACGAAGCGTACTTATTTCGTCTTTCATTTTTTCGATGTTTGTTACAACGTTTTCACGGCCCGTTGTGAGAGAATCCGTGATTTCGGATACAAGATCAAGAGACTCGTTAAAGTATTTGAGGGCACGTTCACCGCATAAAATATGAAGTCTTATTCCGCCTTTGTAATTTTGGAATCCTATGACCTTCAACATTCCTATTTCGCCGGTGCGTTTTACGTGAGGAGCACAGCATGCGCATGTGTCATATCCGGGAATCGTGACTATACGTATGGGCCCCGATAACTCCTTCTTACTTCTGTAGTCTATGCTTTTTAATTCTTCAGCTGTAGGATAATAAGCTTTTATCTCAACATTTTCCCATATGGCGCGGTTTACGAGATATTCGACTTGAACTATTTCCTCTTTACTCAAAACCCCGTCGTAATCCATCGTCACGGAATTGTCGCTTAAGTGAAAGCCGACATTGTTGAATCCGAACTTTGAATTTACGATTCCGGAAAATATGTGTTCGCCGGAATGCTGCTGCATGTTGCTGTAGCGGTGGTGAAAATCGATTTTTCCGTGAACCTTTAATCCTACGGGGAGAGAGTTTGTTACATAGTGCGTGATGACGGAAGAAGAAATTTGCACATATAAAACGTCTGCGTCGCCGAGCACTCCTAAGTCCGGCGACTGACCGCCTTCTTCGGGGAAAAAGAGGGTTTGGTCGAGGACTACTTTAAATATGTCGCGCCCTTTATATGTGCCGGGCTCCGATGAGAGGACGAATGCGTCAAACTCCGTCATGTATGCGTCTGAATCGTATAACTTTATTGTTTCCATTTGTGTTACCGTCAATTAAAATGTCAAAATTTCTCAAGTTCACCGATATTGTGAATCGCGGCATAAGGTGCCTTTACCGTTCCGAATCCGTAAGCGGCATGGATAATCGGAACCTGTGCCGCATCGCACGCGTCCGCATCCATTTGGGTGTCACCCACATATACGGGTTTTTTTAGAGAATTTCGCGATACGATAAGGCGTATGTTTTCGGCTTTTAAGAGCCCCTTATCTCCGTAGCACGCAAAATCCTTCACATAATCCGTGATTCCCGTTTTTTTCATCATGAGTTCGATATAGCCGCTTTGGCAATTGCTCACGATAAAGAGGGGGCGGGATTGTGAGAGTGCTTTAAATGTTTCTTTTACTCCAGGATAAACCGTGCCGCCGGTTTCAAGTAAGTATTCGTGCTCGTATTTATAGCAAAGCGGCTTAAACT
>CAZZFV010000063.1:0-8740 GCA_964653855.1 uncultured Lachnospiraceae bacterium
GACGGAGTGACTCTTATAGAGTGGTCCGAAAAAATAGAAGAATTGATTCCTGCGGGCGCGATTTACGTCACAATTAAAAAGAACCTTGAAAAAGGCTTTGATTACAGAGATATCGAAATAAAGAAGGCATAACAAAATGACAAACATACTTGCAATCGAATCGTCGGGGCTTGTGGCTTCGGTGGCATATGTAAACGAGGAAAAAATGATTGCCGAGTTTACACTCAATTTAAAGCTTACACATTCGGAAACGCTTCTTCCTCTTATAGATGAACTTGTAAAGCGCACGGGAATCGATTTGAAAGAGATAAGTGCCATAGCCGTATCAAACGGACCGGGAAGTTTTACCGGACTCAGGATCGGTGCGGCAACCGCAAAAGGACTCGGATTTGCCTTAAATTGCCCGATTGTTCCCGTTCCCACAACGGAAACGATTGCATCAAACATTTTCGGCTTTGACGGAAATATAGTGCCGCTCATGGACGCACGCAGAAACCAGGTATATACGGGAGTCTACAGGAATTCGGGAGACGGATTTGAAACAATTTACGGTCAAATGGCGGTGCCTATCGGTGATATTATCGATATCGTAAACAGGCAAAACGAACGCGTAATTTTTCTCGGCGACGGAGTGAGTGTGTTTAAAGACACATTGGAAAAAGATGTGAAGGTTTCGCATCAATATGCACCCGTAAATAACAACGTACAGCGTGCGGGAAGTCTTGCCGTGCGTGCGCTTGCTCTTTTTAAAGAGGGAAAGTGGGTTAAGGCTGACGACCTCACGCCCGAATATTTAAGATTATCACAGGCGGAAAGAGAACGAAATGAAAATTCGTGACATGACGGAGAAAGATTTGAGGGAAGTGTCGAAAATCGAATCGGAAAGCTTTTCGGACGCATGGTCGGAAGATGCTTTTAAAGAATCTCTTTTAAACGAAAATTGTCATATGTATGTTGCCGCATCGGATGCGGACGACGAAATTTTTGGATATGTTTCCGTCTATTTTGCGGACGACGAGGGAGAAATCGAAAATGTTTGCGTAAAGGAATCCGTGCGAAACCGTGGGATAGGTTTTTCTATGATGTCAAAAATGATTTCAAAGGAAAATGCGTACGGAATCACAAAATTCTTTCTCGAAGTGAGAAAAAGCAACGAAGCCGCAAAGGCACTTTACAAAAAGCTCGGATTTACCGAAATAGGAATCAGAAAAGGTTTTTATGAAAATCCGAGGGAAGACGCCTCTGTAATGAAACTTTTAATGAACAGCGGAGTACAATAATGCTTGATATATGTTTACTCGGAACGGGCGGAATGATGCCTCTTCCGAACAGGTGGCTTACCGCACTTATGCTACGATACAACGGTAAGGGGATTTTGATTGACTGCGGAGAGGGCACACAGGTCGCGATGCGTGAGGCGGGATGCAGCTTCCATGATGTTGACATCATGCTCTTTACGCATTTTCACGGGGATCACATAAGCGGACTTCCGGGATTCTTACTGTCGATGGGAAACGCTGACAGGACCGAGCCCGTTGTTATGATAGGACCGCCGGGACTTACACGTGTTGTAAAGGCACTCAGAATCATAGCGCCCGAGCTTCCGTTTGAAATAAAGCTTATCGAAATCGCGGAAAACACGGAAACTTTCGAGTTTTTCGGATATACGATAAATGCTTTCAAGGTTAATCATAATGTAACATGCTACGGATATTCGATTGAAATAAAGAGAAAAGGAAGGTTTGATGCGGAAAAAGCAAAGAGCCTTGATATACCTTTAAAATTTTGGAACCCTTTGCAAAAAGGAAATGTAATGGAATATGAGGGCAAAGTGTTTACGCCCGATATGGTGATGGGACCCGACAGAAAGGGTCTAAAGGTTACATATTGCACGGATACGCGCCCGACTGCGGATATAGTGACAAATGCAGCGGCTTCCGATTTGTTCATATGTGAAGGAATGTACGGAGAACCCGAAAAGAAAGAGGATGCCGTAAAGAAAAAGCATATGACTTTTTTGGAGGCAGCGGAAATCGCGAGAGACGCGGGCGTCACAGAAATGTGGCTCACACATTACAGTCCGTCCATGACCCGACCGAAAGAGTATTTGGGACTTGCAAAAAAGATATTTGAAAACACGGTTTGTGCACATGACGGCCAAAGCAAAGTATTAAAATTTGAAGATGCGGAGGAAGAAGCTTGAAAAAGTATGTCGGAACGATAATCGGCGGTGTTGTGATTACGGCAATAGTTGTTTGGATTGTTTTTTATACGGTTAACAATAAAAGAAACAATTCTGTTTTTTCAACCGCAAAGACCACAAATACCGAGGCTGAAGCAATAATAGACAAGGATCTCACAAGATTTTATCCGTCAAGCGTCAAAGAGGTCGTAAAGCTCTATCAAAGGATAAACGTGTGTCTTATGTCAAAAACGTACACCGAAGACGAGTTTTACAAGATAGTCGATCAATTGAGAATGCTTTTTGACGATGAGCTTCTCGCGATCAATCCGCTTGACACGTATACGACAAATCTTTATGACGAAATTTTGGCATTTAAGAGTGAAAAAAAGACGATGTCACTAACCAATATTCAGCTTGACAGTCAGGTACGGTATTATACTAAAAACGGTTCCGATTATGCCACGATTGTCGGTCTTTTTGTCGTGAAAAACAAAAAGAATATCGAAAAAACATACGAAAAATTTGTTTTAAGAGAAGATTCCGACGGGAATTGGAAGATACTGGGATGGGAAAAGTGTGATCCCGTTGAATTCGCCGATTAATCGCAATATACGGAGACTGTCGAAAAGCAGCAATATGCTGTGACAGGTGATTATTTTTTACGGTCGATGAATCAAAGAAGGAAGAAAATGAAAGACATAAAAATACTTGCAATTGAATCGTCATGCGACGAAACCGCCGCGGCGGTTGTAAAAAACGGGCGTGAGGCGCTTTCGAACGTCATATATTCTCAAATCGATTTGCATACTTTGTACGGCGGTGTTGTGCCTGAAATCGCGTCGAGAAAACATATCGAAAAAATCAATATCGTTACGGAACAGGCACTTAAAGACGCGGGGATGACACTCGGTGAACTTGACGCAATTGCGGTGACTTACGGACCGGGACTTGTGGGACCCTTACTTGTCGGTGTGTCATTTGCAAAGGCATGCGCTTATGCTTCTCATCTCCCTCTTGTCGGAGTGCATCACATAGAAGGCCATATTTCGGCAAATTTCCTGGAACACCCGGACTTAAAGCCGCCTTTTTTGTGCCTTATAGTGTCTGGCGGTCATACACATCTCGTTATAGTAAAAGACTACGGTGAATATGAAATACTCGGCCGTACCCAGGATGATGCATGCGGAGAGGCTTATGACAAGGTTGCGCGCGCGATAGGGCTCGGATACCCCGGGGGACCGAAGATCGACAAAATCGCAAAAACGGGAAATCCCGAAGCAATTATGTTTCCGAGGGCAAAGGTTGGCGACGCACCCTATGATTTTAGTTTTTCGGGGTTAAAATCCGCCGTTTTGAATTATTTGAACCGGGCTCTAATGACAAACGAAACGATTAATCCCGCGGACGTTGCCGCAAGCTTTCAGGCGGCAGCAGTCGAGATGCTTACGGAAAGAACAATGCATGCCGCAAAGGAATACGGATTTAAGACGATCGCGATGGCGGGCGGAGTTGCGTCAAATTCGGCATTACGGGCACAAATGAGTGCAGAGTGCGAGAAGAGAGGTTATACCATGATTTATCCTTCTCCGATTTTTTGCACGGACAATGCCGCAATGATCGGAGCGGCCGCATATTATGAATTTATCAAAGGAAATATTTCGGGAACGGATTTGAATGCGATCCCGAATTTGAAGCTCGGAGAAAAAGGATGATTTCGGCAATTGTGCTTTCCTCGGGGAAAGGAAGAAGATTCGGCGGGGATATCCCGAAACAATATACGGTAATTTGCGGTAAACCGGTTGTTGTGTGGTCGCTTGAAGCGTTCCAGAGAAGCGTCGTTGACAAAATAATTCTTGTTTGCGATGCGAATGATATCGAATTTTGCACGAACGATATAATAAAAAAATACAATATCACAAAGTGTACGGATATTGTTGCGGGCGGAAAAGAAAGATACAATTCCGTCTATGCTGGACTTCTTGCGGCAAAAAATTCCGATTATGTATTGATACACGACGGAGCACGTCCTTTGATTGATACAGAAACAATTAATTGTGCGTCCGATTATGTGCAAACAAAAGGCTCATGTGTTGTGGGAGTACCGTCAAGCGATACGGTTCAGGTTACGGACGAAGGGGGGAATATTACTTTTACGCCCCTGAGAGCAAACACATGGATTGCGGAAACTCCGCAATGCTTTAAAACGAGTCTTGCGCTTAAAAGCTACGAAAAGGCGATTCACGCAAACGACACAAGCATTACCGACGACGCGATGGTTGTTTTAAAGTACGGTAACGGGAAAGTTGCGATGCTTCCGGGCAAAAAGGAAAACATAAAACTTACGACCGCATCGGACCTCAAAATTATGGAATTTTATTTGAACGAAAGAGCGAAAATGCCTTAAAACAAGGCTTTTTACGCTCTTTTTAAAAGATAAAAATCTTCTTGACTTTGATTTGCCTCTGTGGTAAGATTCACAAGTACGTTTTGAGGACGTAATGGAGAGCTACCGAAGCGGCCATAACGGGGCGGTCTTGAAAACCGTTAGGGCGAAAGCCCACAGGGGTTCGAATCCCTTGCTCTCCGTTTCCGGATTTTTGTCCGGGATTTTTTAAATATTGTTTTTAGCTGTTTAGGCTTTTGGAGAAGTACCCAAGAGGCTGAAGGGACACCCCTGGAAAGGGTGCAGGTCGTGAGAAGCGGCGCGAGGGTTCAAATCCCTCCTTCTCCGTTAAAAAAAGTGCGGTTTTTTAAAACCGCACTTTTTTTGTCTTATCGAAAAATCTTTTTTTTAATTTTAACGATATATGTAATGATACACGTAACTCTGCAAATCAAATCTCGGGATTTTCGGAGTATTCCTTTATCATTTTCATTGTTTTGTCATATTCCGCATCGAGATTTTTTATCATTTCGGATATATCGCATGTGGGGGCGCCGCCACGAAGAGCTTCCGTGAGAACGCTCGAAACATTTGCGAGTCCCGTGAGACCCAAGTTCAAAGACGTACCTTTAAGAGTATGCACGTTTCTGAAAGCCGTTTCGTAATCATTCTTTGAAATCGAATCGTGAAACTCTGCCCATTGTGTGTCCTTTAACATCATGATCAAAAATTTGCTTATTGAAGTTTCGCGCATAAGGCGGTTCAAAACTCCGTTATAATCGGCTCCGAGTAAGTCGTAACATTCTTTTAACTTCATATGACCTCCTGATAAATATGGGTTTTCGTTAATTTTTTTTAGGTTAAACATTTATCCGTATATATCTATCGGCATTTTTTTATAAATTATTAGACCGCCTTATTGTTTAATAATTTTGTACATTCAAAAATTGCATCTTTTGCACGTTTAAAACAATCGAGTATTGCCGGTGAAAAAGAACCGCATTCGCCGGATACGATCATCGTGTAAGCGGTTTCGAGAGGGTATGCGTCTTTATAAACGCGTTTACTGCTGAGTGCGTCAAAAACGTCCACAATCGATACGATTTGGGCGCTTATCGGAATTTCATCACCTTTAAGTCCGTCGGGATATCCCGATCCGTCATAGCGCTCGTGGTGAGAACGGCAGATTTCGTAGCATGTTTTATAAAAGGGCGTTTCTTCCTGCTTAAAGTGGTTTAAGATTTCGCAACCGTAGATTGTATGCTTTTTTATTTCTTCGAATTCGTCGTGAGTGAGAGTGCCGGGCTTTGTGAGAATCCGGTCGGGAATCGCAATTTTACCGAGATCGTGAAGCGCCGATGTGAGAGTGATTATTTCCGCATCTTCTTCGGTGAGACCGTACTCGGGATGATAAATAAGAAGGTAGGTGAGCATTATCTTTGTATAATTCTTTACTCTTTGAACGTGTTCGCCCGATTCCAAATCCCTGTATTCGACAACGGAGCTTAAGGCGTTTACAAGAAAATCGTTTTGCTTTTGCAATTTTTCGTGGCTCTCGATTAAAGCCTCGGAACGCTTCTTAAGCTCTTTTGCCATATTGTTTTTTTCTTTGTAAAGCTCGACTATGTTGTTTGTACGCTTTAAAACAACACGCCTCGAATAGGGCTTTGAAACGACATCGGACGCTCCGAGCAAATAAGCCTGATCTTCAATGTCTTCCGTATAGTTTGCGGTGACCAAAATGACGGGCACATGTCTTATGATTCCGGTTCGGTGCATTTCCTTTAAAACATCAAGCCCTGAGGTTTTGGGCATAACAATATCGAGCAAAACAACGGAAATCTTTCGACCGTATTCGTTAATGATCGAAAGAGTGTCGTCACCGTTGTCCGCTTCGATAATTTCGTAGCTGTTCTCAAACATCTCACGAAGCATGTATCTGTTTATTTCGGAATCGTCCGCAATCAATATAATGCCTTTTTGCATATGGTGGTAACCTCTGAAATGTTTTTTCAGAAATGTAGCCTTGCACCAACAGGGGATATTGATACAAGGCTATATTCTTGGGGTTATGAGGGGTTCTCTTATAAGCACTTTGTTTTTACGACCCTAATTATAGTTTTAAAAGTACAACAAAACGCCAACCAAAGTCCAACAAAACAGGGGCTGACGGATTAACATAGAATAAACAAAATCTAAATAAAGGCTTGACAAATCAAATTTTCACGTGTACAATCTCAATTACTTTAATGCTTTAAAGCGTAACGATTTAAAGCGTAACGCTTTAATGAACGAAAAACATAGCGATAAGAATCAAAAATGCATCCGGAGGAAAAATGGAAACAATTATTTTAAGCTCAACATTACTTATCATATTTTTTGCGATAATGATTGCGGTCGGAATTTATACAAGAAAGAGCGCATCGGGAGTTATGGGATTTGTGCTCGGCGGACGTTCGGTAGGACCCTGGCTTACCGCATTCGCATTCGGAACATCGTATTTTTCGGCGGTTATATTTGTGGGTTATGCCGGACAGTTCGGATGGCTTTACGGAATGAGTGCGACATGGGCAGGACTCGGAAATGCGTTTATCGGATCGCTTCTTGCGTGGAACGTGCTCGGACGACGCACAAGAATAATGACCCAGTCGCTTGACGCAAAAACGATGCCCGACTTCTTCGGCAAGCGTTACGAATCGAATGCGCTTAAAATTTTTGCTTCAATAATAGTGTTTATTTTCCTTATTCCGTATACTTCTTCGTTGTACAACGGACTTTCGAGCCTTTTCGGACTTGTTTTTGATATACCTTACTGGGTTGTTATCACGGTTATGGCGGTGCTTACCGGAATTTATGTAATATTCGGCGGCTATATGGCAACGGCCATAAACGATTTTATACAAGGAATCATAATGCTTTTCGGAATCGTTGTTGTTGTGCTTGCCGTTGTTAAAGATAACGGAGGACTTTTGGAAGCAACAAAATCACTTTCAAAAATTCCCGCGGAAGGCTGGGAACAGGGAGCGTTTTCTTCGTTTTTCGGACCTGATCCCATGTCGCTTCTCTTTGTCGTAATCCTTACATCGCTCGGAACATGGGGACTTCCTCAAATGGTCGGAAAGTTTTACGCGATAAAGAGTGAAAACGATATACACAAAGGCACCGTAATTTCAACTCTTTTTGCGATAATAGTTGCGGGAGGATGCTATTTCCTCGGAGGATTCGGAAGACTTTATGCGGATAAGATCGAATACAGCACAAACGGCACACCTCTTTACGATTCGATCGTGCCTACGATGCTTTCAAGCCTCAGTCCGATTATTATCGCAATCGTGATCGTGCTTGTCCTTGCGGCATCGATGTCCACGCTTTCTTCGCTTGTGCTTACATCAAGTTCGACATTTACGCTTGATGTGATAAAGCCTTTAAAAAAGAAGGAAATGAACGAGCATAAGCAAGTGTTCGTTATGAGAATATTCATCGTATTTTTCATTGCGGTATCTGCGGTGCTTGCGATAATAAAGGACTCGTTCCCGGGACTTACCTTTATCGCACAGATGATGGGTGTGTCGTGGGGAGCACTTGCCGGAGCTTTCCTTGCACCTTTTCTTTACGGATTGTATTTTAAGGGCATTTCAAAGGCTTCCGTATATGTTTGCTTTGTTTGGGGATGTTTGATTGCCGTGGTTCAATTTGTAATAACCGTTTTCGGAATCGATATTTCGGGAGCGGGCACCATAATTCGGTTTATGTTTAAATCGTCCATCAACTCGGGCGTTATAGCAATGCTCGGATCACTTGTTATTGTTCCTCTTGTAAGCATATTTACAAAGAAACAGGATAAAAATACTTTAACGCGCATGTTTATGTGCTTCGAAGAAAAGGTTAACGTAAAAAAGAAGCAATCATTGGAATAAGTCGAAATGTTTTGAAAATATACACAATTGTTAATGCAAAATGTCTTAAAGCCTTGTGATACAAGGCTTTTTTAATTTTGTACAATTTTGAAAAAAGTTAAAAAAGCTATTGACAAATGTTCGTTTTGGGTTTAATATCTGTCTCACATCGAACGGAGCGCAAGACATCTTAAGAGATGAAAAACTTGGATCCGAAAAACAAAAAAACTTAAAAAAAGTTGTTGACAAAGTTTTAAATCGGTGGTATCTTAACAA
>CAZZFV010000064.1:0-8711 GCA_964653855.1 uncultured Lachnospiraceae bacterium
CCACTTCGTGGTTCTTTTATCGGAAGTTGAAAAGCGACTTCCGATAAGTTATATTTTACCACAAGTATTAAGAAAAATATAATTAGCATTGTTGCTTAAGTTTGCTATAATGAAGCTTACCGAAATTTACTTTTTAACTTCCGATAAAAGAGCTGCGAAATATTTCGATATGCGATTATAAGTAGCTCAATATACAATTTTTAACATATACATGAGGCTTTTAAAATGACTATCCACGGTCTTACAAAACTTACCCTTCTGGATTTTCCGGGGCATATCGCATGCACGGTCTTTACGGGCACATGCAATTTCCGCTGTCCTTATTGCCACAATGCGGGACTCGTGTTAAATCCGAATGCATATCCCGCGATTCCCGAAGAAGATTTTTTTGATTTTTTAAAATCCCGCAAAAATAAGCTCGAAGGCGTTTGCATAACGGGCGGAGAACCGACCTTGCAAAAAGATCTTCCGGATTTTATAAAGAAGATAACGGATTTAGGCTTTAAGTGTAAGCTTGACACAAACGGATATTTGCCGGACACGCTCAACACACTCCTGAACACAGGACTTCTCTCAATGGTTTCGATGGACATAAAAAACAGTCCCGAAAAATACGCTTTTACGGCGGGATTTGCCTCTTCGTTTGATTTTACGAAAATTCAAAAAAGTATCGATCTCATAAAATCATCCGGTATTCCGCACGAATTCCGCACAACCGTCGTAAGAGAGCTTCATGACGCACATGATATCGAGAGTATCGCCCGCCTCGTCGGAAACGATTCGCTATACTTCTTACAATCATTCAAGGATGCGGACGAAATGATATGTAAGTACGACGAACACCCCACTCACTACTCCGCATATTCGGACGAAGAAACGGAAGAACTTCTTGCACACGCAAGAATCTATTGCAATAAGGCGCAAATTCGCGGGAAGTAAGTAAACAAAAAGGACGCACTATGAATTTTACATATGAAGCAGACAGAGTAATATTAAAAATTCTTGACGAATCCTATGCGGAACAGGTTCTTTGTTTTTCGCAGGAAAACGCCGACATTTTTATGAACTATGAGCAATCATACCCCGAAAACTATTTTACACGCGAGTACCAGTCATTGCTCTTAAAAGGCTATCTGAAGCAATTTACCGAAATGCATTCCGCAAGATATTACGTGTTTTTGAAAGACAACCCGTCACTCATCATCGGATGTGTCGGACTTTCCGACATACGCCTAAACAGCGACAAATCGGCAACGCTTTATTATAAGGCTGACAGGGCATACGTAAAGCGCGGATATATTACGGAAGCGGTTTCATGTCTTCTTTGGCATGCCGCGGACGAATTAAAGCTCCACCGCATCGAAGCGGACATTCTCCCCGAAAACAAGTCGTCGATCGCACTTGTAAAACGCCTCGGCTTTGAATTTGAGGGAATCGCAAAAAGCTCGCACGAAATACAGGGCGACTGGAGAGATCACGAGAGATATGCGCTGATACTGTAACCTGTTTCCTTCCTTTCACCCCTTGAAATACAAGTACTTTTGTAGTAAACTTATCCGAAATTGCAAAGTAATTCCGGATAAAAGAACCATCACAACCCACACAGAAAGGCACACCATGCTTGAATTCAAAAATGTTTCTTATACGGTTTCGGACGACGACCACAAGAACAAAGAAATTTTAAAAAACGTATCTTTTAAGATAAATGACAAGTTTGTCGCAATCACAGGTCCCAACGGCGGCGGCAAATCCACGCTCGCAAAACTTGTTGCGGGAATCGAAATTCCGACGGACGGGCAAATTCTCTATAACGGCACGGATATTACAAGAATGTCCATCACCGACCGCGCAAAGCTCGGAATCAGCTACGCTTTCCAGCAGCCCGTGCGTTTTAAGGGACTCACCGTAAAAGACCTGATCACGCTTGCGGCAGGCGACACAAAGCCCGACATTTGCGGCATTTTGTCGGAAGTGGGACTTTGCGCAAGAGATTACATAAACCGAGAAGTAAACGCTTCCCTTTCGGGCGGCGAGTTAAAGCGTATCGAAATTGCGATGATACTTGCGCGCGGAACCGAATTTTCGATATTCGACGAGCCCGAAGCCGGCATCGACCTTTGGAGCTTCCAAAGCCTTATCCGCGTGTTTGAAAAAATGCACGAAAAGACAAACGGCGAAATTTTGATCATTTCCCACCAGGAGAGGATCTTAAATATTGCGGACAAAATAATTGTTATCGCAAACGGTGAAATCGATGCGTTCGGTGATCGCGAAGACATTTTGCCCTCACTTTTAAACAGTAGTTCCGTATGCAAGGCACTCACGGATAAGATGTAACAAACTGATTCATTTCATACGAAAGGCAAATTTTATGGACAAAATTGAACAAACACTCCTTGAACAGATTGCTGACCTTCACGGTGTGCCGCAGGGAGCTTACAATATAAGAGTGAACAGCCAACTCGACTCACGCGCAGTCACGGCAAACATCAACATCGTGTCAAAGACGGACGTGTCGGGAATAGATATTTATGTTGCGCCGGGCACCAAAAACGAGAGCCTTCATATTCCCGTTATCCTTTCAAAAAGCGGCTTAAAAGAAACAGTTTACAACGATTTCCACATCGGTGAAGATTGCCGTGTTACAATCGTTGCGGGCTGCGGAATACATAATGCGGGCGACCAAACTTCCGAGCACTCCGGAATTCACACGTTCTTCATAGGCAAAAATTCCGTTGTGCGCTATGTCGAAAAACACTACGGCACGGGCGACGGAAACGGAAAGCGCGTAATGAACCCGACTACCGTGGTACACCTCGACGAAAACGCATCTCTCGAAATGGAAATGGTGCAAATTAAGGGTGTCGACTCGACAATCAGACAAAACAAGGCAGACTTAAAAACAAATTCGTCTCTCACAATAAAAGAAAGCCTGATGACACACGGTCACCAGACGGCCGAATCCAATTTCACCATAGAGTTAAACGGTGAAAACACTCACGTAAATCTTGTTTCAAGATCCGTTGCGAGAGACTTTTCGCATCAAACATTCCGTTCGGAAATAATCGGAAACAATGCGTGCTCCGGTCACTCCGAATGTGACGCAATCATTATGGACCATGCGTCAGTGTCCGCAATTCCCGAGCTCACCGCAAACTCACTCGACGCAGAGCTTATCCACGAAGCAGCCATCGGAAAAATTGCGGGCGAACAACTCACAAAGCTCATGACACTCGGTCTCACGGAAAAAGAAGCCGAAGAACAAATCATCAACGGCTTCTTAAAATAAATCACCTTACACCCTGTTTCTCACATTTTCGGGCAAATATTTTTTTAGTTCCGGATCCGTAAAAAATTCATCCTTATAAAAATGTTTGTAATACTCGATAAGGGGAATCGGATCCGGATTTTTTGTTAAAATTTTTATGGCAAGCTTTCTCACATCCCGTATATTCTCGCAATAATTTACGTCAAGCCTCTTTAATATTTCATAGGCTTCCTCATATTTTTGAAGAAAATACGCCGACTGCGCCCCCGTAATAATCATCGAAGAAAGCCCGTGTTCCGTCAAAAATGCGGAAAAATCAAATTGAAGCTGCCCCATCTTTTCATAAGGATGAGAATTTAAAAAGTCAACAAGTGTGAGGAACCTTTTTACGCGCTCGTAAGCTATATCATACCTGTTTTCGTTGTAGGCTTTTATCGCAACAAGATTATCAATAACCGCTTCCGTGGTTTCGGTGATTTTTGACAAATTAAGTATTTTTTGTTCCGCATCGATTATTTCCGAAAAAGTGCCGTTTTCTGAAATCTCTTTTATTTCCGTAAGCAGCACCCATTGCGCGGCAGGGTTCATAATTTCACCCTTTTCCTTTAAAACTTCCGCAAACTCCCAACTTTTTTTGATTGCAGAGTCCATATCCGTACCCGACATTTGTTGTATGATTTGCGCGCAAAGCCGTGCGTTCGGACCCTTTTCGTTTAATTCCGCATAAAGCAAATCCGTGTTTCTTTTGTCTTTTAACTGCCTTTGCTCAACCGTTTCATACAAATATCCGAAATGGTGCGTAAACACCTTAAATTCCTTTGCGGGGTGAAAAGCCTCGTTAAAGCACTCATGAATACGCCCCTCAAAGTGCGTGTCCGGGAGCCTCCGCACCATTCTCAGCGCAACCGATTTATAAAATTTATCCGGTTCCGTGTAATCACCCGTGTAATAAATTCCGGAACCGTATTTATCGCATTCACCTGACCTAAAAAAATCGATAAATTCCGTCACATCGTCAAAATATTCGTCATCGTCAAAATACAAAAACCATTCTCCGCGTGAGTGTTTTAAAAGCTCGTTTCTTGCCGCCGAAAAATCGTTTATCCAGTCAAAATGATAAACTTTATCCGTAAATTCTCGCGCAACAGCCAAAGATCCGTCGGAATTTTCCTCGCCTACCGTATCCACAACAATAAGTTCCGACGGGACACTGTCAAGTAACGGCTTTATCGATTCAAGCCCTTTTCTTATATACTTGATATGATTTGACACGAGTATTCCCACAGACACCTTTATGTCGCTTTTTATATATCCGGGATTTAATGCCGCATACGAATCCTGCTTTATCGTTTTGTTTTCGGTTTTGATATTTACCTTAAAAGGCTTTTTGGGATTAAAATACACTTGTTTCTTCATTTATGCCCTGTTCCCCTTTGACAAGATATTGAGCCATGCCTTGATTACATTTGCCATATCCGGGCGAATTTTTGCGGCAGACAAAAGAGATTTAAAATTCTTTTCGCCGCCCGTCACAAATCGGTACAATATGTCATTGTAAATCATTTCGTCATCCGCCCATTTTATGGTTTCGGTGTCAAATGCCGTAGGTCGCATCAACTCTTCCCACATCTTTCGCTCCGTAACCACATATTCCTTAAAAAGCTCGGTATTTTGCATCACAAGATTTTCCGTCACGGAATCCTTTAATTCCTTTTCCGCCATTTTTGAAACCGTAAAAAGATATTTGATTTCTGCGGTATTACACAAAAAATCCGCTGCCTTTATGAGCTTTTCGTTTCCGAACGGATGCATTGTTTCGTTTATTTTTGAAAGCATATATGCTTTAAATTCGTCAAAACCTTCGTTAAAAAGAAAAGTGCAATATGTGTCAAAATCGTCCGGTTCCGGTATGTTTATATTGTTGTTTATCACATCTTTGGTTCCGTCTTTTGTTTCATTATCCATGTGTTTTTCCTTTTTTTAATTAAAAAATATTACCCCGAGATTTCCCCCGGGGTAATTATTTTTAAGCTGCCACCCGGCAGCGATTATTGTTAACGCGATCAGCCCTGAAGAAGTGAAAGAACACCCTGTGTTGATTGGTTTGCCTGTGCAAGCATCGACTGACCTGCCTGCTGAAGGATGTTGTACTTTGAGTAAGTAACCATCTCTTCCGCCATATCAACGTCACGAATCGTGGATTCAGCAGATTGCAAGTTCTCTGCCGTGTTGTCAAGGTTTGCGATTGTATGCTCAAGTCTGTTTTGAATAGCACCGAGAAGTGAACGCTGCTTTGAAACCGTGTTGATTGCTTCGTCGATGTAATCAATGGAATCGGAAGCTCCGTCCTGCGTCTTAACGTTAACCTTCGACTCGTTTACACCAAGTGCGCTTGCACTCATGTCTCCGATTGAAAAGCTCATTGTCTGACCGGAGTTTGCGCCAACCTGCAATGTAATTCCGCTTCCGCCCGTCACATTACCGTAGTCTGCCTGACCGAGGTAAGCGTCGGTATCACCGAGACCCTCGCCATCTTCAAGTTGCACAACAGCGCTGTATGTGTTCTTTGTGACAAAGAGCGTTGTGGGCTCGTCGGGATCGGGGCTCTTAAATTCAACATCCAGATTCAATCCGCCTTCGGCAAAAATTGACTCAAGATCGTCTTCCGTGTATTCCTGGCCGGAACTTAAATGAAGTGTGTACTTGCCGGGTGTCTTAAGCTCTCCCGTTGATTCGTACTCAGCACCCTTGGTTGCTTCACACTTTTCACTGTTTGTTGCTGCGTCAAATTTAATAGTTATCTCTATATCATAATCTGCACCATATTTAAGTGAAGAAATCTTGATTGCCGTAGTTCCTATAAAATCGGAAGTTGTTGATATTGCGGTGCCGCCTCCGTCTGTAAACGCAACATAATCCGCCGATGCCGCCTTTTTACCGGCAACCGTTTCTGCGCCTTTACCGCACAAATCATCTTTTGCGGTAAGCGAGCCGAAATACATATTCACTTCCACATTTGCGGGAGTGCCTGATGCCGTCGAATCTTCCTGCTTTGCGTTTTCGATTAACGAATCAATCTGAGCCTGTGTATAAGTCTGATCTTTTACAAGGTTAATTGTAAGCTTTTTACCCGTCGCATCCCAGATTGCGGATTCTCCGCCTGTTGCTGCGGTGTTCTGAAGATCAACCTTTACGCCTTCAATATCCGATGTAACAAATGCCGTAAGTGCCGTGTCATATACACCAAACTTGGGACCCGCAGACGATACGCTTGAGCTTGCTGCGGAAAGCGATCCGTCAAGGAGAGGCATCGTATTGAATTCGGTATCGGTTGCGATACGGTCAAGTTCTTCCTGAAGCTGCTCTATTTCGTCCTGGAGATTTGAACGGTCGTCATCGGTTTCCGTTCCGTTTGCCGCCTGAACGGCAAGCTCTCTCATTCTTTGAAGAATGCTGTGTGATTCGTTTAATGCGCCTTCTGCGGTCTGTATCATCGAAATACCGTCGGATGCGTTTGAAGATGCCTGGTCAAGTCCTCTGATCTGGCTTCTCATCTTTTCGGAAATCGCAAGTCCGGCTGCATCGTCGGCCGCTCTGTTGATTCTGTAACCCGATGAAAGCTTTTCTACCGATTTTGACAGTGCGCTTGTCGAAACGCCGAGCTGTCTGTTTGTATTCATTGCCGACAGATTATGCTGAACTATTAATGCCATAATAACTCCTCCGATATTGTCTTATACAGGTTTACGAGGGCCTAGACTCATAAACTTAAAATTTTTAATATTCCGTCTGTTTTATTTATCGGAGTTTTTAAGGGAAACTTAAGCACTTGCTTATTTTTTTTTGAAATTTTCGTTTTGTAATTTTTCATCTGTTTTATTCTATGCTTCATTTAAATTTTAACTAAGCATCAAAACTTCTCGTTTTAACAAAAAATCTATAATATTCATATGAATTATGCCGTCATGACTCATATTTATTTTGTCAAGAGACATCACATATTTCGGCGAAGCGTCGGTGATTTTACCATATGCTCCGAATTCCCTTTTTATGGTCTCCTCTCCCACAAGCAAATATGTCACCTGAATAAAGCACTTTTTTCCGTTCTTTATCGCAACAAAATCGATTTCTCCCTTATATGTTTTCCCCGCAAACACCCGATATCCCCTTGCTATAAGCTCATTGTAAACAATATTTTCAAGAAAAAAAGTATCTTCATAATTAATTGTATTTGTGTTGATTGTCCTAAAGCCCATATCAACGGCATATTGCTTTTCACGATTAGAAAGTGCCGCCTTTCCCACAATATTGTACCTTCCGACGCTGTGTATAAGATATGCCTTTTTCATTCGCTCAAGATAATTGTAAACCGTCCTTTTTGAAATTTCGTTTCCGTTTTTGCAGTAAGTCGCAATAACATTATCCACAGACAATTCTTTCCCCGCATTCGCAAGAATATAAAGAGAAATATCCATAAATCTTTTTTTATCCTCACTTTTGCTTTTCCCTATAATATCCCTGTTTACAATGCTCTCATACAAATTGGAAAGATACCTGTGAATCGATTCATCATCCTTATAATCAAACCTAAGTGGAAATCCGCCCCACTTAAGGTAATCAAAAAACAAATCGTCACTCCATTCTCTTTTGTTCAAATCAAAATATTGCTTCATCTCATAAAAAGAAAAGGGCAAAATCTCAAATTCAACGGTCCGTCCCGTAAGAAGCGTTGCAAGCTCCCCCGACAAAAGTATTGAATTACTCCCCGTCACAAATATCGAAGCATTAAGCGTTGCTCTGAAAGATGCCAACGCTTTTTCAAATTTTTCGACATGCTGAACTTCGTCAAGAAAAATATAATACCTTTGCTCTTTATCGATTCTCGCCTTTATTTCTTTATTAAGATCGGACGCATCAACAATATAATCATAATCCATATCCTCAAGATTCAGATAGATAATATTCTTTTCGTCGATTCCCTTTTCAATCAGCTCTTCTTTTATTGTTTCAAGCAATATTGATTTCCCCGATCTTCTTACGCCGGTAATAACCTTTATAACATCCGAATCGTAATACGGACGTATCTGTTCCAAATAACATTCTCTCTTTAATCTCATATTGTGCACCTCCGCCTTGCACAGTATGGCATATTTTAGTTCTTTGTGCAAGTGTATCTTGCGCAAAATCGTGATTTTTACATTTTCGTGCAAAATGCACTTACACAAAAAGGACGCCTGAAACCGGCGTCCTTTTTTATATACCGAAATATCCTAGTTATTCGATATATTTACGATATTAAATTACTTTAACCCGTATAAAGCGGGTATGCATAAGTCCTATGATTAGCCAAGTAATGCAAGAACGCCCTGGTTGGACTGGTTGGCTTGTGCAAGCATCGACTGTGCAGCCTGCTGGATGATGTTGTACTTTGAGTACGTAACCA
>CAZZFV010000065.1:0-8303 GCA_964653855.1 uncultured Lachnospiraceae bacterium
GGCCTTTAAAAATGATAAACGACAATTTTGAAAAAATAATCCTCACACTCGACAGATTCACTCTCGGCAATTATGACGGAATAAAGGTTGTAAATGTTGTGGATTGGATGAGTGGGAAATAAAATTAAGCCTCGTGAGTATTGGCTCATGGGGCTTAATTTTATTTGATCAGCATATCTAATTTTCTCTCAAAGCATACCCCGTATAAGGGTGGGATATTAAGGCGGTCGGATTCACGGATGCATTCCGATATAAAGCGTGATGCAAGGCAAACGGATTCTTTAAAATCCTCTTCCATAATTGCGTAGGAGCTCACGATCGATGCAAAAATATCTCCCGTTCCCGGGCGCGCTGCACCGGCAATTTTTGACTTAAGTATTATGGGCGCTTTTCCTTCTTCGTAAATCAGATTACCGATTTCGTTTTCGTACGGGATTCCGGTGATTACGATTTTTTTTGACCCGGAATACGTGGTACAAGGGGTTAAATTATCTTTATCCGGAGATATTAACGCAATATCCGTTTTTGTGTCGGAATCGGCTTGAGAGTTTCTACCGGCTGAATTTGTGTTATTGCAAGTCTTTTCTTTATTTGAGTTATATGTCATAAGCGACATCAATTTATTTGCAATTTCAAATAATTCTTGATCACTAAAATTCCCCGAATATTCTGTTCCCGTGAGCATACATGCTTCGGTGAGATTCGGTGTTAAATAATCGGAAATACTTACGAGGCGGGTGAGGCTTTTAAGCAGCGCGTCCGTGTGTGTTGAATATGGTCGACCGTTATCTCCCATAACGGGGTCGGTTATGATGAGAGGGGGATTTTTTGTATTTTTTCTTTTATTTACAAATTCGATTACCGTTTCCGCGTTTTTTGCGGACCCCAGATACCCTGTATATATTCCGTCAAAAGGAAATGAGAGAGCGTTTAAGTTTTCAAGATAAGCGGGGAGATTTTCAGCAAAATCCTCATAAAAATATGACTTAAATCCGAGGTGGTTTGAGAGTATGGCTGTCGGCACGGGCACTCCCTGGATTCCGAAGGCGGAAACCGTGGGGAGCGAAACGTTAAGCGCACATCGCCCAAATCCGGTGAAATCATTTATTAAAATAAGACGTTTTTGAGTGTCATTAACTTTTTTATCAATCATGCGAAACCTCTGACCGGTATTTTTTTGAATCTTGTATCGTTGAGGTCAAAATATCAAAATTTCTCTTGCAAATAATTTTGCATCGAAAGCAGAACCTTTTGACCTTTGTATCATCATTATATAAAATTACCGAAAAAATTCAATATGACAAAATTGAACCGGTTTTAAAAAATTACTGTGTTGTTCTTTCAAACTCTTTTAAACTCTTTTAAACAGAGTGGTTGATGAAAAGGTAAAATATGGTACAATAAAACTAAATATGTCTTTGTTTAAACAGGAGGCTTTTATGACACCCGAAAACAAACAAAAATTTAAAGCGTTATGTAGGCAGGCGGCTGCGGATTCATGTGTACTTCTTCGCAATTACAACAGCTTTTTGCCGATACAATCCGACACACACGTTGCTTTTTTCGGGCGTGCCGCTTATGAATACACATTAATGGGAACGGGGTCCGGCGGACTTGCGTTTACGGAATACGTGAGCACGATTTTTGACGGGTTTAAGGAATCGGGATACGTGAATTTTGACCAAAATATAGCGGCGCTCTACAAAGACTTTATTAAGGCAAATCCATATGACACGGGCGAAGAAGGAAAATTTGCCACGGAGCCCCGTGCGCAAAAGGAATACGAAATTCCTTATTCGGAAATCAAAAAAGCTGCGGAAACAAATTCAAAGGCGATTATTTTTATTTCACGCCGTGCGGGAGAAGAAAAAGAAGTGCTTAACGCTCCCGGGAGCTTTCGCCTAAATTCTGCCGAAAAGCGGCTGATAGGTCAGGTAACGCGCGAATTTCAGCACGTCGGAATCGTATTTAACACTTCGCACATCATGGATATGGCGTGGCTTAATGACCCTTTTTGTCATGACAGGATAGATGCGGTGCTTCTTAACCTCTGCGCGGGCATAGAGGGCGGTAACGGGCTTTCCGATATACTTCTGGGACAAGTTTCTCCGTCAGGTCACTTAAGCGATACGATTGCGGAAAAAATTTCCGACTATCCTTCCGATAAGAATTTCGGTGATGAAACAGACAATTTTTATGAAGAAGACATTTATGTCGGCTACAGATATTTTGAGACATTTGATAAGGAAAGCGTGCTTTATCCGTTCGGATTCGGGCTTTCTTACACGGATTTTACGGTTACGGGTGCAAGGGTTGATTTTAGGGATATTGTAAACCTGTCGACATTTGACAACACGGATACGGAAATCACCGTTGCCGCAAATATTAAAAATGTGGGTGCTTTCCCGGGACGCAGTGTGCTACAGGTGTATTACTCCGCTCCTAACGGCACACTTGGGCATCCTGTTGCGGAGCTTGCGGCATTTGGGAAATCAAAAGTACTTGCCCCCGGTGAAACCGCGCCTCTTTACATTAAATTTAAATTAAGCGCGATGGCATCTTTTGACGATACAGGTGTAACCGGACATAAGTCATGCCGTGTGCTTGAAAAGGGCGTATATAAGATTTATTACGGATTTGATGTGCGTTCGCTTACAGAGGTCGGTGAAATCGCGCGCGATACCGATTGGATCACCGAAAAATTGTCGGACGCGCTTGCACCGAAAGAAGAATTCATGAGAATTAAGCGCGGCGTAAACGGAGTGCTTTATGAAACGGTGAAGCCCGCGGAACGGAGCGCGTCATCAGGCGACAAAAAAACATACCGTGCCGCAAATGCCGACAACACGCAAATTTCCTTTAACGATGTTTTAAATAATAGTATCCTCCTTGACGGTTTTGTAAATAATCTCGCGGACAGCGCCCTCGCAACGCTTGTCATCGGTGAAGGTTTTGACAATCCTGCGGCAACACCCGGGTGCGCATCGGTGTTCGGCGGCATTACGGACGAATTAAAGAGTTACGGCATACCGATTCTTTGTACGGCTGACGGTCCTTCGGGAATTCACTTAAAAAAAGGAATGACCGCAACCGTGATTCCGGAGGCGTCGGCGCTTGCGTGCACATGGGACACGGAGCTTGTAAAAGAGCTTTATTCCTATATCGCGCTTGAACTTATTGATTACAATGTTGATATTTTGCTGGGACCCGGAATCAATATTCATAGGCACCCGCTTTGCGGGCGAAATTTCGAATATTATTCGGAAGATCCCGTGCTTGCGGGGCAAATGGCTGCGGCTGCGGTTATGGGATTACACACAAACGGTCGCGCGGGTGTAATCAAGCATTGCATGGCAAACTCGCAGGAAACGGGGCGTTTTACCGAAAACAACATTATTTCCGAGCGCGCCATACGTGACATTTATTTAAAGCCTTTTGAAATTGCCGTTCGCACGGGAAACGCAAACGCAATTATGACGTCTTATAATATGATAAACGGACATCATGCGTCGTCATGCTATGACTTAACTTCCCGCATTATCCGTGACGAATGGGGCTTTAAGGGCATGATTATGACCGACTGGTGGGCTCGAATCGGCACGGAACGGAATATCCATTCGCTTATATCGTTTTCCGACATGGTGATTGCGGAGAACGATATCTATATGGTTGTGCCGAACGGTACGGCGGAGTCGTCCGACGGTCACAAGGATATTATGAACGCGCTTGAATCAGGAAAACTCACAAGAGAGAGACTTGTTATCGCCGCCCGCAACGTTCTTTTCTACATCACGGAAATCGTGCGCAACGAAAAAAGATATGCGGGTGCCGAAAAAGAACGAATGGATGCGGAAGCGCTTGAAGCTGCGGATGCGGCGGAATAAAAATTAAAGCAATACTATATTTTGTAAAGTTGACAAAAAAGAAGGCCTTAGGTAATGTTTGAAGAAATTGTTAAAAAGAAATTCGGCATAAATTTGATAATTATTTTGCCGGTGTACCTTGAAATTGTATCGCATCTCATTATTTACAAAAATTTCCTGTTTTCGGATTTTGTGAATGTGTTTTTGGTTTCGGCGTGTACGGGGCTCGTGCTCTTTACGGTTTCGGGACTTTTTAACCGCCTTGCAAACAAAATTTTAACTTTTGTGCTTTCGGGCGCGCTTACGGTTTATTACATAACGCAAGTGATTTACCACGAGGTTTTCGGTGTGTTTTTGTCGCTCTACACGGCACTTAACGTGGGGACGGATGTTTTGCAATTTTCGGACATGCTGTCGAGCGCAATTATTTCAAATATTCCGAATATGCTGATACTGATTCTGCCTTTGCTTGCGGAAATTATACTTGCGATTCTTCACCGTACGGATTTTGAGCACGGAAACATCAAAAAAACGCTTATTTTTGCGGGTGCGGCGGTGCTTTCCTACGTATTGTTTTTGTGTGCGCTGCTCCCCGGGAAATCGGAATCCGATTCCGACTACGAAATGTATTATGAGTCTTTCGACTTTGAGTACGGCGAAAAGTCGCTCGGAATGATGGTGTATTTAAGGAATGATTTTAAAGAAACTTATTCCTATGTGACGGGTAAAAACAAGGAAAAGAGCGACTCGGATTTTGTTGCCGCATTTACGGGAATGCCCTCGGGTAAGGGAAATATGCAGGGAACACAGGGAGAGACGACAGCGCCCACATTTACGCCTATGCCCACGTTTACGCCCACACCCGCGCCCACAAAGGCACCGGGTCACACGGCAACGCCAACGTTTACGCCCACTCCCACATTCACACCCACACCCACGCCCGTTGACCGCAGTCCCCACACGCTTGACATCGATTTTGATGAGGTGTCCGCAAACACTTCTTCGTCCGCAATAAAGTGGGTGAACGAGTATTTTAAGGCGGAAACACCTTCAAACAAAAACGAATACACGGGGATGTTTGAGGGGTATAATCTGATCTTTATCACCGCCGAAGCATGGTCGCCGCTCGCTGTTTCCGAGGAGCTCACGCCCACGCTCTACAAGATGATAAATTCGTGTTTCAAATTCAACAATTTTTATAATCCGATATGGTACACGTCGACGGTTGACGGCGAATTTGCGGGAATCAGCGGTCTTATTCCCGAAGGCAAATTTAACGGACGTCGTACGGCGGCAATACTCGATGACCCCGAAACAAAAGAGGACGAGTCAAAGACGGGCGGGACAAATTACAACAATTCAGGTAAAAATAACTCTATGCCCTATGCCCTCGGTAATATGTTCTTGCGAGAAGGCTACAACACATACGGATATCACAACTGGACATACAATTATTATTACAGAAATTCGATTTTGAACTGCTTCGGCACACGCATCTATCGCGGTTACGGCGGCGGTACGATTGACGGAGTGACGTCTAACGAATACGGGCTCAACATTACCCATCGCTGGCCCGAATCGGATGTAGATCTCATTAACGCTTCGATTGACGAATATCTCACCGATTGGAAAAACACGGGCACGCCTTTCCAGACATATTATATGACGGTGTCCGGCCACACAAATTATTCTTGGTCGGGAAATGCGATGTCAAGATTGCATAAGGATGAGGTTGCCGATTTACCTTATACGGAAACTTTGAAGGCTTACATCGCGGCAAACTTGGAGCTTGAATACGCCGTTCAAAACATAATCGAAAAGCTTACGGAGTACGGCGCGCTCGAAAAAACGGTAATTGTAATAAATGCCGACCATTATCCTTACGGGCTTGAAAACGCGGTGACGGATTATAACAAAAAGAACATCGAGGCCGACTACGAAAAGATATACGGCGAAAAGGCGACGGACGACATTTCGATTAATCTCTATTTTTCGGAGTTTTACGGTCACGACGTGGATCTTAATTTTGAAAGATTTAAAAACAATCTTGTGATTTGGAATGCGGCGATGACGGAAACCATAGAAATCGACAAGGTAACGTGTCCTATGGATATTTTGCCCACACTCTACAATCTCTTCGGATTTGAGTATGATTCACGCCTTCTCATGGGGCGTGACGCGTTGTCCGAAATCCCGGGGCTTGTGCCTTTTAACGGACAGAAAAAGATTTTGACGGACACTTTTAAGCGTTATTATGACGAATCAAAAGGAAAATGGGTTTACGAAAGCACGACCGGGGAAACTGTGGATGAAAATTATGTAAATTCCGTTATACAGGAAGTCAAAAATCGTTTTACGGCATCAAAATATATAATTGACAACGACTATTTTTCGCAGATTTCGGAGTATCTGAAGTAGGGTAATTTTAAACGTAAAGTCGGGTTTTGGGTCTTGACTTAATGTATACAGGAAAGGGGAAATGTATGGGAAAATTAAAAAAGCTGCTTGGGAGTTTGGTACTGTTTGGGATTATTGTAATGATATCCGCAGCAAACAGGGCGTATGCGGATGATCCGATAACAGACTCCGTCACCTACACCTACAACACGCTCATAGGCACAAAAAACACCACTCTTAAAGTGCCTGTCGAGAGCGGCAAAAATTACACGGTTACGATTCGTTTTACGGGAGCGGAGGAATATAAGGATAACGAAAAAGCCCGCCCCGTGAGAATTTATTACGACGAGGTTATGGAAGACCAGTGCTACGGGAATATCAACTCGGCATACACGGGAAAGGGAATAGACGACAGAAGCGCGCTTCTTTATGAAATCCCGAGTTACGATAAAATTGATGTGAGGGAGTTTAGTGTTGCCGCACTTCATGATACGTTAACGCTTATTGTTGTGGGAGATGCGACGCTTGTTGACATTACGGTTGCGCCTGAAGAAGATAAGACTGCGGGCGATAAGCCAACGATTTACATAATCGGCGATTCGCTTGTTCAAACATACAATTCGTCATATTATCCCATGACCGGCTGGGGGCAGATGCTCGCAAATTATTTTACGGATGACATAAATATCGTAAATAAGGCGCTCGGCGGAAGAAGCACGTTAAATTACTTAAAGCAGGGGCGTCTTAACGATGTGCTTGCACATGTGCGCCCGGGCGATCTTGTTCTTGTGAGCTTCGGCACAAACGACGGCGGAGCAGTCGCGGGACGTGCGGTAACGGTAGAAAAATACCGGGATTATCTCGAAAATTATTATATAAAAGGTGTTGCGGAACGCGGCGGAATTCCCGTTATCGTGACCCACGCAAATCAGAATATCATTTCAAACGAAGGCGTGATTTCGACAACGTATGCGTCGTTTGTTGAGGCTGCGATTCAGGCTGCCGTAAATACGGGTGCAAAATATATCGATTTAAATCTTATGAGCCGTGAAAAGCTTGCGGAACTGTATTCCGAAATAGGGATAAGAGGAATAAAGGATATTTATTACAATGCCTTCCGTGCGGGAATTTTTAAGAATTACTTGACCGGCGCGGGCGATTCGACGCATTATCAGACATACGGCGCAAATACGCTTGCGGGAATGGTTGCGAAGGGACTTGCGGATTTAAATCTCGCGGGAGTTTCTGAATTTTATGTTCCGGATGTGATATATACGGAAATCCCCGGTGAGGTACAAAATATTTCGTTTGATTATACAAATTATGACGAATCTTATCGCCACATGGACTGGGATGCCGTGCCTAACGCAAGATATTACAGAATCGAGAGAATGCAAGAGGTGAAGGCGTGGACGGAGCCCCACGAATGGGAAGTGCTCGGTTACAGCGCCGTGAATATGTTTGCGGATCCGAGTGCCGATCCCGCAGAATCTTATTTCTATCAAATAATTGCCGTAAATGAGGCGGGAGAATCGGAACCCCGGGGAATTTTTGGTTGGGGGGCAAATAAAGAGGAAATTCAGAGCTCATGGGAAAGTTCTCAAGCTCCCGAAGACGGATACGGAATCACGCAGGGCGGAGAGAACGAAGAAAATGCCGCTTCGGAAAATACATCTTCCGGTGATATGGGAAACAATGCGGATGCCGGAAACACGGGAAATGACGGGAATCAAGATTCAAGCAATACGTCCGGAACAAACTCCGGTAACGTAAATTCGGGAAATGACGGAAGCGATTCCGCAAATTCCGACGGAGCGGAAAAGCATGTAAACGGCGTGATTCGCACGATTTGCATTATTGCGGTCATTATCCTTGTGCTTACTGCGCTTTTCGTATCGGTTTATATTGAGCGTAAAACGGGTAAACACCGCCGGGAGGAAGACGAAAAAAAGAATAGGGAAAAAGAAGAAAAATAAGTCCTTTAGGGCTTAAAAAAAGCTTGTGTCTGAAAATGATTTCAAACACAAGCTTTTTTGTTTCTTG
>CAZZFV010000066.1:0-8114 GCA_964653855.1 uncultured Lachnospiraceae bacterium
GATATTTGAGTCCTATGGAGTACAGGCGTAGTCTTGGATTAACCGCTTAGATTGTCCAAGAAAATGTCCGCGCCCTCAACCCACTGTCGCAGTTTACGGGATAATGAAAAAGCTCCCCGCTTGTAACGGAGAGCTTTTGTTTCCCTTATAGGGGAGCTTTTCATTATCTCTTGGAGAACTGAGGTGCTCTACGAGCTGCCTTTAAGCCGTACTTCTTTCTTTCCTTCATACGAGGATCTCTCGTAAGGAATCCGGCCTTCTTAAGTACAGGTCTGTAATCTGCGTCTGCCTTAAGGAGTGCTCTTGAAATGCCGTGACGGATTGCGCCCGACTGTCCCGAAAGACCGCCGCCGCGAACTGTGCAAATGACATCAAACTTGTCTGCCGTCTTTGTCTCTTCAAGAGGCTGACGAAGGATCATCTTTAATGTCTCAAGTCCGAAATATTCGTCAACATCGCGCTTATTTATTGTAACCTTGCCTGTGCCGGGTACCAAATATACTCTTGCAACAGAGCTCTTTCTTCTTCCTGTTCCGTAATATCTTGCTGTTTTGGATGCTTTAGCCACTTAATTTTCCTCCCTTCCCGATTAAAACTTAATCTCTAATACTTCCGGCTTCTGAGCCTCGTTGTTGTGCTCAGGTCCCGCATAAACGTGAAGCTTCTCGTTCATGCTTCTGCCGAGAGGTCCGTGAGGGAGCATGCCCTTAACCGCGATTCTGATAACTTCGCAGGGATCCTTTTCAAGCATTTCTCTGAGTGTGATTTCCGTTGTTCCGCCGGCATACTTGGAATGTGAAAAATATACCTTCTGGTCAAGCTTCTTTCCCGTAACGTGAATCTTTGCGGCATTGATTATGATAACGTTGTCGCCGAGATCAAGGAAAGGTGTGTACTCGGGCTTGTTCTTGCCCTTTAAGATTTGCGCAACTGCCGATGCAAGACGACCGAGTGTCTGGCCTTCTGCGTCGATAACATACCATTTTCTCTGGATGTTGGCGCCACTTGCGATATAAGTCTTCATGTGATACCTCCTGAATAAACTTTCTGTTTCGTTCTGTTTCAAAAACATCACGGATTATACAAAAAGAAACACCGAATGTCAACGGTGTTTCTGTCTGTTTTTTTTGAAAAATTGAAAAAATTTTAATCCAAGTGCCAATTTATGGGTTTGTAAACAGCTTTTTGGCACGTGCGGGCATCAATCCACAACTTCAAACTCAAAGTACAATTTTTCCGGTACCACATATTCCGTGCCGTCTATCGTAATATACACATCCGCGTCTTTCACAATGGCATATTTCCCGGAAGCAAGATTTTCGTACGCGCTCAAATCGATGTTTTGAGAAATGCTTGCTGCGCCCACATATTGACCGATGCTGTATGTCGTATTGTCGTAAACGGGGTCATCGACAGGGTTCACGATTTCATATTCGTTTCCGTTTTTTAAATAAAGCGAAAAATTCCCGGATACCGACATCCAATACTTTGCGTCTGCGGAAAGCGAAATATTTATGCTTCCGAACTTCTGTGCGGTTTTACCGTTGCTCACGGGACCGGATACATAAGTAGTGCTTGATTTCACGTTTTCCGTAAGCGTCAATGTGCATGTGATGAGACTCGTGTCTATATAACCTCTCACATCACTTTCCGTTAATGCGCCCGTGTTTTCGTTATTTGTCGCGTCACCCGATTCTCCCGCAAGTTCACCGTCTTCGGACGTTATTCCGTTTGCTGCGGAAGGCGTAAGAGAAACCGTCGGCATCACGCCCATAGTGCTTCCTTCATCCGATGCGTCCGTGCCCGCTTCCATATCTGTCACTCCGTCAAATCCCGCAAATTCGTCGCCGTTTACGGATAAATTGGAATCAAGCAAATAATTTTCCGCTGTCTTATAATACATTCCAGTTCCCGCGGAGTCATAGGTTTTTGTTGTAAGCACATTATTTCCCACAATACTTCCCGCGGCAACAACAATCACAAGAACAGCCGCCGCACTTGCTGCTTTAAACCACGGCTTTTTGGTAATCCGCGTGATTTTTCCGGATCTTTTTTCCTGAGATTTTAACCTTATTTTGTTTGTTTCACCTAAGATGTCATCATCGATTTGAGACATGGCATCCATGAGTTTGTCTTTATCCATACTATACGATAAAGCCCTCCGTTTCGAGATATTTCTTAAGTTTTTGTCTGATTCTGAAAAGCTGCATTTTTGCTGCCGCTTCCGTCATGTTGTAATATGCGGCAACACTTTTTAACGAATCGCCGAAATAATATCTTCCGACAAAAAGATTGCGTGCGGTCTCATCCTGTTCCTTCAAAAATGCGTTTATAACTTCTCCGAGGCGCTTTGCCTCAAGATTGTCCCATACGGTCGAGTCGCCGGGAATACATTCCGAAAGCTCGTCAAGCGACGTCAGCATTTCGGACGGGACTCTTTTTCCCGCATGATTCCGTCTGTACTTATCAATCGCGTGCCCGCGTGTTATCTTTGCAAGAAAAAGAGACAACACCGCCGGACGGTTCGGCGGAATCGACTTCCAAGCGGAAATATATGTATCGCTCACACATTCTTCCGAATCTTCATAGTTATAGAGGATGTTTCTCGCAACCTTCATCAGATAATTTTCATATTTGATTTTTGTTTGACCGATCGCAGCTTCGTCTCTGTCGAAATAAAGCTGTATAATCTTTTCATCTTCCATTATCGTTTCTTATCCTTAATCACGAAAAAAAATCTCGTTGGTTTCTGTTTTTTTGATATAAAATTTAAAATCACTTTACCACAAGCGCAAGAGGCATATTCCACGACGAATTCGCATAATAAAACGTGACGCTGTTCATAAGATATTCCCCGTTATAATACATGCATGAGGAGCTTCCGCCGTCAAGATTTGCGGCATTTATTGCCCCATACTCGCTCATTATTTCGATCAAATCTGATGCCGAAGCCCCAAGGTGTCCGCTTGCGCCGCGTCCGTCGGTCACAAGCAAAAGTAACGCTCCGTCCGCACGCTGTCCTATCGCGGTTCTTGGATTTAAGCCGCTGCCCATTCCGTTCATTTCACGTTTTTCGCCGTTTACCATAAGCGTCACAAAGTGATTGTTTTTGTCACTCGCTTCTTCCTGGAAACATACGGCATTATATATGTTTTTGGAGCTTACGAGCGTTTCGACGTCCGCTTCCGTTAATCCGTCAAGGTCTTCGATCCTCAAAATTCCGTCTTTTGTGAGTCCTATAAGCACAAGTCCGGTTGCTTCCGAAGGCTTGTTTCTTAGAATTTCTCCGTTACTTACAACAACTCCGTACGGCGTTCCGCCCGTGTTTCCGGATTCGGCGTAAAGTCCGCCGTTTATTCCCGCAACCGCTCCCGAATTTTTTACGAATTTGTCAAGCGTGTCGCCCGTTTTCCCCCAAGGGTATTTTGCCGAAACGCTGAGTCTTGTCGGATCGTAAACAACCATCATCGTCGCATAAAACGTTCTGCCCGCGACTTCATAAATATCTATTCCGTCGCCGTCGGGGTCGATTACCGTGTCAGGATTTTCGGACGTTCCCGTGTTTTTGTCTGATGTGCCCGTGTTACCGCCTGACATGCCGGCATTTCCCGATCCGCTGCCGGCAGAATCCTCGCCCGTGCCCGCAACGGTTCCGTCTTCGTTTATTTCCGTAATATGTTCCTTTGTTATAACCACGGGATTTATTTGAATCAAATCTTCGTTTATTTCCGTATCCATTTTTTCCATGGAATTGGCGTTTACAATTTTTGTAATTTCTTCGTCGCTTAAGTGTAATCTCGCAACAAATTTGAGTTCACCCGTTTCAAGCAAGGTGGTTACAAATGTATTTTGTACGTACGGTCTTTTGTCACTCGACGCCATTCCGCAAAATATATACAAAAGAAGCACAAGCCATACCAAAAAAGTCACCGCAAAAATAAGCACTTGCAATAACACCGTAAAAACATTGTTCTTTTTATAAGCAAACCCGTTTTTTTTCATCTTAAGTCGTTCTGTATTTCAATCAAACAATTCTGTAAACTTCCGGTTAATCGTTCCGAAAATTCCGGTCAAACCATTCTGCAAATTTCAATTAAAGCGTTTGCTGAAATCCCGAATCAAAGTTCTCCGGAGGCATTTTTAATTTGTCCCTGTGATCGTCTCGACATCCGCCGCATACCATGTATAATTTCCCGATTCATCCTGTTTTCTCACATACCAAAGCCGCTCATTTGTTTCATCCCTGACCGTCTTATACCACTTCGAATTTGTCGTGCTCCACAAATCAAGCTCTCTCACAAACGAAACGTCGCATGTGAATACGTCATCCGAATATACGATAAAATTTGTTATTTGCAAATCTTCGAGTTCCGTAACCGGCTTATGCTTACTCGTGAGCTTTATGTCGGGTCCGTATGCGTATTCATACATCTTTTCGTAATAATATGTGTCTTTAAGCAAGATATCCTTTAAAAGACTGAATCCATGGTCGGCGGGATGAGAAATATAATACGTAAGTCCCTTTGTCGTCATCCCTTCCGTATAGGGAATTTTGTTTCCGTCGGAATCCTTAAAATAATACGTTGCCCCAAGGTCATCCGTCATAAAGTCGCTCAAAGCTTTGACATCGCTTTCCACAGTTCTTGTGAGCGATATATTTTCGGGAAGCTCCTGTAAAGCATAAGGCTTCGTCACCTTAAAGCAATTTTCTTCCCACTCACAAACAATTTCATTTCCGTTGTTATCGAATATCTTAATATTCGGCGCATAAAGCGCATCAGAAAACGTATATGTGAGAAGTTTAGGCACATCTGCGTATTTGCCGATTTCAAGTAAATCCGGATTATCACTCGTTTCGTCCAAGTATATTCCTGTACTTTCCGGAATTTCTTCATTCTCCGAAATTCCCGGCACTGTCACTTCAAAGTTATCCGGCAGAACCAAAGTATAATTACCCGTAACAAGCGTATCTCCCGGCCTAAATTCCGCATTATTCCCGTATGCGTCCGTGATTTTTAAAACCAAATCCTTTGAATATGTTTCGATCGTGACTTCTTTTTTTGAAATGCCTTCCGTGTCCGTCACTTTTTCCGTTATTGTCTCATTGTTTGCGGGGTCTAAATTCTCACATGTAACCGTAAACGATAAGGGAAAAGTATATGTAAATCTGTATTTTTCGATAATTTTCACTATCGGTGTCGCGGTCGGACGCGGTGTAGATGTGGGCGCATCGGTGACACTCGCATAAAAGTCTTCTTGTTTTTTTTCGTAATTATCAAGAAAATTTTTGCCATAAACAAGCAGTGCCGGCCCCAAAAGAACCAGCATTGCAAGATAAATCATATATGTTTTTAAAAAACGTTTATTCATTTAATCATTTTTTCGGTTTGTGTGATTGTTGTTTCTGTCCCGCTTCTTTAAGTGCTTCACAAGAGGTATTTCAACAATTATCGCAACTATTGCCACAATAAGCATCCACTTGTTGTTTTGCACAAAATCCGTCTTTGAAATCTTAATTGCCGTATCCTTCGCATCGATACCGAATTGAATAATCTCGGGAAGCGGTGTGGGTGTAGGAGTCGGCGTGTTTGTGGGTGTGGGCGTCGGCGTATTTGTGGGAGTGGGCGTGGGTGTCGGCGTGTTGGTAGGCGTTGGCGTGTTGGTAGGCGTTGGCGTCGGTGACGGAATAAGCTTTAAATAATCCGTAGATACCCAGCCCGAACCTATGCTGCCGTCGTCAAGAACAATATTTTCCACCTTTGCCCAGTCCATGTTGTTGCCGCCTTTTACAAACACGGCAAAATCAAGCTTTGAGCCTTTATTTAACATCGTAAGGATTTTTGAACTCATCGTATATGACTCACGAACCAAAAGGTGATCCGTTTCCGTCACAACCATGTATTCGCCCGCCTCGTACTCAACGGCGGGTGCCGGTGTGGGAGTGGGAGTCGGCGTATATCCCGCAAGAAGCGAAGCATACTCCATCGCAATCCATCCCCATGTCTGCGTATTGTTTAATCCGTCGGTGCTTTCAAGAGTTTCTGAAGTTTCTTCGGTCCCCGAATTTTGCGAATTCGAAGACATAATGTATCCCCAATGGTGTCCGTTTTCGTTATACACAAAGTCCTGGATGCTTACCCATACTCCCGCCGAAAGCCTTGATACGCTTTCAGATTCCGTGCTTGTGTCCGCACGAAGATTAAGATAAGAACTGTTATCCACATTCACCGTATAAATTCCCGGAACATAGCTTGTGGGTGCAGGGCTTAAAGTGGGGCGCTGCGATATCGAAGGTGATGGAGTCGGCGTAACGTTTTTTTGCAAAACGGCAAGCTCTATGGTGTCGATCTTTCCGTTGAATATCGAATAATAATCCTTATAAACATATGCCCAGTTTATCGTATGATACTTGCTTGCGAAGCTTTTCCATGAAAGCGTCTGAACTTCGCTCACATAGCAGCGTTTACCCCAGTTGCAGTCAACCACGTAAATTTTTCCCGCCGTATAATCAACTCCCAGGATAATAATCGAATGGTTGTTGTAATTGCATCTTACATGCGTTCCGGGATGAATCACGTCCGCATAATCGGCAAACCACTTTTCAACCTCTGCGGCGCTGATGTCGTCTTCGTTATCCTCAAGCTCGACACCCGGCAAATAAGTAAACTTGTTTCTGTTTGAAATGTTGTTTGCGCTGAAAAGCACCTGCTGGAAAAATATTGCATATCCCATGCACTGCGTGGATCTTAAGTCAATCTCTTCCCCGTCGATCGTTACATATCTTAGGCAATTGCACCTCGGGTCGGTGAGATTGTTTTCGACACATTTGATTTCGGGGTGATTCGGGTGACATTCGCATGCCGCACCGTTTTTGGTAAAATAATTTCCGGGTCCGTAAAGTTCAAACGCATAATCGATTTGCTGCGAAATATACTTATCCACGCTGAACTGTTCGCCGAGGCTCACGCTTTCCGCATCGCTGTCGAACGAATCGGTCGCAAGCGTTGTTGCGGCATAGGTGACATTTAAGTCTTCGCCTATAAAGCTCCCAAAAATAAATTGAATAAGAAGTGCCGTTATTAAAATTTTTGTTATGTTACGTCTTTTTTTCATATCCTAAAATTAAACCGCTCAAATACTTATTGCTGTATTACTTTATTGCTTTATTGCTTATTTCTTACCGTACAATTCCTTCAATGCATTTTGAAGTTTTCCGAAAGAAAATCTTCCGAAAAGTCTTTCGCCGATTACCTGAGAACGTTTAAGCTGTGCATCCCCTTCCGCATAAAGCCTTGCGCGTTCTTCGGCGGCAAGTCTCTCTTCTTCCGCCTTTATCCGTCTTTGTTCCGCATACGTAACGATGTTTTCCGTGATATCGTTACCCGTATCGGTGCCGACGGAGCTTTCGGACAATTCAAAATATATCGAATTCACCGAAGACACGGTCACATCCGTAAAGTGTTTTCCGCACCATTCACCCGATAAAACCGAATCAGCCTGACTTTTTATCGTCTCAAATTCTTCGTCGGTAAACAATTCAAAACCAACTTCCATTGTAACATTTTCTACCCCGCTCAGACAATGGAAATATAATTTTTTTACTTCCCAAGTTCCGTACTTTTGTGCAGAATCCAAAAAATAACTTGATATTCCGGAATTTGAAACGGCATCGCGAACGGATGCCGCAAGCATCTTATGCACATAATTCCCGTATTCGCCGTCCGTGTCATGAGTCACAACGACCTGCGCCTTAAAGCGCCTTATGCACTCCGTCACAAATTTGGTAATGTTGCTCTCACCGTAAAACTTTTCGGCAACCGTTTCGTTTCTTAAAAATTTATTTCTGAATTCTCCGGTCACGGGATAATTTCTTATTCCGAGCTTCCAGAGGTTGGTGAGTTTTTCGTGTTCCTTGATTTCCTCATCCGTCGTCACATACTCGCACATATACACAACTTGCACTTCCGCACGTTTTACCGTGTCCGTAATAAGTGCCCCAAAGTCAAGCGTTTCGTCACCCGCATGCGCAGCAATTATTAATACGTCGGCATCTGAAAGTGTATCTTCCCACATTACCACAAAGCTCGGGATTTCGCCGTCCGTGAGAACATATA
>CAZZFV010000067.1:0-4554 GCA_964653855.1 uncultured Lachnospiraceae bacterium
GTCCTTGTCATAAATCTGTATCATTTCGGAATTATCGGATATGAGACGTCCGAGACCACCCGTGGCAATAATTTTGGTGTCCTTAAAGCCTGTCTCTTCAATAATCTTTTTTATTATGTAATCCGTCTGGCCTATGCAACCGTACACAAGTCCCGCCTGCATACTTGTGACAGTGTCCTTCGCTAAAATGGAATCCGGCATTTCTATTTCGATTTCCGGTAATTTTGCTGTATCATTCCAAAGAGCGTTTGCCGAAATTCTGATTCCGGGGCTTGTTATTCCCGCAATGAATGTGCCGTCTTCCGTCAAAACATCATATGTCGTTGCCGTACCGAAATCACATACAACAAGCGGTCCGCCGTATAAATCATATGCCGCAACCGCGTCAACTATACGATCCGCTCCTATTTCCTTCGGAGCGGCCGTTTGGATTTTTAATCCCGTCCTTGTGCCTTCGCCCACAATCAGCGGCTTTTTGTTTAAAAATCTCACAACACCGTTTACAAGCGAATGCATGACTCCGGGCACAACGGACGAAATTATTACATCCTTCAACGAATCTATGTCGATTCCCTTCGCATGCAAAAATTCGCTCATCAAAATACCGAATTCATCGGACGTCCGCTGCATTTTTGTCGTAATTCTGAAGCTTGCCTTAACTTCCATCTTTTCCATTACGGCACATGTTATGTTTGTATTCCCGACATCTATCGCAAATATCATATGTTGTCCTTTCGCAAGTTTCATCAGAGCCTTTTTTTAGCCTGTTTTCATAGGCTGTTTGACATCGCCACGCATTATGTAAATTTACGCACCGAGCGTTGCCGCCATAACCGCCTTAATCGTATGCATTCTGTTTTCCGCTTCGTCAAAAACAACCGAAGCCTTTGATTCAAACACGCTGTCCGTCACTTCGAGAGAATCGAAGCCGAACTTTTCGCTTATCGTATATCCTATTTCCGTTTTGAGGTCGTGGAAAGCAGGCAGACAATGCATGAATATTGCCTTGTCACCGGCATTTTTCATTACTTCGTCGGTCACTTTGTAAGGAGAAAGATCTTTTATTCTTTCCGCCCATATTTCGTCTGCTTCGCCCATCGAAACCCAAACGTCCGTATAAATTATGTCTGCGTCCTTTGTGCCCTCTTTCACATCTTCCGTGAGCGTTATTGTGCTGCCGGATTCTTGCGCAAACTTTTCGCATTCACGTACGAGTGCCGCATTCGGAAAATATTTTTTCGGCGCACATGCAACAAAATCCATTCCGAGCTTTGAACATACAATCATGAGAGAATTGCCCGTGTTGTAGCGAGCGTCTCCCATATAAACGAGTTTTTTTTGTTTTACGTCTCCTAAGTGTTCGCGAATAGTAAGCACATCCGCAAGCATTTGCGTCGGATGGTATTCGTTTGTGAGTCCGTTCCACACGGGAACACCCGCATAACGCGAAAGTTCTTCCACAATTTCCTGACCGAAGCCTCTGTATTCTATTCCGTCAAACATGCGTCCGAGAACCCTTGCCGTATCGCGAATGCTTTCCTTTTTGCCTATCTGCGAGCTTTTGGGATCAAGATATGTCGCATTCATTCCGAGATCATGTGCCGCAACTTCAAATGCACACCTTGTTCTTGTTGATGTTTTTTCAAAAATAAGGGCGATGTTCTTTCCTTTAAGTGTGTCGTGCATTATGCCTTTTTTCTTTTTGTCCTTATATTCCGCCGCAAGGTCGACAAGATATATGATCTCTTCGCTTGTAAAATCCTTTAAGGTAAGGAAAGATTTTCCGATAAAGTTCTCTTTTATGCTCATTTTGGGTCTCCGTCCGCTCGATTTTCTCCGAAAATCGGCTACTTATTCATGTTTTTGGCATTACACTTCATAACGCTGACGGATTGCTGCGTGCTTCGCACTCCCGCAATCCTTAAAAACATTCATAATCCGCTCGATTTTCTCCGAAAATCGGCTACTTATTCATGTTTTTGGCATTACACTTCATAACGCTGACGGATTGCTGCGTGCTTCGCACTCCCGCAATCCTTAAAAACATTCATAATCCGCTCGATTTTCTCCGAAAATCGGCTACTTATTCATGTTTTTAGCAAATTAACATTTTGATTGCTCGAATGTAAACAAGTTTACATCGAAGCAATCAAATGTTAATTTTAGCGTTATTAATACATTATACCATCTTTTGCCTTAATTGTAATTGTTTTTTCAAATTCCGTATTTTCTGTAAAATAAATCGTGAAGCACTGTGGGCTTCTTCCTTCGCTTCCGAATTTTCCCGCAACAAAATCATGCGCGTAAAATGCCGGGCCCACTTCAATCGCATAATCACCCTTAGTTGCCGTAATCATACCGTTCTTTACCGTCATGCATTCGCCCGCAAGTCCCGATACGTTAAAATTATCGCTCACCACATCGCATCCCGCATCAAAAGCAAGTTCAAGACGTAACGGCGCCCTGTCGACGCCGGACGCTTTTATGTTAACGCTTAATCCGTCTTCGATTTCCGTTACCGTGACGTCAAAATTAAGGTCGGGACCGAGCAACTTTTCACGCGTATTCGGATTATCCATCTTCCACCAGTCGGTTGTTCCGATGTTTTTCCCGAAAGGCAAATAATACCATCCGCGCATTGTTTCGTGAAGGTCGTACGAATTGCCATTTTTCTCAAGAGTTTCACTCTTAAATGCCCTGTGCTCGCAAAAACTTGCACCGATTTTTAAGCTCAGACACAAATCTCCGTTCTTAAACCAAACAAAATTTGTCGCATTGTTGATTATCGTATAAGACCAGTTGTCTTTTCTTCTTCTTACGATTCCGGATTCCTTATAAAAAGCGTCATACGTCGTGGCGATGCCGGATTCATCGCATTCCGTATCGATGAGTTCGGGGTACAGCATATAATTAATGAGAAACTCAGGGAAGTGATTCTCACGCTTGTTTACTTCCATTATATGATTTGCCGCCATAAGGAACTTGTGATTGCTGCGCTTCACGCCCATATAAAGATATTCAAAATAATAATCTCTCGGGTAAATCACAACACCTCTGTCCTGGCGTGTGGAATTGTTTGTGAAAATCGAATCGTCGGGCTCGATATATGTAAGCATCATCGTCAAATTTCTTTCGGCGCAGTCGATATATTTTTCTTCACCCAAAATTTCGCCGATCGTAATCATCGCATCATTGTTGATTCTGTTGTAATTTCCGGCGGAACGCTCCGCATATTCACCGTCATCCGTGCAATCTATGCCTTCTGCAAGATATTCGTTTGCGCGGTCAAAAAACTCTTTGTTTCCGAAAAGCCTGTAGCCTTCAAGAAGATTTGACGCTATCGCCCATCTGTGGTTCGGTGTATGGAATCCGCACGTAACCATCCCGCACATGCCCGAATAAATTATATCCTTTAAAATATCCTTAAAATCCGAAACTCCGATTGTGTCGGGATTTTTAAGAACATACTTATAAAAAGGCAAAAGTCTTTTTATGCAAAATGCGGTATCGGGTCCCGAATAAAAATTGCAATCGACAAGGTCAAATGTACCGTTTTGTCGTTGCTCACGCTTTATATAATTAAGGCCGCGGATAATTGCGTTCTTTATTTCTTCGTTTCCGTAAAGAGCGCTCTCCTTATTCATATAAACCGCCGCAAGATTTACAACTCTGTAAATCGCGAATTTGGGCTGAATTACGTTTTTGGAATCCTTAAATCCGCCGTCTTTTACGGAAGCAAGGTCATTCACCTGAAAACGCAGCGCTTTTTTTGCCCTTCTCTCGGCATCCTTAATCAAAATTTCATAATGCTCTCTCATAAAATTTGCCTTTCTTACACTTTTGTTTTGATAATTGATTATAAAAAGCAATTTCGGCTTTCTGTAACGCATGATAAACGACTCATGAATTACTAAAAAACACGCAAAAACTTATCATCAATTTACCAATTTTCATGCTCGTAATTTTATCATAAATAATGAAATCAAACAAGGGAAAATATAAAAAGCCGGGCTTAAATTAAAATGCCGGCTTTTATACGTAGCAGTGCTCACATCATCATTAGCGTCACAATCGGCGTCATTGGCGTCTGAGTAAACATAGTTGACGCCATTGTCTGTGATAAAGACATCATTTTTTTCTTCATCATCTTCGTGATTCGTCATACAGACCAAAATTTAATCCACCGCGACGGCATTATGAATATCATGAACGTCATAAAATTTACGAAAGTAAATCAGAAAAAAACATAGTTAAAAATGTAGGCTCCTTATAACCATATTTTATCAGTCTTACTTTCATATGACCATTATATGCGAAAAAGAAATACATTATTTTCCATAAAATCGATAAAATTCTCATAATTACATTCGAGAAATTTTTCACATATCCGTCTATCACAAGTAAAATAACCCATACCAAATTTATCACCGCAAAGCACATATCCATATAATCAAAATACGTAATTATTGTTATTATAATCAAATGAATTGCACTGACAATACACAATAAAAGGTATTCCAAATAAATCCCGTTGTATTTTTTCATCCCAACTCC
>CAZZFV010000067.1:4654-8113 GCA_964653855.1 uncultured Lachnospiraceae bacterium
TCCGCATTTTGTACACTTTTGAGGTACCATACAAGTTGCCTCCGCATAGGTATGATCCTTTGCTTTTTCCAAAATGACATTACATCTTGTGCACCGTGTTTCAACACCGCATTTTTCCGTCCCTTTTGCATGTCCGAGTGACAAACCTTCGATTTTATTGCATCTTGAACATTTTTTCGGTGCATAACATGTTGCTGCTGCCCAGTCATGTCCAAGCGCGCTTCCTGATTCCAACCCACATCTTACGCACGTCATTGCCTTTTCGCAGGTCGCATCTTTGAATTTATGTCCAAGAGGCTTGATTTTATACATGCACTTACTGCAATATCCGACGTCGGTACATGTCGGATCAACCAAATAAGAATTATGATATTCTTTTGCCGTTCCGTATTCGGTATACGTACAATCTTCGCAATGCGTATCATAAAGACAATTTGCCGTAACCATTCCTGTATGTTCGCTTTTCGGCTCCGCTCCCTTTATTCCGCAATAAACGCATTTCTCATATTCCGTACAAAGCGAGCGGTAATACGAATGTGACGCATTTCTTTTTCCGCCGCATTCATAGCAATACTTTGAACATCCGTATGTATATTTATGTCCTCCGCCGATTTTTTCGTTTGTATGATAATCATTATAGTATCTTCCGATACAATATGTCATAAAATCTTCATCACTTGTTATTCCGGCGGTTTTTACGTCTTCTTCTCTGTCCGTATCATATTCCGAAAAATTTTCACTTCCGATATCTACGACTGACGTATTAATAACGCCGTATTTTCTGTGTTCGACAATCTCATATATTGTTTCTTCCACAAGTTCTCCGTTTACATATCCGCGACACATATACGTTGTGGAATAAACTCTGTAGAGTATAGATTCCGACCCCTTTATTGTTTCTGACACCCCCACAAAAAACGATCCGGCATTAACAATATTTTCGGCAACCGGATATGTTACCGCCAATTCTGCTGCAACCAGTTTAATTGCAGCCACCGTTCCTGCGGTCGCTACCCAATTTAAAACTTGCTCCAGATTGATCATATACTTTTCTTCCGTCACATCTGTCTGCTTTACATACAAATCACAGCTGTAATATGGCGCATATGCACAATTACCGCCGGTCGAAACATAAGAAAACCCATCGGAAGTTACAGAAGACGCAGCATTTACAACCGGAGTCGGAATAACATTAACAAACAAAGCAATAATCAGAAAAGCAATTATTACCTTTTTAAAAAAACCGATCAAGTCAAGGTTGTTGGGTTGGGTTGGGTTGGGTTGTGTTGTAACATTTTTTCTCTCCCTTTTTGAAATTTTCGATAAAAGCAATCACTTTCATTGCTTTTACATATGGAAGTATTACATATTAATAATTGTCTGTCAAATATAAACTTTCGCAAAAAGCCAAAAACTTTTTAGACTAAAATCATAATTATCACTTTTTCCCCGTGAGTTTCCGACCCATCACAAAATGTGATATAATCTTTATCAAATCAATCGATGCTTTTGTACACCAAAATTCATTTCATAAAAGATCTTACAGAAACAGAGGATTATCATGTCGGAAAAAGAAAAAACAGATGCATTAAATCAAATCATTCAAACTTATAACAACATTGTATTTTTCGGAGGAGCCGGTGTTTCCACAGAGAGCGGCATTCCCGATTTCAGAAGCGTGGACGGGCTTTATCATATGCAATACGATTACCCGCCCGAAACCATCTTAAGTCACACCTTTTACAAAAAAAATCCTAAGGAATTTTTCCGCTTTTACAGAAATAAAATGCTCTTTCCGGGTGCAAAGCCGAATGCCGCCCATAAAAAACTCGCAGAGCTTGAGGCATGCGGCAAACTTCGCGCGGTAATTACCCAGAATATTGACGGTTTGCACCAAATGGCCGGAAGCAAAAACGTTTTGGAATTACACGGTTCCGTCTTACGAAATTATTGCGAAACATGCCATAAGTTTTATTCTCCGGAAGTAATCTTAAATACGGAAGGAATTCCGAAATGCGAAAAGTGCGGCGGCACAGTAAAGCCGGATGTGGTTCTCTACGAAGAAGGCTTAAACGAAAAAACATTACAGGATGCCGTTCGGTATATCAGGGAAGCAGAAGTGCTTATCGTCGGCGGCACATCGCTTTCCGTCTATCCCGCAGCGGGGCTTATTGACTATTTTCAGGGCGAAAAACTTGTGGTCATCAACAAATCTCCCACTCCGAGAGATTCCTATTCAGACCTTTTGATTTCCGCTCCAATCGGAGAAGTTTTTTCTTCCGTTTATCCGTAAACAAATTGTCCCCCTTGCTTAATCAGGTAGTTGCATAATTCTTCAAAATATTGTAAAATATTCAAACAATCAATTAAAAACATTCTTTTTGACGTTCTTTTGGTTTATCAAACTAATACTTAAAAGAGGCGAATTATGACTACAGCGGATTTTGAACCGGGTCAACCGGTAAAAATAGAAGTAAAATTGCCCGACGCAAACGGAAGCTTTGATACAACGGTTGCTCTCACATACAAGGATATGCTGCTTCTTGAGCCCATTGTGTCGGAGGGTCGACTTGTGGGATTTCCGCCGGAATGTTTCATAAATTTGATTGTTATCTTTAACAACGTCTGTTATATCTGGAATGATGTAAATATTCAAACCGTTTCTTACAAAGGACATTATTACAGCGCAATTGAATTAAGTGTTCCGGCATCTCCGAGCAACCGCCGCAGCAATTATCGTGTTCCGATCGGTGACGTGATGACCGTTGTATGCTTTACGGAAAACGGCCCCAAACCGATTCACACTTACATAAAAGACATCAGCGAATCCGGATTTGCCTTTATCATAAATTCACCTCTCGATATCGGAAGAATCGTAAGACTTCATCTTCCCGTCACCAATACCGAATATATGCAGCTTTCCGCAAAAATTGTGCGGTGTGCTCCGTCTCCACGTGAAAACGAATTTATTTACGGATGCCAATTCATGGAAAAATCAAACAAGCTCAGCAATTGGATTATGACTTACCAAAGAACGAAACAAAGCAAGAAAAACGGGCTCAATCCGAAAATCACATGATTTTTTCATTAAATCAAAAAAACGGCAGGCTCATTGCCTGTCGTTTTTTTACCTAACTACTTTATTGTCTTCAACCTTATACTTCCGGTATGCACAAGAAATCCGTAAGTAATCCACCACACAACTGTCATAATTCCTATAAATACCTTTGGAAGTTTAACTACATATCCGTCTATTATAAGCAAAATAAGACAAAATAAATTTACAAAAGCAAAAAATAAATCATAGCTTTCATAATATGTCATTAAATTTATAAATATAAGATGACATGAGCCAAGTATACATGCCAAAAAGCCTTCAAAATATATTCCGTTGTATCTTTTCATCCTAATTCCTCATATCCGCACTTGGTACAAATCCCCGATGAATTCGTATTTCTT
>CAZZFV010000068.1:0-7451 GCA_964653855.1 uncultured Lachnospiraceae bacterium
CCCGACACAAAAAAATATATACGTGAAAACTTTGACGCAATGTGCTGCGAAATGGAAGGAGCGGCAATTATGCAAGTTGCGTACATAAACGATGTGCCGTGTCTTGTGCTTCGCGCGATATCGGACAAGGCGGACGATTCCGCAGAAATGGATTATCCCGCATTCGAGCGTATGGCTGCGTGGCATTCGATTAAGATTCTTTCCGAAATAATAAAGCGGATGGAATAAAAAATATGAGTGAATATATCGGAGGACAAATAAATGAGTGACTGTATTTTTTGTAAAATCGCAAACGGTGAGATTCCGTCTGCAACAATATTCGAAAACGACGACATGCGCGTGATTCTTGACATTGCGCCCGCCGCAAAGGGACACGCAATTATGCTTATAAAGAAGCATGCAGCAAATATTTTTGAGCTTGACCCGGACACCGCATCAAGGATTTTTAGGGAAGTTCCCCGCATTGCGCGCGCAATTCGTGAGGTAACAGGGTGCGACGGCATGAATATTTTGCAAAACAACGGACCGGCAGCGGGTCAGACGGTATTCCATTTGCATATTCATTTTATTCCGAGATACGATAACGATACCGTAAATGTGGGCTGGCAGACGGGAAGTTATGCGGACGGCGAGGCAGCGGAGCTTGCCGCTAAAATTTCGGCACTTATTAAGTAAAGCAACCGAATAAAAAAATCACGCGGATTATGAATGCTTGCAGGATTTAGAATTGCAAATCACATACCGATCCGTGTATCAATGAGAAAAAAATTCTTTTGATTTAAGCACAATGACTTTTAAATAGGGGAATGGGAAAAGTGAACCGAATTCAAAATGACCGCGAATACACGCTTGATGCCGCAAAAAAGCTTCTTACGGGTATTTTTAACAACATAAAATCGTTTGACGATCCCGTTGTGATGCCGAGAGTCGAAACGGAGGTTTCATATCCACGGGATTATTCGAGCTTTCTTGAAGTGTCAAAAGAAATTTTTGAAGGACTCACGCGTTCCTTCTTTATTGCGGCGCCGTTGATAGTTGAATTTCCGGATCTCACGATAAACAATATTAATATAAAAGAGTATTACAAAAAGCATGTGCTTAGGTGCATTGATGAGCGCGACTCTGAATACGTGGGTTCATATTCCGATTTATGTAAAATGAACCCCGACAATCCCTACGCCTGCTACCAGCAAACCGTTGAAACGTGCGCGCTTGTGATTTGCCTTGAAGAAACAAAGGCGCTTATTTGGAATACATACAGCCAATCGGAACGCGACAAAATCGCGGAGTTTTTAAAAGGCTACGCATACGGAAACACCGTTCCGCAAAACTGGCGGCTTTTCAATATGCTTGACCTTGCGTTCTTAAATATGCACGGATACGAAATCGACAAAAGCGCCATGAACGAGCATCTGGCCGCAATCCTCGGTTATTATGCGGGTGACGGCTGGTATCGCGACGGACACAGCTTTGATTTTTATTCGTGTTGGGCGTTTAACGTATATGGGCCGATATGGAACAATTGGTACGGTTACGAAAATTGTCCTGCGGCCGCGGAAATCATTGAAGCGCGTTCAAACGAACTCATAAAAAATTTTGCTTCGTTTTTTGATAAAGAGGGCTTTACGCTCATGTGGGGAAGAAGTTCGATTTACCGCTTTGCGAGCACAAGCGCGTTTGCGGGAAATATGATGCTTCGTCACCACGGAACGGATTACGGGCTTTACCGCCACATAGTTGTTGGGGCGCTCCGACAATTCATGGACCGTGACGATTTTTTGGGGTCAAACAACATTCCCACAATGGGATTTTACGGACAGTTTTCGCCGCTTGTGCAAGGATATTCCTGTGCCGAGAGCGTATTCTGGATGGGAAAGGCATTTTTGGTACTTTCTTTACCTAAAAATCATCCTTTTTGGACAACGCCGTATGACAATGAGTATTGGAACATAAATTCACCGAGAGTAAGCGTGTATGACGCTCCCGGACTTTGCACGGCGAATTTTCCCTTAAACGGAGAAACAGTGTTAAGGTCGGGAAAAGTCTTAAAAAACAAACAAGACATTCACGGAATGTTTAATTATTCAAAGCTTTCGTACAACACCAAATTCCCCTGGGAAGCGGTTGATTTTGCGGAAAGCTATATATTAAAAGATATTAACGAAAATAAGACTTTGCACCCGAACGTCACATTCTGGAACGGGGAAAAGGACAACGTTCTTTACCGAAGACAATATTTTGATTTTGATCTCGAAACGGAACGCCACTGGATACAGAGCATTGCGCTTGCGGATTTCACGGTCGATTACGGAATTATAAGGTGCGACAGAACAAGATTTTTTAAGAAGCCCGTTGAAATTAGGCTCGGGGCATACGGATTTCCGGATAACGGAACGGAAATTAAGCATATAAAGTCGGAGCTTAACGGACGCCCCGCGTATGCGGTTATTTTAAAGGGATTCGATTCGCAAAAAAATCCCCGCCAAATGGCATTTACCGTATATGAAGGCTTTTCGGACATAATGATTTACGAGTCCGAAAACACAAATCCGGATTCAAAAAAATCGCTCATACCTTATGCCGTAATGCGGGAAGAGCGTCACAACAGGTATGAGCAGCAAATCCTTGTTTCGCAGGTTATAACGCGCGAATCGCATTCGGATTTTGCAAAAGACACGATTTTTCCGATAAAGGACATAATTTATACGGATCCCGAGCGCATGGGCGGCTACGGACAAGTAAAAATAATTTTAAAAAACAAAAAGGAATTTATTGTGGATTTTAACGAAACTGAAGGGAAAATGAGCCTGTAAAATGCGCTTTAAGGATTCATGACAAAAGCGTTCGGACTCAAAGCATAATCATCACGGAGGATATTTATGAGAATCACTTTTATGGTAATCTTTCTGATTATTGTGGCGTGGTCGGCCCTCATGGTTATATGTGTAAAAAAATTCGGAGGCGAGGTAAGCAGGAATCAGAGAGTGGTATTGATACTCGGAGCGCTCACGACATTTTTTAACGGAATGTATATTTTTTCCGGTGACGACCAGGCGGCGCTCATGTATGCTTCGACATTTTCGTGTCTTATGGTTTGGGAAAGCTTTTATGTGCTTCGCCTCGCAATTTCGTATACAAGAGCCTATATCGTAAAAAAGCCCGAACTTATTGCGGCAATTGTCATAAATTCCGGTTACAGCGTATTGATGTTCAACAACGTGATGTTTGAGAACAATTTTACCGTTCGGCGTTTCGGCGCATTCGAAGGCTTTGAGCCCTGGAAAATAGTTCCCGTATCGTGGCAAAGTTATATAGGTGACGTATTGACGCTTATTTACCTTATTCTTGCGATTGCGGTGCTTACGGCGAAGTCGCTTTCAACGGGCAAGGCTTACAAACGCAGATATTATTCCTTTATTCACGGCATTTGCGTATTCGTAATGATTTACGTGCTCAAATATTTTACCGATTATCTTGCTGTTTTTGACGGAATTTTTGCGGCTGCGCTTGCGATTTTTTCGTTTTATGTCACAACGATGTTTTCAAAGAAAAAACTTGTGGGAAGTTTGCTTGCGAGAACCGTAATGAACATGCCGAGCATCATGATGTGCTTTGATTTAAACGGTGAGTGCGTTTATTTCAACAAAATGGCGGAAAACATATTCGGCATAAATTGGGACAATATAGATAAGATTGACGATTACTTAAAAAGCCGGCTGCCGGGGCTTGAATACGAGCGTATTCCTGACGGCGTAAAGGCGGAAACGCGCGACATAGACGGAACAACGCATCATTTTGAGTCGGAATACAAAAAGCTTTACGACAAAAAGAACAATTTTATAGGCTTCTCGCTCTATTTGCTTGACAGGACGACCAGTATTTCCGAAATAAAGACGGGCGAATATACCAAAAATCATGACAGCCTCACAGCAATTTACAATAAGGAAGGCTTTATGGCAAAAGTTCACGAGCTCCTTAAAAAAGAGCCCGATGTGCCACGTGTCATTGTTTACAGCGACATAAAGGATTTTAAGGTAATCAACGAGCTTTTCGGAAAAGAGGCGGCGGACGGACTGCTTGTCAGCATTGCTCGCAAGATGATAAAGGCTTGCAATACGTCCGACAGTATCCCCGGGCGTATCGGAGACGATCACTTTGCCGTTTGCATGAGAAGCGAGCGTTATTCCGACGAGCTTTTTGACGACGTTGCGGAAAATGCGGTGCAGGTTCCGGGTGCGGAATACTACAAGGTTTTTTGTTATATCGGTGTATATGACATAATCGATCCCGATATGCCGGTTGACGAAATGTGCTACAAGGCGGCTCTTGCGACCGAGCACATAAAGGGCGGTGCAAACAGGCGTGTCGCACATTATTCCGACGATACGCGTGACAAGCTCAAAAAAGAGCAGGATATAATAGGCGAATTAAAGAATGCCATAGAAAAAAAAGAATTTACGATTTATATTCAGCCGATTACAGACGAAAACGGCAATTGCAAGGGCGGAGAGGTGCTTTCGCGCTGGATGCGTCCGAAAAAGGGAATCGTCGAACCGCACGTGTTTATTCCCGTATTCGAAAAGACGGGACTCATTACGGTTCTTGATAAGTTCATCTGGGAAAACGCATGCGAAACGCTTCGCCAATGGAAAAACATCGGTAAGACCGACAACTTCCTTTCGATCAATATTTCCGCACGCGATTTTTACAGCATAGATGTTTATAACGTTCTTACGCTTCTCGTGCAAAAATACGGAATTTCTCCGAGCAACTTAAAAGTCGAGGTAATGGAAAGCGCCGTCAAGGAGGATTCAGAAAGCAGAACGGAAGTTATCGAAAAGCTTCGCTCGGCGGGATTTATGGTTGCGCTCGACAATTACGGAATCAAGGGAACATCGCTTTCGTCAATAAAAGATATTCCGGTTGACGCATTAAAGATCGACATGAAGTTTTTAAAAGATTCCATAAAGGACGAAAAGACCAAGGAAATCATGCGCTCCGTAATCGAACTCGCAAGGCAGCTGCAAACGGATATAATCACCATGGGAATCGAGTCTGCGGAAGAACGCGACATGATGATTTCGATGGGATGCGAAAAGTTCCAGGGATATTTCTTTGCGGCGCCCATGTCCGTGGAAGATTTTGAGGCAAAATATATGGGACTCGGAACCGGTGCGGGTGCCGACGACGAGTCGATTGAGGATCTCATAAACAGCATCGGGAAAAACTACGAAGAGAGCTTGGAAGAAGGCGCAGAAAGTCCTAAAGGCGCGGAAAGCGCGGGAACGGAAGAAAGCGCCGAAGAAAGCAGCACGAATCATGATAACGCGGACAGTACGGATAATCCCGATAATTCCGATAACGAATAAACTTAAGAAAAATTTTGAAATGTCGGATAAATTACGAAATATTGAAGCTGCCGGATACATCATGAAATATTGAAATTACGGGTATATTTAAGGCTCATATGACCAAAAACCAGATTTTAAAAAAAATTAAACAAAATAAGTGCATCGCCGCAATCAAGGATGACGAAGGCTTGGAAAAAGTATTGACACTTGACCTCGGTGTTGTGTTTATACTTTACGGCGACGTAATGAGTATAGGAGAAATCGTAAAAAAAATCCGTGATGCGGGAAAAGCGGCAATCGTTCATATGGACCTTGTCGGCGGGCTTTCCGCAAAGGAAGTGAGTGTCGACTATATCAAGGAAACTGTCCATGCGGACGGAATAATTTCCACAAAGCAAAATCTTATAAAACGCGCGCGTGAGCTTGGGCTCTTTGCGGTAATGAGATTTTTTGTGATAGATTCCATGGCGCTTGTGAACTTAAACCGCCAATGTGCGGCGGTGCTGCCTGACTGTATCGAGATTTTACCGGGGCTTATGCCCAAAGTCATTCGCCGTATTGCGGATGCGGAGCGAGTACCCGTTATCGCGGGCGGACTGATATCGGACACCGAAGATGTAACTGCCGCATGTAACGCGGGAGCGATCGCGGTTTCGACAACAAGGGCAGAGCTGTGGGAAAATGTGACATGACAGTACAAAACGTGACATGACGGAGCCGCCAAAACGGATATAAGCTTGCGAATTTTTTACATGATTTCGGTAAAAAAGCGGGAACTTATTGACATGATTTTCACAAAGTCCCGAAAAGCTTGACATTATAAAAATAAGATAGTAGAATACCGCCTTGGTTGTGATTTTTGAAAGGAAAGGTTAACAAAAATGGCCAAAGCGGATATTCAACTGTCGGATCATTTTGATACAAAAAAACTTTTAAGATTTGTCGCACCGTCTGTCGGAATGATGGTGTTTATGTCAATATACGGTGTAGTGGACGGATTTTTCGTTTCAAACTATGCCGGAGCAACGGCTTTTGCGGCGATAAACCTCATTATGCCGTTTCTTATGATATTCCAGGCAGTGGGCTTCATGGTGGGCACGGGCGGAACGGCTCTTGTTTCGATGAAGTTCGGTGAGGGAAAAGAAAAGGAAGCAAACGAAATTTTTTCGCTTCTTATATATCTTGTCATCGCGATAGGCGTTGTGATGACCGTTATCGGTGAAGTTTTCTTGGAAAAAGTTGCGGTTAAACTCGGTGCGGACGAAGGAATGCTTCCTTTTTGCGTATCGTACGGGCGCATAATCATGGTTGCGCTTATCCCCGCAATGCTGCAAAATTTGTTTCAATCGTTTCTCGTAACCGCCGAAAAGCCGAAGATGGGTCTGTGGCTTACAATTATGGCCGGAGTTGCGAATATGTTCCTCGACTGGCTCTTTGTGGGAGTTTTCCCGTTCGGAGTAAAGGGCGCCGCTGTTGCAACGGCAATCAGTCAGGCAATCGGCGGACTTATTCCGCTCATATATTTTATATTCCCGAATTCCTCGCGACTTCGTCTCGGAAATGCGGTAATGAGCGGCACATATATCTGGAAAGCGTGCTCAAACGGTGCTTCGGAGTTCATGAGCAACATTTCGATGTCAATCGTAAACATGCTTTATAATATACAGCTTTTAAAATATGCCGGTCAAAACGGTGTTGCCGCATACGGAGTCCTCATGTATGTAAACTTTATCTTCATCGCCGCATTCATCGGTTATTCCGTCGGAACGGCGCCGATTATCGGATACAATTACGGCTCCGAAAACCACGCGGAATTAAAGGGACTCTTAAAGAAAAGCCTTAAGATAATAGGAATAACGGGAATCGTGATGGTTTTGCTTGCGTTTATACTTGCGACACCGCTTTCGAGACTCTATGTGGGCTATGATACGGAACTTATGGACATGACCGTCGACGCGTTCAGGATTTACGCGTTCACATTCCTTCTTGCGGGATTTAACATTTACGGCTCGTCATTTTTCACCGCACTCAACAACGGTGCGATTTCGGCGGGAATCTCGTTTATGAGAACACTCGTTTTCCAGATTATTTCGGTGCTTG
>CAZZFV010000069.1:0-2305 GCA_964653855.1 uncultured Lachnospiraceae bacterium
TTCCGAGCACAGCTACCCCGTTGAAACGGGTGACGGCGTCGCTTCCGTATACCCAGACGAGATACTCGTCGCTGCGACCTCCGAAGTTCCCCTGACACATAAGTGCCTCATCCAATGCAAATACAATCGGTTCACCAATGCACTCCCGAACAGCTCTGAGCCACGCGGTTGCTCCTATATAATCGCTGCGCTTGGGTAGCTCCTGCTTTTGCGGATCGCGCTTCGGTAAGACTATTGTTTTTCTGTTGATTAAATCTTCTTCAACCCGATGCTCTAATAAACTGACAATATATTCAGGCGGCTTGCGTGTACCTGTTTCCCAATTCTGAATGGTGCGAAAAGGAATATTATATCTTGCGGCAAATTCACTTTGCGTGTCTCCCAACTGCTTTCTCATTTCACGAATATCCATAAACATCACCTCGGCTATATAATACACCCAATGAGTGCATTTATCAACGGCATTTCTAAAAAAAGCTTTCGATATGCGTAGCCTTTGCACGGGGTTCTTTTTTTGCCGGTAATTTTTCTTTGTACGCAAAAAATAAACTTGGCACATCTAATAATATTTCCGGCGCAATCTGCCAAAAATCACATAAACTTGTACTTTACTTTTGGTATATTCTGGGTTATACTCCATTAAGTAGTTTAAAAAACACTAAAAAGTTACCAAAAATCTAATCATTTTTGAAAGGAGTATATAAAAATGGTCGAAAGAAAAGGTTATTCGGTAAACGGCGAATGGAAAATGTCCAAAACCGAAAAATACATGCCCGTCACGGATTCGAGCACGGGTGAAATAATTGCGGAGGTTCCGTGCTGTACGGCTGACGAAGTAAAAGAGGCAATTGCGGCGGCAGCGGATGCGTTTCCCGCTTGGTCACAGATGTCACTCAGCAAAAGAACACAGATGATGTTCAATTGGAGAAACGTTTTGATCTCCCATCTCGATGAACTTACGCTTCTTTGCGCAAAGGAACTCGGAAAAAATCTTGCTGAAGCAAAGGGAGATATTTTGAAGGCAATCGAGCCCACCGAGCATGCGTGCTCGCTTCCCACTCTTGTGCAGGGTGACGCTTCGCTTCAGGTTACGACGGGATTCGATACCGCAACATACAGGGTTCCGCTCGGCGTTGTTTGCGGAATAGTTCCCTTTAATTTCCCCGCAATGATTCCTTGGGGCTGGATGGTTCCGCTTGCAATCGCAACCGGCAACACCGTTGTCTTAAAGGCATCAAGCGCAACACCTCTCACATCGATGAGAATACTTGAACTTTTTTATACCGAAGGCGGCTTCCCGAAGGGGGTCGTAAACCTTGTTACATGCAGCAGAAACGAAGCCGATATACTTCTCACGGATTCGAGAATAAAGGCCGTAACGTTTGTCGGCACAACGAATGTCGGAAAGCATATATATTCGGTTGCCGCATCGCACGGCAAGCGCGTTCAGGCTCAATGCGAGGCAAAGAACCATGCGCTCGTTATGCATGATGCAGACCTTGAAAACGCAACAACGGCAATCATAAATTCGACATACGGCTGCGCGGGGATGAGATGCATGGCACTTCCGGTTGTCTGCGTGGAAGAGAGCATTGCGGACAAATTTGTTGCATTGTTAAAGAAAAAAGCCATGGCAATGAAGGTGGGATGCGCTTACGATCCCGAAACCAAGCTCGGCCCCGTTGTTTCGGCGGCTCATAAGGAAAAGGTATGCACATGGATCGAAAAAGGTGTCGAAGAAGGCGCAGATCTCATTCTTGACGGCAGAAACATCGTTGTTCCGGGATTTGAAAACGGCTTCTTTGTCGGCCCCACGATTTTTGACAACGTAAAGCCCGGAATGACAATCGGCGACAGCGAAATCTTCGGACCCGTTACATGCGTTAAGCGCGTAAAGGATTTTGAAGAGGGACTCGCAATAATGAACGCAAATCCTTTCGCAAACGGCTCCGTTATATTCACACAAAGCGGATATTATGCGCGCGAATTTGAAATGCGCACCGACGGCGGAATGGTCGGCATAAATGTGGGAATTCCCGTTCCGACGGCATATTTCCCGTTCTCCGGCAACAAGGAATCGTTCTTCGGCGACCTTCATGTTCTCGGCAAAGACGGTGTTCGCTTTTACACAAGGGCAAAAACGGTTACGAAGCACTGGTATGACGAAAAGACAATCAAGCCCGTTGACATCGACACATGGGAAGGAACGGTCGAGAGAGTATAATTTAAAATCAGATGAAACAATAAAAAGAAATGAAATAAAAAAAGAACTGCCGATAGGTGGTTCTTTTTTTATAAAAAAAAT
>CAZZFV010000069.1:2405-7406 GCA_964653855.1 uncultured Lachnospiraceae bacterium
AAACTCATAAAGCGAATAACAGGGAAAAAGCTTTTTTGAAACTTTTGCTTGACGCCATTACTCTTTTATTAAAAAAAATAAACTCATAAAGCGAATAACAGGGAAAAAGCTTTTTTGAAACTTTTGCTTGACGCTTTACAAGTCATGTGATATTATAGAAAATGCTCTTATTGTGGTTTGGTATGCCATTTACTTAAATATTATACCATATAAAACACAATATTAAAAGAGTTTTTTATAAAAATATAACACGAGGTGAAAGCGTCAATGGAAAAGAACAGTATGCATCCTGTCAAAGTCGGTAATGGGATCCGGATGAGCTATGCGAAGCAGGATGAAGTCCTTGAGATGCCTAATCTTATAGAAGTTCAAAAGAATTCCTATAAGTGGTTTATCGAAAAGGGACTTCAGGAAGTATTCGAAGATGTTTCTCCGATAAAGGATTTCTCCGGAAATCTTGAACTCTCATTTTTAAGCTATGAGCTTTGCGAAGGCGAAAAAAAGTACACCATCGAAGAATGCAAGGAAAGGGACGCAACGTATTCCGCACCGCTTAAGGTAATGGTTGAATTATACCGTACCGAGGACGGAAGCCGCAGCGTAACTCAGATCTTCATGGGTGATTTGCCTTTGATGACCGATACCGGTGCCTTTATCATAAACGGTGCCGAAAGAGTTATCGTAAGCCAGCTTGTACGTTCGCCCGGTATCTACTTTGATATTACGCACGATAAGCTCGGAAAGAAACTTTATACGAGTCAGGTAATTCCCAATCGCGGTGCATGGATTGAGTATGAAACGGATTCGAACGATGTGTTCTGGGCACGTGTGGACAGAAACCGTAAGGTGCCCGTAACTGTTCTTCTTCGTGCTCTCGGATACGGCACAAATGAGCAGATTACGGAAGTTTTCGGTGAGGAGCCGAAGCTTACGGCTACATTTGAGCGTGATACATGCGAAAACTTTACCGACGGACTTTTGGAACTTTACAAGAAGTTAAGACCCGGCGAGCCTCTTGCGGTTGATACGGCAAAGTCGCTCATTCACGGTATGTTCTTCGATCCCAAGCGTTACGATCTTGCACGTGTGGGACGTTATAAGTTCAACAAAAAGCTTCATTTGAAGAGAAGAGTTGTCGGATGCACGCTTGCTCAGGACATCATTGACACAAACACCGGTGAAATCATAGCGGAAGAAGGACAAAAGATTACGGAAGAAATCGCAACGGCAATTCAAAACGCCGCTGTGCCTTATTTTGATGTCCTTTTGGAAGACAGAAAACAGCGTATCATTTCAAACCTTGCGGTTGATTTAAACGCTTATGTCGATTGTGATGCCGAAGCTCTCGGAATTACGGAAAACGTATATTATCCCGTTCTTCGTGAAATCCTTGAAGAGTACGGAGATAACGAAGAAGCGCTTCTCGAACAAATCAAAAAGCGCGCTTCGGATCTTGTTCCCAAGCATATCACAAAGGAAGACATTATAGCTTCCGTAAACTACAACATGCATATCGAAAACGGAATCGGTACAAAGGACGATATCGATCACCTCGGAAATCGTCGTATTCGTGCCGTAGGCGAACTTCTTCAGAATCAGTACCGTATCGGTATGGCAAGACTTGAACGTGTTGTACGTGAAAGAATGCAAACACAGGGAATCGAGGGCGTAACGGCTCAGTCCCTTATAAATATCAAGCCTGTGACGGCTGCCGTAAAGGAATTCTTCGGAAGTTCGCAGTTGTCGCAGTTTATGGATCAGAACAACCCTCTGTCCGAACTTACAAACAAGCGTCGTCTTTCGGCACTCGGTCCCGGCGGTCTTTCGCGTGACCGTGCATCGTTCGAAGTAAGAGACGTTCACTATACCCACTACGGAAGAATGTGCCCCATCGAGACACCCGAAGGTCCGAACATCGGTCTTATCAACTCTCTCGCATCTTATGCAAGAATCAATGAGTACGGCTTCATCGAAGCACCTTACAGAAAGACGGATAAGACGGATCCCGTAAACCCCCGTGTAACAAACGAGGTTGTTTATCTTACCGCGGACGAAGAAGACGATTATGTTGTCGCTCAGGCAAACGAGCCTCTCGACAAGGACGGATATTTTGTAAACAATATGGTATCGGGTCGTTTCAGAGACGAGACCGCCGCATACGAAAAGAGAAGAATCGACCTTATGGACGTTTCGCCGAAGATGATATTCTCGGTTGCAACAGCCATGATTCCTTTCCTTCAGAACGACGACGCAAACCGTGCCCTCATGGGATCAAACATGCAGCGTCAGGCGGTTCCGCTTCTTTTCACCGAAGCTCCCGTTGTTGATACGGGTATCGGCGTAAAGGCAGCCGTTGACTCGGGTTCATGTATGACGGCAAAGAAGGGCGGTGTCGTTGAATCGGCATCCGCAGCCGAAATTGTCATCAGAAACGAAGACAACGAAAAAGACACATACAAACTCACAAAATTTGCAAGAAGCAACCAGGGCACATGCATCAACCAGCGTCCCATAGTAAGTAAGGGCGATCATGTTGAAGACGGACAGGTTATTGCCGACGGCGCATCGACATCGGGCGGAGAACTTGCACTCGGTAAGAACCCTCTCATCGGATTCATGACATGGGAAGGCTACAACTACGAGGATGCCGTTCTTATTTCCGAACGACTTGTGAGAGAAGATTATTATACATCAGTTCATATTGAAGAATATGAAGCCGAAGCACGTGATACAAAGCTCGGACCCGAAGAAATCACACGCGATGTTCCGGGTGTCAGCGACGAAGCAAAGAAAGACCTCGACGAAAGAGGAATTATCCGTATCGGTGCGGAAGTAAGAGCGGGTGACATTATCGTAGGTAAGGTTACTCCCAAGGGAGAAACCGATCTTACTCCCGAAGAAAGACTTTTGCGTGCCGTATTCGGCGAGAAGGCAAGAGAAGTAAGAAATACTTCGCTTGAAATCCCTCACGGAGAATTCGGTATCGTTGTCGACACGAAAGTTTTCAGCCGCGAAAACGGTGACGAACTTCCGGCGGGCGTAACAAAGTCGGTTCGTGTATATATTGCTCAAAAGAGAAAACTTCAGGTGGGCGACAAGATGGCAGGCCGTCACGGAAACAAGGGTGTCGTATCCCGTGTTCTTCCCGTTGAAGATATGCCTTTCCTTCCCAACGGACGTCCGCTTGACATCGTGCTCAACCCGCTCGGCGTTCCTTCCCGTATGAACATCGGACAGGTTCTTGAGACACACCTTTCACTCGCCGCAAAGATTTTGGGCTTCAATGTTTCTTCACCTGTATTCAACGGCGCAAAGGAATACGAAATCCAGGATCTCCTTGAAGTGGCAAACGACTTCATCAACGAAGAGTGGGAAGACTTCAAAGAAAAATACAAAGACATCCTTGAACCGGATGTAATCGAATATCTCGGAAATCATTTGGATGAGAGAAACGACTGGAAGGGCGTTCCGATAAGCCGTGACGGTAAGGTAAGACTTCGTGACGGACGTACGGGCGAAGAATTTGATTCACCTGTTACAATCGGATTCATGCACTACTTAAAACTCCATCACCTTGTTGACGATAAGCTCCATGCACGTTCGACGGGTAAGTATTCAATGGTTACGCAGCAGCCTCTCGGCGGTAAGGCTCAGTTCGGCGGACAGCGTTTCGGAGAAATGGAAGTTTGGGCACTCGAAGCATACGGTGCCGCACACGTTCTCCAGGAAATTCTTACGGTTAAGTCGGACGATATCCAGGGACGTGACAAGACATGCGAAGCAATCATGAAGGGACAGAACATTGCCGAGCCCGGAATTCCGGAATCGTTTAAGGTTCTCTTAAAGGAACTTCAGTCGCTTGCCCTTGATATCACGGTTCTTGACGAAAACGGCAACGAAGTCGAAATGACCGAGCATGCAAGAGACGATTATTACGACGGCAAGGATGACGAATACAAGTCATTCGAGGATGACAACAACTATTCGTATGATACCGGTGATTTCGGAGAACACAGCGGATTCTCATATGTCGATCAAAACGGCAATCCGATTGAGGAGGGCGACTTTGAAGACGATGACAATTACGGTGACTTCGACACGTCGGATTTAAACATTGACAGCTACGAAGACGATGGTCTTGAAGAATAGGAGGATATAAAAACATGTCAGTTAATTATTCGGATGATTCAATCAAGGCCGCAAACTACGATGCCATAAGGATCGGACTTGCATCCCCCGAAAAGATCAAGCTTTGGTCCTTCGGCGAAGTTGAAGAGGCTGAAACCATCAACTATCGTACACTCAAGCCCGAGAAGAAAGGCCTCTTTTCGGAAGCCATTTTCGGACCCGTAAAGGATTATGAGTGTACATGCGGCAGATATAAGAAAAACGGCATCAAGTCCACAAAGGATCACATCGTAAGATGTGAAAATTGCGGAGTTGAAATCACAAAATCCTCCGTAAGAAGAGAGAGAATGGGACACATCGAGCTTGCAAGCCCCGTATCGCACATTTGGTACTTTAAGGGAATTCCCAGCCGTATGGGACTTATGCTTGATTTGACTCCCAAGAACCTTGAAAAAATTCTTTATTTTGCGGCATATATAGTTCTTGATAAGGGCGAGACCGACCTTCAATATAAGCAGGTTATGTCGGAAACCGAATATCAGGAAGCACGCAACAAGTACGGCGACAAGGCATTCCGTGCGGCAATGGGCGCGGAGGCAATAAAGGAACTCCTTGAAGCGATCGATATCGACAAAGAGCTTGAGGAAATGAAGGCTCAGCTTCTTACCGCAACGGGTCAGAAGCGCGCAAAGCTCGTTAAGCACATGGGTGTGCTCGATGATTTCAAAAAGTCGGGCAACCGTCCGGAATGGATGATTCTTGTAAATCTTCCGGTTATTCCGCCCGATCTGCGTCCTATGGTTCAGCTTGACGGCGGACGTTTCGCGACATCGGACATAAACGACCTTTATCGTCGTATCATAAACAGAAACA
>CAZZFV010000070.1:0-7290 GCA_964653855.1 uncultured Lachnospiraceae bacterium
CCGGTGCTGGCTCTCGGTACATGGTTTATTGACGATGATAATGCAGCCGATGCCGTAAAATCTGCCGTACAGATAGGATACCGTCATGTGGATACGGCGCAGGCTTACGGAAATGAGCGTGGTGTGGGCGAAGGAATCCGTACCTGCGGTATACCGCGAGAAGAACTTTTTGTTACATCGAAGGTCGCCGCAGAACATAAGACATATGAAACGGCAGCGGCAAGCATCGACAAGACTCTTTCCGATATGGGGCTTGATTATCTTGACATGATGATTATTCACAGCCCTCAGCCCTGGGATAAGGTAAATCAGAGCGAGGAGCGTTATGTGGAAGGCAACCGTGCGGCTTGGAGAGCTCTCGAGGACGCTTATAAGGCGGGAAAGCTTCGTGCCATCGGCGTATCCAATTTTCTTAAGGAAGATATTGAAGACTTGTGGGATGCGGCTGAAATCAAGCCTATGGTCAATCAGGTGCTTTGCCATATTTCCAATTCACCTTTGGAACTGATCGATTACTGCCGGAAGAAGGGTATCGTGACGGAAGCATATTCCCCGGTTGCCCACGGTGAGGCACTGAAAAACAAAGCAATCGCTGATATGGCTGAAAAATATGGTGTTTCAATTCCGCAGCTGTGCATTCGCTTTGATATTCAGCTTGGCATGATTGTTTTGCCAAAGGCTGCAAATCCGGAGCATATGAAGTCAAATGCGGCCGTTGATTTTGTAATCAAGGGTGAGGACATGGAAACTCTTAAACATCTGGAAAAAATCAAGGATTATGGCGAATTCGGTTGCTTCCCGGTATTTGGAGGCAAGCTGTAAGCATATTTATTTAGTTTAAGCTTCTGCGCAAAACCCGGCAGGAGCTTTTTTCAAGTCGAGCGCTGCGCTTGCAAGCCGGGGAAATCTCGATAAATTTTAATTAAAATCGGCTATCGGAATATTTGCCGAAATCAGTTGAAAGTTCGCTTAGATTGAAGTATAGTATAGGCGTAGGTGATGCGTGTGATTATAATAGGTGAAAATAAAAAGTTTTATCTCCAAAATTCCCATAAAACGAAAAATACGTAAATAAAATGTTTCAAAGTGGCTTGTGGCAAGGGTTTCAACTTTGTTACTGGTCACTTATTTTTATGTTAAAAAATGTCCGCTTTGGGTCACTTTAGACTTTTTTTTGTATATTTGGGTGTCATATATAAGGAACTTCACACGGCGGTTGTCCGAACATTTGATAACAGAAAGATAAAGATGACAATGGATTGGATAAGGCCTTTTAACAAAATAAAACAACAGTAAAAACAAAGGAATAACATATGGAATATTCACAGAAAGATAAAACAGATTTAGGAAAGGCACCGGTAAATAAATTATTGTTTCGCCTGGCGATTCCCACGGTTGCGGCGCAATTGATCAATATGCTTTATAACATAGTGGATCGCATATATATCGGTCATATATCGGGTGCCGGATCTTTGGCTTTGACCGGAGTGGGAGTGTGCCTGCCCATCATTATGATTGTATCGGCTTTTGCCGCTTTGGTGGGTAACGGCGGTGCGCCCAGGGCTTCAATCGCTATGGGGAAAAATAATTTTGACGAAGCGGAAAATATCCTTGGCAATTGTTTTTCTTTGCAAATTTTGATATCGCTTGTTCTTACCGCAGTTTTGCTGCTTTTCAACGAGCCTTTGCTTCTTGCCTTCGGAGCCAGTGAAAATACTGTCGGCTATGCCACCGATTATATGAATATTTACGCTCTTGGAACCATATTTGTACAGATGACCCTTGGCATGAATATGTTTATCAATACACAGGGATTTACCAAAACAGGCATGCTGTCGGTGCTGATCGGAGCAATAGTGAATATTATCCTGGATCCTGTTTTTATCTTTGCTTTTGATATGGGCGTAAAAGGCGCCGCATTGGCGACAGTTATTTCACAGGCTGTATCATGTGTTTGGATCATATCCTTTTTGTTGGGTAAAAAAACCAAGTTAAAATTAAAGCGTTCATGTATGAAGCTTAAAGCAAATGTCATATTGCCTTCTGTTGCACTCGGTTCGGCAATTTTTGTCATGCAGGCAAGCGAGAGCATTATTAACGTGTGCTTTAATTCCTCATTGTTAAAATATGGCGGAGACATTGCGGTGGGAGCCATGACCATATCATCAAGTGTCATGCAGTTTGCCATGCTGCCTTTGCAAGGCATCGGTCAGGGCGCTCAGCCGATTATGAGCTATAACTACGGCTCGGGGCAAATCGATCGCGTGAAACAGGCATTTAAGCTGTTACTTAAACTTGAATTCGGCTATGCGTTAATCCTTTGGATTTCGGTAATGGCATTTCCGCAAATTTTTGCGGGAATATTCACATCGGATGCGTCTTTGATCGAATTTACAAAAACCGCACTCAGAATATACCTGGGCTGTATATTTATGATGGGCATACAGACCGCCTGCCAGATGGCATTTACGTCGATTGGCTGCGCAAAGGAATCTATAATCGTGGCGGTGGTACGAAAGTTTGTTTTGCTTTTACCTTTGATTTATATAGTTCCGCAAGTTTGGAAATTAAACCAAACTTTGGCTGTATATTTGGCTGAGCCGATTGCGGATTTTATTGCGGTAAGCTTTACCATGGTGCTTTTCGCCAAGCGATTTAAAAAGGCGTTGACGAAAGCGGAGAAACATACTTCTTGCGTAAACAACGCATGTGACTCGTCATCGTGAAAATAACACAAAGTACCTGATTTTGGGTCACATGAATTATATTTATCTCCCGATAAAACTTTTCTTTCTCCCAAAAACACGGTGAAATTGGGAGAAAGAAAAATATAGTCGGGAGAAAAGACGAAATATAATGAGAAATTTTAATTATGACAAACTCAGCGAGAGAATATGGGATAACGAGACTTTATCCCATGTGGCAAAAATCTACGAATACAAAGGAAAACAGGAATTATATCTAATGCAAAAACCGGTTGAACTTGAGAGATTGATGCAGTGCTTCCGGGTGGAAAAAAGATAGTTTTATTTCGACCGGCGGAACCATGTAAAGCGCCGAATGCGGTTGCTTCAATTTGTGAAAGTTACAATCATGTGCCGGCGAAAGAAAGAATTGATCCTTTGATATTGATTCCATGTTTTATTTTGGATTTTTTGTGTATACATCCGTTTAATGACGGCAACGGAACATTTAAACTGTGGATGAGGAATAACCATATTCTGCGGTTTATTTTATTGGTGTGGATTGGCGGTTTAATTTTATGAAAAAAGACTTTTATCGGAGAAAAAAATATGATATAATAAATTCATAAAAAAGAAATTCATTTATAAGAAAAACAATAATTGCAATTTTATATTGTGAAGTCGCAATTTGCGACTTCACGAGTAAGAAAAAACGGTCGGTATTAAAGGAGAAGGGAAAATAGTGCATGGGGACAGAAATACGAGTGAATCCTGCGCTTGAGGATATTACAACACGAGTGTATATGATCCGGGGGCAACATGTAATGTTGGATTTTGATTTGGCAGAGATTTATGGTTATGAAGTTAAAAAACTAAATCAACAGGTAAAAAGGAATATAGGAAGATTTCCGGAAGATTTTATGTTTCGATTATCTGATAGTGAGATTGATTCCGTGAGGTCACAATTTGTGACCTCACGGAAAAAAGATTTTTTTGCCGGTCAGGAAGGCGGACGCAGATATTTACCATATGCTTTTACCGAACAGGGGATTTATATGCTTGCAACAGTGCTCAGAGGAGAATTTGCCGAACGGCAGAGCATATTCATTATGCGAGCTTTTAAAGAAATGCGACATTTTATTGCAAATAATGCCCTAATGTTTGAAAAGATTAACGGTATTGAATTGCGACAGTTGGAATATCAAAGGGATACGGAGGAAAAATTCGGAAAGATATTTGCGTATATGTCGGATCATAAGGAAGACAATCAAAAAATTTTTTATGAGGGACAGATCTTTGATGCATTCAGCCTGCTGACAGAGCTTATTCGTCGTGCAAAAAAAGAAATTATTTTGATTGACGGGTATATTGACATTGTTACACTGAATATTTTGGCAAAAAAGAATAACGGAGTCAAAGCGGTGGTTTACACTCTTCCGGGTACAAGAATTTCTGCGCAGGATATTCATAATTTTAATGCACAGTATCCGATTTTAACGATAAAAAGCACTGTATCCTTCCATGATCGTTTCTTGATTATAGACGGTTTGGAAGGATATCATATCGGGGCATCACTCAAGGATGCCGGCAAGAAGTGCTTCGGTATCAACAAAATCAACGGAACGTACGACATCGAAAATATAGTGAAAAGGGCGCAGCAAAACCAATGATATTACGTATGTGCGCTATGTATAAAGATTATGTGTTTTTCATAATGATTGAACCGACGCATTCGCTTACATGCTCACAGGCATCCGCGCAAGCTTCAAGGCAATCATATATTTTGTACCAGCAAAGCGTTTCAAAAGTATCGGCAGATTTTTCGGTAAGTTCACGCATGGAAGAAAGATAGAGCTTGTCGCAATCTTCCTCCACATCATTGCATTCAACGATGAGAGAATGGATTTTCTTTGATTTCTTAAAGTTTTCAAATTCGCTCATAATCTTATAAAGCAAATCACAACCCTTTACGAGTTTTTTTGCATACTCGATTGCGGGAGCCTTAATCTCTTTAATGTTATAAATATACAATTTTTGCAATACTTCTTCCAACAGATCAAGTACGTCGTCAAGCTGCTGACTCATAACGTCAAGGTCTTCCCGGTCAACGGGTGTGACGAATGCCTTGGCAAGCGCTTCGTTCATTTCGTGTTTCTTTATATCCGCACTATGCTCAAATGTGTGCATCTTTTCAATCATTTCATTAAGACTGTCCGAATCGTAATTTTCAAGGCATTCCAAAAGATATTCGGCGGCATTCTTTGCAAGCGTCGCACATGCCATATAATTTTCAAAATAAAATTTATCTGATTTAGCCATTTTTATATTTCCTTTCCGTATCAGAAAATTAATAAGAACAGTTTTGTTACAAAGAATGCGAGGAGCCCGCATCCCGGGAAGGTAAGGATCCAGGTCATAACCATTTCCTTAACGACGCCGAAGTTGATTGCGGAAATCCTCTTAACCGCACCGACACCCATGATAGCGGTGGTCTTTACGTGGGTAGTGGAAACGGGAAGACCGAATACGGAGCAGAATACGAGCGAAACAGAGGAGGCAATGTCAGCCGAAAAACCTTGATATTTCTCGAGTTTGCACATGTCCATGCCGACAGACTTGATGATTTTCTTTCCGCCCATGGCTGTGCCTGCTCCCATAACAACGGAACAAAGAATCATAAGCCAGGTGGGAATGGAGAAGGTGGAGGTTCCGGCACCCGTTCCCTGCAAAGTAAAGACGCAGAGCAGGATAATTCCCATAAATTTCTGTCCGTCCTGTGCGCCGTGCATAAATGCCATTGCCGCAGAGCCGGCGATTTGAGCGTTTTTGAAAAACGGTTCGGTTTTTGGCCGGTCGGCGTTATAGCAAATCTTCGTTACCGATTTACAGATAAGCCATCCGAGTCCGAATCCCAGGGTAACCGAAATTATGATGCCGTAAACAGCTTTAAGCCATTGTGACCATACGATTGCCTGCGGCCCCGAGAGCGCCATTGCACCGCCTGTCAGACCCGCAATCAGTGCATGGCTTTCGCTTGTGGGAATACCGAATGCCCAGGCAAGTGTCGCCCAGATAACGATTGCAAGCATCGCGGCACACAAAACGATAATAACCGTTTCACCGCTTGCATCACCGAAATTCACCATACCGGTTATGGTAACAGCAACCTCGTTGCTTATTTTTGTCATAACAAAAACGCCGAGGAAATTGCATACGGCAGCCATCAGAATGGCCGCTCTGGCAGACATGCATCTTGTTACGACACATGTTGCGATGGCGTTTGGCGCATCCGTCCATCCGTTTACCAAAATAACGCCGAGTGTTAAAAACACCGCTGTAAACAGAAGAGGATTCGCAGTCATTTGACTCCAAAATTCCGTTATTGAATTCATAATCCGGCGTCCTCGCTATTCATTTTTATATTTCGCATAATTTACACGTCCTTTCCGTAAGGGCGACGATTTTGAAGGGTTTTCTGAATTGCCCAATTGCGTCAGATTATATCATATACTTAAATATGCGGTAAATAGTGAATTTTGTGTTTTTGGGACTTCTATCGGGGTGGAAGTTATGGTTATGAAACGTTTAAAAAGTAGTTTCTGTAATTGAATGCAATATTTATGAAGCATCTATTAACCGATAGATGCTTTTTTTGGCACGGAGAGTTTAAGAAAAACATAAAGTGTTTGATCGCCAAAATTGCGATATGCGTTGCGGATTTTAAAGGAAAAGGTTACAATTACGGGGATAAAAGTACTTGCCCCAAAACATTGGCAAAGTATCATAAAATATCCCAAAAGTATCGATGAAATATCGGCAAAGTGACATAAGGCTCCGGTAAAGTATCGGTGAAGCGTCACAAAACATCGACAAAGCATAGTGAACGAATATGAATCTTAAAGAAAGAGCAAAAAAACTTAAATCGGATATTCCCGCGCTGGCGCTTGCCTTAAAAGATGCCGACACACCGGCTCTCGCAAAAATTCTTGCGGGGATAACGGTTGCGTATGCGCTATCGCCCATCGACTTGGTTCCCGATTTTATTCCGGTGCTCGGATACCTGGACGATGTGATTTTGCTGCCGTTACTTGTTGCGGCAACAATTAAGCTGATACCGCAAGATGTGCTTCATAAGTGCCGAGCGGAGGCTAACGGCATGTGGGAAAACGGAAGACCGAAAAGTTTTAAGTATGCGATTCCGATTATCGTTATATGGGTTCTTGTGATTGCGATTATTGTAAAAGCGTTTTTAAAGTGAGTGAAAGAGCATAAGGTATCTGTAATCGGTAAAACTACCGGACACTGATCGGGTAATGTGAAAAGGAGGAAGTTCGCAATGGTTTTGTACCATGGAAGCAATGTTATAGTAGAACAGCCGAAAATCATCCGGCAAAATCGCTATTTGGAGTATGGCATTTATGGGTATATCACCAAGTATTTTGAAGCTTTACACACGATGGGAGATCGCTATATCGTGCAGGATATTGACGATTATATCGATAGCGTGACAGAGAACGGTCGCGGCGAATAGTAACTGTCTTTTGTAAATACTAAAGTACCGGATTTCGATTGAAAAAGGATTGGCATTGGCAATTATTTAAGTGTA
>CAZZFV010000071.1:0-7093 GCA_964653855.1 uncultured Lachnospiraceae bacterium
CCGTCAATTACGATATTCATTTAAATCTCCGTGGATCGTATTTTCTGTCTTTGCGAAAATTAACCGCCTACCGTTTGAGCCAGCACCCATGCGGCGATTATATCAATAAAATATCAGATGCGCAATGATATCAGATACACATAAATGCCTTTTTTCATCCCCGCTTTCACTCTCCCAAAATAAAAGTATTGCCATAAACGCAAATAAACTTTATAATGTCTTTAGATTTTTAAACAAAATTTTAATATTTATGATATGTTTTTCGGGTTTTCCCGACGTTTTTTTAGCGCCCAATCGTTAACGCTTTAACAATTAGGCTTTGGGTCCCACTTTGGGTCACAACATTACTTCAACCGACACTCACACCGATGCTTCCGCCACTGTTTCGACTTTTACTCCCGCCATCGGTCACACCTTCACATACGAGGTGATATTTTGGATCTTTCCTACTCACAGATAAATATAATATTTGATGCGTCGGCACTCCTTATTCTCTTTGTGATTTGGTTTGCCGGAAGCATGAAAACGGTTGAACTCAACAATAAGCACCTTTTTCTCACAATGATGGTTTCGGCAAGCACGTGCCTCGGTGCGGATGCGGTGTCTTATGCGCTTATGGGGCACAGTAATCCTTTCTTTTGGTATGCCGCGCTTTTTTCAAACACCGTTTACTTTTCGGCGCAGGCGATATTCTGCTGGCAATGGTTTTTGTATGCGCTCGGCACTTACCGCAAACAGCCGCTTTATATCAAAAACGTCCGGAATTACATCTATGCGGTTCCGATGATCGCAGAGCTCATCATCGTAATTTTAATAAATCCTTTCACGGAAATCATCTTTAATATCGATTCAAATGCCTGTTATCACCGCGCAAACAGGTATTTCATCATACTGATTATCCAATACCTTTATGTGCTTGCGGCAATTGTACTCCTTTTTATGTGTTTGATGCGCGAGCATGAGCGAAAGAAAAAAAGTAAATATATTCTCCTCTTTTTGCTCAGTTCCTCTCCCGTCATGTGTTCGCTTGTGCAGCTTGCACTAAACGGAATTTCGATAATGTGGCCCGCAACGGCAATTTCCGTTTATATTATGTTTGAAATCGAAGCCCACGCATACATGGAAGCAAAAGCGGTGCGCGAAGCCGAACTTGAGGCTCAGGTTGCAAAAAACAAGATTACGGTCATGATGTCGCAAATCCAGCCGCATTTCCTTTACAACACGCTCACGACAATCCGTGCGCTTGTGGGGCGTGATCCCGCACGTGCCCAGGAAGTGATAGCGTCCTTTGCGGCATACCTTCGCACAAACATGGATTCCATGAATCTCACCGCTCCCGTTCCTTTTTCAAAGGAACTTGAGCACACTATGACCTACACGGAAATTGAACAGCTCCGGTTTCCGGACTTAATCGTTGAATATGATATTAAGGACAAAAACTTTCTCCTTCCCGCCCTTTCCGTCCAGCCTATGGTTGAAAATGCCATAAAGCACGGAATAAGAAAGCGCACCGAGCCCGGCGGAAAGGTCACAATTAAGACGTACAAATCGGGAGCCTCTCACATAGTCGAGATTACGGATAACGGCGCAGGTTTTTCCGATGACACGCCGAAAGACCCCACGCGCAGCCACATAGGGCTCATGAACACAAAAAGCCGAATCGAAGAAATGATGCACGGCGAATTCATCATAAAGAGCGAAAAAAATGTGGGCACGACAATTTCCTTTGTTATACCGGAGTATGAAGAAGATTAAAAAATAATCACCAAATTCCGATCACCGAACAAAACTCATTAAAAAACACCGCTAAGTGCTAACTTAACGGCGTTTTTTATTGCATTCATTGTTTGTTTTTTAGATTCCTGCAATTCTCATCACTTATTTCTTTTTTCCACAAGCTTCAAAAACGATTCCGCATTTTGCGGCTTTGCGTAGTAGTAACCTTGGAAGAAATCGCATCCGTAATAAGCAAGAAGCTGTGACTGTTCTTCCGTTTCAACGCCTTCCGCAACAAGTTCGAGCGACAACTGCTTCATCATTCTGATTGTTTGGCGAAGAACGGTCATTGCCTTGTCGTTTTTCATTGCGTTCCAAAGCATGTTTTTGTCAAGCTTCACAACCGAAAACGGATATTCGACAACGGTTGTGAGATTTGCAAATCCCGATCCGTAGTTGTCAAGCGAGAACCTTACACCGCTTTCTATAAGCGACTTCATGTTGTTCCTCAACACCTTTCCCTTTAAAAGTCCCGCGGTCTCGGTAATTTCAAGGCAAATCCGCTTATAGTCAAGCTTGTATCTGTCCATTATCGTAATAAGTCTTTCGTGCAAATCGTCCTGTAAACATTGCACGGCGGAAATATTTACGGCAATATACTCGATTCCCTTTTCGTAGGTGTCGTTTTCAACCATAAACCGGCAAACGGCATCAAACACGAAGTCACCGACCTTCACCATAAGTCCGTTCTTTTCCGCAATGGGAACAAATTCCGAAGGGCTTATGAATCCGTATTCGTCGTCATAAAGACGGATAAGTGCCTCCGCCGAAGAAAAACATTGCTTTTCGACGGAATATATCGGTTGGTAATATACGCTGAAGCGGCCTTCGGCAAGAGATCGCCTTATTATTTGCAAAATGTGTCCCGCTCTGTTCTTTTCGTTTAAGAGTTCGCTCGAAGCCTGAAGTACGGTATCCCGCCCCTGATCGTTTGCCACACCGAGGGAACAATCAAGGAGATTCAGCACGTTTTCGGTAGTCTGCACGTCTCTCGGAAACGCGAATTTGCTCATCGAATAAGAAACCCTTATTCCTTCTTCGTTTGCCTTAAAGGGCTCGTCAAAGCGCCTTTTAAGCTTTTTGATATGCATTTCGACTTCCGATTCACCACCCTCAACGATTATCGCAAATCTGAATTCCGAAACGGAAAATACGTTTTTGCGCCCAACAAGCTTTTCGATAAAATCGGACGCTTCCTTTAACATCTGCGATACACTGTTGATACCCACGATATCCCGGTAATCCGTAAGGCTTTCCATGCTGAGTCCTATTACCGAAAATTGCTTTCCCGAAGCAATTTTCTCCTCACAAACCGTTTGAAATGCGATTCTGTTGTAAATTCCGAGCGACGGCTCCTCATAATATGACGGGCTTTCGATTGTAAACGAAAGTATGAGGACCGCAAGCATAACGCAAAAATTAACGAGAAGCACCGACGGAACAAGTATCTGTATCGCAAGTCCACCGACAATGAGTACCGAATATGCGGTAACGATCGTAATTTGCTTGTGGCTTAAAACCGCCCTGTTTTTGATAAGATAAATCAAAATTATGAGAAGATAAATTCCGGCGATAGCGTAACTCACTTTTGCGCCCATTCCCGAATGATACTCATAATTTTCGTCGATATAATAAACAAACTTCGTAAATTTGTTGGTAAAGAGCATCGCCATGTCTGCGGCATAAAGGCCCAGAATATAAACCAATTCCTTTTCCGAAAGCTTTTCGTCGGGCTTCTTCACACACATTATCACGTAATAAAGGTATAAAGGCGTAAGTGCATGGAACGTAATATTGAAGCCGATAAGAAGAAAATCGTTAAACCAAAGCGGAAGTACCGACGCATAGTGCAACGCAAAAGTGCTCCCGAGATCGAATGCCGATGCGAGAACCGCCATGTGAAGAATATGTAAGAATGCCCTCGTCTGCCTGGATTTTATGGTGTTTTTTGAAGCGTAATCCGCCATGATGATAAAACCGATCGCAAGCGCCGCAATATCAAAATGATAAATAAACTGCATACTGTCCCCCTCCGGTAACAATGGTCCCGTTACCCCGCATAAGTAACCCGGAAGCATCCGTCCCGTTACCCCGCATAAGTAACCGGCAACATCCGTGCATTTCGGACACCGCCGCATATAAAAGTCAACAGATATGGTTATTTTATCATAAATACAGAAATTTCAAAGAAAAATATATATAAAATTTCTTTTGAAATGCGTGATTTTATTGCATTTTTATGATTTTGGGTGTATAACACGTTTCCTGTATGGAAAAAAATGTCTCAAAACAGAATATCTTATCGAAAGCTTTTAAGTTTTTTCGCTCGGAACCGGTACTCACGGTTGCGCTCATTTGCATGACGATAACATGCTTTTTTGTGCATCCGGATAAGGAATACCTCGGCTACTTCAACACACGCACGCTCGCAACTCTTTTTTGCACTCTTGCCGTTGTGGAAGCGTTCGGCAATATCCACATTTTTGAAATCATAAGCAAAAATATCATAATAAAGCTCCACACATTGCGCCTTGCGACGCTTGCCCTCGTTTTCATCACTTTTTTCGGATCGATGGTGCTTGCAAACGACATGGCGCTTTTAACGTTCCTTCCGCTCGGATTTTTTGTACTCGATAAAACGGACAACCGCGATCACATGGCATTTACCTTTATCATGCAAAACATTGCCGCAAACCTCGGCGGTATGCTGACTCCGTTCGGAAACCCGCAAAATCTGTATCTTTACGCCTATTACAACATTCCCACAAAGGAATTCAACCTTATCATGCTGCCGCCGTTTATCGTTTCGACGGTGTTAATCGCCGTTTTTTGCCTTTTTGTGCCGAACAAACCGCTTACACTCACAAAAGACACGGAATATAAAACGGACAAAACACGCACAATCCTTTATTCGATTTTGTTTATTTTCAGCGTCCTCATTGTTTTCAGAGTCGTAAATTACATAATCGGAACATGCATTGTGATTATAGCACTTTTTATCCTTGACAAACGCGCTTTAAAAACGGTAAATTATCCTCTCCTTCTCACTTTTTGCGCATTCTTTGTTTTCAGCGGAAACCTGTCGAGAATAGAGAGCGTAAACAATTTTCTTTCCGTTTTGCTTCCGAAAAACACCCTGCTTTTCGGAATAATTTCGTGTCAAATGATAAGCAATGTCCCGAGCGCCGTATTATTGTCACACTTCACGGTAAACTATGCCGCTCTCCTTCCCGCCGTAAACATAGGCGGTCTCGGCACGCTTATTGCTTCGCTCGCAAGCCTTATCACGTTCACGGAATTCAAAAAACACAACACAAAAAAAGCGGTCCACAGGTACTTTTTCCTGTTTACCGCCATAAATGTTTTCTTTATTGCTGTGCTGTATTTTACGGAGAAAATATTTGTTTGAGGCGATTACCTTAAAAATTTTCCCGCAATAAAATCCGTGATCACAGAAATATCAACGCTTCTGAACACATAAACAATAAGTGTCATAATAACGGAAAGCGACGTTCCCACGATCGCCGTAACAAATCCCGCTCTCCCCGTTCCCGTGAGCACGGGATCTTTTTTTATGGAAACCGCACCGAGCACAATCCCCACGATTCCTGCCGCTATTCCGATCGGTGACAATGCAAATCCGAGCAGGCTGATGCATACGGAAATAATTCCGAATATAAGTGATACGGTTGTCTCGTTTTTCATAACTGTTCTCCTTTCGGAATACGTTAAATTAATTTTTTCCCGCCACAGTATAACAAAAATTTATCTCAATTTCCATATCAAAGAACTGAATTACACTATTTTTTGTATAAAAAAAAGTCCATCCATCAGCCCCGGAATTTAACCGACGCTTTCATGATGTCCTTTTCTTATAAAAGTTCCCTCCCACGCCTATCAGGCGCTTCTCGCTCCGGAAAATACCTTCTCCGTATCATCCGCGAATATGTTAACAAAATATGTACAATTTGTCAATATAAAATAAATTTTCGCGAATAAATTTGTGAATGTTGCACAAAAAATCTCCGGATTTTTTATATAACTCGGCTCCGTTATTGTGTAAATATAAATCGTGTACCACCAAATGTGGACAAAACTCCTAAGTACTACAGCACTTTCATATATGCGTATTTACCCTTATATCATGTAAGATCCAAGTCAAATTTACGTTTTTTCACCGAATTTTTCCAATGATGTTACCTATATATCTGATTTATACTTAGCGTATAAAGTATTCCCGTCACTTGTTTATCCAATTTACTCTGTCCTTAAGCTCCGCTCCCGGGCCATAATTTCCCTCTTCCCTATAGTCCGTCGTGTCGTGTGCGCGTTCCTTCCCCCAGTCATGCCAGCCTTCTTTTTTTATGTGTGCCCCAAGATACGAATTTTTGACCGTAACGCGCGCATAATCACGCCAAGGACGCCCAAGATAAACGGAATTCACGGGGCAATCCGACGTAAAGCGGCAATTGTTAAATACGTATCCGCACGTTACCGATTCAGGCGTTGACGCTGCCGTTACATAACCCTCGGGCTGTCCTGTCTTCACCCCGTCACGCTTTAATGACTTAATTTCGCAATCTTCAAAATAAGCCGTCGCACCGCCGAATATAAAGTCAACGTCCCCCTCGATATAGCAATTTTTGTAATATTGCGTTTGAATTTTTCGGGGTGCGTTTTCTTTGGGGCCTTTAAATCCGCGCGGCTCAATTGTGTGTTCGGGGAGAGGCGCGGTAAATAGCGTGTCCTGACGTCCAATAAGCGCGCAATTTTCTATGTGCGCGTTATCGCTGTCAAGATAAAGTGCAATCGCTTGCCCTATTTTTTCACCGTAACCCGCGTTGTTTTTAACGGTAATATTTTTCATAAAAAAATTATCTCCGTCCGCAAAAAGCGTGAAACTGTTGAAAGTACCAAGCTTTTCCGTTGCACCGGGCGCCATATAATATCCGTAATCGCCGTTTTCAAGTATTGTGTTTTCTTTACTTTCACCGATCAAAGAGATATTGTCATGCACAAGACTCACCTTCCCATGATAAACTCCCGGCTTTACGTAAATTGTGATTTTTTCGTTTGCATCAGCATTTTTTATTAAGTCTTCCGCATCCTTAAATGTAAATTCTTTTGATATTGTAAGTTCCATAAAAATCCTCCATCTATAAATCGTCATATTCCCGCAAAACACCGGGATAAGTTAAACCGCCACAGACTGCGCCGATAAATCCGCACCATTAAGCCTACGCCGATAAGTTAAGTAAAAATCAACTTCCGATAAGTTATATTATAGGAAGCAAAAAACGCTTCCTATAATCGATTA
>CAZZFV010000072.1:0-6530 GCA_964653855.1 uncultured Lachnospiraceae bacterium
GTTGTGAAGGATAGAATTAAGCTGTGGCGCAATGAAAAAGGTATTGTTGTTATGGACATCATGGATTTTCTGTTGAATCCGGACAGTCTTGATCTGTAAGCTATGGGGAAGAATAAAGACAATCTAAAGAACCTCGAGGACAAATCAGAAAAGGACCATGGCGGAAGCCTTTGTATTTAGTTGTCAAGGTGCGTGGGTCATAACTTAAAGGTTTTGAAGAACTTACACACTTTATTTTACATCCTCCGAGAAAATTGCGTTTCGGAAATTGTTATCGGACCCGGCAAATAAGACCGGTCGGACAAACGGATAAACATTTTTTTGCATATCGCTTACCTTAAATGAAAAGGTGAGCGGTTTTTTTTTAGATGACAAAAAGCCGTATGCCGGATGCTTGCATGCGAGCAGACACACTTTTATCAAACTTGATTTGGCGAAGCCCGGTAATTGGGATGAAGAAAAGCGAAATCAAGATTAAGGCAAGGCTTTTTCTTACGGCTCAGATGGCCGGAACAGGAGGAAAAAAATGTTTAATATGCCTATTATCGATATGGCAGCAACAGGAAAGAATATTGCGAGACTGAGAGAGAACGCCGGTTTAACGGTAAAGGATTTGGCGGATATATTCGGATTCGCCACTCCGCAGGCTGTTTACAAGTGGCAGCACGGAGCCGCAATGCCGACCATAGACAATTTGGTTGTCTTGGCTGCGGTTTTTGGAGTCTCAATGGACGACATTGTTGCGGTTACAGTCAACATGAATGTGCAAAAAAGCGCATGACACCGGACTGCACTTGATGGCGGTGATGAGAAAGAACGACTTTGCTAAAGCGTGGTTCTTTCTCTTTTTTTGGTTACGAAACGACTGTAAAGAAAAAATAATTTGACGCATTTTCCTGTTAAACAGTTTGTCTTGACTCCAAAAGAAATGCTTGATATCTTATAAAAGTATGCCTTGGAGCCGGGGGAACTTATGTAACGACGATGATTTTTATACTTGACCTTCGGTTAACTCAGCCAATTAATAACCGGATATCGACAAGGCAAAAAGCGACACAAAAGGAAAATCAAATTTTATGCAAAAGAATAAAAATCTGAAGGCGGTTGTATATGCTCTCATGGCAGCGGTCTTTTATGCGATAAATACGCCGTTTTCCAAAATTTTATTACAGGATGTCCCTCCCACATTTATGGCGTCTTTTTTGTATTTGGGAGCGGGGATTGGTGTGGGAATCATGTATATTTTCCACATAAAAAAGGAAGAAAAACGGGAACGCTTGACGAAAACGGATTTACCCTACACCATAGGGATGATTGTGTTAGACATTGCCGCACCGATATTCCTGATGTTCGGCATCGGCATGGGATCCGCCTCAAATGCGTCATTGCTCGGCAACTTCGAAATAGTTGCCACATCACTTATTGCTTTATTGATTTTTAAGGAAAAGATTTCTTCGGAGCTTTGGATTGCAATCGGTCTGATCACGGTATCAAGCGTTGCGCTCTCTTTTGACGGTACGGACAGTTTTAAACTTTCTTTGGGCTCTTTGTCGGTAATTCTTGCGACCTGTTGTTGGGGCTTGGAAAATAATTGCACCAAGAAAATTTCTGAGAAGAGCACCTACGAAATAGTGGTGTTAAAGGGAATTTTTTCGGGCGGAGGCGCATTTATCGTTGCCCTTTTGACGGGAGAGAAAATTCCGGGACTTAAATATATATTATTGGCAATGACTCTCGGCTTTGTGGCCTACGGCTTGAGCATTTTTATGTACATCAGGGCACAGCGTGATCTGGGAGCGGCAAAGACAGGCGCTTATTATGCGGTTGCACCTTTTATAGGTACATTTTTGGCATTTGTTTTGACCGGCGAAAAGCTTACGGCATGCTATTTTTTGGGCCTTGCCTTTATGGCGGCGGGAACCGGGTTCGTTATTTACGATACCATGGCCAAACACCACACACACGCGCATTCTCATGTTATAGTGCATACACATAACGGCACTACACACACGCACGTAATCACCCATGAGCACGATCACAGGCACTTTGTTTCTGAGGAAAAGCATGGGCATAAGCATGATGACTATATGTTTAGCGAAGAACATAAGCGGGAGCATATGAATAACCGGGGATTTGAGCAAATATAGTATTTAGAACACGGGGAGGATTTTGATATGAGGATTTATCACGCACAAGTAAATCATTTGAACGGGTCGTTGGGGCTTAATATGCCGCGGATGGTGTTTTCAAGGGAAGGTTCGGCTTTTGGGAAAAGAAGATGATGAATGTGTATATTTCCTTACGGCGGGGCATTACGAAATAAGTTATGAAATTATACTGCGCGTATAATGACAAACCGGATTCGCAAAAGTATAATGAGCTCATCGTTAATGAGTTACGAAAACTTTAAAACATCATATCAAAAACAATGCACCGATTAAGGAGGGCAAAAAGATGAAGAAAATGACATCCGCTTATGCAAACAAGTTGCTGAAGCAACTGGACGAGGACAAAATTTTTTACTTAAACAAAGAACGCACTTCATGCACATATGGGGCGGCGGTGGGGGAAGAGCCGGTAATTCCCGATTATGATTATACGGAAACCGCCAAAAAAATTGAGGCGATCGATGCCGAAATCGTGAAGATTAAGCACGCCGTTAACCTTGCAAACGTTACGGAAAAGGTCAAGGTCGGCGAAAACGAATATTCAATCGATGCGATTCTTGTGAGAATGGCGCAGCTTAATAAGCGCAAAACGTCGCTCGACTTTATGAGAAAGCAGCTTCCCAAGGAACGAAGCGATAGCCAAAGATATGTCTCAAACCGAAGCAACGTCCCCGAGTACAAGTATATAAATTATGACTTGGACTTGGTTAAAACTGAATATGAAAGAATTTCGGAAGAAATTATGGAAATGCAAATAGCACTCGATAAGTACAACCAAACGTACGAATTTGAAGTGGATATTTAAAGAATATTTCTTCCTTGCGGGCAACATCTTCTTACGCCAAAAAATGAATTAATGTTTAAAGTGAATGCTTATTTGTTATTTCGTTATTTTGTTATTTCGGAAGGTGTATGGTTCTACGGAGAGCTTTATGATAAATTTTTACCGTTGTCCGCAAAAAACTTGAAGTCTTCGGACTTACGGCGCTGAAGTAAGGGTTATAGGCGCCGTTTTTTTTGTTTGGGAAGATAAAAAGTAATAGAAAAGTCGTATATGATTGTTTATAATGAAATGTGGAAATCGGTTCTCATAATTTCTTTGGAGGAAAACAGCCATGACAAAAAAAGAACGAGTTTTTAACGCATTCAAAAATAAGTTAACGGACCGTGTTCCGTTCGGATTCTGGTACCATTTTTCTCCGGACGAGGATTTGGGAGAACAAACCGTAAACGATCACCTTAAGCTTCACTTTGATACGGACATGGATTTTATCAAAATCATGTGCGACGGGTATTTTAATTATCCGAATCCTATGTTAAAAAGCGTTACGCACGCGTCCGATCTCTATGATTTGAAGCCCCTCGGGAAGGATCATCCGTTTATAAGAAATCAGGTTGCCCGTGCAAAAAGCATCGTAAATAAGCTTAACGGCGAATGTCCCACGTTTTACAACGTGTTTTGCCCGATGTCGCTTTTCCGTTTCGGGACAAGCGAAGAAAAGCTCATGAGCCTCTTAAAAGAAGACGAAAAAGCCGTATGTCACGCTTTCGATATAATCGCGGAAGACATAAAATCGCTTGTTTTTGCGTTGATTACCGAAGCACATACGGACGGAATATATTTTTGCGTGCAAAATGCCGAGCAATTCCGTTTTACATATGATGAATACAGACGAATCGTGACGCCGGCGGAACTTGACGTGTTAAAGTACGCAAATCTTTTAAGCGAAAACAATATTTTGCATTGCTGCGGCTGGGCGGGCGACAAAAACCGCATCGAAGTATGGCAAGATTATCCCGCCGCATGCATAAACTGGGCAGTTTATGTTGAAGATATGGATTTAAAGAAAGGTAAAGAATTTTTTGGCGGCAAATGTGTACTCGGCGGATTTGATAACCGTAAAACAGGGCTTTTGTATACGGGGACGAAAGAAGAAATAGAGGCGGAAACCGCACGTATCTTAAAAGATGCGGGGCGTACGGGTGTGATAATCGGTGCCGATTGTACGCTCCCGTCGGATATTGACACACAAAGAATAAAATGGGTCGGAGATAAATTAAAAGAGCTTAATTGAAGCAATATTGCGTGATGGGGAGCCTAAGCCTATGGACGAAATACAAAATTGGACAGATCAAAATATGCCTTTTATTATCGGGGATTTAAAGCGTATTTGCAAAATAAGAAGCGTCGCGGAGCTTGAAAATCCGAGTGCTTTGCCCTATGGCAAGGGATGCGTGGACGTTTTAAACGAAATGCTTGAAATCGGACGCGAAAACGGATTTGAAACATATAATTATGACAATTATGTAGGCAAAATCTCATATCCCGGACGAACAAAGGAAAACATCGGTATCTGGTCGCATTTGGATGTGGTCAACGAAGGAAAAAACTGGACTTACCCGCCTTACGAACCGACCGTAAAAGACGGATATTTTATCGCAAGAGGCTGTCAGGACAACAAAAGTTCCGCAATCATCGGGCTTTACACGCTCAAATATTTAAAAGAGCATAATATCGTCCCAAAGCGTACCGTCGAAGTTTATCTCGGAACGTGCGAAGAACAGGGAATGTATGACATTGACTATTTTTTGGAACATTACACGGCACCCACGCTTTCTCTTGTTCCCGACAGCGGATTTCCCGTGTGTCTCGGCGAACGGGGCTCCTTTGACGGGGAACTTAAGTCACTCTCTAAAGTCGACAAAAACATCATAAGCGTAAATTGCGAGGCAGAGCATGGCAGCATTCCGCATCTTGCGGAAATCACGTTTAAGTATTCGGACAAAATTTATCAAAAATGTTTGTCATCTTATCCTGATATCACGGTGCTTTTGTCGCAGGATAAAACAGAGATAAAAATTACGGCTCGCGGCATTTCCGCACTTAACGCAACACCGCAAAAAGGCAAAAATGCACTCGGTATTTTGGCGGATTTTTTGCTGCGGGCAAAAATTTTTGAAGATACCGGAGCTCCTAAATTGTCAGAGGTTTCAGGATCGTCTCGGGAGTCAAGTGTAGCAAAAAACACGTTCTCCTTTATTCGTGACATAAATTCTGATTATACGGGGAAAGCCTTACTAATCGCATGCACCGACTCTTATTCGGGACCTGTAACCATAGCCGTAACGGGGCTTTGCATCCGCGAAGGAAGGTTCGTGATAAGCTTTGTTTCAAAATATCCCATTACAAAAAACGATTTTCCTTTTCGCGAAAATACCGAAAAAGAAGCCGAAAAGCGCGGGTTTACTTTTAACGAAACAAGATTTTTGAAAGCAAATTATTTTGATCCCGAGCGCCCCGAAACAAAAATCCTGACGGACGTAAGCAATCGCGTTTTAAAGAGGAACGACGCACCTTTTGTCATGAGCGGAGGAACATATGCAAGGAAATTACCGAATGCCTTTGCGTTTGGCACAGGTATGCCGTTACCTAAGGCGCCCGCAGGACTTTTTCTCCCGGGCCACGGAAATTATCACGAACCCGACGAAAGCATATCGCTTACAAGAATAAGCAAAGGACTTGAAATATACATAAAAGGAATTCTTGCACTGTAAAAGAAATTTTTGCATTGTAAAAGGAATTGTTGCATCGGAAGAATGGCATTTGTCGACGACAAAAATTCACCACCTTTTTGACCGGTATATCCGTCGGAAAAAAGCTTGTGAGTAAAAAAGAATCGAGGTTTACATATTATGACAGAACAGCAATTTAAGTCTGCTGCTGCTTATTGGACATCAAAAACACGCACAGAGATGCCGGCAGACGAATTAAAACAATATACGGAAGATTTTATTGCTTCTCACTCGGTTTGCGCCCTCGCAACGGGCACGGGCGATTATGTGCGCTGCACGCCGCTTGAGTATAGTTATCATGACGGAAAATTTTGGATTTTTACCGAGGGTGGGGAGAAATTTATAGGTCTTGAAAAAAATAAAAATGTATGCCTTGCCATATTCGATACAAATCCCGGGTTCGGCACGTTAAAGAGCTTGCAGGTGATGGGCGTGGCTATAATTACGGAACCCATGTCGGATGAATATATCGCTCATGCGGAGTATAAGAAGATTCCGATTGTTGCCCTAAAAAAATTGTATGATGAGGGCAGACCTATGCATTTACTCTGTATTACCCCCACACGGGCGGATGTGCTCTGTTCCGATTTTAAGAAGCAGGGATACGACAGTCGTCAGGCTTTATAATTTAATATCGCAGACATGAGTTATATTCCTACGGATATAAGTTATACCTTCACAAATATGAATTATACCCCGGTATAGGAAGCACTTTTTGCTTTCTATGTCATTATGTATGAGAGGAGGACAAAATGGGGATGAAAACATTTAATTTGGCGGATTTATCGG
>CAZZFV010000073.1:0-6364 GCA_964653855.1 uncultured Lachnospiraceae bacterium
CCAAACTATGCCGATATTTTTCCAAGGTTTAAAATCCCTTAGTGAGACACCCTTTATATGCGTCTTTTTTTGTGTAAACGTTATTATTAAGTATGAAAAAAGGAACCGATTTCCCGTATGGCTGCATTAAACTGTCCGATTTGTAAGAAATTTATTGCATTATCTCGCATTTTTGACTATAATAAAACAGAATTTTAGAATAGTCGGAGGCTATATATGCCGTATATCGAACGTGCAATTTCAAAAATATTGAAAGAAAGAATAAAAACAAGCAAGTGCTTATTGGTTACCGGCGCAAGACAAGTCGGAAAATCAACATTAATCAGGCACGAGTTTGATAAATACAACAGGGCAAATTTGGACGATCGGCTCACAAGACTTCAGGCAAAAGAGGAACCGAAGCTTTTTTTTCTCAACAATCCCTGTCCTTTATTTATTGATGAGGTGCAAAAGGAAAACGGTATTTTGGAAGACATAAAGCAAATTGTTGACGATACGGATGAAAACGGCTTATTTATTCTTTCGGGTTCACAGAAGCTTGAATTAATGAAGGGAATAAGCGATTCTCTTGCGGGAAGAGTATCGGTTTCCGAGCTTCTCGGACTTTCGCTTCGTGAAATTTACGGAATTGATTTTAATCGGCACTTTGTTCCGACGACGGATTATATTGCGGAAAGAGAAAATAATTTAAAAAAATATGACAATATTTGGGAAATCATTCACAAGGGCTCTTATCCGGAACTCTATGTCGGCGAACGCAATTGGCAGGAATATTATTCTTCTTATGTTTCAACTTATTTGGAGCGCGATATTAACGATTTGATTGCGTGTGACGGTTTGACGTTCACAAAATTTTTGATTGCCGTTGCGTCAAGAACAGGTGAAATGCTGAATTATGCAAACATTGCGGGGGAAGTCGGCGTAAGCGAACCGACAATAAAAACATGGATTTCCGTTCTTGAAAGAACGGGAATTGTCTATATTTTGCAGCCTTTTTCGGAAAGCGCCTTAAAACGTGCGATTAAAACTCCGAAAATTTATTTCAGAGATACCGGACTTGTATGTTATTTGACCAGATGGCTTACGGCCGATGCTCTTAAATGTTCCGCCGTTGCGGGAAATATGTTTGAAACGTTTGTGGTTTCCGAAATTTTAAAATCTTACGCAAACGAAGGAAAAGATTATAAATTCAATATTTTTTATTATCGCGGTAAGGATAAAAGCAATATCACAGAAAACGAAATCGATCTTATTGTCGAAGAAGACGGGATTTTATATCCGATTGAAATAAAAATGTCCGGAAATCCCAAGGCGTCCATGGCTGCCGCAAATACGATTCTTGACAATGTCGGAAATAAAAAAAGGGGGATGGGAGTTATTTTGTGCCTTATCGATAAAAAAACTTATTTGAGGGAAAATTTGCTTGCACTTCCGATTGAGTATATTTAAGAGAGTTTTTTGCTTCCTATAAATATAAATTAAACTGCCGGTAGAATTGCCGCAGACGGGAAGAATAATATGTGAAACTTCAATTCCGAAATATAGTGCATTTGCACCGCATTTCGGAATAAATGAATCACCGATTACCTTTGTATGCCGAAATTCAGCTTTATCACATCAGGAAACGTACGTCTGATATTTGATTCAATCTCATTTTGGCTGAAAATTTAAATCATCCATATCGGAACAATAAAAGTATTTCTGTCTATCGCGGACAAATTTTCCCTAAGGCACAGGATTGCGCCGGCACCTCTCGGAACGGATCCTTTATCAAGTATTTTAAAAGCAGATACAAGCTCTTTTCCGGGATTGGTGCTCTTTTTTATTTCCAATGGGTGCAGCAGTCCGTCTGTTTCGAGGACCATATCGATTTCGTTGGTGTCTTTATCGCGATAATAATGCATCAGGCATTCTTTTGTGCAGTTGAGCCAAGTCTTTCTGATTTCGGCAACCGCATAGTTTTCCAGTATTGCTCCGTTAATTGCCCCGTTCATTAAAATTTCCGGGCTTGAGTATTTTGAAAGATAGGCCACAAGCCCCGTATCAAAAAAATATAACTTAGGTGTTTTTATCGTTCGTTTTAATAAATTGTTCGAATATGGTCTTAAAAAGAAAATGACCTCGGATTTTTCAAGAATCTGTAGCCATCTCTTTGCCGTATCATCGGAAACGCCTACGTCTGAGGCAATGTCGTGAATGTTCAGCATTTGCCCGGCACGACAGGCTGCCGCTCTGATAAAATCGGCAAACAACAGCTTATCGACTCCGGGAATTAAATCCGAGACATCACGATTTATATATGTTTGAATATAGGAACTGTAGAAAACATCTCTGTCTTTGTATTTTCCGCTTCTGTGCCCCGGCATGCTGCCTTGCCATATTCGTTCAAACATTTCGGGTGATGTGCATTTTTTCATGTAATTTTGGCGCGCGGTAATGTCTTCTAAGGCTACAGAAAACGGTTTTGTATTACAATCACCGTATAATTCGGCCTGAGATAAAGCCGACATATGAATAATTGCTGTCCTGCCCGCAAGAGATTCCTGTGCGAGCTCCATCAGCTGAAATGCCTGTGAACCTGTAAGCCAGTAAGATCCCGGAGATGCTCCTTCATCTATTTTTATTTTAATATAGGAAAATAGTTCCGGCGCATATTGAACCTCATCAATAAGAATCGGTGCAGGGTGCATTTCCAAAAAAAATGCGGGATCGTTTTTTGCAAGACGTCTGTTCTCAACGTCATCCAAAGTAACTTTCAGTCGCTTTGTTCCTTTCATTAAATGTTCCAACATGGTTGTTTTTCCGACTTGCCTCGGCCCGATTAAAAGTAAGCAACTGTAATCTTCACTGATGTCGGTGATATATTTTTCAAGCGTTCTGTTAATATAGGTCATAGTATTACCTCGTCTAATATTCGATACAATCTTATTATAGCCGAATTTGTTGGGCGTAATCAAGAGCTTTTTTTAAGAAATAATAAGCTTTGTAAAAACAGTAATTAAAATTTCACAAGATAGGAGGGGGCGTCCGTTTTTTGGTGCGGTAAATTTTATGATTTTTATGTTGAAAAGCGACTGTTTACCTAATAGAATAAGGTCAAACCGGGGCGTAAGTTACACAGAGTAACACGTGAAAACCGGTTATATTGATAAATGAGAATGTATTGGTGCCTGCTCCTATGCGGAAAGAAAGGCGGAACAGGATCCGGGGAGAAAGTTTGTTGAGAAATGAGGGCAAAAATATGATGATACATAGAGGTACCGAAAGTTTAGAGACCGAGCGTCTCGTTTTAAGGCAATTTAAACCTGCCGATGCTCAATATATGTTTGATAACTGGGCATCGAATCCCAATGTTACGAGATATTTGACGTGGCCGGCGCATGTTAACGTTGAAAAAACAGCGTCAATTGTAGACGGATGGGTTACCGGATATAATGAGGTTAGTTTTTACCAATGGGCCATTGAACTTAAAGAACTTTCGCAGCCTATAGGCACTATATCGGTTGTAAGAATAAACGAAATCGTGGATGAGGTCGAAGTTGGGTATTGCATCGGGGAGAGATGGTGGCATCGGGGATATACGTCTGAAGCGCTTGCAAAGGTGATAGAGTTCTTGTTTTCCGAGGTTAAAGCAAAGCGCATTTGTGCAAAGCATGATACCGATAATCCGAATTCCGGACGTGTAATGTTAAAGTGCGGATTGGAGTATGAAGGAACGTTGAGAAAAGCGGGGAAAAATAATACAAATTCCGCTTGTGATTTGGCGGTTTATTCTGTTTTAAATTATTAGAGAGGACGACAACGGCAATCTTTACTTTTTCGTGAAAATTTTTTGAAGGAAATTCGCTTGTTGTAAATATGGATTTGATTCTCGGATATCCGTTGGGTGAAGTTGCCTTAAGCGGATTTTATGACAAACGTGTCTTGTCAAAATAAAGGGGTACAGTTTACTCCGGGAGGAAAAAATGGATATTTATGTTGAAAATTACGGCGCAAAGGGCGACGGAAAAACGCTTGACACATGCGCTTTGCAAGCGGCAATCGATTACGTGGGAAACTCGGGCGGCGGCAGAGTGGTGCTTTCCGGAGGGAAAATATACAGAAGCGGCACGATTATAATGCGTTCGAATACGGAGCTGTATTTGGAAGCGGGCGCTGTTTTAAAGGGAAGCGATGATTTGGAAGACTACAATGTCCTCGGATTACAGAAAAAAATTCCCGAACGCCTTTCAAAACCGACCTATGAATGCTGTGACTTTAACGGAGTTCCGAGGCTTTATTTTATTTACGCCGCAAATTCTGAGAATATTGCGATAACGGGACTCGGAAAAATCGACGGAAACGAAGAAATTTTTTACGGAGAGCAAAATAAGTATCACATCGACGGATTTTTTTATCCGAGAGTTCCGCTTGTCTTTTTTGAAAACGTAAATCATCTTACGATTGACAGAGTTTCTCTCGTAAACAGCGCCTTTTGGACGATTCACATGATTGGGTGTTGTGATGTCTTAATCGACGGCATACGAATTTTAAACAATCTCCGTCTTGCAAACTGTGACGGAATAGATCCCGATCATTGCAAAAACGTGCGCATTTCAAATTGCCACATAGAATCTGCCGATGATTGCATTGTGTTTAAAAATACCGCAGGATTTTTGAAATACGGAAATTGCGAAAATATTACCGTCGAAAATTGTACTCTTAAGTCAACGAGTGCGGCAATAAAATTTGGGACCGAGAGTGAGGCTTTGTTTAAAAACATATTGATAAACAATTGCGTGATTAGCGATTCCAACAGGGGAATTTCGCTGCAGCTCCGCGACAAAGGCTCGATTGAAAATGTTATTTTTTCAAATATTTCGATTACGACAAGGCTTTTTTCGAAAGACGAATGGTGGGGGAGCGCCGAACCCATAGCGATTACCGCCGTAAAGAGAAACGAAAAAACAAATGTCGGCCATATAAAAAATGTTCTTTTCCAAAATATTTTTTGCGAGAGCGAAAACGGAATTCTGATTTACGGCGACGATTCGGTAAACATTTCGGATGTTTTGTTTAAAGACATAAAGCTTTCCCTTGTCAAAAAAACGGAAAGAGAAAAAGGACACCATGATTTGCGCCCGTGCACCGGGAATGTCATCCTTGATACCGGACTAAAAGGAAGTTTTATAAAAAACGCAGAACGCATAAAGACAGAAAATTTGGAAATATTTGCGGATAATGAAATGAAGGGATTATTGAAGGAAGAAGGTTAAAATATATATTCGCCTTCCCCGACATAGAAACTGCGGCTGCACAAACCCGAATTCCGATTTTCCGTGTCTGAAGGCAGCCACTGTTTTCACAAAGTCGTCCGGAAAACGGCATTCTTTACTTTTTCATGAAAATGTCTTTGCTTATCTTTACTTTTTAAAGAAATTTAAGTAAAACAAGTAAAGATATAAGAACGAAGGGCAAAGCAAAATGATTTTATATGACGGCCTATACGATCGGCTAAAAAAGAAAAAAATTACGAAATCGGATTTGACCCGGGCGATCGGAATATCTTCCCGTACAATAGCAAAGATTGCAAAGGGTGAGAAGCTTTCAGCAAATACACTCGGCAGGACAGCGTGGCAGGGCTGCTTGATATGTAAAACTGCCGAGTTGTCTTTTGTATACAGAAATAATCTCGACAAGCGGAGTATCATTTGGTAAAATACAAGTTTAAGCATTTTGTAAAAATGTGAAAATTTTGCCGGTAACCGGCCATATTCATACAGGCAGGGGGCACCTATGACAATATCGGTTTGTATGTGCACATACAACGGTGAAAATTTTATTAAAGAACAACTTGAAAGCATCTTTAATCAGATGCGGCAGCCGGATGAAGTGATTATTTGCGATGACGATTCCGCGGATTCCACGGTAAAAATAATTTCTGAATTTATCCGTGAAAAGGAGCTTCAATTAAAATGGAAGCTTTATGTCAACGAAACAAATAAGGGTTATCCCGGAAATTTTTTTTATGCAATGAGCCTGTGCACGGGTGATGTCGTTTTTCTTTCGGATCAGGATGATGTCTGGAAAAGGGACAAACTTAAGATTATGGGTGATGTCCTTGAGCGTGAGAAAGACGTTAATGTGTTGGCATCGAAATATAAACTTATCGATGCAAAGGATAAGAATATTCATACGCTTTTGGCATCGGGCGAGGGAATACGTACACACTTTGCAAGGGCGGAGAGCGAAATCTGTAAAAACCTAAAAAAAATAACTCTTGCGGACAGCTTTTATAAATACGAATTGCCCGGGATGGTGCTTGCATATCGAAATGAATGGTACAGAAAGCGTGAAATTATAAACAGTGCCGTTCCGCACGATT
>CAZZFV010000074.1:0-5895 GCA_964653855.1 uncultured Lachnospiraceae bacterium
CACTTCGTGGTTCTTTTATCGAAAGTAAAAATCAACTTCCGATAAGTTATATTATGAAAAGTAAAAACCGACTTTTCATAATCGCCGATAAGTTGCATTATTGGGGTCAAAAACTTTTGACCCCATAATTTCATAATCGATATAAACTTTTCTTTATCTTGCAAGATCGTAATAAAGTCCGCGTTTTGCCATAAGCTCTTCATGCGTACCCTGCTCCGCAATTCCCTTGTTGCTTATATAAAGTATCTTGTCGGCGTTGCGAATCGTCGAAAGCCTGTGCGCGACGATAAACGAAGTTTTGCCCTTTAAAAGTATCTGAAGCGCTTCCTGAATCAGTATTTCGGTCTCCGTATCGATCGCGCTTGTCGCTTCGTCAAGTATGATAACCGACGGATTTTTTAAAACTATTCTCGCAAAACTTAAGAGCTGTTTTTCACCCGCCGAGAGCTCCGCTCCCTTTTCTTCAAGAATGTGATTATAGCCGTCTTTTAATTTCATGATAAATTTATCCGCAAATATTGTTTTGGCGGCCGTAATGCACTCTTCGTCCGTCGCATCCCATCTGCCGTAACGGATGTTGTCGATCACCGACCCCTTAAATATAAACGGATCCTGCATCAAAACGCCCACTTCCTGCCGTAAAGAGTGAAGCGTCACGTCACGGACATCATAGCCGTCAATCGTAACCGAACCTTCGGTCACATCATAAAATCTCGTAAGCATATTTATGATTGTTGTTTTTCCCGCTCCCGTCGGACCCACAAGCGCAATCATCTGCCCCTGTTTTACGTGCAAATCGAAGTGCTCTAAGATATTTCTTCCTTCGTCGTAAGCAAACGTAACATCGTTAAAATCGACGTTTCCTTTGACATTTTTTAATACAACGGCATTATCTTTATCCGCAATCGAAACCGGATAATCGATCGTTTCAAGCACACGCTCAAGGTTTGAGCTCACTTGCGCAAGTTCCTGAATGATATTCGAAATTTGCGACAAAGGATCCTGGAAAGCACTCATATAGCTCGTAAACGTAACCACAACGCCTGCCGTAATCATGTCGTCGCCCGCAAGTATCATCGAAAGCGCGACTCCGTAAATAAAAAGCGTTCCGAAATTCCAAAATATCATAACGATGGGGTGATTCAGTCTCGCACGAAGCGTGATATCCCACCATGCATCGTATGCTTCCTTATGGATTTGCTTATATTCTTCCTTGTTTTTTTCGACACGGTTGTAATTTTTGACGATTTGCTCGCCCATTATCGCTTCCACAAGAAATGCCGCTCTGTTGGAGTTTTTTGCGCGGCTCTTTGTGTAAAGCTTTTTTAAGAACGTCCTTATCAAAAACACGATCGTGAGCATCGGAATTACCGTCGCAAACACAATGAGTGTAAGGCGCGGACTTAAGGAAAGCATAAATACCGTCACAACAACGATTTTTACGATATAAATCGCAAACATCATTATGTAATTCGAAAAGAAATCCGAAAGTGCATTTATATATTCCGTTACCCTTACAACGATTTTTCCGTCGGGTCGGTTGTCAAAATATTCGAATGACAATTTTTGAAGTCTGTTAAAAATATCCGTGCGGATGTTTGATATAACGGAAAGCCCGAGCTTGCCCATGCTTCTCGACTGAATAAACGTCGAAAGTATTTCGATCGCGGCAAGCACCACAAGTCCCGATGCCACAAGCGCAAGTTCTTTGTAATCCTTGTTTACGACGGTATGGTCGACTATAATTTTCAAAAGTCTCGGCGGGAACAAAGACACAACCGATGCCACAAGCATCATGATCATCACGAGCACAAGCGTCTTTTTGTAAGGAATAACGTATGCCATCGTGCGTTTCAATTGCTTAAAGTCAACCTTTTTCTCGACCTTTTCGTCTTCAAAGAAAGTATTTCTCTGTGCCATACGGGTTATTCCTCCTTTCCGGACTTTTTATCCGCATCGATGATTTCCGCCGCTTCCGCCTGCTGGACGTTATATACTCTCGCAAAGCTTCCGTTTAATTTCATGAGTTCATCGAAAGTACCGCGCTCCGTAATGCGTCCGTCTTTCAAATAAATTATCTCATCGCAGTTCACAACGGACGAAAATCTGTGTGCCGTAATAATAACCGTCTTTTCGGAAAAATTTTCCTTTATGTTTTTTAATAGCGCTCTTTCCGTGTTTACGTCAAGCGCACTTGTCGAATCGTCGAGTATGTAAATCGGCGCATTTTTGAGAAACGCTCTCGCGATCGACACACGCTGCTTTTGACCGCCCGAAATTCCGAGCCCGCGCTCTCCGACAACCGTTTTATATCTGTCCGCAAGCGCATCGATAAACTTGTTTGCCTTTGCCTGTGTTGCGGCTTCCGTAACCATCCGCCTATCGATATCGGGCCTACTGTACGCAATATTCGACTCAATCGTATTCGAAAACAAAAATACATCCTGGAACACATAGGAATACATGTCACGAAGATTTTTGAGGCTGTAATCCTTTATGTCGTAGCCGTCGATAACTATTTCACCCGCCGTAATGTCACGGATTCTCACAAGAGTTTTTAACAGCACACTCTTTCCCGATCCCGTTTCGCCCACGATTCCGAGTTTTTTGCCGTAAGGGATATCAAGAGTTATACCACTCAAAATATCCTGTCCGTCAATGTTTACAGAAACATCCTTCATCGTGATATGCGGCGTGTCGGAGTGATAGGGCGCGGTCTTCTTATCCTTAACCTCACTCTCCTTTTCCATATAATGCTTGAGCTCAAGCCCCGCAATCGTCTGCTGCTGCATATTGAATATATGGTTGTTTAAGTTCGTTATGTTTGTCATTATGCGAAGAACATAAGTCGCGGACGTAAGAATATAGCCGATTGACAATTTTCCCGAAACCGCAAGCAACGAACCGATCACAATCGTGCTTATGTAAGCCACCTGCTTAATCGAGTTGAATGTCAGATCAAACTTCGACGAAAGCCAAATTTGTTTAAGCCTCGATGCCTTAAAGCTTTGGTTGACATTTTCGAATTTTTGCTTTTCGAGTTCTTCATTTGTAAACGACCTTACGATACGCACCGCGGCAACATTTTCCTGAACGGTCAGGTTCATAAGCGCGCTTTGGTCTCTGATTTCCTTAAAGTTGAGACGCGCCTGCCGCTTAAATTCAAGCACCGTGTGTACAAGGTACGGCATAAGCAAAAGGGGAACAACAAGAAATCTCACATTTAAAGTCGTAATCAACGTGAGTACGGTACAAAACGTAAAAAGTGAATCCATAAGATAAGGAATACGGTGTGCAAAAAGTTCCTTAAACATTACCGTATCGCCGTTCAATATTTGCAAAAGTTCACCCGAATTGTAATTTGCGATCGTTTGCGAATCAAGCTCCATGAGCTTTTCGAACGTCACTTGTCTGAGCTCCGTTTCAAGATTTAAGCCCACTCTCTCCTGAATCAAATCGCGTATATAAATAAGAACGACCCTTGTGAGTATCAGAATCGCATAAACAAAAGCAACACTATAAAAAAGCTCCATCGAATGAACTTCTCCGTGCGTGCCGTCAAGGAGGAACCGGAACATTTTCCCGGATTTTTCCGTCACTTCCTCGCTCCCGATGCAATAATCGATGAGAATTCCCGTAAGCATGGGAAGAAGAAGCTCCGCAAGAACGCCGACCAAACTCATGATTTCAGCAATCGTTGCAAAAAACATGCTCTTTTTGAAATACTTAAATCCGAATTTCAGGGTTTCCATGGTGTGATCTCCCGTTACTTAAAATGATGATTAGGCAAATTTCCTGTCAATAACCGTAATACCCGAATTTCTATTCGATAACCGTGATAACCGAGTTTTTGTCTTTCTTCGGAACGCATGTGTTTCCGTCAGCGTCCAAAAAGTATTTTGTGTCGCCCTTAAATTCCGTAACGTACGACTTAAATTTTGGATATCCGAAAGCGATTACGGAATGCAACATCTTTTCTTCGGGAATATTTAAAAGCTCCTTTATCGCTTTTCTGTCGATCGCCCCCATTATACAGCTGCCGACGCCGTACATCCATGCGCACGCGGTCATGTTTCCGATCACAAGTCCCGCGTCCGTGTCGGATGCGGGTGCAACACTTGTGTCCTCAATAACCGCAATAAAGAAATCGGGGATTTCGTCCGCATGAGGAGTGCCGAGTTCCGGTGGCAGCGCTCCCGCATATTTTACGAGCGAATTTATTTTTTTAACGTATTCCGGATTTTTTACGACAACAAGCTTTATCGCCTGCCTGTTCATTCCGCAGCTTGAAATTCTGCCTGATTCCGCAATTTCGTCAATTATTTCATTTTCCACATGACGCCGCAAAAACTTTCTGTATGTTCTCTTTGTTTCAAAAAAAGCTTTTATGTCCTCGGCGCTTTTTATTTCGTTTATTTTTTCCATTTTTCAAATTCTCCGTTTAAAACAATTCCTGCGTGACATTGTCCCAATCAAGGTCGTCAACATTATGAAGAATGATTCCGCACTTTGCCTTCATGTGGAAATTTTTGAGCACAACGTGCTTAATATGCTGCTCCGGAAGTCCGCATATAAAAATTCCGTTTCCGCCGACCGTCTCCGACATGACGTCCTTAAAAACAAGATTTCTGAAGAACGGCGTGCCCTCACCCGTTTCCTCCGGGCGATTATAATCATTTACGTCAAGTCCGTAATAATTGTCTATATAAAGCGCACCTCTGAACCATTTGCAATCCTTAAAATAATTTTCGTTTGCGTAATAGTGTTTTATGCGCTCAAATACAATGTCGGTGACTTCCGCTCCTCTTCCGCGCGGTGCCTTAACAGCCGCAAAACTGAACGTATCAAGGAATTCGCAGTCGTGAACGTACACGTTTCTCACGCCGCCCGACATTTCGCTTCCCATAACAACGCCCCATCCGTATTTGAAGGTGTTATTGTATATTTCAATATTTTCGGACGAAATGCCGACTCGCCTTCCTTCCGAATCACGCCCCGACTTAATTGCGATACAGTCGTCACCGCTTGCGATAAGCGAATTTCTCACAACGCAATTGTCGCATGAATCAAGGTCAAGTCCGTCGTTATTGAATATTTTTCCGTAAACGTTTCCTTCTTCGTCAAAACGCGAATGAATTTCCATGTTTTCGATGAGCACATTTTTGCAATATAAAAGATGCAAGCACCACGACGGCGAATGACGCACCTTTACGCCCGTAATTGTGACACCGTCCGTATTTCTTATGCAAATCGTGCGTCCGCGCTTGGGCCCCGTTTCGGTAAGCTCCTTTTCGAATAGCACCGTACCGCTTCCGTCTATCGTGCCGCTTCCGTTAATCGTTATATTCTTATGAATTACCGAATGCGGATTTGTGATTTCATTGTTTTCACTGTCACCCTTAACATTTATGAGGCTCGCAAAACATGCTTGCGTGAGTCCCTCATAGCCGTACTTAAAAACGGGATAGTCGGACACGTCTTCGCTTCCCTTTAAGCGCCCGTTTACGGTAAGCGTCATGTCGCCCTTTAAAAACAATGCGCCCGACACAAATATGCCTTCGGGGATAAGCACCGTGTCGCCTGCCTTACACTCGTCTATCGCTTTTTGAATTGCGAACGTGTTAATCGTTTTTCCGTCACCCGCTGCTCCGTATTTTGTTATATCAAGTATGTTTCCCATGTGATTAATTATTCTCCTTTTCAATGTCTTCGGCGGATATTGTTCCGTCGATCCGAACAGAAGTTTCGGCTTCGTTCAATTTACTCATAAGCGTATACAAAGCCTTCTGCCTATCAAGTTCATCAAGTTCTTTCATATCTACAATAGCACACTGTCCATATCCGTTACGTGTAAGGTAAACACAATTACCATATGCTACTTCATTTATTACGGCA
>CAZZFV010000075.1:0-5791 GCA_964653855.1 uncultured Lachnospiraceae bacterium
ATATTCATCCATCATAATTCCATCGTTACTATACCCAATACGATCACCTATATAGCTATAAGTAAGGTCATGATTATTTGGGTCCATTACTTCTCCACTATAAGCTTGAGTAGATGTCATCTTAAAGAACTGTCTCATATCCCGTACCTTTTGAAGTTCTGCTGGATCATCTTTTAGTTTTTTGTCTAATTCATCACTATGGTATTTCCTATATTTTTGTGCTCTTAATACATTCTGAATGAAGTTTGGGTCTTCTGTTAAATCACTTGTTACAGGATACTGATTCATCTCTATATCAGGATAGTTTGTTTCAACATTATCCCAACGTATCTTACCTCCAAGCTTTTTAGGACCATCTGCTAATTGCCTATAGATATCCAAAGGAAACGCAAGACTATCCTTAGTAAACTTCATTCTTTTTTTATTGGTGTACTTATCTTTAGTTCTCGGACCTATACTATATACACAGTATTCTTTAAGTATTGGGTCGAAGTTGTTCTTCTTATTATATCCTGGGTCACCTTCAGTGAGGAAATAACCCTCATCATCTAATTGACTTCTATTTCTAATTTGACCATTAAGTAGATCTAATGTAGACTTATATATGTGAATGTTATTATCAACAGCCTTTTTCAAATCATAAGGCTTGCCTTCTATGGTTGCCTTTTCTAATTCTTGTAAGTTATCCACTGTTATGAATCTTGGGTCTTTAACATTCTTGAACTTCATACCAAAGTTCTTACCATAACGATTTATCATTTGTGCTATACCGAACTTAACTTTCTCTATATCACTGTCTGGGTTCCTTAAGTAATTAGGTATTGGCTTCTCTATATAAGCATGATCCTCACCATCTATATTCTTAGTTGCTGCTCTTGTTAATGCTAATACTGTATCAGCTCTTTGTTCTTGATAGGGATGTGCTGCTCCATCTACTATACTTGTTGCTCTACCATATCCTTCTGATAATGGCTTACCTTCACTAGCTGCCCAAGCTATTTCTGTACCTAATAGACGTTTCATTGTTCTAAGACCATGTGCTACTTTCCTATCATCTATTTTTACTTGTGGACTATTCTTATCTTGATCATCAGCAGCATATGACTTATAATCATACATATCAAACTTAACATCTTCATCATCTATGCTAGACTTGAATGATTTCCAATTCCTAGCTTCAGGTACATCACCAAAGTCAGGTAACTGTCGTGATATAGCCTTACCAAACTTATCATAGAACTCACGACGGACTTCTCTACTAGGATAACCAACTTCAGTATACTTAGCACCTTCACTATGTATAAGGTTATCAACGATTCTTAAAGCTGGGGCCCAATATAAGAAGTCTTGTTCGTATTTTTGAGGATCACTCATATTCAGTTGTAAGAACTTGTTATCTTCCTTAGCATCTCTTACGAATCTCTCGAAATCACCAGCCTTAGTCTTATTACTTACCAATTCCATAAAGTCATCATAGTAATCCTTACTTGCTGCTATCTTCAATGGTTCTATTGCTTTCCTTTCCTCATATAACTCTTTAATGAAGTCAACTCCCTCTTTAAGTTCTTTATTGAACCTATCTCTTACAGCTCTTCTGTTTTGTTCTAATACTGTCTCGTTGAATTCAGCTGGTGTCATAGCAAAGTGCTTATTTCTAATCTCTCTTACATTTTCAGCTGTGAAGTCTTCAGGTCTTAAGTTAAGTTCCATCCAATAGTCTGATTGCTCTTTTCTCTTCTTCCAGTCATCCATAGTGGTTAGCCCTCTATACTCTAAGTCTTGATCTAGATCTTGACCAGCATCTTGAAAGATGAACTTATGAATGAAGTTGTTTGTATAGTCATCATCATTACCTATATGCTTGATGTTATTCAAGTTAATCTTAAAGTACTTCTGAGCATTAAGGAAAGCTTCAGCCTTTTTAAGTGGGTCATGTATCTTAGGGAACAAATCATTACCTGACCTTAAGATATGTTTATATGTTGCGTTAAGTTGATTTATAAATGGAGTCTTCTCATTACCTTTAGTTGCGTAAGAAGCACCGTCCTCATCATCAGTAACATATACAGTATCCTTAGTTGCCTCATCATAGCTTGTTAAGTATTTGACTTCTCTATCAAATGCTTCTTGGTCTGCTCTCATTAAACTATCAACTGCTGTTCTAACTGTCCTAGCTGCTTCTGCTTCGTCTTGATCTTTAAACTTCTGATTGAATATTTTATAAGAATCTGGATGAAGCTTAGCCATATATACCTTAGGGTAATCCTTACCTAATTTAATTAACTCATTCTTTATTGTTTCTTTTGCCTCCTCTGAAGTATTATAGTTGAATAGGTCATTCTGAAGATTCTTCCATGTATCATATAGCAAACTAGTTGAGAAACGCTTATTATCTTTACTACCTGGTACATCTTGCTTATGTTCCCATATCTCATTAACAGCTTCATCTACTATATTTTTATGATCAGGGTTTTCTATCCACGCACTATCTTGCTTTTCAAGTTCTCTCAGAAGTGCCTTATTATGAAGTACTTGTACTCTAGATTGATCATCCCATAACTTACGTTGCTCTTCGAATTTAGTCTCAGCATCTATCTTTTGAGTTTCAGCATAGCTCTTAGCATATGTTTCTTGTTGCTTCCTTGTTTCTTCTTCTTGTCTTATCTCGTTATACTCATTCATAACTGTTTGAGACCATGGAGCCTTTGGTAAGCCATCACCTTCAGTAGGTCTGAATAAGTTCTTAATGAACTTGGCTCCATTCTTAAAGTAAGCAACAGGATTTAAAAGAGCGGATGGATTAGCTTTCATAACTCTAGCAACTAAGATACCTAAACCAGCACCAATAACACCTTTCCACCAATCCTTATTAGCTTTATTAATACTAGCCTTATTAAGCATGTTTTGAATCAATGGCGCGTTAGATAGAAGTAAGCCTGGTGATGAAGCTGCTATGAATCTACCAGCATCTGTTTCAAGTTCGCCCATATCAGAGAACTGAGTAGTGTTATATATGTTAGGGTCTTGTAATGCGTTTTGTATTTGTAGTTGAGTCTTAGAGCTTAAGGCTTTATCTTCTAAGCTACGTTGGTATGCTTGAATGAATCTTGATCTTTCCATAATAGGATTCTCAGCTTTCAACTCCTTCTTAGCTTCTGTTCTAAGTCTTTGTTGTTCAGCGAATGATAACTGCTTCCACCAATTCTCAGCACCTTCAACTATTACCTTAGGCAATTCCTCTGGGTGATTAACCTTACCAGTATCATAATTAAACTGTTGAGATATCTTAAGAGTAGCTGGACGCTTCTCTATCTGTTGTGCCTTTTCTGCTGCTTGAATCTTCTGTTCAACTACCTTTTGTGGTGCTGGCTTGCTTAAGTAATCGTTGAATCTCTTAAGAGCAGTCTCAAACAAGTTACCAAATCTAGTTTCTCTTTGCTTAGAGTTCAAGTCTTCCATGGCTTTCTCATATTGATACTTAGCTCTTCTCTTATAAGTAGCATCCAAGAATCCTAAGGTTGGTTGTGGTTTTGCTGATTTAGCTGATAAGACCATAGCATCAACACCATCACTTAAACCCCAATGTAAGTTACGATCTTGTCTCTGAATGGATTTAATCTGAGCATCTGTATAGACATCGTTATACAAGTCGAATGCTTTCTTTCTCTTCTGATAGTACTTATCTTTTTCCTTTCTTTCTCTCTTAGCTTTCTTAGTATAGTAGTTAAATGCTGTACCAGCTGCTGTACCTAAACCTCCAATAAGACCACCAACAAGTGCTAAGCCAGGTATACCTGTAGCAGCAAGACCCATACCTAAAGCTCTACTACCACCACCAACTTTACTACCATCAACAGACTCATACCACTTAGCATCCTTATTCTTATTGAATCGTATGATATCTTGAAAATCATCCATATGACCTAAAGCATATTCAGCTCCATGTTGACTAAACTGAGCCCACGCTGCTTCTCTAGCTTTCTGTTTTTCATAGTCCCTAGTTAAGTCATGTTTATATTTACTTACAGCATAGTCTTCATTTACCTGAGCTATCCTAGCACCAAATTGCGCATCATCATATATGTCTTCACTTGTTTGACCTTCTCTAAACCTCTTAGCAATCTTAGCATAACTCTCAGTCTTTCTAATTGCTTCACTCTCCCTTAAGTTCTTTTGAAGTTGTTGTCTATCAAGTTGTTCTTCTATCTTTTTATAATAGGCGTCTTGTTCTTGTTTAGTCATCTTATCTACCTTACTCTTAGGCAACCAATCTACTTTTACATCTGGTCCATTAATCAACTCTTTGGTATTGATTTTACCATCAACTGTTGTGCCTCTATTCTGAGCTCGCACTTGACCAACCATTTGTTCATTAGGCGGTGCTCTAGGTTCTGGAACTTTTAATGGATTACCATGCCTATCTAATGGATTAAATACATCTTGTGTTAGAGTGAACTTCCTAGCTTCTACTCTCTGCTTTTCTTCTTGCTCGAATTTTCTTCTTTCTTCTTTTCTCTTATCAGTAAGCTTACGTAACTTCTTCTCTTTCAACTCTTTTAGTTCATCTGCTATTACATTATTAGGACCTGGACCTCTTTGCTTTAATGCGTGTTCGAATAAGCTTATCTTTCTATCTAACTCCACAATCTCTGGATCAGGTCGAGGCCAAACTCCATTTGATTTTTGAGGACTTGTAGTCTCAGTGGTTGTAACACTAGATGATTCGTGAGGGTTAGTCATAGGAGCATTAGCATTCTCTGGCTTAACTGGCTCATCTTCTTTATCTGAGGGAGCAGGAGTATTAGCTTTAGAAGTTGCCTTTGAAGTTTCCTTTGGTGTTTCTTTCACTGGAGCATTTGTTGGCTTAGCTGGTTCATCTTCTCTATCTGAATTAACAGCAGTATTAGCCTTTGAAGTTGCTTTAGAGTTAGCCTTAGAAGTTGCCTTTGAAGTTGCTTTAGAACTTGGCTTTGAATTAGCCTTAGAACTTGGAACAGGAGTAGAAGGACTAGGCTCGTCTGAATAGTAAGAGTAATATGTATACTCAGAATCTGATTGCTTAGCAGAACTAGCTTTAGGTTTATTCTTCACAGAACCCTGTGAGGATTTCGATACAGAACCTTTAACAACAGTTGGCTTCTTACTATTAACTGACATGTATACCTTATAACCATCTTTCTTATCTTCAGCAACAAACTCATCATGAATAAGATCAAAGTATATATGTAAGTCATTTAGATTCTTATTGGACTTCTTAGCTTCTTCAGTTAGTATCTTGCGTTTATCCTCAGGTATATCAGTTGGCTTTATCACTCTAATGGTATCTTCATATTTAGGTGGATCTGAAGCACTTTCAGAAATATCTAAGCCCTCTTCTAATCTTAATGTTCTCTTCTTCCATCTTTTTAATTTCTCACTTAGGTCATAATATGAACGTGGTTCAACAGGTACTGCTGGAGGCTTAGGCATAGGCTTTGGTGTTTGATTCATTGGCTTATTAGCCTTCTCAGGTTTAACTGGTTCATCTTCAGAATAAGTATAAGTATACTCAGATCCTGAACTTTGCTTAGCAGAGCTAGAAGAACTTGTAGTAGCACTTGAAGTAACTCTAGAAGAACTAGATGTAGCACTAGAAGTAGCTCTTGAAGAACTAGAGGTGGGCTCATCTTCCGAATACGAAACATATGTATACTCATATTCTGAACTTTTGTCGGACTTGTCCTTGGCAGCTACCTTGCTATTGTCTTTTGTTTTTTGTGGGGACTTAGGTACAGACGGAGGCTTAGGCATT
>CAZZFV010000076.1:0-5521 GCA_964653855.1 uncultured Lachnospiraceae bacterium
CTTGGTTGTCGTCTTTGTTACCCGAGGCGTCGTCACCGGTGTTGTCTTTATCGCTTGTATCTCCGGTGTCTTTACCTGTGTCACCTTGGTTGTCGTCTTTGTTACCGGAAGCGTCGTCACCGGTATTTTCTTTATCGCCTGTATTTCCTGTGTCTTTTCCCGTGTCGCCCGCGTTCTCGCCCTTATTTCCCGAGGAATCGTCGTCGGCTCCGGTATTTGAACCCGAATCCGTGCCGGTATCGTCGGCTTTACCCGTTTTATCGGTATCGCCGATATTGTCGTCCTTACCCACTTGCGAATCGTCTTCGCCCGAGTGAGCAAGATTGTCCTTGTCTTCACCGTATTTTGAGTCGTTTAAATCGTTTCCCGCGTCGGACGCTCCCGCATCGTTATCGTTTACGTTGTCGGTTGACTCTCCGTCGTCTGTCTGTCCGGTGGTTGTATAATATTCGTCAAGATTGCTTAATTGCGTCGCACCGCTCGATATAAGCACGCCGTCTTCAAACGACGCTCCGCCTCCCGAAAAAATCGAAAAGCTGTCGGCCATTGATTTTATCATCGCTTCCGCTTTGCTTTCGTCAACGGATGACATCGAAAAAAGAAGCACGAAAAAGCAAAGAAGCAAATTCATGAGGTCCGAGAATGTACTCATCCATGCGGGAGAGCCTTTCGGCGGATCTTCCGGTTTCTTTTTCAAATTTATTCACCGCCTTCCTCGTTGGCGCTTGCACCCGCCATGTTCTGTCTGCGTTCGGGTGAAATAAATGATTTGAGCTTTTCTTCGATGATACGCGGGTTTTCACCTGCCTGAATCGAAAGAAGTCCTTCAACTACGATTGTTTTTGCCATAATTTCGGTTTCACTGTTTGACTTAAGTTTTGTGGAACCGGGAATACATATCCAGTTTGCGAGCATCGAGCCGTAGAATGTCGTAATAAGAGCAACGGCCATGTTGGGGCCGACCGCACTGATATCCGAAAGGTTACCGAGCATGTTTATGAGTCCGATAAGAGTACCGATCATTCCCCATGCGGGTCCCATGGATCCCAAGTTTTCCCAGAAGGATATTTTTGATTTGTGTCTATCTTCTATACATGAAAGCTCTGTTTCGAGAATACTTCTTACAAATTCGGGATCCGTACCGTCGACGATAAGAAGAATTCCTTTTTTGATAAATTCGTCTTCTATGGAATTGTTTGCCGCTTCTTCAAGCGCAAGAAGACCTTCCTTACGTGCGACGTTTGAAAGGTCGATTATTTGCTTGATGATTTCCTCTTCGTTAAAGCTGACCGTCTTTAAGATAAACTTAAACGATTTAAGGTTATCGACAAAGCCTTTAATGCTGTCGCACATCATGAGCGAAACGGCAAATGCACCGCCGAATGTAATAAGTGCCGAAGGCGCATCAAGGAACGCCTTGATACTTGCTACTCCGTCTTCACCGAGTGAAATCGATATGAATACACATATAAAAGCCAAAACAAGACCGAGTATTGATGCTATATCCAAAACACACACCTAGCCTTTCCGTTACGGTTAAACTTAAAAATTTAAGACAAAAAGTCTTTTAAACATTTTGAAACCGAGTATTATTGTTAGATTATACTAAAAATCTCAATAAGACACAATATATAATATACTATTTTTTTTAAAAATACCACATATAGGGAATAAGTCCTACAAATTATTTTGTAAAAATATGTCTCTTTTATATTTTTTAACAAGCTCAATCACTTCAAGCCTTGTTTCTTTCACCATTATTTTTTTACCGGTCGTAAGAGTGATCGATGTGTCCGGAACCTCTTCTATCGTTTCTATCAAGTCCGAATTCAACGTAAATTTGCTGTCGTTAAGACGTGTGAGTGAAATCATTTTCCGCTCCTTTTGTTTTCTGCTTTTTTTGTTATATTCCAAACGGGCGGCATAATTTATGCCGCCCAATCAAAAACAATCAATTATCTTTTAAGATTAATAAGTTCTTCAAGCAACGTATCCGATGTTGTGATAATACGTGAGTTTGCCTGGAATCCTCTTTGCGTTGTAATCATATTTGTAAATTCGGTTGCAAGATCGACGTTTGACATTTCGACAACGCCCGTGTTAAACGTACCGCCGGATTCGGCAACGCTTTTTCCGATTCCGTCAAAGTCTCCCGAGTTTTGAGTCGAAGAGAAAAGACTTCCGCCTACCGCTTCAAGACCCGATGCGTTTGCAAATTGAGCAACGACAATTTGACCGAGAAGTCTCGAAACACCGTTATCGTATACACCGTAAATGAGTCCGTTTGAGTCGACCGAGCATCCCGTCATGTTTCCGGCGGAACGACCGGCATATTGTCCGTCAAGATTTCCCTTTGTGTACGAAAGCGATGTGGAACCGCTGTTTGCATACATCGTAAGAGAAGAAAAATCAACGTCGATGCCGTTAACCGGGAACGGATCGCCCGCTGTATCCGTTGTCGACAAATCAAAGTTTATTGAAGGATATTCGTTGTCTTCAAGGTCTACGCTTGTATCAACGTTTACATACGAGAACTTACCCGAAGAGCCGTCAAACTTAAGTACAAAGCTTTCGGTGCATGAAATTTCGCCCGTATCTTCGTCTACAAGTGTAAAATCGTAGCTTGTGCCGCCGATCGTAAGCTCAATACCGTCGGCCATTTGATATTTTTTGGTTGTTTCGTCGTAAGTCGTAAAAATGCTGTCGCCTTCCGCGTCAACAATATCCGTTACCGAAACATTGTAAAGCGTTGCGTCTTCGGAATCCTGCGTAAGCGTGCAATTTACCGTATAGCTGCGGCCCAAATTATCAAAAAACGAGAATGCCGTTTTCTTACCCGTGTCGGAATCGAATGCGCTGTCCGCAGAGTCGATGTTTCCCGAAAAATAAACCGCTCCCGTTGCTTCGGGTGACGAGTACATATTGTCGGGACTCATTATTTTGAGTGCGGAAACTGTGTCCGCAACCGTTTGAGTTTCGTCGTTCGGGTCAACCTGCCATCCCATTACGGCATATCCGTTGGCGTTGCAAAGCGTTCCCGCCTGGTCAACCGTAAACGATCCTGCTTTTGTGAAATAATTTCCCGTTCCGTTGTTCACAACAAAGAATCCGTCACCTTCGATCATGATATCGAAGGGATTGTCCGTTCTTTGCGATCCGCCCGATGTCGAAACCGATGTCGCAATCGAAGAAACCGTTGAACCGAGACCGATTTGCATTGCGTTTTGACCCGCAGAACCGGTATCTGCATTGGGCCCCGTTGCCGACTGGCTCTTTTGATAAAGAACATCGGCAAAAGTTACCGTACTTGATTTAAATCCTATGGTATTAACGTTTGAAATGTTATTACCTATAACATCCATCCTGGTTTGATGGACTTTTAATCCGGATACGCCGGAATAAAGTGATCTCATCATAGATAAAAGACCTCCTAAGTTTTAAGTTCCCCGTCAGGCAATCGGGGGAACGTCGCCTCCTGTCGGTCCGGCGACATATATCATATAAATAAATATCGGCATATATTTTTATCTTCTTAAGGTCTGTTTAAAAATTATGCGATTACGGCGCCGTCAATGTTCGAAAAAACTTTGTCGTCGTCTCCCGAAACACATGTGACCACCGTGTTGTTCTTAAGATTTACAATAAATGCCATATCATCAACCATTATAAGGGATTCCTTTATTCCCTTTTCCGATGCGCGCTTGGCACCCGTTTCGAGGCGCTTCATGTCTTCATCCGTCATATCGATATTTCTGTCGATAAGCCGTTCCGACGCATGCTTGGAAAACTTTAAGGATACGTTTTTTTCTCTTTGAAGCGCTAAAATTTCTTCAAAACTCTGCCCTATGCCGGATGTGCCGGTATTTGAGTTCTTCGCAGCGGAGCTTTTTAACATATCCCGCATTTGGTCGATGGAATAATTTTGATTAATGTTTAAATTGTTCATTTTTACTCCAAACCGAATTCCGACCGTTCCATAAACATATATCCGTATTGGTCTTCAAATTCTTCGTCCGTAAGCTCGGGGTAAAGAGCTCTTATTTCATCGTAATCAAATCCTATGAGACTTCCGATCAGATCCTCGTTTTCTATTGTGATAGTTTTTGTTTCGGTGCTTGTATTATTGTCCGTAACATCTTCGATATTTTCATCGCTTTCCGTTTTTGTTTCGATAGAATCCAAAGAATCCGTACCGTCATCCGAATTTACTTTTTCGGTTCCGGTTTCTTTATCCGTTTCCGTAACACTATCCGTTTCCGAATTATCCGTAACCGTCGGATGAGAATTATATACGTTAATCGAAAAAGCGTCGTTCACGGTCGTATAATTTTTGTCGTCAAACACAACGTCAAACGTATACTTGCCTACCGAAAGTTCCTGTAAAAGATCCGCGGAAATACTTACCGTGCTTCCGTAAGTAGTCACATAATCGGATGACAAAACAGTGTTTCCGATCAAAAGATTTACGTTTTTTGCCGTGGCGATGTCGGATCCCAAATTTACTTCAAATGTGATATCATTGGGTTCGTCACCGTTAAACGTATATTCGGCGTTCTCATTTACCACATAAGGCGCATTTTGCTCATAATAGTAATCGGAATCGATGACCGAATAAAGATTGTCAATCGAATAGAGGCTTCCGTCAACGGACAATTTTGCTTCTCCGCCCGAATATGTGGCATAGTCGACAAGGCCGGATTTTTTGATTGTCTGCCCCGATGTGCTTTCCGATGTAACGATAACCTGTTTTCCGACAAGCGAAAACACCTGGCTGTTTTCCGTTGTCGACGTAAGCGATTGCAACTCCTCAAGCTGACTGAACGTGGCAAGCTGCGATATCCATTCGGTGTTTGTGGACGGTTCAAGCGGATCCTGATTTTGCATTTCGGCAACCAACAATTGCAAAAAAGCGTCTTTACCGAGGTTTGTCGTACCGGTGGTTTCGGTTTCAGTCGATGTGGACGTTTTTGCCGTGTTTTCCGTAAATGTTCCGTTTTCGATTTTTTGAATCAATAAATCGTCTGCCATGCTTTTACCTCAAAATTATGCAACGTAGTTTACCGTACTTGTGCCGTTGTCGATATAGCTTTGTGCGGTCAGGTCGTTGTCGCCGAGCTTTTCGTTTATTTCGTCAAGCGTAAGCTCTCTCTTGTTTTTGTTTGCCTTACCGTTTTCCTCGTTTTGTCCGGAACTGCCGTTTTTGTTGAATGCGAAATCCGAAACCGTAACTTCGATCGTGTCAACCTTTATACCCTGTTCGACAAGCTGCTCCTTAAACTGAATAAGGTTGCTTTCGATGGCTTCCTTTGCGACACGTGTTTCCGCTGTAAACTTTGCCGTAACCGTATTATCGGTTGACTCAATTTGTACGTTAACTTTCCCGAGGTGCTCAGGTGTAAGACTTATTTCAAGATGAGTTGTATCGGGTGTAATGTTTATTTTGATTTGTTCCAAGATTTGGTCGGTAATCATCCTTATATCCGTTGCGGCGGCGGTATCTGTGATTACCGACCAAATCTTG
>CAZZFV010000077.1:0-5335 GCA_964653855.1 uncultured Lachnospiraceae bacterium
GGATGCATTCTGTAATCCCGTTACCTTGTTTTCGGAAGAGAAGTCTTTAGATGCTACTTCGTCAAGCGTGTAGTCGCTCTGAACCTTGTATGCCGTTACGGTGAAGTTACCGGTAAGGTAAGCGTCGTCGATTGAAATGTATACATTGTCGTCAATACCGTCTATACGGTTACTTTCATCATAAAGCGTATCAAAAAGGAAAAGTTTTCTTTTATCCGTAGGATCATTATAATACTCTGTCGGATCCTCCGATGCCACTTTTATTTCGCCTTCTTCACCCGCCATTGTTTTTGTTACGGGCGCGCCCTCTTCATCCGTTATAACAATGTAAAACATTCCGATGTATTCGTCGTCGTCTTCCGCCTTCAGATATGTCTCAATTGTCTCGGTATCCGAATCACTCACAACATAATAACTGCCTGCCGCTCCCGCAATTAAGCCGTCGTATGTCTTATATAATGCGATCGTCGTGCCTACCTCTTTTACCTCATTTTTGTCCCAAAGCGCTCTGTCCGTGAGATTTACGGTATCAAAACCAAGTTCGTATCCGTCCGGTTTTATTTCATCAGGCTCACCGAACTTATCGTAAAAATATTCCGGTTTAACAACTTCTACGGTAAACGTTTCATAAACCTCAGGGTTCTCGTCCGCAACAACCTTAAATTCAACCGGCTCTTCGGGGATTTCCGAACCGCAATCCCAGATTAAATATATACCGTTTTTTGAAACGGTGTAGGTGTTTTCAAACCAACCGGAAGATACAACATCAAGATATTTTTCGGTATCAAAATACATTACCGTAAATCCGCCTGCCTTTGGTTCTGTCTGTGACGCCATTGCATCATCCATGCTTTCAACTTTTATTTCTTTCCCGTTACTCATTACATAATAAACTGAAACCGTCGAATCCGCAAAAGCGTCTCCGAATTGATCGGTCATTGTATATTTTATTTCTTCGGTCCAATAATTTGCCGGAACCCCCTTGTAATCATCATCATTATCAAATGCCAGCATCCTCACATTATCCGTCGAGAGTTCGATGCTGTCGGGGTAAAGTGCCGGTTCAACAGTAACGTTAAACACGCAAACAAGTTCGTCAACCGAACCAGTCGCAGACTTTTCGTAAAGCGCGATTTGCTCTGTGCCTTCGCTTAAGCCAACAATCTTGTTTCCGTAAAGCGAAATATGTGTTGCGCTCTCATCACCCTTTGCAAGGTAGAACACGCGGGATGCGGAAAGCTCCAGCATTTCGTCGTTCGGAAGCGAAATTTCCGCATTTGAAGCCGTCACATACTTCTTTCCGTCGGAACCGAGGAAATAATATGCGATATTCATGCTGTCGCCAACCTTAAGTGTACCCTCAAATGTGTCGCTTACGGTATAAGCGATATTTTTACCTTTCTTATCCGTAAGTACCATGGATGCGGGCACTTCACTTATAGTGGGTGCCGTGTATTCATCCGCATATGCCGTAAAGAATTCGGAAAGTGTTTGCTTTATTCCGAGCGAATCCGTGTATGTGTAGGTAACCGTGCCGTAGCAAATGCTGTTTACCTTTGAAAACTTGATCGAGCCCGTCTTTGTGTTAAGAGAAGACATTCCCACATTGCTCTTCTTCTCTGTCGCATATGTAAGGGCCGAAGAATCTGTTTCTACAATAACGTCGTTCGCGTCATAAATCGTAACAACGGGTGTAACCGTTGCATTCTTTATGGAATTTCCGCAAATATCCTTATTCGTGCTTATATAAGCCGTGGGATAATTGATTTCGATACGCGCGGGATCGCCCACATTCATTTCAAGTGTCTTTTCGACGCCGTTTACCGTGATGCGATACTTAACGCCGTTTGAAAGTCTTGTGATAACTATAGTGTTATCAACGACTTCGGTCTTGGCGTTCGCCTTCAAATAAAACGTGCCCTTTACGCCGTTTTCCTTCATGCGGTCAACAGAAATGACCGCCTTCTTTGCCGTATCGTTGTCCGAGAAAGTCACCGTCACCGCATTGTAAGCAGTCTGCTTTACGGTAAATCCGTCAGCGCTTACCGTGTCCGCCGCAATAGGATTTGCGGCAATAAGTAACGGCTCCGCATTAATTTCCGCAACCGGAATCACCGTTACAACCATCGCGCTCACGAGCACAGCCGCAAGTGCTTTTGTAATTCTTTTAAACATTAAAATGTTCCCTCCCAAAAAAATTTTGTATTTTATGATTATAACACAAGTCCGGCACTTTTTATTGAAGATTTTGCGATTTACCATAAAAATCTTCAATAGTTTTGTGATTGAATAAAAAATCTCCCGGTATCGTAATGATACCGGGAGAGTAATGCAATGATGTTTTACCTAAAACTGATTTAAGCATTTCCCAAATTCATAATTATTTTTGCTCGTTTCTAATCCTAAGCCCACTCGTAATAAACTTTGTTCTGGGTGAATACGTACCTTCGTAAATAAGCATTGTATCCTTAAATGCAAGTTGGTAATCAAATGTCTTAATGTAATATTCCGTATAGTCGGCACCAACAACGGCACTTACGTCTGTTATGTTATACTGACAACAATAGTCATTCAGATCAAGCGTTCCCTTACCATCATAACGAAGCATCATAACTTCACCATTATCCGCAACACCATCGTCATCCGCATCAAACCATGCCATAAAATTGTTTGAAATCGATTCCGCAACCTGTATAAAATTGCCTCCTCCGGCGTAGCTTCCGTCCTTCCATACTGCGGTAGAGGTTTCCTTTACCTTGCCGTTCTCAATGGTCAACTTATTCATGGAAAGATTCTGTAATCCCTTTATCTTGTTTTCGGAAGAGAATTCCGATGATGCAATTTCATCGAGCGTATAGTCATCCTGAACCTGATATGCGGTTACGGTAAAGTTACCGGTAAGGTAAGCTTCGTCCACGGAAATGCCCTTACTTATATCCTTCCACAATTCCTTATCTTCAGATGTACGATTATTAAAATCGAAAAGTGTGTCAAAGAAAAAGCTACCCGCTGCCACCGATGTTTCCGATGCAGCCTTTATTTTATTGCCTGCCTTTGTTTCTGTAACGACATTGTCATATTCATCCGTTATGACAAGATAAGTATTTCCTATGACCGTTGTGTCGCCTTTTGCCTTATAATATGCTCCGATTTCGTCCACATCCTGATCGCTTACAACATAGAACTCGGGTACTACATCCGCAAGTAATCCGTCATATGTCTTATACATCTTAAACGTTGTACCGACATCTCGGGAATAAGGAGCATAGTAAAGTGATTTATCCGTAAGATTTACCGTATTGCATTTGATTTCGTATCCGTCTGTCTTTATTGCGCCGCTCTCATCATATTCCGGTTTTACAAGTTCTACGGTAAACGTTGCGTAAACTTCGGGGTTCTTGTCCGCAACAACCTTAAACTCCATCGGCTCCTCGGGGATTTCGGCATCTACACCGTCGTAGAGTAAATATATGCCGTTCTTTGAAAAAGTAGAATGACATTCTGCAGCTTTTTCTGCGGTGTCAAAATAATACAACAAAACTCCGTTCACTCTGATAGCATTCTTTATATATTTATAACTATATAAATACTTGTCATACAATTCATCCGCATCATCAAAACTTATTATTTCCACTTCTTTTCCGTCACTTGCTACATAGTAAACAGAAACCGTGGAATCCGAAAGTTCGTCTCCGAATTGGTCGGTCACAGTATATTTTATTTCTTCGATCCTATAATCCTCCGGAACAGCTTCATTATAATTTGCCAACATCCTTACATTGTCCGTCGAGAGCTCAATGCCGTCCGGATAAAGTTCCGCGTTAACCTTAACCGTAAGCACGCAAATAAGTTCATCCTTTGCGCTTGTGTCACCCGAACCCGTCGTGGTCTTTTCGTAAAGCGCGATTTGCTCTGTGCCTTCGCTTAAGCCCACAATCGTGTTTCCGGAAAGCGAAATGTGTGTCGCACTCTGATCGCCCTTTGCAAGGTAGAACACACGTGATTGATCAAGCACTTCCGTTTCACCTTCGATATACGAAACTTCCTTATTTGAAGCCGTCACATACTTCTTTCCGTCGGAACCGAGGAAATAATATGCGATTTTCAACTTGTCGCCCACCTTAAGCTCGCCCGAAAATGAATCGTCTTCGCTGTATGTGATGTTTTTGCCCTTTTTATCCGTAAGTACCATCGAAACAGGCACTTCGCTTATTGTGGGTGCCGTGTATTCATCCGCATATGCCGTAAAGAATTCGGAAAGTGTTTGCTTCTCTCCCAAAGAATCCGTGTATGTATAAGTAACCGTACCGTAGCAAATGCTGTTTGCCTTTGAAAACTTAATTAAGCCGCTCTTTGTGTTAAGGCTCAGCGCTCCCACATTGCTCTTCTTATCTGTGGCATACGTAAAAGCCGACGAATCCGTCTCTACAATAACGCCATTTGCGTCATAAACCGTAACAACAGGCGTAACCGAAGCATTCTTTATCGAATTACCGCTGATATCCTTAGCCGTGCTTACATAAGCAGTGGGATAATCGATTTCGATGCTTGCGGGATCGCCCACATTCATTTCGAGCGTCTTTTCGACGCCGTTTATGTTAATGCGATACTTAACACCGTTTGAAAGTCTTGTGATAACTACGGTGTTACCTGCGACTTCCGTCTTAGCGTTCGCTTTCAAATAAAATGTCTCTTTTGAGTTACTTTCCTTCATGCGGTCAACAGAAACTACCGCCTTCTTTGCCGAATCGTTGTCGGCGAAGGTTATCGTAGCCGAATTGTAAGACGTCTGCTTAAGCGTAAACTCTTCCGTATCGTTTGACGTGTCCGACGCAGTCGGATTTGCCGAAATAAGTACCGGTGCAGCATTAACTGCCGCAAACGGAATCATAGTCACTACCATTGCACTCGCAATCACAGCCGCAAGTGCTTTTGAAATTCTTTTTACCATAAAATTACTCCCTTCATGGAAAATCGTTTAATTTTTCTGCGATTTTACGACTGTTGCTTTCCTATCTCAATAAACTTTGCATTAAGCTAAACGAAAAAAAGCTCTTAAACATCTTAAAACTTTTTAAAACTTCGTTTACAAAATTTTCTTAAAAACAAGTTATTACATATTTCCGGAGAGTCCGGGTTACAAAAAAGACGGAGCCTGTTTTAAGCTCCGTCTATGTCTTTTATCCGATATATTTATCCGGTGTTTTTTATCCCATCAAAGCAATTACGTTATATTCCTTTTTCCCTTTTTCGTACGGAATAACTGTGCCCTGTATCTCTTTACGGTCAACAATGAGGCACTTTACTCCTTTTTCCGTGCCGTTTTCATTCTTAA
>CAZZFV010000078.1:0-5141 GCA_964653855.1 uncultured Lachnospiraceae bacterium
AGAGGATAGATTTGACACCATTGATGAGATAGCCAGAGCCTTCTTTGTACACCAGGTACTGGAAGCAAACCCAGCTATAATTAACGCCACAGGAGACATGCTCAAACAGAGCAATCTTGAATTTCCGCAGGGAACCAAGGCTTTAATTGCCATGATGGGAAGCTACTTAAAAGGAACAAATTTTACAGAGAACACTGAGAATGTTGACGATTTATTCTCCTTCCTAACCATGCCGGCTAGACTCTTTCCAGATTCCCTACTGAAACAGCTTGAATACATTTCTGAACACTGGGATTTACTATTACCAAAAGAACTTACTGCTCTTTTAACCAAAGCAAAAGACTATCTCAGAGAAGAAACCAAGCCTCATTTTGCCGGAGGTGGACCGGGCCCTATTGAAGTTCCAGACTTCAAAGCTGAAAACCAAGATTATGAAATGTTCACCCCAGACAAGAACTGGATGCCAAACGTTGTTATGCTTGCAAAAAGCACCCTTGTTTGGCTAGATCAGCTTTCAAAGAAATACCAAAGAGACGTCTCTAGACTGGACCAAATACCAAATGAAGAGTTAGACGAGCTAAAAGACAGGGGCTTCACCGCTCTCTGGTTAATTGGCCTTTGGGAAAGAAGTCCTGCTTCAAAGAAGATAAAAGTACTCTGTGGAAACCCAGATGCAGAAGCATCGGCTTACTCGCTTAAGGGCTATGAGATTTCTTCTAGAATTGGAGGCTGGAAGGCCCTAGAGAACCTAAAAGCAAGATGCTGGGAAAGGGGCATTAGACTTGCAAGCGACATGGTCCCAAATCACACAGGAATTGATAGTGATTGGATGATAAACCATAGTGAATACTTCATGCAGCAGGACTATCCACCCTTCCCTTCTTATACTTTTAACGGTCCAAATTTGTCCAACAATCCAAACGTTGATATTAGGATAGAAGACCATTATTACAATAGAACAGACGCAGCTGTCACCTTCCGTAGAATTGATAACAGGACAGGAAAAGTTTCCTATATTTTCCACGGCAATGACGGAACAACAATGCCCTGGAACGACACTGCCCAGCTAGATTTTCTCAATCCAGCCACAAGAGAGGCTGTCATTCAGCAAATTCTTGAAGTTGCAAGGAACTTCCCCGTAATTAGGTTTGACGCGGCAATGACCCTTGCAAAACGGCACATTCAAAGACTTTGGTACCCCAAGCCAGGTACAGGCGGAGACATTGCTGGAAGAATTCCCTATGAGATGTCAGATGAAGAATTCAACCGCAGAATTCCTAACGAATTTTGGAGAGAAGTTGTAGACAGGATTTCTCAAGAACTACCTGACACTCTTCTCATTGCAGAAGCCTTTTGGATGATGGAAAGCTACTTTGTCAGAACTCTTGGTATGCATAGGGTCTACAATAGTGCCTTCATGCACATGATTAAGAATCAAGACAACGAGAAGTATAGGGATATGATCAAAGCCACCATTGCTTTTGACCCAGAAATTCTCAAACGCTATGTAAACTTCATGAACAACCCAGATGAAGATACTGCAATTGCTCAGTTTGGAGATTCAGATAAGTATTTTGGTGCCTGTACTCTGCTTGCAACAATGCCAGGACTTCCAATGTTTGGACATGGCCAAATTGAAGGCTTCAGAGAAAAATATGGCATGGAATATCAGAGAGCTTACTGGGACGAAAAACCTAACGAAAGACTAATTGAAGAACACAAGAGAAGAATCTTCCCTCTGCTTAAGATGAGAAGACTGTTCTCAGAATCCAAATATTTCCAAATCTTTGACGTTAAAACTAGTGATGGAAGTGTTGCAGAATCTGTCTTTGCCTACACCAATGGAAATGACCAGCAAATGGCTCTTGTCCTTTACAATAACCAATATGAGCACGTTGACGGAGTTATCACTGAATCTTCTCCAAAACTGGTTAGAAATGGAGAAGAAAGAAAACTTGAAACAGTTTCAATTGCCAAGAGTTTGCGGCTTTCTCGCGGTGTCAGAAGATACGTTATTTACAAAGATTTTAACGAAGGCTTCTATCACTTAATGCCCTCTGGAAAGCTTTATGAAGAAGGCCTAACAGTGTCCTTAAATGGCTATCAGACCAAAGTTTTTACAAATATCTACGAGATTGAGGACATTGATGGCATTTACCAGAAGCTTTATGAGAAGCTGGGCAACCGTGGAATGGCAGACCTTGATTATGAGATGAAAATGCTCTATTTAGAACCTTTCTTTGATGCAGTAGAACCTATAAAAAATCAAAAATTCCTCAAGGATTTGAAAACCATCCTCAACGGTTCTTGCACAAGCTCAAATAAAAAGGGCGTTCTGCAGACGCTAGGAACCTGCTACACCTACATGGAAGAACTCAATGGATTGTTTGAAAAACTTGGCCTTCATCCAAAGAGAATGAAAGCTCAAACCATCTTGGACATGCTTAATACTCTTGAAATCATCTGCAAGACTAAACCCTTCCAAAACGGAAACCTAATTTTAGAAGACAGCCTAGCAACCGTGGTTTCTGCCGCCTTCCTAGAGATGCCTTTCATTCATCCTGAAACTTCAAAACTTGAGGACACAGTAAAAATTGCACGAATTCTTCAGTTAGACCGCCTCTTTGAAGTTCAACCAACCATGGCTATTCGTTGTGGCATTCTCACTTGTTCAGAACCAAAAGAAATGAAAGCTCTGCTTGAAGATAAAACCTTCCAGCTACTCATTGGTTGTAACGAATATCAGGGCGTTCACTGGTACAGAGGAGAAGCCTTCCAAGAAGCCTTATACCTCAATGTCTTATCCAAAGCGGTAAAGGATGACGGCACAAAGGACGACTGGAATGCAGAAAAAGAACTGGATAAGTGGTTAAAACGTAGTGCTAAGGCCAATTACCGGCTAAACAACCTCATTGAATAGTCCATCTAGACAACTGTCGTCACTTATAAATATAATTATGAGCTATGAAGACTTGGTTGACATATCTAGCAGCCGCAGCAATGGGGCTTGCTTTTCAGGTTAATTTCAAAGAAAGTTCATTCTTTTACTCGGCAATGAACTTTATGGCTAATGTAACTTTGAAGTTGGGAATTTTTATGGTATTCCCACTGGTTCTAATCACAATGACCTCTGGAACAGCTTCTCTTACCAGAAAAAAAGGAGCCAATGGTTTTGTCTGGCTTTCCACCATCTTTTGGAGCCTTTTAACCACCGTTCTCCTCTCTGTCTCAGCCGCCCTACTTTTCAAGGTTTTTCCTATTGCCTTCCCGTCAACCTCCACCTCTTCAGCTAATACGGAAACCGCAACTCAGTTGGTTTCTGTCTTATCCCAGTCCACCCTCAGCAGACTTGAGGCGGCAAACCCACTTTCAATTAATCTATTCTTGAATTTGATAAAATCCTCTGACTGCCTAATCCCAATTATTCTAATTGCCTTGATAATGGGCTATGCACTCAGACCAACTACAGAAATTATTCGTCCAGCTTACATTGTGCTTAACTCTTTGAGCGAAGTTATGTTTAGGCTAGTCAAAAAGATTTCTCAACTCATGTGGATTGCAATCTTCTTCATCTCTGGAACCTGGTACGAAACCCTTTGGGCCGACAGAACCATCTTCCACTCCTGGCGTTGGGTCGTGATGTTCTGCATTGTAGGTTTCGCAACACTTTTAATCATCATCCCTTTGATTTACGCCATTGCAACCGGCTTTAAGAGAAATCCTTACACCCAAATCAGACGTCTCCTTTCCGCCTCTGCCGCGGCCTTTTTCTCCGTCAACTACATGTTTAGCCTGCCAGCCCTTTATACCGATTGTCGTGTGAATCTTGGAATTCATAAACGCGTAGTTGCAACAGCACTTCCACTTCACAGCATCCTTACCAAAGGCGGAAGCGCAATGATTGGAACGCTTTGTTCTTGCTCGCTGGTGCTTGCAGTAAACGGAAGAATGCCCACAACCACAGAGTTAATTACAATTGCTCTTGCTTGCACAATCGTAAGTTATGTAAGTTGCCTACATGCAGGCTATGAAGTTCTCTTCTGTTCAGCCATGGCAATGAGCCTCATAAATTCTAGTGCTACAAGTATGGCAGTTGCAATTTTGGGAGTACTTCCAATGATGAATGGCGTTGCTCTCTTGTTTGACACCCTCCTTGCAGGTCTTGGAACCAGCTTCACAGCAGTTCACCTTAATGCAGACTGCAACATAAGGGAGAAGGATATAGTTTAAGATGAGAAGTAAAGCTCTAATCATAGTTTTGCTAATTGTTCTTCTCGCGGTTTTAGCCTTGAGTATTACTGCTACTGTAGAGAGCGTCCTTGTTCTCTACTACAATGAAAACACTGACATAGTTGACTATATTGTCTTGGGCCAATCAGTCTTAAAGACCATAGCCTTACTGATTTTCACCCTTATTTACTGCAAGACCTGGTATTATGGAGAATCTCCGGGAAATGCTTTTGCAGACTTATTCCTTTTTGCTGCAGCCCTAATTGAGACCCGAAATTTCTATCAATATACCAACCTTACAGGACAGTGTTTTATTCCGCCAGTTCTTTTAGCAAGAATACAAATTTTTGCTGTTATTTTGATGCTGCTTTCAATGATAAATGCTGCTCTCTATTATAATAACGAATATAGTACAATAAATTTCTTAAAAATAATAAGTGTTGGGATTGCGCTGACCTTGAGCCTCTTATTGCCACTTCCAATCTCTTATGAAGATATTTTTAGTCTACTTCCTTCCTTCTGGATTTTAATAATTCTTTGTGCCACCGCCTTTGTTGCAAATTTAATCTTAATGTTTACTGAACCACCAGGAATAGGAACTTTCAAACACCTTGCATCAATAGTCATTATTGGAGGAATTTTTGCAATTTTCTTTTTCAATCTACCATCTTCAGAAATGGTTGGTTCAGTCTTGCTGACCATGGGATACCTAATTAATGCCATCCTTTCAGCAAGAAACGCAATCAGTCTGTATTAACCTGGAGAGAAAATGAAAATTGGACAATTTGGAGAATCCTTTATCCCTGTTTACGATGGCGTTGCTCGTGTCATGAAAGCCTATGCAGACACCATGTCTGCTAGGGGCAATGAAGTCTACGTAATAACCCCAATGTACGACACTGGATACAGAG
>CAZZFV010000079.1:0-4999 GCA_964653855.1 uncultured Lachnospiraceae bacterium
GTCCGAGTCATTTATTTCGGCAAACCCGATATTTCCCGGATTAATATAAACGCCCATCTCAAGCCTCCTCTAATCCTCTAATTATGTTTCTGTAAATAAAAATACATTCCCCAATCCTGATCGTTTGCCCAAGGATCTTCATAACCGCATCTCACATTATTCACGGAATAAGGATAAACATATGCGGCACTTGCGCTTCCGTCCTCATGAAAACAGCTTAAAATCCCACGCAAAGAATTTTCGGCCGCATCTTTAAACTTTTCATCACCGGAAATCTTTGAATATTCATAAAAAGCAAGGCCGCTTAACGCACTCCAGTAATGAGGAAACGTATCACCGTAATTTTGGTATTTTCCGAACCAATATCCGTCCCAATGACGAATTGCATTTTCATATAATCTGAAGTCCGGCTGATGACCGTTAAAAAGTATCAAAACATCAAGAAGCTTTTTCCCGTTCTCAAGATATTCTTTTTCACCCGTAATTTCATAAAGTTCAAAGAGATAACAAACTGCGGGAGCAACAATACTTTGCTCATATTTCACTTCATGTGCGGGAAACATAAGTCCGTTTTTTATTATATTTTTTCCGTGTTTTACATAACATGCATGCAATCTGTCCGCTTCCGCATTCATTTCGGCTTTTTTCAAAAGTTCAATCGATTCCGTCATCGGAATCCCTATTGCATAAAATTTCTCTCCGTTTTGATCGTAATAAGACATAAGAATTTTATACATATCCCCGATATCTTCCTTATTTCCGTACAATTTGTATCGTTCCATAAAGAAAACGGCCATCCAGGGATAATTGTAAAGCCTGTTCCATTCATTGTCACGCCTAACATCATTGTATACAATTCCCGTATTTTCGTCAAAAAGTTCACGTTTTATGTATTCGGTGTATTTTTGCAATGCACTTTCAATCGCTTCATCATCATGTTTTTGTAACCAAGAGGCAATCAAAACACCCATTCCGACGCGTTCACGTCCGCCGTTGTGATCAAACTTTTTTTCGTAAAACAATTTATTTTCTTCATTGTCATATATCAAAAAGGCACCGTTAAGGTTACTGCCTTCCGCATTATATTGCTGTTTGCGTGCGATAAAAGTACATCTTTTTTTTACAAGTGTCTCAAACTTAGGCAAAACAAGTATTTTCGCGTATGTTTTACTTTCCCCATATTCAATCTCAAAGATTTTTTCACCCGGGCACACATTTTCCGACTTGATTGCATATTCGACGCAGTTTTCTTTTTCTGTTTTTGTGAACAAAATATTTTTACGTTCGCAAGACACTTTAAATTCTTTTTGACAATCTTTCTTATTTTTTGTCAACACATAAAACTCTGTCTCTTCACCGTCAAAATATATTCCGCGTTTAAGGCATACTGTCGGGCGTCCGATTTCATCCAAAATTTTCTTATTGAAATCGTCCCTATCGTTAAACCAAAAAAGATTCCATGCAACTACCGCTTTTTCCTTCGGTTTCAACGGCTTAAGCACGGGATGCAATATAATTGTTCCTCTGTCATTGCTTATTTTTTCCGGATTTCTTATTATACTGTATTCCCTAATTTCGCCTTTTGTCAAAACAAGTCCCAGGTTAGGCGAAAAGCCTCCCATTCGTAATCCCATGACATAAGCCTCATTCCCACCGCACCAAATATGCGCATGACAGCGTTCCTTCATACATATTTGTGCATCGGTGTAATTATCGGGAAAAGGTACGGCTATTCCGATTTCTCCCGTTTTCGGGAAATAATCTCTGTCTCTTTTATTTACAAATGTATACGTTTCAATTAAATTTCCGTCAGATGAAAATTCGCGTGTGATTTTACCTTCTATCCCCTCAGGTAAAAATATTTCTCCCCATTTTTTTCCTTCCGTAACCCAATTCATTTCGGTTTCGTCATATGAATCAACAATCTCCGAAAGCGTATTATCCGGATTTTCTTTGAGAATAAATTCCATGTGACCCCCATCAAGTATATTTTTTAATATAATGTTCAATTTACGATTGGGTTAATTCTGCCATTCGCGTTCGATTGTCCGCTCCAGTTCGTTAAACATATCATAATATTTTTCTTTTGTACGGCAGATGATATCCTTTGCAATTGCGGCATTATAGGCATGTGCAACATTGTTTCTCGACACAAGCGCATCAAGCCATAATTCCTCATCACCGATCATTCCCGCCTTATATGCTGTTTTCAAAATTGCCCTCGGCGAGCCTGTGTCACTGTCGGTATAGCCCGAATTCTCAAGGATTTCCTTCATTGCCTTCCATGCCTGCTCAAAACATATTTCATATAATCCGACCATACCGGCCGTTTCCACATTTTTATACGGTTCCTCATAAGAGAAAATATCTTTCAAATTGGCAAGTGCAGCTTTAAAATTTTCAAATTTTTTCATAAAACACAATTCCTTCCCGTTTGATCGAATCAAGGAGTTCCGTGTTGACCGGTTTATCGATATCCACAATGTCAAACTCAAGAAGAGTCGACGTTGTCTCATTGACATCAAGTATAAATTTGCTTCCCGAGCCACCGCAAAAAGCCAAATCGATATCGCTGCGCTCTTTAAAATCCCCTCTTGCCCTCGATCCGAAAAGGATAACTTTTTTTACGTCGTTACTTTTTGCGATTCCGATAATTTCCCGTATTACGTTACTTTTTATTCCCGTCTTCCGGGAAAGCTCATCTGTATCCATAAAAATCACCTTTTTGATTTGCAAATGTCTTTAAACGGATTATACAATATTTTTTTTGATTAGTCATTTACATTTACATCGAAAATATTGAAACACAGCCGTTTTTAATCGTCATTTATAAAAAAAGTATAAATTGTTAGCACTCTCTATTGACGAGTGCTAACAATCGTGGTATAACGTGTTCAGAACAAAGGAAGAGAGAAAAAAAGTTCTCTCACATGATGTTCCGGTACAAAGAACAAAAACAAAAAAACATGTATGACGAAAGGAAGTATGACTTATGTTGACACCTATTTTATTCAATGATAATTTTGATTTCTTGGATCCTTTTTGCAACGATTGGTTCGGATTTGACGAGGGCGGACTTAAGAACGCCGAAAAGAAGCTCTACGGTCACAGAGCAAAAAACGTGATGAACACCGATATCAAGGAGCATGACGAAGGTTATGAGCTCACGGTTGATTTACCGGGCTTCACAAAAAACGAAGTTTCCGTTGATCTCGAAAACGGTTACCTTGTAATTACCGCTCAGAAGTCGCTTGATTCCGATTCCGAAAAGAAAAAGAACGAGCACAAGAACGAAAAGTACTTAAGACGCGAAAGATATTCGGGCTCTTGCAGCCGCAGCTTCTACGTCGGAGAAGACATCACTCATGACGATGTGAAAGCAAAGTTTGAACACGGAATCCTTACGGTGGATATTCCGAAGAAAGATCCCGCAAAACTTAATCAAAAGAAAGCGATTCAGATTGAAGGTTAAAAAAATACCTTCCGAATCAATAAAACCCTCCCAAGGTTTAAAGCGCCCTCCGGCAATATTGGCCGAAGGGTGTTTTTTTGTCTCATCCGCAACGTTTTATGTTCCTTCACATCGATTTTTCTTGAAAAAATCCCGAAATAAGGTATCATTAATTTCAGCAAAACAATCCAAATTTTACCGCATATGGGAGGTATATATGGAATACAGACAACTCGGACACTTAAAAGAAAAATCATCGCTCTTCGGTCTCGGATGCATGCGCTTTAACGGGACAGGTGCAAACGGCGCCGTTGTCGACGAAGAAAAAGCAATTTCTTTGATTCGCCGTGCGATAGACGGCGGCGTTACCTATATCGACACAGCTTACGTTTACCTTGACAAGACATCCGAATCGATACTCGGAAAAGCTCTTCGTGACGGCTACCGCGAAAAGGTAACGATTGCGACAAAAATGCCTCTTTGGTGCATAAACAATCACGATGATATGCTTCCGCTCCTCGAGTCGGAGCTTCAAAAACTCCAAACCGACCACATCGATTTTTATCTGATGCACGGAATAGACAAGGCGGGATGGCTTAAATTCAAGGAATTAAAGGGCGACGAATTTTTTACCGAAATGAAGCGTGCGGGCAAAATCCGTTACAAATGCTTTTCGTTCCACGGCTCATATGAGGACTTTGAATATATAATAAACGACTACGACTGGGATATGGTTCAGATTCAATATAACTTTATGGACATAAACAACCAGGCGGGAACGCGTGGGCTAAAACTTGCCGGAAAGCTCGGAATTCCCGTTGTCATTATGGAAGGCTTACTCGGCGGAAAGCTTGCAAACGCACCCGCCAATGTGCAAAAGCTTTATGACGAATTCCCGGTTAAAAGAAGCGCCGTTGACTGGGCGTTCAGATGGCTCGGAAACAATCCGGAAATACTTACGATTTTGTCCGGATGCAACGAACCCGAGCAGATTGACGAAAATTTGAGAATTTTTGATGATTTAAAGCCGAATTCGATGACCGAAGATGAACTCAAACTTATGGACAATGTACGTGCGGCTTACATCGCACGCACAAAAATCGGATGCACGGGATGTGCTTATTGCATGCCCTGCCCCGCAGGTGTCGACATTCCGAGAGTATTCCGCGCATGGAATGCGTCTTCGCTCTACAATGTCAAAAATTCCGACAACTGGGATTTGCTTGAAATAAAACGCAAAAACCAAACTCCCGTAAATTGCCGTGAATGCGGCAAGTGTATGCGCGCCTGTCCGCAAAAGCTCGATATTATCCCGAAGCTTAAGGAAGCATGGAAAGAATTGAAGGATTAAAAAATTGAAAAATTGAAGAATTATAGAATAGAAGAATCGAAACGTTAAAATATTAAATACAAAAACCTGCGAAGCATTTTGCCCGCAGGTTTTTTCTTGTTATACCAAAAGTTGACGCCGGCCAAAAAAATTACAAAAAAATCCCCCAATAATTCTACTTTCCAAACAAATACCCGTATTTTCGCATTTGCTGAAAT
>CAZZFV010000080.1:0-2527 GCA_964653855.1 uncultured Lachnospiraceae bacterium
TCCAATATTTTGCGCCCGGGATAAATTCCTGAAACGAATACTTTGACAGGTCGTGAAACAATCCCTGAAATCCTATCCCCGCCTTGAAGCAAAGACCGATTACCGTATGTCTGTGTTTTGTGATTGTCCTGAAATGCCCGATTATATGCATAGTTAAATTGCCTGCCAATCTTTCTTGTAAAGCTTTGATACGCCGGTCCTCACTGCCGCGTCAGAAACCGCTTTCGCAACACTTTTATGTGCATTTTTGTCGTATGCAAAAGGCAAAATGTGCTCTGTGCTTAAATCATCACCCACATAAGCCGCAATGCCCTCTGCCGCCGCCATCATCATTTCGGAATTTACGGTGTTTGCGCGAACGTCAAGCGCACCCCTGAAAAGTCCCGGGAAGACAAGAACATTGTTGATCTGATTGGGATTTTTTGAGGATCCGGTGCCCACAATAAATGCGCCTGCCTTAAGCGCATCTTCTCTTTCTATCTCGGGAACGGGATTTGCGCATGTAAAAACTATCGCCTTGTCGTTCATCGATTCAATCATTTCGCAAGTCACAACATGGGGCGCCGAAACACCGATAAAAACATCTGCCCCCACCATGGCGTCCGCAAGCGTGCCTTTGAGCCCCGAAAGATTTGTGACCTCGGCAATCTCCTTTTGAACGGGATTCATCTTAACATTACCCTTATAAAGTGTGCCGTAAATATCGCAAAGAGTGATATTCTTAACTCCGTAAACGTTCAGCAAAAATCTTGCGATTGCTATTCCCGCGGCTCCTGCGCCGTTTATTACGACTTTGATGTCTTCCTTGTTTTTGCCGGCAAGCTTTAAGGAATTTATGAGTGCGGCAGTCATAACGATTGCCGTACCATGCTGGTCGTCGTGAAATACGGGGATATCAAGGTCACGCTTTAATCTTGTTTCTATTTCAAAGCATCTGGGCCCCGATATGTCTTCAAGATTTATGCCGCCCCACGAGCCCGCAAGAAGCTCGATTGTCCTTATAATTTCTTCCGTGTCCTTACTCTTTATGCAAAGCGGATATGCGTCAACGTCGCCGTAAGCCTTAAAGAGCGCGGCTTTTCCTTCCATAACGGGCATTCCCGCTTCGGGCCCTATGTCACCAAGTCCCAAAATCGCCGTTCCGTCGGTAATGACGGGAACCGTATTCCATCTGCCCGTAAGTTCAAAGCTCTTATTCACATCATCTCTTATCGCAAGACAGGGCTCCGCAACACCGGGAGTGTATGCGAGCGACAAAGCCTCGGCACTGTCAACCGGCACCTTGCACCTTGTTTCGATCTTTCCCTTCCATTCGCCGTGTAATCTCAAAGATTCTTTTTTGTAATCCATTTTTATTTGCCTCGATTCTTTATCGTTCTTTCACATTAACCTCAACAGATTGTAGCACAAATTGCATTAATGTGCTATGCTAAAATAACAACGCGATTCAGAAGTACCGCTAATGCACCGGGAGGAAATTATGTCATTTCAGCCGAAAAAAATGTTGATCCTCGATATACTTGAAATTTTGAAGAAATATACCGACGAAAGTCATTCTCTTACGCAAAAAGAAATTTCGGATATTTTGATCCGCGACTATGACATGAAAGCGGACAGAAAGTCGGTCAAAAGAAATTTGATGGATTTGATTGACGCGGGATTCGATATAGAATACAAGGAAATTAAGCTTGGCGTCGGGAATGTTAGCGATGAGGCACCTGATTCCGACGGTGCATCCGGTTCCGAAACGTCCCAATATACGGATTTTCATATGCTTCACAAATTTTCGGATGCGGAATTGCACCTCCTCATCGACGGAATTTTGTTTTCAAAAAACATTCCCGTAAAGCAAAGAAAAGATTTGATAGAAAAGCTTGAATCATTGTCGAGCATATATTTCCGTTCGAACGCCAAAAACATCCTCACCATGCAAAACAAAACGGGTGCGGGCGCAGAGCTCTTTTATAACATCGACATAATAAACGAGGCAATGGAAAAAAACAAACGCGTTGACTTTAATTACCTTGCATACGGCACCGATAAGCGCCTGCACAAGCGTATCACGAGAAACGGTAAAATAAGGCGTTTCTCGATAAGCCCCTACAGCATTGCCGCTTCAAACGGAAGATATTATGTGATTTGCAACAACGACTGGTACGGAAGCAAAGTTTCTCATTATCGTATCGACAGAATAACAAACATAAAAATTGTGGACACACCCCGCCGTCCGATGTCGGAGATTGAAGGGCTAAAGCAAGGGTTTTCGCTTTCGCGCCATGTTGGTGAACACGTTTTTATGTATACCGACGAAGCAAAAAGAATAACGTTCCGCATGAAAAAGGATTTGCTTTCGGAGCTTTTTGACTGGTTTGATCCGGACGATATCAGGTTTTCGGATGAAACGGAAGACGCGATCTCCGTCACCCTCACCTGCAGCCCCGATTCCATGCGGCTTTGGGCAAAACAGTTTTCGAGCGAAGTTACCGTGCTTTCACCCCCTGTTCTTGCGGAACAGATAAAGGAAGAC
>CAZZFV010000080.1:2627-4988 GCA_964653855.1 uncultured Lachnospiraceae bacterium
CCCGTTACCACATGAAAGTTCCGATTCCCGCGAGCTTTTGGAGCGCCTCAATATAAAAGTAATCCGCATAATTCATTGTAATATGGTGTTCCTTTGCGTTATATGATGCGGAACAATTTTGAACAAATGCGTCGCAATTTGAACTGTAATCACACCTGCTTTCGTGAATTGCCTTTAAGATATTTTTGCCCGTTTCAAGATAGATTTTTGATTTTTCGGGATTTACATATTTTGAGAGCTCGATGAGCCCGGAAGCCATTATTGCCGCTCCGCAGCCGTCTTCAAGATGAGGTTCCGCGGGCGCGCAAAAATCAATCGGGATAATGTAATCCGCGGGGATTTTACTTATGCAATAATCTGAAATCCTGATTGCCGTACTCAAATATCTCTCTTCCTTTGTGTGGATATAACTAATTGTAAAGCCGTAAATTCCCCAAGCCTGGCCGCGTGTCCATGACGAACCGTGCGCATAGCCCTGGCCTGCATACGACTTGATTCTTTTGCCTGTTTCGGGGTCAAACTCCACAATGTGGCAGCACGAGCCGTCCGCACGCACAAACGCGTCGATAAGCGTGTCCGCATGACGCATTGCGATATTCTTAAATCTTGGGTCGCCCGTGTGTTTGCTCGCAAAATAAAGGAGCGACAGATTCATCATCGAATCGATTATAGCCCAGCCTGTATTATTTCCCCACATGCCGTTCCACGCACGGATAAAATTTCCGGCAGGGTTAAAGCGCCCCGCAAGGAGATTTGCGGCGTGAAGCGTTGTGATTAATGATTCTTCCGATCCCGTGAGCCTGTAATCCGCACCCGATGTCGGCATAAACATAAATCCGACGTCGTGATTGAGCCCCGTAAAATGCTCAAGGCATTTTTGAAGCTTTTTCTCCGATTTTATCGCATAATCTGAGTATTTTTTATCGCCCGTCTGCTCATACATTTTCCAAAGCGTTCCGCCCCAAAATCCGTTTGTCCACCAATCGAGCCCGCCGCCGTTATTGTCAAACTCGGAGAGATCGTTGTAATTTCCGTTTTTGTCGGTCGTATAGGGGATTTTGTCCTGCGTTTTATCCGACACACGGTCCATCTTTGTTCTTATTTGTTCGAGGGCTGTCTTGATCCAATCTTCCATTCTTTTTCTCCGAATTTATCTTGTTATTTGGGATATTTTTATCTTATGATGCTGAGGTCAAAAGGTATTTTGACCCTTGTATCATCTTGTTATTTCAGATATTCTGTCGTATTCTTCGTCGGAAATCGCAAGTATTCCGCCATGACGTTTCAGCGTTTTGCCGAGATTATATTCCGATTCGTCAAGAATCTTAAAATTTCCGTTTGCGATATCGTCCGCAAGCATAGGCAGATATCCCTTATGCGTTGCGTATCTGTCAACCATAAGACACCATTTTTTTAAGCTGTTTATATAAAAACAAATCGGCCCCTCTATGCCGTGAAGATTGTCGAGTACTTCCGACCTTATGTCCGCAAAATTCCCGGCATCAAGCGTCTCCCCATAGTCCGAACGAATGTTTTTGGTTGTTTCGTCCTTCGAAAACCTGATGTAACCTGTTTTTGAAGAGTTTTCGGAATTTACCGCAACGATATCCGTATCGATAACATGCTCCTGTCTTTCGATATAAAGCGTGGGTTTTGTAAATGTCTTAAAATCCTTCGTATATGCCGCATATATTTTTTGCTTTGCGTGAGCCTTATCGTCCTTCGGTGTCATCGATGCCCAAAATACAAAAAACGCTTCTTTTTTTGGATCATACACGGCTTCGGGCGCCCATACGCAGCCGGCATCATAAGTTCCCACGGTCACCGCTCTCGGCCCCGTGAAATTTACGAGATCTTCGGATTCCCAAATAATTAAGTCACGGCTTCCCGCATATTGAGCGACTTCCCAACCCTTACCCGACGCAATCCTTAAATCCGTTGCAATCAAATAAAACTTGTTGTTTTTTTCGTCACGTACCAAAAAGGGATCTCTTACACCTTTTTCACCGATCCCTGACACAAGAACGGGATTTCCCTTGTTTACGTCGTTCCAATTGAGCCCGTCACGGCTTAATGAAAAATAAATCTGTTCTCCGTTTTCATGCTCACCCGTAAAATGTACAAAAAGATAATTGTTTCGCTGCATGTCGCCTTCTCCTTAAATATAAATCCATTGATACAAACGCAATTATTTCATTATAACAATCACGCAAAATTCCGTAATTCCGTTTTTCGGTTTACCTGTAGTTATTTTACCACGTGACAGCGATTCTTTCCACAATCTGTTTATTCTAAAAACAATCCTATTATTTCCGAACAATCAAATCAGGTTATTCGCGAATAATCAAATCAAGCTGTTTC
>CAZZFV010000081.1:0-4595 GCA_964653855.1 uncultured Lachnospiraceae bacterium
ACACCGGGGATAAATATTTATTAAGCTTTAAATCATCAGATTTCGGCTACAACCTTCTTGAGAGCCTGAAGAGCCTCATCGGGAAGCTTATCATAGCCTTCCTTCTTGGTTGCGAAATCTTCAACAGCCTTGATACGTGTGTTCATAGCGGCTGTGAGTTGATCCTTGTAGGACTTGTCGTTAAGATCGGGTGTGAAGTCACCGGTCTTTCCGGACCAGTCGTTCATGATCTCGATATCTGAGAAATTGCCCCACTTTTCAAACTTAGCCTTTCCTTCAACAATTGTTTCAAGGATGCCGAGCGTATCTTCCTTCTTAACCTTCTTGCCCATGAAATCGCCTGTGTTTACGATGTAGCACTCAACGTTCTTTTCGGCAACAAGCTTGTGGAACTTCTCATAGTCGTTTGCAAGAGGATATGTTCTGAAAGGATTTGCGTAAGGAACGATTCTGATTGCGTTCATATCGGTACCTGCGGCAACTCTCTCTGCGGAAGATGTCTTTGTTGCAAGTGTTGCGCCCATAACGGAAGCAAGAGCTGCGCCCTTAAGACGAACTACCGGCGGGATTGTGGGATCCTTCATGATCCAGAAGATTGCGTTAACGGGCGAATCGATCTTATCTACACGGTTGGGGCTCCAAAGCTTTGACTTGATTGCACGACCGTTGCCGTTACGGATATCCTCCGTAACAAGCTGAATCTTGCCGTCTTCATCCATTGTGGCGGAGCAGTTCTGAACCGTGATCAAATATTCGTTGTCGGGGCATCCTGTAGGATAGTCTGCCGTCTTGTCGAAATATGTGGGCTCAAGTGCGATTGAAGCGCATGTGTCGGAGTTGATGATGAATGCGTCGTCGTGAAGAACCTTGATGCCGCCGAACTCGTCATACTTGCCGCCGTGCTTTGCGTGTGTAAGTGTTGACTTACCCGATCCCGAAAGACCGTATACGGAAGCAACAAACTTCTTGCCGCCCGGAAGAGAATATTCCTTCTGGCCGCCGTGGCAGGATGCATAACCGTTTCTGTTTGCGATTGCCCAAGCGATTGTAAGTGTGCCCTTCTTGTGTTCGCCAAAATACTTCATACCGAGAATTGCTGCGCAGTTCTGGTTTGTGTCAAAGTAGCAAAGCGTTCTGGGATCGCTTAAGCAGCTGTAATCGACATCGGGTGCTTCGTGGGGCTCCCATTGAGGATCCGAGAAAATGTAGATATCGGGCTCTTTGCCGTCACCGACGGGCTTTGAGTTCTTGTACATCTTAACATATGCATCCGACATATATTGGAAGTTGAGCATCCAGTTGTAAAGAAGATTTTCCTCTCCCTCGGGAATAAGGAGGTGTGCCTTTACCATGAACTCGGGATCGAGACCGATGAAGCACTCTGCGTGATACATTGTCTTCCATCTTGTTTCATAAACGGCATCCATAACAACCTTGTCAAGCTTAACGTCATCGACACCGGGCTCACCCTTGATACGGCGTGCCTGTGCATAACGGCCCGTAACCGCACCGTCGTTGAACAAAAGAACACGTGCGTCCTTCTCAAGACCGAATGTGTCTCCGTCCTTAACCGGCATATCGGTAACGATTGTTCCCGGTGAATTCTTTGCAAGGTTATAAGCCTCTTTAAGTGTGTTTACCTTAACAACATTGTTTCCGTAGAAAGCGGCTTCGATAATGGAACGCGTCTTTGAAAAACCGACCTTACCCGCACCGATTTCGTCGTGCTTGTAATAAGCTTTTGTTGACATATAAATGTCCTCCTTATTAATGGTATGATGAAATTGTCTGTGAGTTGAAAGCGACGTGCGGCAAATATCCGCAAAACCGCCTGCAACAAAACAACAAACCCAACTTTTTTGCCGATTGTATTATATTGACGGAGCCCCGGTTTGTCAATAAAAAAACAATGTAAAAATTGTGACCAAAGCGTGCTCAAATTGCTTTTTTACATTGTTTGGCACTTCTGTTTAAAAATACGCAAAAATGTGGTATGATGTTCCGATGATACTTACAACAAACAGCACATAAATCCCACGGAGGAATATATGGAATTTTTTGATTATTTAAAAAAAGGCGTTACACCTTATCATACCGTGAGCGCATCAAGTGAAATGTTAAGGGATGCGGGATTCACGGAAATTTCTTTTGCGGATACATTTAGACTTAAGGCGGGCGGAAAATATTTTTGCGATATATTTCACACCGCGCTTGCGGCATTTACGATAGGTGAAAGTGTTTCGGAAAGCTCGTGCTTTCACACTGCGGCCGCACACACGGATCACCCCTGTCTTCACATAAAGCCTTATCCGGAATTTGCGCCTGAGTCTTCAAACGGCTTTATGCGCTTAAACACGGAAATGTACGGCGGCGCAATCTACAACACATGGCTTGACAAGCCTCTTTCGCTTGCGGGCGCTGTTACGTTAAAGAGCGACGATCCGTTTTCACCGCATTTTATACTTATGGATTTTGGGCGCCCCGTAGCGGTAATCCCGAATCTTGCGATTCATTTTAACCGTGAAACAAACAAGGGCACGGCTCTCAATCCGCAGGTTGACATGTTTCCGATACTCGGCATGTTTAATTCGGCAATCAATGACAACAATTACTTGTTAAAGAGCGTTGCGGATGAGCTGAATGTCGATGCGCACGATATCCTCGATATGGATCTTTATGTTTATTTAAGCGAAGCACCCGTTACGGTCGGCTTAAACCGAGATATGCTTCTTGCACCCGCGCTTGACAATCTCACAAGCTGTTATGCGGCAATAAAAGCGATTATTGACGCAACACCGTCCGACACGATCAATATCGCCCTTCTTTTCGATCATGAAGAAATAGGAAGCAGAACAAAAACAGGTGCGGACTCTGCCGTTTTTAAAACATTACTCGAAAAAATATGGGCAGGGCTTAAATTCCCCAATGAAACGCTTAATGACGCTATTTTAAAGAGCTTCCTTTTTTCGGTTGACGTGGGGCATGCCGTTCATCCGAATCATCCCGAAAAATCGGATTCCGTAAACAAAATAACATTCGGAGAAGGAGTTGCGGTTAAACTCAGTTCAAATCAAAGGTATACGCTGGATCCATCTGCCGTCGCAACAGCGGAAATGCTCTCAGAAAAGGCAAACGTGAAGCACAAAAAATATATGTTCAGAGCGGATATTCCGGGCGGATCGACAATCGGCCCCATGCTTTCATCGCTTGTGCCCATGCATACCGCGGACATCGGTGTTCCGATACTTGCAATGCATTCGTCTGCGGAGCTTATGTATGCGGCAGACGAAACGGAACTTGTAAAGCTGCTTACGGAATTTTATAAGTGATATGCCGCTTGCGGAATTCCGTAAGCGATGTGCCGCTTACGAAATTCCGTCTTCGCGAATTTTAAATATTTCCGTAAGAATTTTACTTACAAGCGGTGCTATCGGCCATAAAATCCAGCTTATATCCCATGCGTCGCCTAAGAAACTCCACAAAAAATATATGCAAATAACGGTGGGCCAAAAGATTGCGTTTATAATTTTACCTGTCTTTGTTAATTTCATTTTACCTTCCTCATATTCGTTAAAACCGTTTTCGTCTACGTTTTTGCCGTATGCGATTCTTTTGTATGCCTTCATGCTTCCGCATGCAACCATTATAAAAAACACACCCGCGGCAATAAGGAAAAACATCACACATATCGCAAAGCCCTTAAGCTCGAGAACATGATAAAAAAGTACAAGCGCAACGGGTGAAAGTATCAAAAGCGCAACTCCGAACGACATGCGAATGCTTTCTTTGATTTTGTGATTTTCGTATTCCGCAGCTTCCGCTTCACTTATGATTTCAATCCGACTGTCACTGTTTTCCGGGAGTTCTCTTTCCGGATCCTTTATTCCGAGGCTTTCTTTTAACTCATCCACATTTCCGAATTCTGAAATTACAGTTCCGATTGCCTCGTTTTTGGGGACTCCCATACCGGTTAACTCGTTGTATTTATCTTCCATCATTTGAAAAAGCTCTTCTTTTGCTTTTTTTGTTTCCTCGGTTTCAGGTAATCCCGTAAACATTGTGTCCAGATATTCTCTTAAAATTTCCATTTGCGCTCCTTTCTTAAACAAAGTTTTCTACAACCTCTTTTGTGAGTTCCCATTCCTCGCATTTTTCTTTGTACAATTTAATTCCCGCTTCAGTTATCCTGTAATATGTCCGGCGGTCGGAATCACAGGAAAAAGATTCGATAAGACCGTTTTTTTCCATTCTTGTGAATGCGGAATACAAGGTTGTTTCTTTAATAATATACTTTCCGCATGTTTTCTTTTTTATTTCCTTTGAAATTTCATATCCATACGACGGCTCCGACTTTAAAACCGAAAGTATCATAAGATCGTTATAACCGCGTATGACATCACTGCTGATTTCCATGGTTCCTCCTTTCCGGCAACTATTCATACGTCAGACGTTACTATGTCTGTCGTAGTACATCTGACGTAGTACTTATATCATGGATACTATGATATGTCAACGTTTTTTTCAAAATTATCCCAACAAAAAAAAAGAAGCCTATGCAGCCTAAGCCGCATAAGCTTCCGTTTTTTACTTTTTTA
>CAZZFV010000082.1:0-4344 GCA_964653855.1 uncultured Lachnospiraceae bacterium
AAATTTTTATTGATAATGAATTTATAGAAGAAAAAAAAGACCGCCCTTCACGCGGTCTTTGTTTTGTTTTTATGATAAAAAATGTTATTGGGAGAAATAATATTAAAAAAAATTCTTCTATATATGTTATAATAAATTTATTTGAAGGGAGAAAACCTATGAAAAAAAAGAAACTTGCAACTGTTGTTGCAACCGCACTTTTAATCAGCATGATTTCGGGATGTATGAATCCGTTTGCAAGCACTCCGGATTCGACAAATGCGGCTCGAACAACAAGAGAACCTGTCAACAACTTAATCAAACCGACACTCAGTCCGACTCCGACTTTTACACCGAAGCCGACTAAAACACCAAGTCCGACGGCAGCGGAAACTCCGGTAGTTAAAATAACCGACATTCCCGAAATTACCGTTACGCCGACTTTTACCCCAAAGCCGACTTTCACACCCGGCCCGACTGCTATTGTGGAACATATTTGGGGAGAACCCGTTATTGAAAAAGAAGCTACTTGCACAGAAGAAGGAACGCTTCGTTATTCTTGTACAGTAGAAGGTTGTATTGTAGGGTATACGGAAAATATTCCCGCACTCGGACATACTCCGGGAAACGTAATAACAACGGAAGCAACCGTTACCGAGTGTGGACATAAGAAAACTTATTGCGCAAGGTGCAATGAGGTTATTTTGGACGAAGTTACATTACCCGTAACACCTACTGATACGCCGACACCCACACCCACAACAAATCCGATAACTGCTGTTGATGATTATATTTATACTTTACGTTCGCTTAATCTTCGCGAAGAACCAAACACAGACAGCGCAATAATAACCAAATTTCCCGCAAGAGAAAAGCTTCACAGAGTCGGTATTTATGAAAACGGCTGGAATGTGGTAGATTATAATTCCGATTTTTATTTTATTAGCGGAAAATATACCACAACAGACGAGTCAAAAGTTCCCACTCCGACACCAAATCCGACAGAAAAAGCTCTACAAGAAGCGACAGAAAAAATTATAAGTTTAGATGCGGAAGAACTTATTCCGGGGTATACCCCTAACGATTCAACTAACAATTATCTTTGGTATAGCAAAATACAAGCATATGGTGAACCTGACGAGGGAGCACTTAGCGTAATTGTCAATAATGCAAAAGCATACGAAAAAGCTTTGTTAAATCCTTCTGCCACTCCAACACCATTTTATGCCACCGAATCAAAGGTATACGAAATGTTTGGCGACAACTACAGCATTGAAACTTATTATTTACGAATTTCCGACGACAGAGAACATTGGGAAATAGCAACGGCGGACAATGCTTGCGAGGTAGTAAAGAGAGAAGGTGGCGACCTACTTGTAAATTACGCTCCCGAAGATACTTATGTCTGGATTGCACAAAACGGAGCTTGGCTTTATGATAAAGGCGGCAATGCCAACTGTTATCTTGCCGAACTTGAAGCGGGAACTCGGCTTAAAGTTATAGCAACATACGAAAGTACGTGTGGGGAGGAGTATCATGGCCACTCCGAAGGTTCCTTATATACCACTTGGTTCAAAGTCGAATATAAAGGAACTATTTGGGAAACGTATTGCACCAATATATCTGAAACCCCGATTACTTCTTTGAGTGATGAGGATATAAAAGAACTTGTTGAAACAAAAACATACGGAGAATTTGCAGACGATATTCTTCGCTCGTTTAATAATTATTTAAGTGATGAATGGTATACGAAATGGGATGAATATAACCAACGCTACACGTTTAGATGGTCAGCTTTTGGTGGTGATGATTATGTACCGAGAATAATTTCCGTCTCGGATATAAAACGTATTATTGATTATTCTCCCGAATATTTAGAAGGTTTTATTACCTATTGTAAGGAAAAAACGGCAGAAATTGAAGCCTGGGAAGAAGAAACGGGAAAAGCTTATTGGTCAACTTACGGATATTACACTCCCAATTTTGCACTCTCAGAACTTTATGATTGTGGTTTTATTTCAAAATATTGGTAAAAAAAAGCCCCGCTGCATAAGCGGGGCTGATATTATTTTGAAACATATTCGGATTGTCTTTTTTCAAGTTCATTCCTTTTATTTATATTGTCTTCGGTGTAAATCGACAAAAATATTTCGGAATTATTGAATGCGGGAATATATGTCCGTACCATTTCGTGTTGCATATCTTCAATAAACAAAGTTGAATATATCGTCGCATTATATTTTTGAACGTCTGTGATTGCAGATGCCATTAATTGTAATTCTTCTTCTTTTAGAGCAAGATAGCAAGACATATAGTCGCTACTTATTTCTTCCAATCGTTTTTTTGAAAGAATTATATAGTCTTCTCCGTTTTTATATCTTATTCTGATATCTACATAATCGCCTTGTGTCATTTTGTCCGTAAGCGTTATTTCGGAAAAATATATAAGTTTCGTTTCGCTATCAAAATCAGCGTCGGTTGATACGGCATATCGAGAAATTACCTCTCCCGAATTTATTGTTTGAGTGACGATTTTTCCAAAGTCGTCAGAAGTAATTAGATTGTAGCTCCCTGACATATATTGAGCCATAATGGTGACTTTATCTTCCGAAAGAATTGTTCCCGGCAATATATCTTCCGTTGCGACATAAACATATTGCGTACTTGTTTCCAAAATCAAATTTAAAGAATCTATTTTTGTTTGCAAAGTTTCTTTTTCGGTTTTTATTTTTGAGTAATAAATATACGCAAATATTCCCGATGCAATCGTAAAACCTAAAATCCCAATAAGAACCATTGGTAAAATCTTTATTAGCTGTTTTTTCTTATACATTATTTTTCCAACCTTTCTTTTGATAAATTAATTATGCAAGAAAAAACAAAAAAAAGCCCCAAATAACGGGGCTAAAAATTAAGGAGCGATATAAGAAACCGTTTCCTCTTTTTTTAATTTTAAAAACGGAATTTTTATAACAGCTTTCGCAAGCTGTTCTTTTAAGACTTCTGAAAGTTCCGGAAGTCTTTCGGGGAGATTCAAGAACAACGTATAAATATCATACATTGTATAATAATACTGCCCATTAACTTCCGCTGCGAGTAATTCCGCAAGCTTATTCATAAGCTTTTTGGAAAACTCTTTTGAGAGCGATTTTGTTATTGACGCAATTACGTCTCCAACTTTTTCTTCGTTCTCTTTTATTTTTTGGGGATTCGTCAAATCCCAACTTTTAGGGGTGACTTCTATGGAAGCTCCCTCTTTAAGCTTTTCCGGTATCTTTGTAAATAACGGAAAAACCTCTTTTTCCATATTGGAAATTAATTTTTCCTTCGTGAAATTTAAAGTATGCTTCTTTTCAACTTCACAAAAAGGATAAATTACTCCCGACTGTCTTTTCAAAACGCCCTCAACAGTAAATGCGAGTTGTGCTGTATCGGATGTTTTTATTGTTATTCCCGGAACAAAAGTTTCGGGTAATTTGTAGACCAGCGAAAGGTCTTTCGCCGTATCCGGAAAAAATACGGTTATCGAAGTTTTTTCCTGGGAAACTTCCCAATGAGAAACTTCAATGTTTCCGTACATTCCGTTATTTTGTAAATACTCAATGATATCACAAACAACGGAATTTTGAATTTGTCCGTAACTCATATGATTTACAGACAAAATCAATCGCACGGGTTTTCCCGCAATTTCTTCTTCCCGATAAACAATCTTACAATTTTTACCGGCATGAAGAAATGTGTACGCTAACAACTTGTTTCTAAACTCGTTGTTCTCGTACATCGCAGAGCCACCCAACTCGCAGACTTGAATCAACGTCTGCATTGCAAACTCAGAAATGAAGAATACTTTTGAGTCTACGACGAGTATCGGGTAGCCCACTTTGAACTTTAACAAAAGTTCTGCGGGTAAATTTTCCGTATTTATCTTCCGGATATTGTCCGGACTTTTTGCGGTTGTTTGTTCGTCAAACAAAATTACCGCCGTTTTGCCACTTTTTGTTTCCGCATTGACAGGAAGCAAAAATGCGGCCTTGTTCATTTCAAACTCACTTACGCGAGTTTTTTCATCAAGTTTCGAAACAATATCACGAAACTTTGTGTAATCGTCGTCGATTACGTTAAAATTTTTTGTAAATTCCATTTGTTTTCTCCTTTCAGAAAATTATTATTGATAATGAATTTATAGAAGAAAAAATATTACAGGTAATTTTTTAACACGCCGTGAGCAAGAAATCCCCACCTCTATAGGTGGTGGGATGAATTGCTCACGGCGTGTTAAAAAAATTTTTTTTTCTGTCATATATAACTTAGTAAGAAAAAAAAGAAAGGAAAAAATATGGATGAAGTTAAAAAGTTTCTATATGA
>CAZZFV010000083.1:0-4334 GCA_964653855.1 uncultured Lachnospiraceae bacterium
GAAAAGTGTTATTGAAGCTTGCACCGCCTGTAATGCTTGCACAGCTTATACAGGCGCTTTACAATATAGTTGACAGTTTTTTTGTGGGCAGATATTCGGATTCGGGGCTTACGGCGCTTTCAATTATATATCCCATGCAACTGCTCATGATTGCGCTTGCCGTTGGAACAGGCGTGGGTATAAATACGATTATGGCAGCGGAACTGGGACTCGGGAAGCGCGACAAGGCGGAAGAATACGCATGTGTCGGAACACCGCTTGCTTTTATCATGTGGATTTTGTTTGCGGTTGTAAGTTATCTTGTTATGCCGTTTTACGCGAGCATGTCGACGGATTCCGAAAGCGTTATGAACGACGTAATCGCATACGGAAAAATTGTGTGTGTTTTCAGTTTCGGTTTGTTTTTCGAAAGCATTTGGACAAAAATATTGCAATCCTACGGTGACATGAAAACACCGATGATTGCGCAAATAATCGGTGCGATAACAAATATAATTTTTGACCCTATACTTATTTTCGGAATGTTTGGACTTCCCGAAATGGGAATTAAGGGAGCGGCGATCGCAACCGTGCTCGGACAGATTATGGCGGCGCTTGTCGTTATGAAAAAGGGATTCAGACGTTTTACGCCCGAAAACATAAAGTTTCCTTATATAAAGAGGATATTCGGCCGCGGGGCTCCGAACATGCTTATGCAATCCGCGTATACTTTTTATATTTTGGGACTGAACCTTATACTTGCCACATTCTCTGACCAGGCGGTAACGGCACTCGGACTTTATTATAAGTGGCAGACGTTCTTTTTTATTCCGCTCGGAGCGATGCAAACCTGTATCGTGCCCGTGATAAGCTACAATTATGCGGCAAGAAGCATCGTGCGTTGCAGGCAGACAATGCGTGACTCGATATTGTTCGGCTGGATTTTTATGGGACTCGGGGCATTGTGTTTTTTGTTTATACCGGAGGAGATGCTCCGCGTATTTACCACGGATGAGCTTGTCGTTGAAATCGGCATAAACGGATTTCATTATGTGGGAGTAAGTTTTATTCCGCTTGTGACATCGCTTATTTATCCCGTGTTTTTCCAGGCCGTAGGATCCGGAATAAAGAGCATGGCGCTTACCGTTCTCCGTACGGTGGTGCTTTTTGTGCCGCTTGGGTATTTATTTTCGAGAGCGGGACTTGATCTTTTTTGGATGACATTCCCGGTTACGGAAACAATCACAAGCATTGTGGGAACGGTGCTTTATGTGAATTTTATGAAGAGAGAACAGGGAAAAAATGAAATTACAAAGCAGGAATAAGGGAAGTTAAAATCACAAACAAAAATTGATAAAGAAAAAACACGGAAAGACTTAAGTCAATCCGTGTTTTTTTAATGGCTGCAGGGGGATTCGAACCCTCGACACCGCGGGTATGAACCGCGTGCTCTAGCCAACTGAGCTATCCAGCCATAACAACCCTAATGGATTGTAAATGGGACCTATAGGGCTCGAACCTATGACCCTCTGCTTGTAAGGCAGATGCTCTCCCAGCTGAGCTAAGATCCCGTAAACACCTTGTTTTTCGCAAAGCGCTTGATTATATTAGCAAGAAGTTTATTTTTTGTCAAGCAGAAAATTAAAATTGTATCGTTTTTTTTAGACAAGTTTTATTGCTTTTGGTGCGTTCAGCAATTATGATAAAAAAACATTCTAAAAAGAAACATATAAAAAAACGAAACGGAGATTGTTATGGCTGAAGATAAAACATTGTTGTCCCAAAACGAAATCGATACGTTAATCGCATTCCTCACAAACTCGGATTCGGCGCCGATAGGTGCGGTACTTGAACAAAAAAGCATCGATAAGCTGATTGAGCTTGTTAAGTACAATAATAAGAGAGGACTTTTTATCGGTGAAGAAGAAAGCAATATGGCAAATATTGCCGTGCTTGATCCGGAAACCGATTTGGAAGCGCAGCGTAAGGACTTTGAGCTTGTGTTCAAAAAGGATAACAGAGACTATGTTGAGATTCTTTGCGTAAACAAAAACAACGGAACAACATATCGTCTTACTCCGGGGTGCCTTATGCACAACCGCCATGTTGAAGACGATACGGAGTGGGGAAGTGCGATTTCGCCGCTTAATTTTAACAGGCTTGCGTTACTCTTCGGAATTTCCTATTCATCGGAAACATTCAGGGAAGTGTGCAATAATTTTTCAAAGGTCGTTTACGGATATGAGGATGCCGAAATCCCCGCAATTTATTATCCGCCGGAAGAAAGCGAAAAAGAGAATTGAAACTATCTTTAAAATTTTGAACCGTTTTAGGACGGTTCTTTTTTTGTTCGGCGGTTTTTCTTGCAAAAAATGCATATCCGTGATTTAATGTATTGTTAGGTTCGGAATTCAAAAAAGAAAAATGAGGTTTTGTATGAGAGTCGGAACGGGATATGATGTGCATAAACTTACGGAAAACAGGCCGCTGATTTTGGGCGGTGTTTTGGTGCCGTACGAAAAAGGGCTGCTCGGACATTCGGATGCGGATGTGCTTACGCATGCGATAATGGACGCACTTCTCGGTGCTGCTGCGCTCGGTGATATAGGAAGGCATTTTCCGGATTCCGACGACAAATATAAGGATATTTCAAGTCTCGTGCTTCTTGAACAGGTGCGCGACTTGCTTTTAAAAGAACTCTTTATTATAGAAAATATCGATGCGACGATTATATGCCAAAAGCCGAAGCTTGCGGGATTTATCGCTGAGATGCGCGAAAATATCGCAAATACGTTAAATATAAATGTTTCTCAGGTGAATATTAAAGCGACGACCGAGGAAGGACTCGGATTTACGGGCGCCGGGCTCGGAATTGCCGCACAGGCGGTATGCCTTCTCGAAAGCGTTCGCGACGCAAAAAATTTTGATTTGGATTTGAATATATATGACTATGATTCCTTCGGATCTGAAAAGAGATCTCATGCAAGCGGTGCATCTTGCGGCGGTTGTTCGGGCTGTACGGGCTGTTTAAAGAACAATCACGATATGTAAGAAGGAGAAACCATGGGATTTTTTAAAACATTTAAAGAAGAGGTTGCCGTAATAAAGGAACGTGACCCCGCGGTAAAAAGCTCGCTCGAAGTTCTTTTGTATCCGTCGTTCAGAGCGATTCTCCGCCACAGAAGGGCGCATTGGCTTTATGAGCACAAATTTTATTTTCTTGCGAGATGGTATTCGCAGCGTACGGCTCATAAGACCGGAATAGAAATTCACCCGGGCGCAAAGATCGGAAAAGGACTTTTTATCGATCACGGTACGGGAGTAATAATCGGTGAAACAACGATAATAGGTGACAATGTCACGCTTTACCAGGGTGTGACCCTTGGAGGCACGGGTAAGGAACAGGGAAAGCGTCACCCCACAATCGGCAATAACGTAATGATTTCCGCGGGCGCAAAGGTGCTCGGAAGCTTTACGGTCGGTGACAATTCAAAAATCGGTGCGGGATCGGTTGTGCTTACCGAAGTGCCGCCGAATTCGACGGTAGTCGGTGTTCCGGGAAGAATAGTGAAGCGCGACAACGTGAGAGTGCCGCGTGAGGACATGGACCAGGTGCATCTTCCCGACCCCGTAAAAAACGATATCGAACAGCTAAAAAAAGATTACAGCGAGCTCAAAGAGCTTGTCGAAAGCATGAGGAAAAACTAAATGGAAAATAAGATTCAGCTTTTTAATACACTTACAAGAAAAACGGAAAAGCTTGTGCCGAACGTACCGGGCGAAATTTCGATGTATACGTGCGGACCTACGGTATACCATTTTGCGCATATCGGAAATTTGAGAAGCTACATAATGGAAGACGTGCTTGAAAAGACATTAAGGTTTGCCGGCTACAACGTAAAACGTGTTATGAACATTACCGACGTCGGACATCTTTCGAGCGATGCGGACACGGGCGAAGACAAGATGATCAAGGGTGCAAAGCGCGAACACAAGACCGTAATGGAAATTGCGGCATATTATACGGATGCTTTTATGGAAGATTGCAAGAAATTAAACATAAAGCGTCCGGATGTTGTTGAGCCCGCAACAAATTGCATTCCCGAGTTCATTCATATGATAGAAGTGCTCCTTGAAAAGGGATATGCGTATAAGGCGGGCGAAAACGTATATTTTGATACGTCAAAGCTCAAAAATTATTATGTTTTCGGTAACCAAAACGAAGAAGAACTTCTTGTCGGCGTGCGTGACGACGTTACGGAGGATGTAAATAAGAGAAACAAAAACGACTTTGTGCTTTGGTTTACAAAGTCAAAGTTTGAAGATCAGGCTTTAAAGTGGGACAGCCCCTGGGG
>CAZZFV010000084.1:0-546 GCA_964653855.1 uncultured Lachnospiraceae bacterium
CACTTCCGCACGTTTTACCGTGTCCGTAATAAGTGCCCCAAAATCAAGCGTTTCGTCACCCGCATGCGCTACAATTATTAATACGTCGGCATCTGAAAGCGTATCTTCCCACATTTCCACAAAGCTCGGGATTTCACCGTCCGTAAGAACATATATTTCCTTGATTCCGGCGTCCGACAAAAATGTAATGTCGCATGTGTAATTTGAGTGTTCCTGCTCGATGCTTTCACTTGACGCGGATTCACTTGACGCGGATTCATTTGATGTGGATTCACTTGCGTGTTCGTCCGCATCATCGCTCAAATCGATATATTCATGCAAAAATTTACCGGTATACGAATTTACGTTATCTCCGATTGCGATTTCATAGCTTTCGGGAATTTCACCCGCTTCCCAGATTATATAAATTCCGGAGATTTTGTTTACAGCCGTTAGTGTAAGACTTTCGCCTTTTGCTATTGTGATTCCCGTTTCGATATTTTTATCATATAAAGCAGAAAGTGATGCGCTTGAGCCTGTATCTGTACTCACACTTTCATCCGTGCT
>CAZZFV010000084.1:556-4072 GCA_964653855.1 uncultured Lachnospiraceae bacterium
ATCCGTGCTTTCGCCCGCTGTTTCACCCATGCTTTCACTTTTTTCTGTGCCGTATGTAACTTTATATACACATGTTCCGTCCGAGAAAAACGGCTCGGGTGTAGGTTCGGGCGTTGGCTCAGATGTAGGCTCCTGTGTAAGTGTAAGTGTTGCCGTAGGCGTAGGCTCGGGGGTAAGCTCAGGTGTAAGTGTAGGCGTAAGCTCAAGTGTAGGCTCGGGCGTAAATGTAACCTGCCCTGCTGTTTCAGTCGTCGGTGTCACCGTAGCCGTCACTTCCGCCGCAGTTTCTCCGCCGGTTTCCAAATTTTCCCCGTCCGCAAGTGCCGGATTCCCTTGCATAAGCGCCGTTACCGCGAGCAAAGCGCTTACAAAAACACAGCATTTCCGTATTCCGTTTTTAAACATAAATCTATTTTTCAATCTCTTTTCTCACCTCTGCCAAATTATCATATAAGGATCTTAAAAATAATTTTGCACCGATTTCGTTTATCTTATTTAATGCGCCGTCGCCCTCAGCTTCATATGTCACAATATTTTCCGTCATGTCGTTTCCGGTATCGGCACCCACAAGCGTTTTGTATAGCCCAAATGCCGCACAGTCAAATTTTTCGTATGTGTCCGACACATAAAACCAATATCCCTGCTGCGTAACGTGCTTTTTATAGGCATTTTTCTGAACTTCAAGCGATGTGAGCCCGTTAAACCTCGCAAGCGGTGTCCTTAAATCAAGCCTTATCCTGTTTTCCGTATAAAGATGATAATAGGCTTTTTTTACGTCCCATACACCATATTTTTCATATGAATCCGTGTCATAAGAAGGATCATTGCTTAACTGAAGCGCATCCGCAGCGGCCGCGGCAAAAAGCTTATGTGCTCCGTGTCCGTATTCTCCGTTAAAATCCTGAGATATAAGTATAAGCGGCTTAAACCGCCTTATGTTTTCCGTAACAAATTCGACGACGGCGTCATAATCATATTGTGTTTTTGCGGTGGAAAGCTTTGTGCTGTAAACATCGGGAAAATGCCCCGTAACGGGATAATTTCTGACGCCGATTTCCCAAAGTCCGTCAAGCTTTTCGTGCTCTCTTGTCGTATTCATATATCCGTAATCGTCAAGAGTAAAATCGCAAAGATAAACGACCTGCGCCGAAAGTCCACGTTCACCCGCATATGTCGCAAGAACTCCGCCGAGAAACAATATTTCGTCGTCCGCATGTGTCGAAAGCACAAGGAAATCCGCTCTTTCGCAAGGAGGATTCCACACTTGTACGTCGCGCGGCAACATGCCTTCACCGTAAACCGTAATTTCAACGGGCCCGCAGGTTTTTGAAAACTCAAGCGTACACGTATTCGAATTCCCGGGCACGCTCACATATTCATGTAAGTATCCGTTTTCTCCGCATATAATGCGACTTTCTCCCGCAACCAGAGTCCAAACGCCCGGAGTTTTGACAGCCGACCACTTTATATATATTCCCTTGATCTTCTCCGCCGCCGTAACGGTAAGTGACTCTCCCGCCTTAAATTGCACGGATTTTGTTGTTTCACCGTCTGTAAGAAGATCAGATTCCGTATCCGTCAAGCCTTCAAATATTACGTCAAGCGCTTTTGCTTCTGTTTCAGCCCCATAAACTAAGTTATCGCACATTAAAAAGCAGGCAAAAAGGAGAAAAAAAGCAAAATTCCGCACGTATTTTTTTAAATCATTTTTCTTAAACATCATTGTACCACAAAAGCAATAGGCAAATTCCACGAAGTGTTTGCTTTTCTGAATGTAACGCTTTCCATCAAATATTCGCCGTTAAATACCATGCTCGACGAGCTTCCGCCGTCAAGATTTGCCGCATTCACGGCTCCGTATTCAAGCATAATTTCTATCAAATCCTGAGCGGATGCGCCGAGGTGTCCGCTTTTGCCCCGTCCGTCGGTTACAAGTAAAAGTAACGCTCCGTCCGCCCGCTGTCCGATTGCGGTTCTGGGATTTAGGCCGCTGCCGGCGCCTTCTCCGAGTTCACGCCCCACTCCGTTTATCACAAGGCTCACAAAGTGATTATTTTTATCTTTTGCTTCTTCCTGGAATGAGCATCCGTCCCTGATTTTCTTTTCGGCAACAAGTTTTTCGACGTCGTCTTCCGTCATATCAGACAGGTTTTCCACAATCAAAATATTTTCTTCCGTAAGTCCCACAAACACAAGTCCCGCTTTTTCCGTCGGCTTGTTTGTCTCTATCACACCGTGACTTACCGTAACTCCGTAAGGGCGTCCGCCCGCTTCGCTTTGCGCGTAAAGTCCGCCGTTTATGCCTGCGACACCGTTTACCATGCCAACGATTTTGTCAAGCGGCGCACCTGTTTTGTATGTTTCATAATAAGACTCGAGCGTAACGCGCGCGGGATCAAGCACAACCATCATTTTCCCGGAAAAAGTTCTTCCCGCAACGTCATAAACTATGATTCCGTCGTTGTCCTCGTCTATTTCTTCTTCTGCATAATTTACGTCTTCCGCTTCCTTTACTTCATAAACAAGCGTTTCTTTTTTTTCGGAAGTCCGGGATGTTACCGTTTCACGTGTTTCCGTATCACGAGCCTTAAACGTAATCAGCTCCGTGTTTACTTCCGTGTCAAGCTCTTCCATTTTGTTGTTGTTCACAATTTCGGTTATTTCCTCATCACTTAAATACACGGACGCCAAAAATTTGAGCGCTCCCGTTTCAAGAATCGTTGTCACAAACATTTCCTTTGCGGCTTCGGATCCTCCGTTACATATCACGTTCATGATAAGCATGAGAGTAATCACCGCCGACAACAAAACGGTAAACGCACAAAGTAAAATGCGTCTTAAAAAAATGCCTATTCTTTTTAAAACCGAAATTTTGTTCACGCTTTACTCCAAAGTATCTCCGAATCCGAGTATCCGCCAAGTTCCGTCATAACGATAAAAGTAAAATGTCCCTTTTGTTTCATCGTACACGTCTCCCGTATACGAATCGGTTGTCACATGCATCTTTTTGTTTAAATATATTTGAACCGAAAACAAATCGTCACTGTATTTTATATAATCCGAAATCTCTTCATCCACAAATTCCGTCGAGTCATGCCTTGACGCAAAAGTTATGTCGATTCCGTTTGCGTACTTTACCGCCATTTGATAAAGATAAGTATCCGGCACAAGGTATTGCTTGATTGTCGAAAGTCCGTGTTTTGAGCCCGTAAGGTCATTTGAGTTAAATAGCGACCACGTTTTTGCGGCGGTTAAGGGGTCCGCTTCCGCAAGCACTTCCGCGGGCACTTCATAAATTGCGCTTTGCTTTGTTATTTCAAAATAATTGTTTGTAAATTCGTAATTTACCGTTTGCCCAAGGTTATCGGTCACCGAAATCGCGGGCACTTCCAAAATGCCCTTCATTTCATAAGTCACAAGCTTTGGCATTTCGGCAAATTCCTTATATTCCGAATAGTCGTCGTTTTCGCTGATTTCCGTAATACAATCGCTTAAATCCTTGTCGTTGTAGGAAAC
>CAZZFV010000085.1:0-4024 GCA_964653855.1 uncultured Lachnospiraceae bacterium
CGGTCGAGAGTTATGTTGTATTTTACCTTCGCGGTTCCGACAACAAGAAGTATTCGGGATGCTCTTATGCTTATGCCGCATCCGATATCGAGCAATTGTCAACTACGGACTACAAGTTTTATTATGAAATCAACGGGACTTCAAATATAGCAAGCATAGACGAGAAGACGGGGCTTCTTAAAACCTATGATGAGGGTGATGTCACGATCAACATCTATCTTCTTGAAAAGGGTAAGTCAACGCTTACCGACAATGCCGAGATTATCGGTCAGCTTTATGTTACGATTACCGAAGAACCCGAGCCGTATTCAATGTATATTGATGAATATGTGCTCACTGTAACGGCGTCCGACACAAGCGCATCCGTTTCGACAAAATTTACCGTTTATGACCAATACGGTGAACTTTTTAAGGCCGAAAAATCGACAATTCGTAAGCGTTTCAAGATAAAGGCTGCTGATTCATCGTATCAGAACACATTTGCAGAAATCAGTTTTGCATGGTGCTTTGACAAGAGCATTGAATATACGGGCGGTACGATTCCCTTCAATATGAAGGGCATGGAAGTGGGCGAATACACTTATACTGTTTCCTACACGAATAAAGCAGGCGACGAAATAATCAGTGAGGATATCACGGTAAGAGTGCATGACTGATATGCAGCTTAGCCGATTTGAACACAAAGCGTATATCAATATTTGTAAAAGCCGGGGCTTAGGATCTTTTGGGAATTCACATGCGAGTTTGCAAAGATTTAAGAATGAGCATGCAAATATTTAAGCCGGTATGCATAAATGCTCAAGGCACGCTTAAAAATATTTTGTAAATAACATATGCTTCGGATTTCCGGAGCATATGTTTTGGTTAGAGGTTATTATGTCTTTTTTTAAAAAATTATCAAAAATAAAGTTTAAAACATATCTTTTGATGACAGTTGCCGGGATTGTGCCGCTTCTCGTCAGAATGTATATGGAATCGGAGTCGCTGTATTCCGAGTATCCTTGGGATTCTCTCAAAAACGCACTCGTTGATGCTTCATGTATACTGAAAATGTATGTGTTTTCGGTAATTGCGATTATCATGGCATTAAGCCTCATAAACTCATTTTTTTCGATGAAGGGCAAGAGCCTAAAAGCCTATTTTAAAAAGGTGTGGCCTTGTATCGTAATTATTGTTCTCATCATACTTTCAACAATTTATGCATTAAACAGAGAGATGGCGCTTCGCGGTGAATATGAGCAATATGAGCCCATGCTTGTGCTCATCGGCTATATGTTGCTTCTTATGTATGCTTACTTAAATATTAAGGATGACACGGATATACGTTTGATTTCTTACGCATTTTTATTCGGATGTATGGTGGCATCCGTTCTCGGTATTGCGGAAATGTTTGGGTACAGGATAATTTCTTTGCCTTTTTTACAGTGGCTTTTTGTTGAACGTACGCTTTATTTGAACGGCATAAGTATTGCAAATGTCGATTATTCGCTCGGTGAGGTCAGTGTAATAAGTACCTTCGGAAATCCCAACTACGCGGGCGTTTATGCGGGAATGATGATTCCGTTTACAGTGTCTCTTGCGGTTTATTTTAAGGATAAGAAATTAAGAATAATTGCGGCGATTGACACGATTTTGCTTCTTGTTTTCCTTTACGGCTCAGGCTCGGAGGCTGCGGAGTTGTCTTTAATTGCGGCAGTTGTTATTTTGGTTATTTTCCTTTTTAATTTTTTAAAGAAATACAAAAAGATATTTATAGGCGGTATAGCGATTGCGGCTGTCGGCATCTTGGTACTCGGAATTACGACAAAGTTCACTTTTGTAAAAAGCGTAATAAATGCGCTGCTCCCCGAAAAAGTATCCTATGATTTAACTGGAATCGACACGAATTCGGATTACCTTGAGCTTGATTATAAGGGAAAAGTGATTAAGATAAGTTTCGAGCTTTTTGACAGAGGGTTTGTTTGCAGTGCGACGGAAGATGACGCGGATCTCGAGTTTTACATAGGATCGGATCTTACCGGTACACTTACACTCACGTCCGGTGAAGAAATTCCGATTGCTTTTTTCTATGACGAAGATTTGAACCTTATGATGACGGCAGAGCTTTCCGATATGACATTTACGTTTTGCTATACCCGTGAAACAAAGGATTATATGTTTGTCGATTATGCGGCCAATTATGTAGAAAGTACTGCGATGGAATCACCGATTTACGGTTACGGCACGCTTATTTCGCACCGCGGTTATATTTGGGGACTTTCGATGATGGTATTGCATAAATATATTTTAATCGGTGCCGGCCCCGACAATTTCCCCGTTGCCGTGTTTAATGACGGAATCGACTATGCCGACTGGACCTTTGACGGAGACCCTTCGGTACTTTTCCTTCGCCCCCACTCCTACTATCTTCAGATGTGGATAAATACGGGGTTCTTATCGTTTGCGATGTACATGGTGCTTTTTGTGCGCTACATAATCGATTGCTTTAAGCTTTATTTTCTTAAAAATAGGACAACCGAGCATTTTTCGATCGGCATGGGACTTTTCTTGAGCGTTGTTGTGTTCCTCATATGCTCGATTTCAAACGACTCCCGTGTGGGCACCGCTCCGGTGTTCTACCTCCTTCTTGGAATGGGAATGGTTGTGAACAATATGGTGCGGAAAGAAGAAAATTTCCCAAATGGGCAAAAACTTTCGAAATAGCGAAAAATTTTCCCAATTCGGCAAAAAACTTTTCAATAACCTAAAATTTTTCCCATTTCGGAAAAAACTTGCAAAAATCCAAAAAATATGCCATAATCGGAAAAAAGAACAAAGCGCATATGTGAAAAAATGTCATAAGTGTCTGCGCTCGATGAAAGAGATTCGTGAACGAAGCTTTTTCTTGTAAACGGAGAAAAGAATTATGGTAGAACGAAAAGAGTATTTGGATAAGTTATATAGCTGGAAGGATGAACAAATAATTAAAGTTGTTACCGGTATCAGGCGTTCGGGCAAATCGACATTGCTCGCCCAATATCGCGACAGGCTTCTTTCCGAAGGAATTACACGCGACCGGATAATAGACATTAATTTTGAAGAAATTCAAAACGAAGAGTATTTGGATTACAAGAATCTTTATAATTATATTGTGTCACGTCTTTCGGACAAGAGGACATATATTTTTCTTGATGAAATTCAAAATGTTCCGCATTTTGAAAAAGCCGTGGACAGTCTTTTTATTAAGGAAAATACCGATATTTATATTACCGGTTCGAATTCCTACATGCTTTCGAGCGACCTTGCAACGCTTCTTTCGGGACGATATGTTGAAATACATATGCTTCCTTTGTCTTTTTCGGAATACGCGTGTCTCACGGGAAATGAGGGAGATGCGGGTTTTGCTGACTACATGAAATTCGGCGGATTTCCTTATACCGCGTCAATGAAACGTGATGCGGAAAATGCGCTTGATGAAAAAATAAATCTTTATCTTGACGGAATTTATAATACCGTGATCGTAAAAGATATTTGGGAGCGTATGAACAAAAAAGACGATGACCGCCCAAAAAGAAGTGTCACCGATGTTTCGCTTTTGAAGACAATAGCGCGGTTTTTGGCAAGTGTTGTCGGAAATCCCGTTTCCTTTAACAATATTACGGGATACATGACTTCAACCGGCAGGAAGGTTTCCCAAAACACCGTTTCGGATTATGTGGAAGCACTGACGGATGCATTTATTTTTTATCCCGCGGAGCGATTTGACATAACGGGAAAAGAGCTTCTAAAAACCAACAAAAAGTTTTATATCGTTGATTTGGGACTCAGAAACTATATTTTGCCGCGTAAAACATATGATTTGGGATTTTCGATCGAAAATATGGTTTATTTTGAGCTTCTGCGGCGCGGTTACAAAGTAAATATCGGAAAATGCGGTATTTATGAAGTTGATTTTGTGGCTCAAAAAGCGGGTGAGACGATTTATTGCCAAGTGACAACGGATATGACTTCTCCCGAAACTTTTGAGCGTGAAATCAGGCCTTTA
>CAZZFV010000086.1:0-3416 GCA_964653855.1 uncultured Lachnospiraceae bacterium
TACAATATGAAAGCATTAATTTTGGCAGCCGGACAAGGAAAGCGCCTTCGTCCGATTACGGACAGAATCCCGAAAGCAATGGTGAGCGTTAACGGGCGGCCGTTACTTTATAATACGCTCGACAACTTATATGACATCGGCGGCATTACGGAAATAGGTATCGTTGTCGGATATATGGCGGATTATATCAAATCGCATGTGGGTGACAATTATAAGGGCATACCGGTTAAATATTTTGAAAACAAGCGTTATGCGGAAACAAACAATGTTGTGTCGCTTTATACGGCAGCGGAATTTTGCGATGACGAAATGCTGCTTCTTGAGTGTGACGTGTTTTGTAAGAAAGAAGTTTTGGAATTATTAAAGAACAGCGATGCCGAATGCTCGATTTTGGTGTCGCCTTTTAATAAAGCAACAATGAACGGCACGGTTATTGAGACAGAAGGGGATATCGCAAAATCACTTGTACTTGGGGCATGGCAGGGAACGGAATTTGATTATTCAAATGCCGAAAAAACGGTCAACATGTATAAGTTTAGCCGGGAATTTGTCGAATATAAATATATGCCTTTGCTCAAATGGTATGTTGAAAATATGAGCGAACAAAGCTATTATGAAAAGGTGCTCGGAAGCCTGCTTTATTTAAGGGAATGCGATGCGCGTGCGGTGAGCGTGCCCGAAAGCGCGTGGTGCGAAATAGATGATGAAGCGGACCTTAAGCGCGCGGAAGAGCAATTCGGAAAATAGTTTTTGAAAAAATCGTGCGGTGAAACACGGCATGATAAAGTAGACGATATGAAAGGAACGTCGAATTAAATCTGCGGGAAAAGTGCCCCGGGTGGGAAAGAATAATTTGACGGGTTACAATATGATAACAAGTTATAAAAACAACAAAGCGCTGTTTATGAGACAGTTGTTTTTGATGGTAATAGATGCATTGTCGGCGGTTGTTGCGTCAATCGCCTCGCTTTGGGTGCGTGAAGTCGCAGACAGCGTATTCATGGACAGGGCGATCGAATTCGCATGGTTAAACGTGATAATCGTTATCGGCGTTTATTTGATTTTTAAGCTCTACAACAGCATGTGGGGATATGCGGGCACGTATGAGATTCAGCAAATAGTTTTTGCTGTCGTGACGGTGACCGGCGTGCAATTTGTGCTCATGAACCTTTTGAAGCTCAAAATGCCCAGGAGTTATTGGTTTTTATATATGTTTTTTCTTGGCGTGTGCACGTGCGTGAGCAGGCTTTCTTACCGTTATATACGACAGATGCGGATGAAAATCATGCACAAAAAGGATGACGCGGAGCGTACGATGATTGTGGGCGCGGGAAGCGCGGCGGACATGATGCTTCGCGAAATTTTTTCGAGTACGCACCTTGCGATTAACCCCGTGTGTATTGCGGATGACAACGATGCTTTAATAGGAAATACTCTGCGCGGTGTCAAAATTTGCGGTAAAACATCGGATATTCCGCGTCTTGTAAAGGAATATGACGTAAAAAGCATTATTATCGCGATGCCGTCGGTTTCAAAGCGGCGTGTTGCGGAGATTACTTCGATTTGCAATACAACGGGATGCACTATTAAAACGCTCCCCGGGCTCTACCAGCTTGTAAATGACGAGGTGTCGGTGTCAAAGCTTCGTCCGGTTGAAATAGAGGATCTTCTCGGACGTGACGAAGTTAAAGTAAATCTCGAAAAGATAAACGGATATATTCACGATAAAACCGTGCTTGTGACGGGCGGCGGCGGATCGATAGGTTCGGAACTTTGCCGCCAGATTGCAAGAGCCGTTCCGAAGAGGCTCATAATCGTCGATATCTACGAAAACAATGCCTATGACATTGAGCAGGAGCTTAAGTGGAAGTGTCCGGAACTGAGTCTCGTTGTGCTTATTGCGTCGGTGAGAGACCTTGGGCGCATGGAAAGCATATTTGAAAAGTATAAGCCCGAAATCGTATTTCATGCGGCAGCGCATAAGCATGTGCCTCTCATGGAAAATTCGCCGAACGAGGCAATAAAAAACAATGTTTTTGGAACATACAATATGGCAAAAACCGCCGATAAGTACGGCGCACAAAAGTTTATTTTAATATCCACCGACAAGGCGGTAAATCCCACAAACGTAATGGGCGCATCAAAGCGTATGTGTGAAATGATTGTGCAGGCTTTTTCGAGGCGTTCTGCGACAAATTTTGTTGCCGTGAGATTCGGCAACGTGCTCGGCAGCAACGGCTCCGTCATTCCTCTTTTTAAGAAGCAAATAAAAGAGGGCGGTCCCGTAAAGGTGACTCACCCCGATATCATAAGATACTTTATGACGATTTCGGAAGCCGTGTCGCTTGTGCTTGAAGCGGGTGCATATGCCGTGGGCGGTGAAATTTATGTGCTTGATATGGGAGAGCCCGTAAAAATCAAGGATCTTGCGGAAAATCTGATTCGCCTTTCCGGATTTGTGCCGAACGAAGACATAATGATCGAATATACGGGACTTCGCCCCGGCGAAAAGCTTTATGAGGAGCGTCTTATGGACGAGGAAGGCTTAAAAAAGACGGAAAACGATCTTATTTCCGTTGCAAAGCCGATAGAAATGGACGACGACGATTTCTTTAAAAAGCTTGATAAAATTTATGAGGACGCTTATTCGGAGACTGTTGATATCAGGGCGGATATTCATAAGATAGTTAAGACTTATAATGAAAATTGAATATAACAGAAATTTTTATTCTTCGTAATGCCCTTTGCATGCTATGATCCACAAGGAGCCGGTTTGATCGATTGCCGGCTTCTTGTGGGTTATTCGGTTACCTCTATCCTTCTATCCCAATTTCTTCACACTTCGTGATTTCTGCTTTTCCCGCGGTGATTTCGGTAATTTTTAAAACAATATCGTCTATTTTTTCGTCGGGTATTTTTAACGTAAAAACCACTTTTTCGGCATATTCGGTGTCGGAAACGGTAATGCCGGCGGAAGAAAAAACATATTCGATTTTTTTGATGTCGGAGTAGTTTACGGTGACTTTTAAAATGTGCCCCGGTGTGATTCGTACGATTTTTGAGGCTTTGAGCGCTTCTTCCGCCGTAAGCCCATATGCACGCACGAGTCCGCCCGTACCGAGGAGCGTTCCGCCGAAATATCTTGTGACAACAAGGCATACGTTTTTTAAATCGGCACTTGTGAGGGCAGAGAGTATCGGCTGTCCCGCCGTTTTTTGCGGCTCTCCGTCGTCGCTCGCACGCATGATTTCGCCTTTTTCGCCTATTATGTAAGCGTAACAATTGTGACGCGCGTCAAAATGCTTTTTTTTGATGCCGTTTATGAAATTAAGTGCTTCTTCTTCCGTTTCACAATGACACGTGTATCCTATGAAACGTGATTTCTTTTCTTCTGTTTCCGCTGTGCCGGGGGTAAT
>CAZZFV010000087.1:0-3097 GCA_964653855.1 uncultured Lachnospiraceae bacterium
CACTTCGTGGTTCTTTTATCGAAAGTAAAAATCAACTTCCGATAAGTTATATTATTGATGTTATGAGGGAAAGGGGTGTGAAGGGAGTGTGAAGCTATGAATGCAAATCCTGTTCTCTTACAGAAGAAATATGCTCGCGTGGTAGAACTTTTTGCAAAGCGTAATGGCCTTACTTCGGAGAAAGCATTGGATGTATTCTATCATTCAAAGCTTTATAAGCTGATGAGTGAGGGCATTTCAGACATGCATTGCATGAGTGATGAATATTTGGCTGAAGAGCTCGAAGATGAGAAAAAAAATAAGAGAAAAGCCTAAAAAATAAAAAAGTTAAAGGAGGAAATCATTATGGAAAGAGTTGAAAAATTTTTAAAAGAAGCGGGCGTATATTACCTTGCGACGGCAGAGGGCGACCAACCCAGAGTCAGGCCTTTCGGCACGGCTCACATATTTGAAGGCAGGTTGTATATTCAGACGGGCAAGGTAAAGAATGTGTCAAAGCAGCTTCATTTAAATCCCAAGGCTGAGATTTGCGCGTTTAAAAACGGTGAATGGCTTCGTGTGGCGGGAGAGCTCATAGAAGATGACCGCTATGAGGCAAAAAAGTCTATGCTTGATGCTTATCCCGATCTTAAGAAAATGTATTCTGCGGATGACGGCAATACGGAGGTGCTTTATTTTAAAAATGCCACGGCCACATTTTCGTCATTTACTCATGAGCCGGAAGTGGTTAAGTTTTAGTTACATACTTGATATTGAGTTAAATATCGGCTTAAATGCCGATATTTTTTTATGTAAAAAAACATTTTTTTGACGTCGATGAAATTAAAAAAATGCTTGCCGGTAATATTAAAGTTGTGTTATAATCTTATTCGTAAATACGAAATTCACCTAAAAGAACAAAAAGCCGCAAACGGAAGGATAAAAAAATGCCCTCATTAAATACGATTATAAAAAATCAAAATACACTTCCGGATCTTTCTCTTCCCCGCTGTTTTTGGTGCAATATGAAAAATCCGGTTTATATTTCGTATCATGACAACGAATGGGGAAGGATGCCTAAGTGCGAACATGATTTATATGAGCTTTTTATTTTGGAAACGTTTCAGGCTGGGCTTTCGTGGGAATGTATTCTTAATAAGCGTGAAAATTTACGCGCGGCTTTTGACGGATTTGATATAGATAAAGTGTGTTCTTTTGACGAACAAAAAACGGAAGAACTCATGAAAAATCCCGGGATTATCAGAAATCGCGCAAAAATAAAGGCGTGTATCGGCAACAGCCGCATTTATAAATCGATAACGGAGGAATACGGCTCGTTTCAAAATTATCTAAAAAGTTTTACGGGCGAAACCGTTACAAAGGAACCTAATTTAAAAATCACAACGAGTCCGTTATCCGATGCGATTTCCGGGGATTTAAAGCACAGGGGGATGAAATTTGTGGGAAGTGTGACAATTTATGCTTTTTTGCAAGCGGTAGGGATCGTGAAAGCACATACGGAAAATTGCTTTCTTTATGAATAAAATTAAGTGATGTATAAGCATAGGAGAAATTAAAAATGATAATCAGCGAAAGAATTTTGAAAGTAATGAAAGAAAGAAAAATGACACAGACGGAATTTGCCAAACAGGTCGGAATCGGGGAAAGCACGATAAGCGAATGGAAAAAGAAGAAAACCAATCCGACGGCGGAAAAGCTTTTGGATATTTGCAATGTTTTGCAAATCACACCTGAGCAGCTCCTCATAGGCAAAGGAATCGACGATGAAGAGGAAATCGCCGCAAAAGCTCCGGAAAGCCGTTTTACCCCGCAGGATATCTGTATAATCGATGATTTCCACGAGCTTAAAGAAGACGGAAAGAAAAGGCTTATGGCTTATATGGAAGCATTGAAAAAATTGGAAAAATTGGAAGAAATCTAAAAATTAACCGGTACAAAAATTGTTGAAATATAATTGGTTTTATGTCAGTTACGCTAAAAAAGGTGTATGGGGAGTTGTGAAAAACATATTTTCCGGGAATAAGTTCTTATTCCTTAAATTTTAATTTTCTTAAACGGATTTTTAAACGTATTTTAAAATGTCTCATTGATTCCTGTTTTTTCTTTAGTGACCCGATACACCTTTTATTTTTTTATTTCACTCGAGTAATTCTTTGTGTTGTACGAAAAAATGACAGACGGTTGTTTTTTGTGAAAGTCTGAAATTCTGTCGAATTCGAAAAAATCACCATGTAAAAGTTTTTTAACAAAGTCAATTATAAAAGTCTTTTTTATGTATTTTATGATGTTGAGGGCAAAATGTATTTTGACCTCTTAATTTGAAAAAGAAGACTTTTGTAAAATATAATGAAGTTGAGGTCAAAAGGTATTTTGACCTCAACGATACACGGATTGCTTGCGTAGCGTTGCACTCTCGCAATCCTACAAACATTCGTAATCCGCTCGTTTTTCTTTCGAAAAACGGCTACTTACTCATGTTTTGGCGGTTCAAAATGTCAAAATTTCTCTTGCAAATAACTTTGCATCGAAATTTTGAACCTTTTGACCCTTGTATCATATAATAAAAAGGAGACTTATTAATTGAACACGGAAACAAAAAATGCTTTAACCGCGGCAAGCGACAAAGCAAAGTATGACGCTTGTGTAAAACGCATATTTGCGGGAAAATCGATTTTGGCGCAAATTCTTATTCACACGGTGGATGAATTTAAGGGGATGCCGCCGGATGAGGTAATGGGACTTATTGAAGGAGAGCCTATGATCGGAATTGTGCCTGTTGAACCGGGGTTAACAAATGCGGTGCGGAAAGGGAGTAAGGGCGGCAGAATTATAGGATTTAATACGGAAAGTTCGGAAATCAATGAAGGAGTGGCTTGGTTTGATATTGTTTTTTATGTTCGGATGAAAAACGGACTTACGCAGATTATCGTAAACATTGAGTGCCAAAAGGATGAGCCGACGGAATATATGATTTTAAATCGTGCGATTTTTTATGTGAGCCGTCTTGTTTCGTCGCAAAAAGAAAGGGATTTTGAACATACCGATTATGACAGCATCAAACAGGTATACAGCATTTGGATTTGCATGGATGAGAAAA
>CAZZFV010000088.1:0-3069 GCA_964653855.1 uncultured Lachnospiraceae bacterium
GGGTCTTGCCTGTATGAGATGCCCCGGTAATTAAAATAATCATTTTGCTGCCCCCACAAATTCCGATTTGTCTGCCCGCTTCATGCCTTGTGCCCGCCGATTTGGTCATTCCGTTCCTTCACTGTTGCGCCTTCCTTTTTGGCCGACTTCTTGACTTCCTCTATTTGCTTCTTAAGGGCAAGCGTCTCCTTCATATGATCTAATCGGCTTTGGCTTCTTGATTGATTTGGCATTCTTCACGGTACCGATTAATCCAATTGGTTATGGTTGCTTTTGATACTTTGTACTCTTCGGTAAGACTCTGAAAAGACCTACCGTCTTCAAGATGAAGCTTAACAATGTTCTTCTTGAATTCGGGTTCATAATGTTGACTCATGTGTGACATACCTCAATTTCTCCTAAGATTATATCTTATTAGACCGAGGTGTTACCTCTTTATTTTACCACAACAATAATGAATGCTCAAAGCTCGTTGATACAGAAAATTCCATCGTAGTATCTCTGGCGGAAAAGAAAGGCCATCTATACTTGAAAACAAACCTCTTTGATTTTATAGGTGATTTCAGGTCTGATGTCGTAAATAGCGATATACTCGGATACGCATTTGAACCAAACGAAAGATTTGAGAACCCCGATGGCACTGAGATCGTTTTCGATCATGATTACTATGGATGGCCGCGAGCATTTCCTGCCCTTCCCGGGCCTTTTACATCCGGTGAAGAGATAATCAATCCGATCCGGCACCTCCCGCAAATGCTTGTTGGGGACGATTCTCCAAACCCCTGAAATTGCCGCCTGCGGTTCATAAGTCCGGAGATAGGTCAGCAAATCCCTTTCCTTTGCCCGGTCGATCATCTCTCTTGTGACATAGCCCATGGTTTATCAACTCCTTGAAATAGAATAAGCCGGACAGGTTTCACATCGCTGAAAGCCGTCCGGCTATGTAGGGGATCTGCATACTTTATGCAGATCAAGGTTTATTCGGTTGTACGGAACAAATTATCGAAGAATATGATCTCCGTCAAAAAGAAGAAGCTCCGGATTTTCGTCGGAGGCATCCAGCAGGCGCTCTGTGAAACCGCTTTTGCTGAATACGCCGAAGATAACGGTGTAATTCGGATAGGCTTTGCGGATCTCGTCTGCGTGGGCAACCTTTTCCTTCAACGCAAAATACACCGGCGCGTCTACCGGCTTGCTGTGGTATTTGCATTCACCGGCAAATATCCGCTTGTTCTGCTGATCCACGGCCATAACATCAATTTCTGTATCGCCGTCAAAATCATTCAGCCAATAAGAGCCGATGCGGGAAGGAGTAAACGACACCGCACCGGCTTTGCAGAGCTTTGCAAAGATGTCCTTGCAGATGTCCTCATAAGCAAACGCCACGAATTTCTCGATAAAGTCCTTTTGGATCTCATCCAGAACGATCTGCATATTGTCCAATTCCAGCTCGCCCTTGTACGGATACACATACCGAAACCAAAAACGGATAAAGTTGTCTGCGATGAAGTACAGACCCTTTCTGGACTTTTCCGGGTTCTTTTCGGTGATGGGCGTCCGTTTTTCTACAAACCCCAGCTCCGACAGCGTAGACAGATACGGCGTCAGCGCTGAGGTTTCCTGTCCCAGCACACCGGCGATCTTCCCCAGCTTATGGTTTCCGTCTGCGATTGCCTTGATGATGGAGAAGTAGTTCACTGCCGTCATGGACTCGCTTTTCAGCAGAAAGTTCGGCTCCTCATACAGAAATCCGTTTTTGGACAATACCACATCCTTGATCTGATCCAGCAGATCCCGATCATCCTGAAAGAACTCCAGATATTTCGGCACACCCCCGGTCACGGCATACTGTTCCACGGCCAGGTCGAAGGGCAGCTTCTGAACGGCATAAATATCTGTGAAGGGCAGCGGAGCCAACCGCATTTGCGAGGTTCTGCGTCCGTACAAAGGGCTGTCGTAGGACAGCGCGTGCTTCTGCATCATGCCGATCAACGATCCGGAAAGGATCAGCATAATGTTGCTGTCCTTGAGCAGTTCATCCCATGCATTTTGCAGAATGGACGGGAAGGCAGGATTTGTCTTGACGAGATAGGGAAACTCGTCGATCACCAGCACCTTCTTCTGCTCCGGCTCATAGTCTGCGATCACTTGGAACAGATCCATCCAATCGGAAAAGGACGCCTTTTGCAGCAGGCTGTTTTTCGTCGTTCTTGCGATCACTCCGGCAAGGCGCTTCATGCTCTGCGTTTCAAGCTCCTCCGTTGCAAGGAAATAAAACGCCGTTTTCTTTTTCAAAAATTCCTTGATCAATGTGGTTTTTCCGACTCTGCGGCGACCGTAGATCACTACGAAGCTGCCGTCGTGCTCGTATTCCGCGTTCAGTTTGGCCAGCTCCGCTTTTCTGCCGATAAATTTCATAGGCCCGCCTCCTTATATGATAAATTAGTTTATGATAATCTTGTTTATATTATATGCAAGAGGCGCAGAAAAATCAATCCCTTATCGGATATTTTCCTGATCCATTTTTCATGCCCAACTTGCATCCACTGCTCTTCGAAATAATTTAATTTCTTATTTTTGCGAAACATCTGCAAAATCAGATAGCAAATATTGATGCAGACGATTTTAACTGCTAATATAGGCAAAGAATGTTGAAACTCCACTTGGGAATGGGGTGCCTGTTTATGCTTATACAGTTTTCGATCAAAAACTACCGTTCTATCAAAGATAGCGTGGTGATCAGTTTTGCCGCTTCAAAGGATAAGTCTTTGGAGTCTTATCTGCTGCACCCGGACGAAAAGAGGACGCTTTTACCGGCTATTGCTATTTACGGAGCGAATGCCGCCGGCAAGAGTAATATGCTGTACGCACTGATGACGATTATTCATTCTGACAGGGGTGTGCATTATCGTTGGTCCGGATGGATTAATAGAATGGAATCAAATGGTTTAACAAGATCCATATCGAAAAAAGGCTGCTCTCCTGATAATTCAGCTTGTGAAGGTGTCTTCGGCAGACTAAAAAATGAGATGTTCTACAACACAGATTGGACAGGTGTGAGCATCTCAG
>CAZZFV010000089.1:0-2987 GCA_964653855.1 uncultured Lachnospiraceae bacterium
TAAAGTACCGGATTTCGATTGAAAAAGGATTGGCATTGGCAATTATTTAAGTGTAGTAAATGTTATATAAAAAGCTTGAACATTATCAGTTTAGGAAAGGACGTTAAATCATATGAGTGATTCGATTAAGGAATTAACAGAAAATGTTGTAGCTTTTAGGAATGCAAGGAACTGGAAGCAGTTTCATAATCCCAAAGACTTGGCAATTTCTATTTCTTTAGAGGCGTCCGAATTGTTGGAGGTGTTTCAATGGTCGGGCTCGGATACGGAGGCCGACACCGAAAAGAAAATAAGAAAAATCAAAGAAGAACTGGCAGATGTATTGATTTATTCGCTTCTTATGGGAAATGATTTGGGACTTGATATTTCGGAAATCGTAAATAATAAAATTGAAGAAAATAATCGGAAATATCCGGCAGAAAAGGCATATGGGAGATCCGATAAATATACAGAGTTATAATATGACTGAGGCGGGAGAAAAAACAAAATGATTGTATATGACGGGTTGAAAAGTGATTTTTTAAGCAGTGTTGAAAATGACACCATTGCAATGGAAATTCAAAATAATATATATGAAAAAATGGGAAAACATACCGTTGAAAATGAGTTTGTTTCCTGGGATAATTCCATGCAATATATGTATAAAGTCATGAATGATCCGGAGATTCCTTCAAATGCCGGGATCGCCATTGAATATAATATTCCGCAGACGGCAAAACGAGTGGATTTTATGATTTCCGGCTACGGCGTCAATGATAATCCGGGAATGGTAATCATTGAGTTGAAGCAGTGGAGCAAGATGGAAAAGGTTGAACATACGGATGCATTGGTGGAAACTTATACAGGCGGTGCGGTCAGAAGAGTCGTTCATCCTTCATATCAGGCATGGTCATATTCTCAGCTTATTTCCGATTACAATGCCGCAGTACAGGATCGGAAGGTGAAGTTGGTGCCATGTGCATTTCTCCATAATTATATAAGACGGGATAACGATCCGCTTGACGACGTTCAATATGATACGTATACCTCGGTTTCACCGGCATTTACGAAAGGACAAGTAAATGACTTACGGGATTTGATTAAAAGGTTCGTAAAGAAAGGTGACAATAAAGAGATTCTGTATTTGGTCGATCATGGGAAAATTCGCCCATCGAAGAGCCTTCAAAATGCTGTGGCTTCGATGATTGCCGGTAACCGGGAGTTTGTAATGATTGATGAGCAGAAAGTTGTTTTTGAAGAAGTTCTTAAATTATCCCTAAAGTCGCAGAAAGATCGTAAAAAACGGACGATTATTTGCAAAGGTGGTCCGGGAACGGGAAAAAGCGTAATTGCCATTCAGCTTCTGGCTGAGTTGACGAAGAGAGGTCAATTTGTTCAATACGTTTCAAAAAATCAGGCACCGCGGCAGGTGTATTTAGAGAAACTTAAAGGCGCGAACAAACGTACCGGTGTAGAAAATATGTTCAAAGGCTCACAATGCTATGTTGATGTTGGGCAAAATCAGATTCATACACTTATTGTTGATGAAGCTCATAGGCTTGAAGAAAGAAGCCAATATACAAAGAAAACCGGAAATGAAAATCAGGTGAAGGAAATTATACATGCCGCAGGTTGTTCGGTATTTTTTATTGATGAAAGCCAGAGGGTGACAATGGCTGATATCGGGTCGGTTGATGAGATAAAAAAATGGGCTGAGCATGAAGGTTCCGAAGTTACCGAAATGGAGCTTGTATCACAGTTCAGATGTAACGGGTCAAACGGATATTTGGCCTGGGTGGACAATCTTTTGGAAATTAATGAAACGGCAAATTATAATCTTGACGGATTGGACTATGAAGTAAAACTGTGTGATGATCCCAATGAAGTCAGAAATATTATAATTGAGAAGAATAAAGCTGCCAACAGGGCACGTGTTTTGGCGGGATATTGTTGGAAATGGGAAAAAGAAAAACAGAAGGATCCGAATTATCATGATATAAAAATCGGAGATTTCGAAATGAGTTGGAATCTCGGTGACGGATCTATTTATGCGATCAGTGATACTTCGGTAAATGAAGCAGGATGTATTCATACCACTCAAGGACTTGAGTTTGATTATGTCGGAGTAATCATGGGAGATGATATTCGTTATGAAAACGGACATGTTGTAACGGATTTTACTCGGAGAGCAACTACAGATCAGTCAATCAAAGGCTTGAAAAAAATGTATAAAGAGAATCCGACAGAAGCATTGGAACGGGCGGACGAAATTGTAAAAAACACATATCGAACGCTTATGACCAGAGGTATGAAAGGCTGCTATATTTATTGTACCGATCCGGGAATGCGGGAATATATTAGGAATCGGTTGGAATCTGTTCCCAAAGGCGGATCATTTGTTAAAGCATAGTAACGCAGCAGGACAGAGTTTAGTGATTCGGAAAGATGAAATTGAGGTTGTTTAAGGGTGTCCGCCGGCACTTTCCTGTAGACATTCACTGTACATTATTTTCTCCCAAAACACTTATGCGATTTTGCCGTATCGGAATTCACAACACATTCTTGGCAACTTGACTGCTGACTGCATGTTGTTGCCTAAAAAGTCGATTGATTATTGAAACACCGCAAAAGGAGACTCTATGTCACGAGGTTACATTTATATAATGACAAATCCTTGTCTTAAGGATATGGTAAAAATCGGATATGCGTGTGATGTGGAAGCACGCAGAAAACAACTTAGCACGACTGCACTGCCGACCGATTACGAGGTTTATGCAACCTATGAAACCAAGGGAAATCTGGAAGACAAGAAATTACATAAATTAATCGACAACCTTAATCCCGATTTAAGAGTTTCAAAGAACAGGGAATTTTTTGTCATGAGCCCCGAAGAGGCATATGATTTGTTGGAAGCAATTGCGACGATCAGTGGTTCACTTGATAAACTTAAACGTGTAAAATCAAAAAAGGCCGGAGATACAATAAAAACCAAAAAGGCGCCGATAAAT
>CAZZFV010000090.1:0-2936 GCA_964653855.1 uncultured Lachnospiraceae bacterium
CCGATGATATAAGCCGATTTTTTGTCCACATCCTTCGGCTTTTCGGGATGGGCAAAAGATTCGTAAGTGCCTGCAGAGTAATACATAACAAAAACCTCCTGTTATTTTTTTCCTTTCGGTGGTTTTATTATAGTTTTTCCCGGTCTCCTTACAATAAACAGAAAAAACTCCGTGATAAAAGTCTTATCACGGAGCCGCAAAGTGTAAAAATTATAATCAGATTCGCAAAAATGATAAAATCAGAATCGAAAACGGGCAAGTGCCTCCGACACTGAGCCTTTGATGAGTCTGTCAAGCCTGTCGACGATTTGCTCGGGATCTTCACTCATATCGTCTTTTATCCAGTCGAGCATCAGCCCCAGAAAAATATACGAATAGACGCGGGCGATAAACTCTTTATCCTCATCCCGCACCTTCATCTCACCGACTTCTTCATTGATCACATCCAGCAAAAGCCGGTCTACAAGCGGCTGCAAATATTTTTCAACCTGTTCTCTGTGGACACAGCGGTAAACATTCAAAATAAAAGGCTTGTTATCCTGTACAGCCTCAAAAATCTGCAAAAATCCCTGCTGCCATGTTTCATAAGTCTTTTTCTCATCCAGCGCCCTCTTGGCGTCTTCAAGACAAGACCATTCCACCAGATCGTAAATATCCTTAAAATGGTAATAAAAAGTCATGCGGTTGATACCGCAATCCTCGGCAATGTCATTAATGGTGATTTTGGTTAACGGCTTTTTAAGTAGCAGATTCTTCAACGACTGTTCCAAAGCTCGCTTTGTTACCTGTGACACAAACAACTTGCTCCTTCCGTATATGATCGGCCTCACAGCATTTTTTGTGCGAATGAGTCGGTTCATTTTTACATCATATTCTACAAAATTTGGAGCAAAAACGCAAGATATCGGGAAGAACGGCATAAAATACCTGTCCCAAAAATTGCACCAATGTGCAGGCCTATAACCGCGATCCTCCGTTCAATTACCGTACCTCTGCCAAATCCGCCGGTGTCTTGCTGTCAAGATATGTATTAACTACCTATGAAACTTTAAAAGAAATTTTTCGCTTTGATAGGCACGTTCATCTAATCCTTTAAGCACCCTATCGGAACAATTTTCACTCCGTTACTTGTTGTATATCCCATAGTCGCCGTAGCGCAAACAATAACAAGTGCCGAAGGATTTCTGTATATCGCTCTTTTGTGCTCCGGATTTTCTATAGCCTCTTTATTGTATTTTTCTATCACATCCCGAAATTTTAAAAGGTTCTTTTCGGCCTCCGGAATTTTATTTGCCCCCACCTTGATTTCGATCAATGCATACTTTCCGTCTTCCGCCTGATAAACCGCATCCGCTTCAATTCCCGTATCGTCCGCATAATGCAAAATTCTCGCATTATGTGCTTCGGCATAAACCAAAAGATCCCGTAAAACCAAATTTTCAAAAACATGTCCAAACAAATCAAGATCATTATTAAAATATTCGGGTCCGAGTCCGAGCGCGGCTATCCCGATTGACGGATCCGCAAAAATATGTTTTTTTCCGCTTCGGATTGCCGTCTTAGACCTTATTTGAGGAGTCCAGGCATCAACATCTTTTATTACAAACAATTCTTCCAGTTTTTCCACATAAGAATCAAGCGTTACATCGGTTACGTTTTGTGTGGCTTTTACATCGGCATAAATACTTGTTTTCTTTGCTTTTGTGGCCATATTTCGTGCATATGACCAAAGAAGCGTTCTTGCCCACTCCGGATTTCTTTTGACACCGTCAACGGCATTGATATCCACCATATAAATCTGTCTGTAATAATCCTTTGCGATTTCAAGCTTTGCAAAATCACTTTTAAGTGCCGCGCACCTCGGCCATCCGCCTCTGCAAGCCGCAAAAAAAAGCTCTTCAAGCCGTAATCTGCTTTGTGCTCCGTCAAAATCATAATGTTCATCTTCAACAATTTTTGAAATCGAAATTTGTCCGTTGGACTCACCCGTTTCCCACAAGGTCATCGGAAGCATTGCCACTTCCGTAATTCTTCCGGTACCCGTATGCGGAGTTTTTATTTTTTTGCTTGATGATCCCGTCAGATAATATTCACCCACATTTTCAGGGTTATCATCACATTCTTTTCTGATTGTACCCCAAATTTTTGGGGCATCTTGCCATTCGTCAAACAAAATCGGTTTTTGGTTTTTTAAAAAAAGTCTCGGCGATGTTTCCGCAACCGCAATATATCCGTCTCTTTTTTCTTCGTCCTGAAATTCGATTACGGTCTTGCATCTTTCTTTCGCCGTCCTCGTTTTTCCGCAGCCCTTCGGTCCCGTTATATAAATTGCGTTAAATGCCTCCGCTCTCTTATCAATTTCAATATCGACAATTCTTTTTATGTATTCCATATATGCCACTCTCCTATACTCGGATTATACCCTATTTGGGCGGATTTGCAAGTTTTATTTTATGTTTTTCGGCTATTTTATTTTATGTTTTTCGGCTGTTTTGTTTTATTTTTTTCGGCAGTTTCATTTTGTTTTTTTCGGATCATCAAAATTTTTTTCAACTCCTTTATGGCTAAATTCAAAGCCGAAAAAGAGACATGTCCCGTTTGCGGTTCCGTCGGTTACCCCCATCATCCATTGAATGGATGATGGCCGAAACTGTCACATTCACGCTTATTACGTCAGATCGATTATCGATTTTATCAACGGTCATCCGCAAAAATCTAACATTTGCTTAATAGGGTCAGGCACCAATGGTCCCATTGCTACGGGCGGTTATTCATCGCTTACCCAACTTCTTTCAAAAAAAGCAGCCACACACCGTAGTATATGACTGCTCTATAAAGGCTATATTCAGTTTTGGAATAGATTTTTGCAACCTGACACACTTTTCCATTATGCAATCTACATCATTCAAAAATTATCTCCATTATTTTGGAAATAT
>CAZZFV010000091.1:0-2820 GCA_964653855.1 uncultured Lachnospiraceae bacterium
AAATTCGACGATTGTTTCCTTATCCCACTTTACACGATTGCATCTCCATGCCGAAAAATCGTTTCGTCCGATATCTTTTCCGCCGTCTTCACCCGTGCTTTTTCCGTAAAGAGCCATCGATATAGCGTCAAAAATCGTTGTTTTACCGCTTCCCGTAGGTCCCTTTATAAGAAAAATTCCCGATTTTTGCAATTCTTCAAAATCGATCGTTTCTTTTTCGGGATAAGGTCCGAATGCCTGCATTACAAGTTTTATCGGTCTCATAAGGTGTCTCCTTCCTCACATTCATGAACGCACTCATTAAAAAGCCCGAGGATATGTTCCGAGGGATCCGTATCCAGCACATCCATGCAAAAGCTCTTAAAAATTGCCGTGGGATCGTGCTGTAATTCTTCAAATTCCTCAATCGACATTTTGATTGTTCCCGAGTCGCTTTCAAATTCTTTGCCCAAAATCGAAAGTGCAAGGGGGAATTTTTCTTTTATCGATGCGGCATTTTCGATTCCGATATATTTGTCCGTGATTTTGATGCATGTAAATCCCGTCCTTATTTCTTCCGAATATTCGGTGTCCATAACTTCGTCAAAAGTGCCTTCTATCGTGGTGCGCGAGTGCAGCGGGTGAAGTAAAATCACCTCTCTCTTCATATCCGACGTGTCGATTATTGTTACGCTCTTTTCCTGATGCTCCTCACGTCCGAATGAGTATGCCATCGGAGTGCCCGAATATCTCGCGTTTTCTCCGATATTTTGAGGCCCGTGAATATGACCGAGAGCCACATAATCAAAATCATGAAACACATTTACATCAATCTGTGACGCAGTCCCCACGGCCGCAATTTCCGCCATTCTGTCGCTTTTTGATGTCACGGCTCCCGTAACAAAAGCGTGAGCGATTGCGATATGACGTTTGGCGGGATCAAATGTTCCCCTCGCCTCATCGCACACAACACGGCATGCGTCTGTGAGAGTCTTTATTTCGTCCTTTTTTTCGGGATAAAGTGAGCGCACCCTGTCAATCGCAAAATAAGGAAAAAGATAAAAATCCGTATTTCCCATCGACACGATATGCGGCTTTCTTTCAAGCTCACTCTCGATATAAAGCCCCGACTCCGCCAAAATACGATTGCAATCCGCAAGTCTCTCCGAGCTGTCATGATTTCCCGCAATTACGATTACTTTTTTATGAAGCGTAAGACAAAGCTCTGTCATCGCATAACTGTAAAGCTTTATTGCCTCCCCTTGAGCAACACTCCTGTCATACACATCTCCCGCGATTATGACCGCATCAACGTTTTCACACGACGCAATGTCGATTATCTCGTCCACAAACGCTCTTTGGTCATCATATAACCCAAGGCTGTTTTCGGCGCGCCCCAGATGCCAGTCCGACGTATGAAGTATCTTCATATCCTTCTCCTTTCGTAATTCACCGGATTCTTTAAAAAATGTATCATCTTCTTTTAAAGAAATTGTACCATAAGTGATGTGACAAAAATGTCACATGTGTTTATTTTCCGTTTTTCTCCATTCAAAATTTCCCCGAAAAATCGTATATTCCGTTTTCCGTCACCGCCATATTCATTTTTACGTCGTTTTCATGCGAATGAATATAGGATGCATGCTGAATTTCAAATGCCGCCATCATAACATAAGCATTTTTACATTTTTTTAAGAACCTGTCATAATACCCTTTTCCCCAACCGAGCCTGTTTCCGTTATCGTCAAACGCAATCCCGGGGCAAATCACGACGTCGATCGTTATAGGATCGATTTTAGGTGACATATTCGGGTCCGGCTCAAGAATTCCGTATGCTCCCACACGCATTCCCTTTATATTTCCGCATGACTTTTCCGTGCTGCCGGCAGTGTCATTTCCGCACGTCTTTCTTTCATTACCGTTAACATCCGGCATTTTTTTCGTTTCCGCCCACTCATACGCTTTCATGTTACATTCATCCGCACATACCGGGTACGCTATCGTTTTCCCCCGCATAATTTCATTATTTATAAGAAAAGACAAATCAAGCTCCGATTTAATGTGACTGTAAACCATTATACACGATGCATTTTTAATTATGTTTAAATTGGCGAGTTTCCCACAAACCTCCGAAGATTTTTGCGCACGCGCCTCCGCACTCAGAGCATTTCTCAGCATCAATTTTTCTTTTCTTATTTCATTTCTTATGTCTTGCACATTGTTTTCTTTACAATCCAATTTTCGCCACCTCATTTTTCCTTTTACGTTTTTTTTCATTTCCTTTACATTTTCTTTATAATTTTATATTTTTTTCACAATTGACACAATATCCTTTTTGTACTATGATATGCCAAAATTATGGCGTAGGCCAAAAAAAACGGAGGATTAATATGAAAAAGTATATTTCATTCATCTTGGTTTGTGCAATCTCTCTTTTCTGCCTTACGGGCTGCATGGAAAGCACGAAGATCATCGGCACATGGGCAACTGAAGACAAGAACACGACAATGACTTTCAACAAGGACGGTTCGGGTTCAATTAAGGTCGGCACATCTTTAAGCTACACATCCGACATGACATACACAATCGAGGGAACCGATCTCACAATCACCACAACGGTAAGCCTTCTCGGATTTTCATCGTCAACGGATTCCGCTTACACGGTTTCGTTTACCGACGGAAACCTTGTTCTCACATCGTATAACGAAGACGGCACGGTTTCGACAACCCTTACGCTTATCAAGCAGTAATCGGTTCAGTAAAATTTAAACATAAAAAGAGACGGTCCGAAATCCGGATCGTCTCTTTTTTCTTTAAGGACAACTTATAGGCTTATCTTTG
>CAZZFV010000092.1:0-2723 GCA_964653855.1 uncultured Lachnospiraceae bacterium
TTTTTTTTAATTTGCGATGTGTTTTTGTATGAACGTAAAAGTTTAGCGAAATAATTCTTTATGAATTCCGGGATAAACAAAATCTACACGTATAATCTAAAAATCTTTAAAGTAAAAACATATCCCGGATAACAAACAAGCCTCGATACCGTTTTGATATCAAGGCTTGTTTTTAAAGTAAAAAATAAATTTTGATCGTTGAAGGAAAATATTTTTATCCCTGCTTTGCGATTTTCTTAAGCTCTCCGCCCTTAATTTCAAGTACTTCTCCGTCAACGCTTATCCAAACGGACATTGCGGACGGATTATAAACCATGGATAAATCCGCCGAATACTCAAGGCGCTTCATTGCCTCGACATAATCAACGATTTGAATGTTTGTGGCATACCAGATATCGTCGCGATTTCCCGCCATTTCGCAAAATTCCTCGATAACTTCCCAATTGTCGTGGGTTCTGAATTCAAAGCTGTGTCCCCACACATACATAAGATAAAGGTATTGCGTTTTGTGAAATTCCACAAACCGGTTACCCTTTTCGAGAAGGTTTTCGTTGTGGTGACATGTGCCGTGCCACGTGAGGAAGTTTTCGGGGATTTCAAATCCGCCCGTAGTTTCCACAACACGCGAATATTTGATTCCGAGTCCGGGAAGCATATTTACGATACGACTGTCGTAAGAGCCGTTCGGATATGCCATTCCGTGAATCGGATATCCGAAAATCGCTTCAAGCCTTTTTCTGTCTTCCATAACCTCGCTTACAACAAGCTCGGACGGACAGCGGGAAATCGTAGGATGATTAAACGTATGTATTGCGACTTCGTGCCCCGCATAAAGTTCCTTTAATTCCTCAAACGGAATCCTTGTGGGATCGCCTTCGATACCGGAATTTATATTGAATGTTCCCTTGATGCCGTGCTTATTGAATATCCCGACAAGTCTTCTGTCTTCAACCTTGCCGTCATCATAGCTCATCGTGAGTGCCTTGTGCTTTCCGCCCGGAAAACAATTGTAAATTTTAACCATATGTGCCTCCTTAATTTTTTTATCGTTAAAACAAGTCACTGTGTGTCCCCGTTCTCGTCAATACAAGTACCAAAGTTTTCTTTTCGATTCTGTAAATAAGCAACCAATCAGGTTCTATATGACATTCCCTGTATCACGCATAATTACCGTTAAGTGCATGATCCGAAAACCTCTCCGGCAGGCATTCGCCTTTTGCAATTATGTCAACTGCTTCTTTCAAAAGAGTCATATCATAATTCCGTTTTTTCAGTTGTTTATAGTCTCTTTTAAATTTTGAAGTGATTTCTATTTCATACTTCATGCATCCAAATCCTTAAAAAGTTCTTTTGTATCCTTATATTTTTTTGCCGTTACCCTTCCTTTTACAATATCGTCGGCTTCTTTCATTGCGGATAAGGTTTCCGAATTCGGTATATCCGTTGCTATTTCAAACGGAATTTTCCCCTGCCTTACAACCTGACGCAAAAAAATATTCACGGCCGTTGTCATATTAAGTCCCATATCGTTAAGCATAATATCGGCCTGTTTTTTTAATTCCGTATCCATACGAATACTCATGTTAACCGTAGCCATCGTCAACACCTCCTTACTTTATATATACAATGTACCACAAAATATGTGCAGTGTCGAGTATTTTAATATTTTTAATTTACCCTGCCCGATTATTAAATCATTATTAATTTTACCCCCACACTTGATTATTATTTTTAATGTGTTATAATTTTAACAAATGTTCGCCGATGTGTGCTTAAGCAATCGGCGACACCAAATGTAAAATAAAGGAGGAATCCGAAAATGGGATTTTTAACCGGTAAAACAGTAATTATTACAGGCGGAGGCAGAGCCGTTCTTTCGGACGGAAGCTGCGGATCGATCGGATACGGTATTGCGACCGCATATGCAAAAGAAGGCGCAAACATCGTTATCACGGGACGTAACACAACAAAGCTTACCGAAGCAAAAGAGGAACTTGAAGCAAAATACGGTGTCAAGGTTCTCCCCATACAGGCTGACGTAAATGCGGGCGCAGACAACGAAGCAACAGTCGCAAACGTTGTTAAGCAGACAATCGACACATTCGGTCATATCGACGTTCTTATCAACAATGCTCAGGCATCCGCATCGGGCGTTACTCTTGCCGACCATACAACGGATCAGTTCAACCTTGCACTTTATTCCGGACTTTATGCGGCATTCTATTATATGAAGGCATGTTATCCTTACCTCAAGGAGACAAAGGGTTCAGTTATCAACTTCGCATCGGGCGCAGGTCTCTTCGGAAACTACGGTCAGTGCGCATACGCAGCCGCAAAGGAAGGCATCCGCGGACTTTCGAGAGTTGCCGCTACCGAGTGGGGCGCAGACGGAATCAACGTAAACGTTGTATGTCCTCTTGCATGGACCGCACAGCTTGAAAACTTCGAGAAAGCTTATCCCGAAGCATTCAAGGCAAACGTTAAGATGCCTCCGATGAAGCATTACGGAAACGTCGAAACGGAAATCGGACGTGTTTGCGTACAGCTTGCAAGCCCCGACTTCAAGTATATGAGCGGTGAAACAATCACACTCGAGGGTGGTATGGGACTTCGTCCTTAATAAAGTTTTAGGGTTAATATATAAAATCAAAAAAAAATAAAAATTAAGGAGCATCGCTGTTACTTTCGATGCTCCTTTTTTGTATCTGTAAAACATATATCCG
>CAZZFV010000093.1:0-2642 GCA_964653855.1 uncultured Lachnospiraceae bacterium
TGCTAAAATGTACCGGTTGGGAGGTATCGGGTATGATAAGAGTTGCATATAAGTAAACAGAAAAATCCCAAAGAACCGATTATAAATAAAAAAGGAGAACGCCCGAACCAATTTGGGGCAAAGACAACACATGAAGGGAATTATTTTGGCGGGAGGGGCAGGCACCAGGCTTTATCCGCTTACGATGGTCACAAGTAAACAATTGCTTCCGGTTTACGATAAACCGATGATTTATTATCCGCTTTCGACTCTTATGCTTGCGGGAATCAGGGATATACTTATTATTTCGACACCGAACGATTTGCCGAATTTTGAAAGGCTTTTGGGTGACGGTTCGGCATTCGGCGTGAATTTGTCTTACAAAGTGCAACCTGCACCGAACGGCCTTGCGGAAGCATTTTTGATAGGTGAAGATTTTATAGGCGGCGATGCATGTGCGATGGTGCTCGGCGATAACATTTTTTACGGAAACGGACTCGGGAGAGCATTAAAGACGGCTTTAGCGGATGCGGAAAAAAATAACACCGCAACGGTTTTCGGGTATTACGTGAACGACCCGGAGCGTTTCGGTGTGGTGGAATTTGATAAGAATTGGAAGGCAATTTCGATAGAAGAAAAGCCGAAAAATCCGAAATCCAATTATGCGGTAACGGGACTTTATTTTTACCCTATGGGAGTCTCTAAAAAAGCGCATAACGTTACTCCGTCCGCGCGCGGTGAGCTTGAAATCACAACGCTTAACGAAATGTATTTAAACGAAAATTCTCTTAAAGTGCAATTACTCGGGCGCGGTTTCGCGTGGCTTGACACGGGCACGTTTGAGAGCCTTCATCGTGCCGCTCAATTTGTCGAAATGATAGAAAACCAGCAGGGAATCACGATTTCGGCACCCGAAGAAATTGCATTCATAAACGGCTGGACGGATAAAAACGAACTTTCAAGGGCAGCGGAGAGATACGGCAAATCCCCGTACGGCGCGCATCTTAAAAAAGTGCTTGACGGAGAAATCAAATATTAATCCCGCCCGAAAATGTCTCTTGTGTAAACCTTGTCTTTTACGTCGTCAAGCGCCGCATCGTAACGATTCGCGATGATAACTTCGGATTTATTTTTAAATTCCTCAAGGTCGTTTACCACAAGGCTTCCGAAGAATGTTTCGTTGTTCGGAAGAGTGGGCTCGAATATAATGACTTTTGCGCCTTTTGCCTTGATTCGCTTCATTATTCCCTGGATCGAAGACTGCCTGAAGTTGTCGGAATTTGATTTCATTGTGAGACGATATACGCCGATTGTGACTTCGTGTTCTTTTGACGCGTCCCATTCGCTGCCGCCCGTGTACGCGCCCGCAAGCGTAAGCACACGGTCCGCAATAAAGTCCTTGCGCGTGCGGTTGCTTTCCACTATCGCGCTCATCATGTTTTGGGGCACATCGTTGTAATTTGCGAGGAGCTGCTTTGTGTCCTTCGGCAGACAATATCCGCCGTATCCGAACGACGGATTGTTGTAATGACTTCCGATACGGGGATCGAGAGAGACGCCCGCAATTATATCTTTTGTGTTTAAGCCTTTGATTTCGGCATATGTGTCAAGCTCGTTAAAATAGGACACCCTGAGCGCAAGGTAGGTGTTTGCGAATAATTTTACCGCTTCCGCTTCAGTAAATCCCATAAACAATGTGTCTATGTCTTCCTTTAACGCACCTTCCTGCAAAAGTGCGGCAAATTCGCGGGATGCGTTTTGAAGCTCCGGATCATTCTTATCCGTCGACACAATGATGCGGCTTGGATAAAGGTTATCGTAGAGCGCCTTTGATTCGCGTAAGAATTCGGGGCTGAATATAATGTTTTTCGTGTTGTATTTTTTGCGGACGGATTCCGTAAAGCCTACGGGAATGGTTGATTTTATTACCATGACGGCATTTTTGTTTACGTTTAAAACAAGCTTTATTACGTCTTCGACGGCGGATGTGTCAAAGTAATTTTTCTTGCTGTCGTAGTTTGTGGGAGCGGAAATCACGACAAAGTCGGCATCGCGGTAAGCGGATTCGGCATCAAGTGTCGCGGTGAGATGAAGCTCCTTTTCCGCCAAATATTTTTCGATATAATCGTCCTTGATGGGCGATTTTTTTTGATTTAGCATTTCTACTTTTTCCGGGATAATGTCAACCGCAGTAACCGTATTATGTTGTGCGAGAAGCACGGCAATCGAGAGCCCCACATAGCCTGTACCCGCAACGGCGATTTTTTTGGGAGAGGATGCGGGAAGTTTTGCGGCGCTTTTATTTATAAACATGGCTGTCGGGTCAAAGTCGAGAACGTCCGCGAGCACGGAGAGCTGCTCGATTGACGGCACAAATTCGCACTTTTCGAGACGGCTTATGAGCGCACGGTTGATTCCGGTGAGGTCGGAGAGATTTTTTTGGGTGTAATTCTTTTTTTTGCGTTGTTCGGCAACGGTGGATGCGAGAAGTGAAAGCGAAAGTTTTTTCATGTTAGGACTCCTTTAGATAAAATGATATTTTAAATAACATTTGTTTGAATTGATAATTTACAATGAATACATTATAACAGAAAAACAGGCGAAGACAAGGGGGAACGGGATATTTATTTGTTATTTATAATAACAATGTAACTATGAAGGTA
>CAZZFV010000094.1:0-2622 GCA_964653855.1 uncultured Lachnospiraceae bacterium
TCATAGGATTTGACCTTGTCCGCGAAGTCCTTCCTGCCTCTGTAGTAGGCCTTGCAGAAGAGCTCCAGGACCTCGTCTTTGGTGTGCTGCGCGAAGAATGTCTCCGCAAGCCCCTCAAGGAACTGGTAGTCCCCGTCTTCAATCCCCACGGCGTGGATTATTTCCTTCAATTCTTCCTCCATATCCTGAACAGTTTTAATGGTTATCAATATCGTTGTTGTGGTTGCCATTGTCTTCCCCTTCTTCCCCGAAGGCCCTTCTCAGAAGCCCCTCCGGAGGGTTCTTCAGGCGCATCTCCTCCTCGATGCTGCGGGTGTATATCTGCGAGGTCACGGGCGAGGCGTGCCCCAGCACCGTCTGCACGTCGAAGACGCTTCCTCCGGCCTCCAGGATTGCCACGGCGGTCGTGTGCCGCAGGCTGTGCGGGGAGTACTCCCTCGATGTGAGCCCTATCGCGTCCAGACACGACCGGACTATCTGCTGCACCCTTCTCGGTGTGAGCCTTCGTCCGGTGTTCCCGTCGCCCTCGGTGACGAAGAGCGGAGCCTTCGCGAGCAGCGTCCCCCGGCTCTGCAGGTAGTCCTCTATCGGGCCCCGGGCCTCCGGGGTGAGCACCGTCCAGCTGTCCTTGGCCGAATGCCCCTTGCGCCAGAGCCTCAGCACGCACACTCCCCGACGGGTCGTCACGTCGTCCGTGTCGAGCCTCGCCACCTCCACGGTGCGCAGGCCGTTGCGGAGCATCAGGTTCACTATCGCGTAGTCCCTCTTGCCTCTTCCCTTCGCCTCCAGCAGCAGGGCCGTCCTCTCGCTCCGCTCCAGGTGCATCTTCTCGAAGCTGTCCTTGAGCTGCCTTCCTCCCTTGAGCCCCCGGGTCACGTCCGGGTAGAGCCTTCTGGACTCCAGCCAGCCGAAGAACCGCCTCACGGCCACGGTGTAGAGGCCTACGGTCTTCTGCGAGTAGCCCGTGTCGGTCAGCGAGTCTATGTAGGCGACCAGGTCGGCTCTCTGAACCGAGCCTGCACTCCTCTGCTGCCCTTCGCACCAGCGGAAGAAACGCCTTATCGCCCATCCGTAGGTGCGCCGGCTGCTCTGCATCACCTGCTGCTCCGCGAGGAACAGACCTATCAGGGCCTCCGGGTCATTGAGGCAAGACGCGACGGCAGGGGCCTGCGGGGCGGAGCCTGTCTCAATTAACTCATTTCTCTCAATTCTCTTATTTATCGTATATCCCATAAATAAGTTATACAAGCGCAAAGATAGAAATATTTTTCATTCGTTGCGAAACATTTGTCCATAAAATAATAAATCTTAATGTTTTGCCCCTCGAAATGTGCTACGCGGCCCTTCGGAGCGGGATCGCGGTCTCCTCCCCGAACGAGAAGAACTCCCTGTTCCCGAAGATGATGTGGTCGAGGAGCTTGACGTTGAAGAGCCCCAGCGCGTCCCTGAGCTGCTTCGTCTGCTCGATGTCGGCTTTGGAAGGCTGCGGGTTGCCGCTCGGGTGGTTGTGCGCGAGAAGGACTCCCGACGCTCCGGCGATGACGGCGTGCTTGGCTATCCTCGCGATGTCTATGGTGCACGCGCCGACCGTCCCGTCGGATATGTGGACGGTGTCAAGGGGCTTGTTCGAGCGGTCCAGAAGCACCACCCAGCACTCCTCGTGGTCAAGGCACTTGAGGTGCGGGGCGAACAGCCGCGCCGCCTGCTCGGCGCTTCTTACCGGCTCGGTCTCCTCGCCCTTCGAGGCGTAGAACTCCTCGCAGAATTCCCTCAGCAGGCTCGCCTTGTAGGCCGTCTCGCTCTCGCAGAGCTCGGTGCTTGAAAGCCTCAATACCTCCTCCGCCGTGTAGTCCCTCGTGGCGCCTATTCCCAGCGCGTTCAGTTTCTCCTTCTTCATAAGTCAAAAAAAAAGATATGATGTGAAACATTCTTCCCTTGCCCGTTCCGGTGCGGGCCCGTAAGGCGGGGACAGGCCGCCCTCTGGGAAAGAACGGTTCAGAAAGGAGCGGAGCGAGTTTGTGAGGCCGCACCCGCTCAGGGCTGCCCGGCCGCAGGCCCGGCAGGTCTTTCCTGGGAAGGGACGGCTTACCTTTGCCGCAACGGACACGCGCGGGGACGGGAAGAGGAAGAAGGTGGAAGCCCCCGGGAGGGGATTCGGAAAGAAAGTTGGCCTCTTTCCCGTCAGGAAACGGAAGAAGCCGTCACGCATCGCTGCGGGACGGCTTCCGGTTCAATTTTTTAACTTTATGAATTCTTTCTATCGCAAAGATAGACAGTCTGTTCCGAAAAAGCAAACTGAGAATTACGCGTTTGCGAGGAATTCAGTAGCCTGCAAGAAAAAAACCGCCCCGCATCACTGCGGGACGGCTTCCGGTTTAATTTCAATTTATGAATTTTTACTCAACACCTTTTTCGGTGAGGCGTTGTACACAAAGATAGTCAGCCTGTCTCGAAAAAGCAAATGCTGCATTTCCGTCAGATAAGAAAAAACCGCCCCGCATCACTGCGGGACGGCTTACGAATGAATTCAAAAAAATAATCTTAAAACACACATGCCTTCCCCGAAGGGAAGGTTTTCTTTCGCTGCAAATATAGACTTTTCTCTCTCAAAAGCAAAGGAAC
>CAZZFV010000095.1:0-2613 GCA_964653855.1 uncultured Lachnospiraceae bacterium
CAAGTATTCTCGAATTGTAAACGGACATTCCGTCGATACGGCTGTCCGGGCGCGCAAAATAAATATATTCGAATATGCAATGAGCGGTGCGTGTTTTACACATACTTTTGTCGGATAAAACTTCGCCCGTCTTTGTGATCGTAACTATTTCGCCGGGTTCCACATCACGCACAAATTCCGCATCAACCGCATCAAGCGCGCAGCTTTCCGATGCAAAGAACCAAGTGTTGTTGCGTTTTCCGAGGCAAAGCGGCCTGAACCCCCAGGGATCACGCACGCCGATAAGTTTTCTTGCGCTCATTATCGCAAGCGAATAAGCGCCTTTTAAGTGTTCCATTGCCGCTTTTACGGCTCCCTCAACGCAATCCGAATTAAGACGCTCACGCGCCACAATATACGCAATCACTTCCGAATCCGTGGTCGTTTGAAATATTGCTCCCGTGCGCGCAAGGTGTTCCTTTAATTCCGCCGCATTTATGAGATTTCCGTTATGAGAAAGCGCAAGCGTTCCCTTTACATAATTTATCACAAGCGGCTGCGTATTTTCACGGCAGCTTGCGCCGGTTGTCGAATATCTAACATGCCCGACTCCGATGTTGCCGTTTAAACCGGACAATTTTTCCGCATCAAACACTTCGCTCACAAGTCCCATGTCACGGACACTTTTAACCATACCTTTGGGTCCGAACGTGTTAGTTACCGCAATTCCCGCACTTTCCTGACCCCTGTGCTGAAGAGCAGAAAGTCCGTAATAAATATCCGCCTGAACGTCGCCGCCCGTTATGTCATATGCTCCGAATACACCGCATTCTTCGTGAAGCTCATTAAAATCATTGTATGAAACCATTATAAAGTCTCCTTTTAAACCTCATCATCATAGCATCTAAAAATAAGTCGGTAAAATAAGTATATCTAATGCCTGTGATAAATCGGTTGTCTTTTGCGGTTTTATATAAACTCTCAATATAAGCCAAATAAATCAAAAAAATTTAATTTTTCAGAAGGGCGTTCTTTAATTCGTCCACAGTGATTTTGTGCTTTTTGCCGCAAAATTCGCATTTTATTTCAAGATCGTTTCCTTCACTTATTATTTCTTCAAGATCACTCTTTTTTATTCCGAGTACAGCATTTAAAACACGCTCACGCGAACAATTACAATAAAATTCTGCAGTAACTGATTCCATCACAACAGGATTCATGCCTTCCATAATATATTCGATTATTTCTTCGGGTGTCATTCCTTCGTCAAAAAGCGACGAAACATCCGTTACTTCCGTAAGTTTTTTTTCGAGAGTATCGATTAATTCTTCGTCCGCTCCGGGCATCACCTGGATTATGAATCCGCCGGACGCGGAAACCGTGTTCTCTTTTGTGAGAAGGACCCCAAGCCCGACAGCAGACGGAATTTGCTCGGAAGTCGCAAAATAAACGGTCAGATCTTCCGCAATTTCACCGGATATGAGTTCCGTTTCGCCGGTATAAGGTTCTTTTAAGCCCGTATCACGGATAACCGTCAAAATTCCCTTTCCGACGGCTCCTCCCACATCAAGGTGTCCGTCCGCACGCGCGGGGATAATCACGTTTTCGTTTCCCACATAACCTTTTACGCGTCCCATCGAATCCGCGGTGACAACAATGCGCCCTATCGGTCCGTCACCTCTCACGATAACGGTCAAAAGGTCATCCGTGCTCTTCATCATCTTTCCCATCATGACCGCACCCGTCATAAGGCGTCCGAGAGCCGCCGTCGCAACGGGACTTGTATTGTGACGTTTTCTCGCCTCCTCAACCAAATTTTTGGTCGTTGCCGCAAAAAATCTTATCTTATCGTCCGCCGCCGTTCCTCTTATCACATAATCTTTATACATAAAGCTTACCCTCCTGCTTCTTTTCTCTTGCGACAAAATAAATTCTTTCGCCGTTTTCCTTTACCGGATCGAACGTAAACGCATCATATGCCGCAACAAATTCCATTCCCGCCTTTTCGATTAACGAAATCACCCGCGATACGGAATACGCTTTTTGAATGTGAGTTTCGTCCGTGCGGTAAAAAAGATCCGGATCCTCGTCCGATTTTCCGTAAACTGTTATATCGTATCTGTTCTTATGAGTTTTCGGATTATAACTGTTTTCCCAAATGAGCGTCGAATCCTTGCGATTGTCGACAATCGTCCTGTTTCCCATTTTGACCGAATACTCATATTCCGTTTTCATATCGAATATAAGAATTCCGCGACTTTCAAGGTAATTGTTGCAAAGTTTGAACGTCTTCACCAAATCTTTTTCTGTAAGAAGATAATTTATCGAATCGCAAACGCATACAATCGCATTCACGGTTCCGTAAAGCTCAAAATCCGTCATGTCCTGATTTAGGTAAAGGATATCTTTATTTTCGTCACTGTGCTCATACATTGCCACTTCAAGCATTTCTGCGGAACTGTCAATTCCTATCATATTGTAGCCCGCATCGCGAAGGAGCCTCGTGACACACCCCGTACCGCATCCGAGTTCACACACGAGTCCGTCCGGGACTCCGTATTTTTTAAGTAAACTCACAATATATTTTGTCCAATCTTCGTATGGAATATTGTCCATAAATTCTTCGTAAAATGA
>CAZZFV010000096.1:0-2544 GCA_964653855.1 uncultured Lachnospiraceae bacterium
ATTGCTTGTAATATCTGTGATTTTAATTCATCATATCCAGTTGGCGCCACATAGTCAGTGATATCGCTTATAGTGTGTTTATGTCCTTTATCTGCCTTACTATCTGTATTGCTGTATAGATCTGGAAGAACTGTGTCGTCAATAAATGTAAATAGGATATCATGTTCCTTAAGCTTTTCTTCGTGCGAGGTTATATCTAATGTGTTCTGAGCGACACTCTTTCTTATCTCGGTGTCATCATATGCTTTGTAGTCTGTAATGTCTTTTAATTCATGTGTATGTTCCTTATCTGCTTTCCCACTTATATCTAAAGTGTTCTGAGCAACACTCTTACTCAGCTCTGTCATATCTTCATCAATGTCATCTATCTTCTGAACCTTTTGAACTAAGTCATCAGGAATGTTAGGAGCCTTAATAACAACATTACTTGTAATCACTCCACTAGTTGCTTTAAGTGTTGAGCCTTCATTCTTTAAGCATTTAGCTTCTAATGAAGCGTTAGACATATTAACTCGTTGTTTGTTTTCTAGAGCGGTGAGCTTTCTTCTTATTTGGTCTATCTCCATTTCTTTCTTTAATTTGATTTGCTAGTTTGGTTATCATACCAGATTCATTAGCTTCATTTACAGGGATATCTTGATAGTTGAATACACTCTTATCAGCTTGTCTCTGAAGTCTCTTAGCTAGTCTCTCTTCAGCCTTAGATGTAAGTGTATAGTGCTTGGAAGCTAAGTCAACTATAAGTTCTTCATATGAAGTAGCGTCAGCATCCTTAAGTGCCATCAACATCTTCTTAGCACTATTATAAATAGCTTCAGAGCTTAAGTCTGGTGGTATACCTCTATCAAAGTCTCTAAGCTGTTCATCAACAGCCATCTTCTGTGCTGCGTCTTCTACTGAAGGTTCAGGCTGTGGTGTGTGATGCTTTCTATGTTTGTGTCTATGAGCTGGTGGTCCTTCATACTTAGTTACCATGTTATCATAGATATCAGTTCTATTAATCTCATCATTAACATTCATAAGAGCATCTTCTTCAGCATTAAGTGGAGCATCATCTATAATGTTAGTAACCTCATCAGCATTAAAGTGTACTTCCCTATTCTCTTTATCAATACCTACATAGTGTCCATCTTGTTTCCTAGCTATAACATATACTCCAGCTCTTTCACCATGTGCTCTCTCTTGTCTATTAGCACCTAAGTCATTAAATCTAGCTCTTGACTTAACTCTTACTTCTCCTTTTATAGACTCTCTAAGTTTATCTGCTATGGTGTTTCCATAAAGTGCCCAACACATATAGGCAAGTTCCAAATCTCTATCTTTCATCATCTCGTTCCTAGTACATCTTACAATAGGGATAGTATGTTCATTCCACTCATAGACAAATCTCTTAATTGTGTCTAATGGAATGTAGAATTCCTTAGAAGCAGGTTGATCACATATCTTAGCAGGCTCACCATTTACCTTACCAACATTATATTCGTGCCAGGCATATCTTCTTAAGTGACTCATGAATGTATCTATCCTAGAGAATAGTCTATGGTTCTTATGTTCTTCGTATTCATTGTTTGCTACTTCAGATTGTATCTTCTTAATAGGTAATGTACTATCATCAAAGGCTCCATCATTATCTGTTATGATTAACTTAACTGGATACTCACCCATATCATTAATAAACCTCTGTACTATAGAAGAGACTACCTCACGGTCTTTAGAAGGTGCCTCATATACCTTAGCCCACCCTGAATTTCCATTCACGAATAGGACGAATTGTCTTAACCAGTTATCACCGTCTATCTTCTTACCCATCTCCTTATTCCTGTTGAAACCAATATCAGCAAACCAGCCACCTATGTAATTAAAGACAAATTGCTTAGAGGCTTGTTTACCTTTGAATGCCTTGTTGGGTTCTATTTCCTTAATGTACTCTAAGATAGACTTCTTAGTCACACCTTTAATATCATGTTCTTTGGCATACTTGAAGGCTTGGTTCACCCTAGTTGCTTTCATTTGGTTTCGGTTCCTTAGTAAGGACTTCCTAATACGTTCATCTAATGGCATTTCTTAGAAATCTCTAAAAATAACCTTCAATTGTCACCAGTCATTGCGTATGAGTCTGAGTTGTCTATGATTAGTTCTAAGTCTATATATCCTCTAACTGAACGCCATCTAATTTTCTCTCCTGCTTTATTTATGAACCAGAATCTAGCTTCTGTACTTCCATTCCATGGAAATACCTTAGTTAATGTATCTGATGTATAATTGAGTGGAGCTAAGAGGTTATTTTTGGTCCATGGATTGATATTGCTACATACACTTGCGCTTCTATAGTCTATTATTGATTTTGGTATTTTGATATCAATCAATATTTCAGCTGTGCCATTTGGTTTATTACAGATGAATTCTATATCAGGTTCAGTATCTTCTACATTCCACATATCTAAAATATCGCTATCTTTAATTACCCATTTAGGAGTATTAGCACCAACCCCAGCACTTGCTCCAGTAATAACCCAATCATTCTCAGGATTAGCTGTGAATTCT
>CAZZFV010000097.1:0-2530 GCA_964653855.1 uncultured Lachnospiraceae bacterium
GCAAGCAGCTTTGTTAAGATACCACCGATTTAAAACTTTGTCAACAACTTTTTTTTATTTTTTTGTGACTTAAGATTTACTTAAATTTCGTTTTCATTATTCAAAATGTTTCCGTTTAAGTGCTCTCCGTTTTTTGCGGTGCGAGCGATATATTACTCCCGTAAAAAGGATTTGTCAAGAAGGAATTTAAAAAATTTTTTCGGAAATGTTTTTAAGCACATCGGCCGGTTTTTTGTCTTTACGTTTGTCTTTACGTTTGTCTTTACGTTTGTCTTTACGTTTTTACTTATCAAGCGCCGCACGCGCAAGCCGGTCCGCCATTTCGTTATACTTAACGCCCGTGTGTGCCTCTACCTTTGTATAGGTGATTTTGATTTTCTCCGCGCTCGTTCTCATGTAATCCGCATAGCCTTTTGTGTATTTGTTCTTTGCCTTCCATTTGCCCGTCGCCCACATTTCGATTCCGGAATAATCGTAGCAAATCTCAATCTCCGAATAACCTTCTTTTTTTGCCCATTTCACCGCATTCATTGCACCGAGCATCTCACCCGCAACGTTTCTTATTATTGCGACTTCGGGATTGTTGTCGCTTCCGGACAATGTAATTGTTTCGCCGTCAGGTTTTATGATCACGCAGCCGTATGCGTATGTGTGAGTTTCGACGTTAAAGCTTCCGTCAACATATGCTGTAATTTTGTTTTCCATTAAAATCCTTTCCTACAAACCCAATAATTTTACGAGAAGGAGCCCCGCGAGTCCGTAATAAGTCACAACGGCAACAAGGTCGTTCATCGTGGTAATGAGGGGGCCTGACGCAACCGCCGGGTCAAATTTAAGTTTGTGAAGCAACATGGGAATAAAAGCTCCCACAAAGCTTGATATTATCATTGCAAAGAACAACGAAAGGCATACGCACACCGCAACCGCAATACTGTATCCGAAGGACATGTTTTTTGCGAGATGTAAGTAAAAGCTTACAAAAGCGAGCGCAAGAAGTCCGAGCAACAGTCCGTTTGCCGCACCTATCTTCATTTCCTTAAATATAAAGTTCATTTTGTCGCGGCCTTTTAGGTCGGTGTCAACAAGTACCCTTATCGTAACGGCAAGCGACTGCGTGCCCACGTTTCCCGCCATTCCGAGGATGAGCGACTGAAAGCTTACGATAACGGCGACTTCCTTTACAACGTTTTCAAACAAGCCCACAACACTTGACACGCCCATCGCGAGGAAAAGTAAGAGAATCAGCCACGGAAGCCTCTTTCTCATGCTCTGGAACACGGTCTCGTTTATATCCGTTTCTTCGGTCATGGCGGCGAATTTTGCGTAATCTTCACCCATTTCCGCATCAACGGCTTCGATAATGTCCGTCGACGTAATTACACCGATTATGTGGTTTTCTTCGTCAACCACGGGCAAAGAGTCTTCCGCATAGGACTTTAAATCTTCGATACTGTCGCTTATTTTTTCATCGGCGCTTATGCACGGATAGCCCGTACTTATTACGCTTTCAAGTAAGTCGTCTTTACGCGCGATTATGAGATCGCGAAGGTCGATCGCGCCGTAGTACTTATTGTCTTCGTCATAAACATAAATCGTGTTTATGTTGTCGTTTTCGCCCGCCTGCGTCACAAGTTCTCGCATGGCCTGCTTTATGGTGGAATTCTTGGATATGGAAATATAATTGGTTGTCATCATACTTCCTATCCGATCGTCGTCATACGAACCGATAAGCTTTATGTCCTCTGTCGCTTCGGGCTCCATAAGGGACATAATCTGTTCCCTTGTTTCGTCGTCGTCGATTTCCTGCAAGACGTCCACGGCATCGTCGGCATCCATGTTTTCGATGACATCGGCGGCATTTTCGTAACCGAGCTCATCGACATAAAGCGAAAAATCGTCGATATACGCAAAAATCTCCGACACCTTTTCCGTTCCGAGAATTCGATACATCTTCACACGCTCGCTCGGAGAAAGCTCGGTGAATGCAGTCGCAATATCGTTTTCGTGGTATTCGTCAAGCTCCGTTTTTATTTCGTCGTCGCTTTTGTCGGAATGGATGATGTCAAGTATTTCTTTAACAAAATCCCTGTCGTCGTCGTTTTTGTTTATATCGTCCGTTTCCTCCTGATTTTCATCGGATTCGGTATCTTCGTTGTATACGGTGTTGTCATCGGATTCGGTATCTTCGTTGTATACGGTGCTGCCATCGGATTCGGATTTTTCATCCGATTCGGTGTTTTCACCCGACGTCCTGTTCCCGTCGAATTTGATACTCTCATCGGATTTGGCGGTTACAGAAATTTCTTCACCGCACGGTTGCTCTGCATTACGATTTTCTTCATTTATATTCCCCATGATATTTTCAAATTCTGAATTTTCGGGTTTTAACAAATCACGGTCTTCCATGTTTAAAAGCCTCCGAAATAAGGTTAAATTAATACAATTAATACCGGCGGATTGCCCATCAATATTAACTATTATAGGAAGCAAAAAACGCTTCCTATAATCGATTATCGAACCACTTCGTGGT